>CAZAPF010000001.1:0-83642 GCA_964486885.1 uncultured Verrucomicrobiota bacterium
TTTTTTAGTTTAATAAAACGCAGCCCCCAATAAAAGGGGTTAGAGGGGATTCAAGAGCCTTGACCTTACCGTGAAAACGCCCGTCGAGTCAGGCAACGCACAAGACACGGCAGGTCAGGCTGAACGTTCGATTCATGAAATGAAAAATGAATATCCAAAATGGCATGACGAACAATTTAATCGTCAAAAGGAAACTCATCTTTTTTGGTATGTAAAAGCTGATGAACTACGAAGAGCTTCAGAGCTGTGTTGGGATCAATATCAAATATCCTTTGAAGAATTTCGTAAACGATCCAACAAAAAACAACCGCTGACTACGGAGCTCCATACTGATATTGGATTACTAGACGTATCTTATTTTCTACTTGGTTTGGCACTTGAAAATGTAATCAAAGGTATCTTTCAAAAGGAAACAGGGAAATATCCTGACTTGATCCACAAGACCATTGATCTCATCGAGAAAACAGAATTCCCCCTAACCGAAAAGGACAGAGATTATTTAGAAATATTAACTAAAATCGTCCTTTGGGGAGGTCGCTATCCCTTGCCTAAAAAGAAAAAAGATTTTGAGTTAGTTCCCCATGAAAATGGAGGATGGAAATCACCTGTCAAATTGTCCCCAGATGAGAGAGCTAAAATATTAGATTTATTAATTAGGTTAAATGAATACCAAAAAAAGATCGAACCAGCCATCTGAGGTTGTCCGCCCACTTAAAAACGTCCGTTGATTCGGCCATCGTTATGAGCGCCGGGGCTCATCCATAACGTTCTTCTTATTTTTCATAGACGCGGCGTTGTGTATGGGTAGGATTCATGCCGTGAAAACAAAGGACTGTTATGATTAATAAAGACCGAGCGATGACTCATCTGATGGACCTGCTGGCTGTGGAAGGCCCCACGGGGCAGGAATCGAAAGTGGTGGCCGCCATCACTAAAAAGCTGATCGCAGCCGGATGCAAAAAGGCCTGGATTAAAACCGACGATGCGCATAAACGCCTGGGCGAAGGTTTTGAGATCGGTAACCTGATCGTACAACTTCCGGGCACCGTTAAAACGGCACCGCGCATACTGTTTTCGGCCCATATGGATACCGTTCCGCTTTGCAAAGGTGCCGTCCCGATCATCAAGGGCAACCGCGTGGTGGCGAAGGGCAATACCGGACTGGGCGGGGACGACCGCTCCGGCTGCGCGGCCATGGTAACCCTGTGCGAAACCATTCTGACCACCAAACTCCCCCACCCGCCGATTACCTTTCTTTTTCCGATTGCCGAAGAAAACGGACTTCACGGATCGCGCATGGTGCGTTTCAAGGATCTGGGCAACCCCGCCATGGGTTTTAATCTCGATGGACAGTTCCCTAACGAGCTCGTGATCGGAGCGATGAGTGCCGTGCGCTGGGAGGCGGAGATTAAAGGTATTTCCACCCACGCCGGTCTCGAACCGCATAAAGGCATTTCAGCAGGGCTTATCGGATCCAAGGCGATGGCGGCCATTGCCGAAAAAGGATACTTTGGAAAAATCATCAAGGGCAACCGGGTCGGCACGTCCAACCTCGGATCCGTCAATGGAGGCGAGGCCAGCAATCAGGTGATGGATCAATGTACCATGACCGGCGAATGCCGCAGCCATAGCCCGGCCTTCCTGAAACAGATCGTCAAGGTCTACAAGAACAGCTTTGAAGCCGCCGCCAAGAGCGTCACCAACGACAAAGGTAAGTGCGGCAAGGTTAAGTTTACCACGATCTCCGACTACAATGCCTTCCGCCTGAAAAAGACGGAGCCGTGTGTGCAACTTGCCGGCAAGGCGGTGGAAGCTGCCGGCAAGAAGCCGAATCCGCTCGTGATGGACGCCGGTCTCGATGCCAACAACTTTAATGAAAAAGGCCTGCCGACTGTTACCCTTGGAACGGGATCACACAAATTCCACCAGGTCGAGGAATATGTGGATATCAGGGAATATCTGACGGCCTGCAACGTGCTGCAGCACATTGTCCGGCTGACTACAGGCTAAACTCGCGACAGGCTTTCCATGCCGCAGCTTCGAGAGCCTTCCGGGTTTCCGAATCGAGGTCGATTTTTGTTGGCGGCTTGCCCTTTTTCCGTGCCGGCACCGTCAATTTTCCCGGCATATCCTGCGGCGGTTCTCCATAGATCGTTGAATAGAAAACCAGGGCCGTAAGGTAGGCTCCCGTCGATGAAGGGTGTGAATGGTCGGGGCCATGCAGCCCCACTCCCGGAATGGATTCGTAGGCCTGTTTCCAGGCGATGCCTACCGGAGCAACCTCACCGGAGGTTTTGCGCGCCAGCCGGGAATACGCCTCTACCAACCGATCATGCATTTCGGGAAAAAGTTTTGCCCCGCGCTGCGCCTCGGCGCTTTCCTTTTTCATCCAGCCAACCGGTTCCTTATAAGCCATCGTGAGGAAGTAGATTTTACGGGCCTTGCTCTTGTCCGCTTCCGCCGCAAGCAGGGTTCCATACTTCAACATCGTTGAAGGATCCCCCACCGGCTCAAAACTCTGATTCTGGAAGACCACAATATCAAATGCGCCCTTCTGCATCTTTTCAACAGCCTTACCCTCTTTCCAATGCTGCTGAAAGGATCGGCCGCCGGGCGTCTGCTGTTCATATTCCAATTGATGCCCTTTGGCCTCAGCCATCTTTTGCAACAACGCAGGAACGTTATGCACATACGTGTAGCTATTGCCGACAAACAAAACGCGCAGCGTTTCCGCCGGCGTGTTCAGGCAAAGCAAAAACAGCAGATTGAGAAAAAGAACTATCCTCATTAGATTAATCCTAGATCGTGTAGGTCAGGTCGGACGGGAGGCGGTTATAGATTTCGGTCCGCGCGGAATCGAATGTGCCGAAGAAGTTTTCTTCGCCCACTTCACGGTCTAAACCGCTGAGCTGCATCACACCTTTCACCTGGTTTTTTACGCCAACAAACAGCAACTGCACCCCGTTCGCCTGCAGGCGCGATGCAACATCCTTGAGCATTTCCGTTCCGGAAGCATCAATTTCATTAATACCGTCACTGACGATGGCAATATACCGGGCCTGCGGAAAACGCTCGCACACAGAATACACACTCTCTTCAAAATACGAGGCATTGGCAAAAAAGAGCCGTCCATCAATTCGTACGGCCGGCAGGTTTGGATCTATTTCCAGGCCATGCAGGTCGGCATCTCGCATGGCTCCGTCGGGGTGGTGCCCCAGCAAAGCAACGTGCGGACGCATCATCCGATAGAGATGAATGAAAATTGAAATGGAGGCTCCCAGAATGATGCCTTTCTCCAGATGGGGAGCAAAGAGCAGCGTTGCGGCAAAGGTTCCCCATGCCGCAATGCCATCGGCCTTGTTCACCTGCACATAATGCCACAGCTGCTTAAAATTGATCAGCCGCAACACGGCGGTCATGATAATGGCAGCCAGCACGGCTTTCGGCAGATAATGCAGAAGCGGAGTAAGAAACAGCAAAAAGAACATGACAAACAGGCCGGTGAATACCGCACTTAAGCCACTCTTTGCTCCGCAGGAATAATTCAACGCCGACCGGGAAAAGGATCCGCTGACCGGAAAGCCTCCGGAAAATGCACTGCCCATAACGGCCAGGGTCTGCCCGGCCATTTCCTGGTTCAGATTCAGTTTTTGACGGCTTCGTGCGGCAAGCGCCCGGGCAATAGAAGCCATTTCCATGAATCCCACAAACGCAATAACCAAGGCTCCGGGGAGAAGCTGCAATAGATCACGACCACCGGGCAGGGCCAATACCGGCTTTGGCAGACCGGTCGGAATATTACCGACAATTGCAACTGAGCCATCGGTTCGTTCAGCATCACTCAAACCCAGGAAATAGACAACGGCCGTTCCGATGGCTACGACGATCAATGCGGTTGGAAACCGCGGAAAAAACTTTTGTCCCAGCACCAGGACCACCACGGAGGTTCCGCCAATCATCAGGCTGGGCCCATGGATTTCTCCCAACCGGGTAATCAGGGTAAACAGGTCGGCCAGATAATAGTCCCCGCGCACCATCTCGATCCCTACAATTTTGCCCAGTTGCGAGGTAGCAATAATCAACGCCGCGGCATGGACAAAACCTTCAATAACCGGACGCGACAGGAAATTGATGATAAACGTAAGCCGAAGGGCTGTGACCAAGGCCCAAACCAAACCAACCAAAAATGCCAGTTTCGCTGCCAACAGGGTATATTCAGCACTCCCGGCTAAAGCCAACGGCCCCAGTACAGATGCGGTCAGCAATCCGATGATGGCAACCGGCCCGGTTTGCAGATGATTGGAAGATCCCCAAAGCCCCCCCAGAATGACGGGGAGAAATGCCGCATAGAGACCGATCCACGGCGGAAGCCCTGCAAGTTCCGCATACGCCATCGACTGTGGAATCAGCACAAGCGAAACCGTCAGGCCGGCAATCAGATCAGCCCTGACGGTACTCCCTTTGATGGGAAACCAACGCAGAAATGGAATGTATGTGTGCAGTTTCATTTTATGGCAGGACTCGGGGGTTAGATACTGTAGTCCGTACCCTCTAATAATTTATCATGGACTGTATTCCGGGCATCGTCGAGCCGGTGGAAAAAGTTTTGCTCGCCGATTTCTTCAAAAACTCCGCCCTTTTCAAGCATATGCCGAACCGGATATTTCATTTGTGCGAACAATATTTCAACTCCGTTTTCCCTTAACTTGAAAACCATGTCAGCAAGCACTTCCACACCCGTGGCATCAATGGCATTCATTCCCTGACAGTCAACGGCAAGATAAGCGGCATTCGGGTAAGCCCCGCAGGTATCCAGTACCATTTTTTCAAAATAAGAGGCATTGGCAAAAAACAGCCGCCCGTCATACCGGATGACCGGCATCGTGGGATCCACTTCCAACCCATAGCGGTCGTGGGTCCGATAGCTTCCATCGTGATGCCGCCCCAGCAGCACGACATGGGGTTTCTGCGTCTGAAACAGGAAGATAACGATCGAGAGTGCCGCTCCTACGAGAATACCATTCTGCAGTTGAGGCGCAAAAAGTAACGTGGCGACAAAGGTTAAAGCGGCGGTAAAGCCTTCAACCGGACTGATTTTCCAGTAGCCGAACAGCCGCTTAAAATCGAGCAGGTTGATTACGGCCACAATAATAATCGCTCCGAGCGTCGCTTTGGGCAGGCAATATATAGTGCGCGAAAGGAACATGAGAAAGACGGCGACAAATAGACCCGTAAATATTGCACTCATGCCGCTTCTTGCCCCGGCCGAATAGTTCAGGGCCGTCCGCGAAAGTGAGCCGCTGACCGAATACCCGCCCGAGAACCCGGAGGAAACGGCGGCGAGACCCTGACCAATTACCTCCTGGTTAAGATCCAGTGGCTGACGGCTTTTTGCGGCTACAGCTTTGGCCACACCACACATTTCCATAAAACCAATAAAAGTAATCACCAATGCTCCGGGAACCATTTTCCAGAGTTCAGCCCATTCAAAATTAAGTGCTACCGGCCGGGGCAGACCGCTGGGAATATGGCCGACAATACTCAATGGACTGGCGACGCGCTCGGGATCGTGCAACCCGAACAGGTAAACCACCAGCGTTGAGCCTGCCACAACAATCAAGGCCGCCGGCCATCGGGGTAAAAAGCGTTTTACGAGAATCAGCACAAAAACCGAAGCGCCGCCAATGAGTGCCGATAGGAAGTTAAGCTCTCCTATTCGGCAGAACATTTCCCATAACCGGCCCAGATACCATCCTCCGGATTCCAGTTGCAAACCAAACAGCTTGCTCACCTGGGAAGTTGCAATGACCAGCACTCCGGCGTGCACAAAACCATCTACCACCGGCTTCGAGAGAAAATTGGCAAGAACGGTCAGGCGAGTGATTCCCACCAAGAGTCGGATGCAACCGATAAATACTGCAAGCACACCGGCCAGCACAATGTATTCGGCCGATTCAGGAACCGCCAGGGGGAGCAGCACAGTTCCTGTCAGCAGTGAAGTCATCGCGACCGGGCCGGTCTGCAGGTGATTTGAAGATCCCCATAGCGCACCAATTAACACCGGGATGCAGGAGGCATACAGCCCCATCACCACGGGCAGGCCCGCCAGCTGGGCATAGGCCATTGACTGCGGAATCAGCACCAGTGCCACCGTTAATCCGGCAATAAAGTCGGCGCGCAAACTACCGGCCGTTATTCGCCAATTCAGAAAAGGGAAAAGCCTGCCTCGCATCTGATTCAAATCCTCTTTTATACCAAGAAGCATACAGTTTGTTTAAAATGCCTCTATCGTTCAAACCTAATCTGATGATTGATTCAGAACGTTACACCCCCTAAACTCATACCCTATGAATACACAAATCAACCAGCTCACACTTGATTCAGCCGCCGAGGCGATCCAGAAAATATGGCCGGACGCAAAACCCAAATGCGGACTCATCCTCGGTTCCGGCTGGGGCGAAGCAGTGGAGGATCTCGGCGGAAAAGACATTCCCTACACCCGCATTCCGGGCTTTGGAAAAACGGGCGTAATGGGCCATGCAGGAAAACTGCTGCTGACCGAACTGGAGGGAATGGAAATCATGATCTTTCAGGGGCGGCGCCATTGGTACGAGGGCGAAGGCTGGACTCCGGTTATTCTTCCGATCTATCTGCTGCATGCGATGGGTGCCGATACCCTTCTGCTTACCAATGCCTCGGGAGGCATCCGCTCCGACCTCCCGCCCGGATCATTGATGGCGATTTCCGACCATATCAATATGCTGGGTTCAAATCCCCTGATCGGCCCGCATAATCCCAAACTCGGCACCCGTTTCCCGGACCAATCTGAAGTGTATGATAAATCCCTTCAAAACAGATTGCTCGACGCAGGTGCAAACTCATCCGGCACCTACATTGCTACCATGGGCCCTACCTTTGAAACCCCTGCCGAAATCAACCAGTTTAAAGCAATGGGAGCGGATGCCGTGGGCATGTCGACCGTTCCCGAAGCCATTGTTGCGAATGCATTAGGTATGCAGGTGGCCGGCCTGTCCTGTGTATGCAACTGGGCCGCAGGAATCAGCCCGACCAAACTCACGCATGAAGATGTTAATGAAACCGCCGCGGCCGCAATGCCACGGATGAAAACAACCATTCGCAACTTTCTTATGTCCCTTGCAACAGATCTCCAGGGCAAAAACATAGACGGCAAAAATATAGTGGGAGAATAAAATGCCTGTTGCGGTCGATACCCCGCTGACTATTCTTTCTCAAGCAGCATTTGCGGAAGTTTCCTATAGTTTTATGGCTGAAATCTTTTCGCTTCACCGCGAACTGGGCCGCCTATTTGATGAAAAGGTTTATAAGAATGCAGTAGCAAGCAGGTTGGATGACATCCAGACCGAAGTAGAGATCAGGGTGGTATTCCGAGATTTTCAGAAATCCTATTTTATGGATATTCTGGCTTCATCGGGGGCCGTATTTGAATTAAAGACTGTAGACACTCTTCTTCAACGACACCGTAGCCAGCTTCTAAATTATTTACTGCTGACAGGTCTTAAGCATGGAAAGTTGGTAAACCTCCGCCCTGAAAAAGTGGAACATGAATTTATTAATGCCAAACAGACGCTTCAAGAGCGCTGCTCATTCAGTATTCATAACTCAGGTTTTCACTCCTCAAACGGATTTGGTTCAGCGGAACAAGCATTGATTATCGAGTTAATTCGAGACTGGGGAACCGGATTGGAACGTTCCCTTTATGAAGAAGCTATACTTCACTTTATTGGCGATTATAGCCTGAGCAGCAATGAAACCGATGTGGTTCTGAACGGTAATGCGGTAGCTACACAGTCCGCTCTTCTTTGTTCTCCATACACAGCACTAAAGGTTACTACATTTGAAAACAATACAGATATTTACAGGCAAGATCTCACCCAATTCCTAGCCAAAACGCCACTTGAAACCATCCAATGGGTCAATATTTCCCGCAACCGTATTTCCCTTGAAACCATCACATAAAGAGTTCCATATTTCTGCCGTTCATTTTTCTGCCCACTAAAATAAGGAAAGTCCATGACGCCTGAAGAGTTGATTCATCGAGCCACCAAAGCTTTCGAAAATGCCCATGCCCCCTACTCAAACTACCGGGTTGGTGCGGCCCTGCTCTGCGACGATGGAAAGGTTTACGGCGGATGTAACGTGGAAAATGCGTCCTATGGTCTGAGCAACTGCGCCGAACGAACCGCCCTGTTTGCTGCCGTTGCGGATGGGAAAAGAGCATTTAGCGCAATGGCCATATCCTCATCCAAAGCCCCCGCCCCGTTTCCCTGCGGGGCATGCCGGCAGGTTATGGTCGAATTCTGCGGCCCGGATTTCCCCGTCTACATCGCGAAAGACGAGGGTTACGAAGCCACGACGCTAGGAAAACTGCTACCCAACAGCTTTAATTTCGGGAATACCCATGAGTGATTCCCGAACCCTCTACCTTGTCCGACACGCTCATTCCGGCTGGCAGGATTCAAGCCAGATGGATTTTGATCGCGTGCTGTCTGAACGCGGAAGACAGGACGCCGGAGAAATGGGAAAAAGACTCCAGATACTGGAAATCCAGCCGGACATCGTTATTTGCAGCTCAGCCTGGCGGGCGGTACAAACGCTCGAAATGCTGGCGCCCGGCATGAACGTGCTCAAGGAGGACGTCATTTTTAAGAAATCCATGTATGAGGCGGCCACCAGCACCCTGCTGCAGATTGTACAGGAATTGAATGACAGCATGACGTCCGCCATGCTGATCGGCCATAATCCATCCATGAGCTGGCTGGTCAGTCATCTTACGGGAGAGGAGGTCACCAATATGCCGGCCTGCACCGTTGCGACCCTACGTATGCCCTCCAGCCACTGGAAGGATGCCGGATCCATGGACTGCGAGCTAAGTGATTTATACTATCCGCAGTAAATGCCTGAAAACTCTCATTTTTGGTATAAATTTTCCCGTAGATAAGGGTTGCGCGGTTTGTGGAGGGCGTGTAGGTTCCTCCACTGATTTTTTAACCAACGAATTGGAAGAGGTTTCCTATGAGAATTAGAAGAGCAATGCGCAAAAAGCCACTGCGCCGCCCAGTTAAAAAGGCCCGTTTCAAACGCCGCCGCCTGATGGAACATAAAGAGCGCCTCGTCGCTGCAGGTGTTAGCGAAGAGCAACTGGTTCACATGAATGTGAAGCAGATCCGCGAAGCACTTCGCGAAAACTGCGTTTAAATACACATTTAAGCTGATTTGAAAAAACGTTCCTTAATGGAGCGTTTTTTCTGTTTCTGGATACAGGAGAGGAAATAACATGCGAAATATTGTACTCGTAGGATTCATGGGAACCGGAAAAACGACGGTTGGAAAAATGATTGCTGAAAAAACCGGGATGCCCCTGCTGGATATGGACAGCCTGATCGTTGAACGGGCTGGAAAATCGATCAATGAAATCTTTGCGGAAGACGGCGAACCGCATTTCCGGGTTCTGGAACGGGAACTTGTTCAGGAACTGGCCGCACAGGAAGGCCAGATTATTTCCACGGGCGGCGGTATTGTCCTTAATCCTGAAAACATTGCTGACTTTGAAAAAAACGGGCTGGTTGTTTGCCTGCTCGCCAATTCGGAAACGGTACTTGACCGAGTTCGGCATGACAGTGCCCGCCCCTTGCTCGCCGGCGATAAAGAAGCCAAGATTGTAGAGCTACTTGAAAGCCGAAAACCCTTATACGAAGCCATCGCTCATAAGATCGACACCAACGGGCGACCTTCCCCGGAACCTACGGCGCAGGAAATTATCGATCTCTACGAATCAAACAATCCTTGAATTCAATCGGCAAAAAGCCACAATGCGCTTTCGATGTAATGACGCAGACGAGGACGACACATAATGAGTGAAGAAAAAAAAGACGACGGACAGGAACAACAGGATTTTCTCAGCAGCCACGAAGAGCTGCTTAACAGCATTAACAAGTCGAAGCAGCCGGAAGAAGAAACGGTTGAAGAAGCTGTTGTTGAAGAGCAGCCTGTCGCAGAACCGGAACCGGTCCCAACTGAACCAGAGCCCATACCGGAACCCGAACCTGTTAACACACCGGAACCAGCCCCGGAACCCGAGCCGATCGTCGAGCCCGAGCCCGTCATTATTGAAGAACCGACTCCTGAACCCGAACCCGTTGTGGAGCCAGAAACGGCAACTGAACCCGAGCCGGCCCCTGTCCCGGAACCGGAACCCGCTCCTGCACCCGAGCCTGCGCCTGTTCCCGAGCCGGAACCTGTAGCGGAACCCCAGCCGGCAGCGAAACCGGCGAAAGCGGCTCCTGCGGCCCGTTCAGGAAAAAAGAAAAAGAAAAAAGCATCTGCTGAGAAGCAGGATCACCATACGGAACGGAACGAAGACGAAAAACGTCGGCATGAAGAGTTGCTGAAACATCAGGCACTTGAGCAATCGGAAGTGACTGAAGTTCTTAATTTTTTCCAGAAATACGCAAAACCGACCGCAATAGTGGTTGTCGGCATATGTGCGCTGTTCCTGTTTAACGGGCTGGTTAGAAGCAATCGCCTTAAAAAAGAAGCCCAGGCTGACTCCGCTTTAATACGTGCAAGCACGGCGGCGGAATACCAGGCCATTCTCGATGACTATAGTTCCACCCCCTCTGCTCCGTTGGCCTTAATGGGGCTGGCGCAGGAAAACTTTAATTCCGGAAAAATTGCAGAAGCAAGCGCGTTGTATAAGGACTTCATTCGGGATTATCCCAAACATGAAATGACGGTTCAGGCAACGTTTAACCAGATTACCTGCGAAGAAGCGGAAGGCAAACTGGGCGATGCCCATATCCACTACGGTGATTTTGCCAAGACCCATAAGGATTCTCATCTGGCCCCGGTTGCACTGCTTGGAAAAGCACGCTGCCTGGAATCGCTGGAAATGTATGCCGAGGCCAAACTGGTTTACGAAGATGTGATCACCTTCCACCCGAACAGCGGCTGGTCGCAAATTGCAGAATCCAACCTGAGTGTGGTTCAAAGCAAGCTGAAGTAGATTTCCTACATGCCGAAAATAAAAAAGCCCTGCTGCAGCGGGGCTTTTTTAGGTTCATGTTCCGTCTACTGGGAGAGAATCGCATGCATGACGCCCTCGTCGCGTTCCCGCCGAACGGCAGGCTGTTCATGTGCAAAGCGACGGGGGCGTCGCCTCTACGTTACCGATCCCCGGAATGGGGCAGGAACCTTTTTATGGGCTACAAACCTAACTCTTCTTCCTCGAGCAGCAGGTTGCGTGCACTGATACACGGCCCGGGAAACATATCCATAAACTCATCCGGATTTTCATCATAGAGCTCACTCATGGATTTGTACGCCTCACGACCGTAGCGGAGCATATCACCCAACTGTTGGCTTTGCGCATCCTGCTTCACAAAACAAAACTCCTCGTCTGTAGAGTCCTGCACATTCAGCAAGAGGCGGTATTTATGCGGATCAATCGACTCCAAGTTCCGGGTATAGATGCTGTATTTAATGTATTCCACGACCCGGTGATTCAATCCGGCTTCAATCAGAAAGATCAGTTCCACCAGCTCAACACGGGAGGTCACCAATCGCACCTTGGGCATCTCGGCATCAGGCGGCAGCAATTCATTCATCTGCTCCAATGACTGCTCGAATTCCTCCAGAATCTGTTCCCGGGAAGCTTCTTCAGTTTCCGGCACCCAATGAATCATGATATTGCTCTTTGGATCGGTGTATAGCATCGGAAGGTCCACACGGAAACTGAGTTCACAGTCGGGACATTCCACCCGGTTCAGCTGATTCAGCATCAGTGCATCTTTCAGCTCCGGTTCTGATTCCACATTAATGGCATCATATAATTCCACATCCTGCTGTGTTCCGCAGGAAGGACACGAAATGTTAACCGTTCTACTAATACTCATTGAATGCTCCACCGTTCAATCGTTTGTCGTTCAAAATAGCATGGTACTGGTGTTCCAGATCCGAAATTTCCTGCTGCCAGAACCGCTCACTCCCCCAATCCGGGAAGTTGTGCTGAAATTTAAAATCTTCCGCCTGTGTGCTGCACCAGGAAAGAAAATAGATGATACGCATCGCCCGCAGAATTTCAATCAGTCGAAGCTGTCGATCGTCGAAATCCACAAATTGTTCATACCCCTCAATAATCAGGTTGATCTCATGTCGGGTATCATTGGCATGACCGGGCAGCAACAGCCAGATATCCTGTACGGCCGGCCCCATCACCATGTCGTCAAAATCAATCACCATCAGACCTTCATCAGGCCGTTCGAGTATATTGGCCCGATGACAGTCGCCATGAATGCGCTGCAGATCGACATCCTCAAATTCACGCAGAGCGATTTCGGTAATGCGCGAGGTTACATCCCGGAATCGTGCCGCCTGGTGCGCCGACATAAAATTTCCATCCAGCAGACTGCCGATTTCTGGAATGGTGGTTGTTTCCGGATGCATCTGCAAACGGTTCCCGGCATCCCGACGGGCACCCGCCAAATGGATCCGCCCAACCAGACTGCCTAGCCTTCGCCAGCCTTCATCGGTATGCAGTTCCATTTCCCGGCCCGACTTTTTGGGAAAGACAGAATATAGAATGCCTTCATAGTTCCCGATCGTATCCCCAGTCGCCAGCTCGAGCGGCGCCACGACGGGAATTTCTTCAGCCGCACAATCGAGTACAAAATCATGTTCGTCCTGAAGAGTCGCCTTGCTCCACCTACCCGGCCGGTAGAATTTAGCGATCAGCCGCTCCCCTTCCACCGGTTGTAATTCATAAACGCGGTTGATATAACTCGGAAGCGGAGCTGTCAGACCCGTGAGCCCGCAATCCATTCCGGACTCGATGGCATCGAGAATACGGTCGGGGGTTAGATCGTCAAAGCTCGCACTCATACTTCCAAAGCCTGAAATAGATGCTCAGCATCCTCGAACGAATCCACGATCATATCCGGCCTTTCGGCCTCGAGAGTCGTGCGGTCGAACTGTCCGTTGCACACCGCCACAGATACCATACCGTTGGAGCGGGCGGCTTCGATGTCGGAGGGCGTATCGCCCAGCAAAAATGTTTCAACGGGATTATCGGCCCGTTCCAGTGCCAATGCCGCCATACGGTTGCGGTTGCCGTCGTCATCACCAAAACCACCGATATCCGTAAAATATGGGGTCAGACCGCCGTGCTTCAGCTTAAGATAGGCACACTCCCGGATATTTCCCGTAACGAGGCCGAGCTTCCAATGCCTGGAAACGCGCTCCAGAAATTCCCCGACTCCCGGAAACACAACCGGCGGAAAGCTTGTCATATTTTTATCCAGATAATGCGGAAGCACTTCAAAAAAATGTGCCGTCCGGACCGGATCGAATGTCAACCCGTTTTCGCGAACCAACTGCTCCACAACGCGCATATCCGTGGCCCCCGCAAAATTGATATGAGCCATATCAACGGGCACGCCATAGGCTTCCTGAAAGGCTTCGCCGAAGGCAGCGCTTCCGGAGCCCTTTGCATGCAGCAACGTGCCGTCGATGTCGCAAAAAATATAGCGGCTTGGAGCCGTCATCAATCAGCTAATCGACGAGGTCGATCAATTCATTAATGGCATCCGCGTCGGAAACTTCCTTCGGCGGCCGCTCTTTTTTAGGCTCATTGCCTTTGTTGCTGTTGTTCGACTGTTTAGCCGGACGACGGCGCTGCGGACGATTATTACGGCCACGGTTGTTATCACCGCGATCCGAGTTATCATTATCTCCACCCACATCAAAGGCCTTACGAAAAGTGCTGATCCGCATTTTCTTAATCGAGCGTCCGGCCAGTTTTTCCGCTGCAGCATTTCCGGAAACCAGAACCGCTCCGGAGCCCTTACCCGCGGCAGTTTTCGCGAGGAACTTGGCGTGCTGATCAATGGACTTGCTGTAGAGCACAACAATGCCTTCAAATTTCTTTCCGGCCGGAGCCTTATTCAGGGGCGAACCGGTCAGAACAGCAATAACCTCAATTTTTTCACGCTGTGAAAAGCGCGATAAACGACGAAGCATCTGCAGTTGGTTGCGCGGTGGTACTTTGCCTTTCATTCCCATAGATTCGTTGAGAGAAACGGCGTCGATGACCAGCACCGTGGCTGGTTTGAACAGGTTGAATAAACCCATGTTGTCTTCCTTTATGTTGTATTTTCATTTTTCCATGCACATACACCGTCGTTCCGACTGCAAGCTTGTATCGTGATTTGCAGCGATGGGCGGTGTGTTGCCGTGCGGTTAAAGATCGGGGAAAGTACCCCAAGTGCCCTTTTAGAGCAAGCTCTGAATTTCTACCGAACCGTCTGGGGTGTTACAGCACTGTTCCGGAAGGAATGACGGTGTTTTTCGGGATCACCATAATACCGTCGCGGATCCAGTACAGATCGCTCTGCTCATTCTCCGGCTTGCCTTCCGGCGAAATAACGACATTGTCTCCAACCCGGACGTTTTTATCAATAATGGCATTTTTCACCGTGCAGCCCTTTCCGATACCCATAGGAATGCCGGAAGAGTGCTCAACATTGCCGTGCTCATAGAAATCAGCCCCCATAACAATCGAATCCTGAATCTGCGTCCCCTCCCCGATTAAGGCACGCAATCCGATTACCGAATGCTCGATACTTTTACCGGAAACAATACATCCTTCCGTCAGCAGGCAGTGGCTCAGATTGCACTGATTGATTTTTGAAGGCGGCAGGTACCGCATATTGGTATAGATCGGATTGCTCGTTTCATAGAAAGAAAAACTCGGAAGCTCATCAGTCAGCGCCAAATTGGCCGCCCAGAAAGATCGAATCGTTCCGATATCTTCCCAGTATTCATCAAAGATGTAGCTGTAAACATTATGCGTATCGATGGCTCTCGGAATAATGTGTTTACCGAAATCACTCTCATCGCTGGTGCAAAGCAGTTCCCGCAATACATCCATATTGAAAACATAGATACCCATTGAGGCCAGATACCGTTCGTCGTCATAAAGCGGGGCCCGCAGCCCATCAAGTTGCGGCGTATCACCGGGTTTTTCAGCAAAATGGATAATTTTCCCCTCTTTGTTGACCTGCATAATGCCGAGGTCACCGGCCTCATGCCGTCCAACCGGCTTGGTACTGATCGTTAAATCGGCTTTATTCTTAATATGGGCTTCGACCACCTCATTCAAATCCATCCGGTAGAGCTGGTCGCCCGAAAGAATCACCACGATGTCCGGATCATCTTCTCTGAAATAGCGCATAGAGCGCCGTACGGCATCGGCCGTACCCTGAAACCAGCCTCCTGCAGAATCCGGAGTTTGCTCCGCCGCCAATATACGCACATGCCCCCCGCTGAACTGATCAAACCGGAACGTGGCGCCGATGTGCTGATGAAGTGATACGCTGTTGAACTGCGTGAGAAGGTAAATATGGCGGATACCGCTGTTAATGCAGTTACTGATCGGAATATCAACCAGGCGGTATTTCCCGGCAATCGGCACCGCCGGCTTTGAACGCTCAGCCGTTAACGGCTGTAAACGGCTTCCGGTTCCACCACCTAAAATCAATCCAGCTACCCGCATCTATCCCCCCTTTGTAATAACGACCAAACCATGGTCAAAGAGTAGAGGACACGGACTCTTTTAGGAAAACAAAAGAAAACAAAAATTTAGCTCTTGCGTCGACTAGGTCGATTCTGTAGAACATGCGCTCCTTTCACGGGAAAGACCTCGAGTCTGAATCGTTTAGGAAGACCGATTTTGGTCCGGTAGCTCAGTCGGTAGAGCATTTGACTTTTAATCAAAGGGTCCTGGGTTCGAGCCCCAGCCGGATCACCAACTACGGCCTCCGCTGCTTGCAGCGGAGGCCTTTTTCTTTCCCCTCAGGCAAAGGATGCCGCCCAATCCAAGCACGCATAATAGCACCACCAGTCCTGTCAGTTTCTGCGCGATGGCATAGCTGATCGAACTGAAGAGCATGAAAACACAGACTGCACAAAACAGGATGGGCACCACCGGATAGCCGATAACCTTGAAAGCACGGTCGCGGGCGGGCTCCTTTTTCCGAAGCCGGAAGAGCGCAATGCCGGATGCCAGGAAGAACAGCCATACCGCCGGTGCGCTGTAGAGAATGGTGTCGATGAACGATCCCGCCAGCCCTACAATCCCCAAGCTCAGCACACCTTGCAAAACCAGGGCCGCGACAGGCGTTCCAAACCCGGGATGCCATTTTCCCAGCCGCTTAAAAAGCGGATACCCTGCTCCAAGGGCATACGAAATACGGGCCCCGGTAAAGACCAAACCGTTTACGGCTCCCAATGCAGAAATACAAATAATTACGGCAATCGTTCTCCCCGCGGCATTCGGCAGGACTGTCGCCACGGTATCGACCGCTACGGCTCCGGAGTTTGCCATGCCCGCATAACCCAGCGCGTGCAGGAATACGCCATTGGCCAGCAAATAGACGGCTGCAACGGCAACGGTGCCCAGCACCAATGCCCGGGCAATATTTTTCCGGGGCTCCTTTATTTCAGCGGCCACATACGCCATTTCGTTCCAACCGCCATAGGTGAACAGCACAAGAATCATCGCCAGTTTCAATCCATCGCCAGAAAAACCGCCCGAGGCCTGAACCGGCGCCGGGGCGGGTGCCAGCAAGCCGATGGCCACAATGGTCAGCAGCCCCACTATCTTGACTATCGTCAACAGATTCTGAACCAATCGCCCCTCGCGCACCCCGACCATATTGATGAGCGTTAAAACAACCACCGCTCCCCCGGCATAGACCGCTTCCATCCCAGCGAACGGTGCATACAGCGTTCCGGCATATCTTCCAAAAACAAAAGCCATGAGCGCAATATCACCGGGACGAATGATGGCCAGTTGGCTCCAGCCGAACATAAAACCGGACCACGGGCCATAAGCCTGCGAAAGATAGACCAGATCCCCTCCCTGCCGCGGATAGGTCGAGGCCAGTTCTGCATAGCAGAGAGCGCCGCATAAAGCCGCCAATCCACCCGCCATCCAAACGGCCATAGTAGCGCCCCACCCGCCCATACAGGCCGCTACAGCCGGAGTGGTTTCATAAATCCCCGCCCCGATAATGATACCCACAATGATGCAGATGGAATCGAAGAGCGACAGCGATTTGGTCGGTGAAGTCACAGATTATTCCAACCAGGGAGCCTATCGTTTTTTCATACTTACCGAAACGCCGGCCTGATCCATATGTAGAAACAGGGTTTCGAGTTTAGGATTACCGGTAATAGCTTCCACGAACGGCGGATGCGCCTGCCGGGTGTTCATATTATGCGCAATAATTAATCCTCCCGGGCGCACCTTTGGCATCAGCTTGTTCAGATAGTCGATGTATCCATCCTTGTCGGCATCCAGAAACAGAATATCGATGGGCGTATCGTCCAGCTTCAACACCGTTTCATGAGCATCACCAAACACCAGTGTTACATCCTTCTCCACTCCGGCGCGCTTAAAATTGATCTGCGCCTGATCCGCCCGATCCCGGTCGTTGTCATAAGTGGTGAGGTGTCCGCCTGTTTTCTGCAGCGCCATCAGGAACCATAAGCCCGAATAACCATTTGAAGTACCGATCTCAACAACGTGCTTTGCATTCATGGACTCGGTCAGCACGCGCAGCAACCGTCCATCCTCCACCGGCACATTCATGTTGCCGCGCCGGTGGTTTTGGTCGAGATCGTCCAGCACTACCATGATACGTTTTTCCACATCGGTATGCGGGAGCGTTTCGGCCTGGAAAACAGAGACGTCGACGGGCTGTTTGCGGGGGCGCTGCGCCACGGCAACCAGCATGGATGAAGCAAGGAACAGGAATAGCAACTTTTTCATGACTACACTCCTTTGGTTTGTTTCAACAAACGAGTGTAGCGGGCTATTTATTTCACGCGAGTCTTAATAAAAGACCTTCCAGAGGAACAGTCCGTGCGGCTGAGCGGTCTGAACCCGGGCGGTACGCTTGCCGTGATCCAGAATATCAACCGCTTCTTCGGGTTCCAGCCGGCCCATGCCTACATGAATCAAAAATCCGGCCAATCCGCGCACCATTTTGTAAAGAAAGCCGTTGCCCTGCACTTCCAGCGTGATATCCGCTCCGTGCTTCCGGACATAGAACGAATGGATGGTTCGCACCGTATCCTTGATCGGCACTTTCCGGTTGGCGGCAAAGGGGGCAAAATCATGTGTGCCCACCAAATAGTCGGCCGCCTTGCGCATGCGTTCAATATCCAGCGGGCGACCTTCCTGCAAACGGTATAGCCGCTTCGTGGGCGGAACAATCAGGCCATTATAGATAAAGTAGCGGTATTCCTTCCCTACCGCGCTGAAGCGGGCATGAAAATCGGGAGATACTTTTTCCAGCGTCGTGATCCGGATATCACGATCAATCTGGGCATTCAGACCGCGCTGGAAATATTTCACATCGCGGATCGGCTCTTTCAAATCGAAATGGGCTACTTGTGCCCGGGCGTGCACGCCGGTATCGGTACGGCCCGAGGACTCCACCCGCACCCGTTTCTGGCAGGTCATTTCACGGAGCAGACGTTCGATCTCCCCCTGCACAGTGCGGTGATGCGGTTGAACCTGCCAACCCCAATAGTTTGTGCCATCGTAGGACACCTTCATTTTATAGCGTGTGGACATAGGCCGCGTAATCTCTAATCATTGGCAGAGCACTTCAAGTTTATTTCTCTCACGAAGACACAAAGTCACTAAGACCGGATTCTCTGTGGCTTATATGCAATTCAGTTTAGAACCGGCCTCTCCAGAAGCCGACTGGAAGTCGGCGGTACATCGTATCGCCCGCATCTTGCGGGCCTCGCCGCATTAGCGGCTTGAGCGTAGCGCGTGCGGGACTACCTCCCTGTTTCATCTGCAATCCATTTCAGGAAATCGGGATTCCCGTCCGTAATGGGATGGCAGGTGATGCACGGCACATCATAGGAATGCAGCGTCTTAATTCGTTCGATCAGTTCCGCTTTCCGGTCGCCGGTCGTCTTCAGGATAAGCGCCACTTCACCGTCCTCGCAGACCTTTCCATCCCACCAGTACACCGATTGAATGGAACCCAGCAGGTTGGCGCATGCCACCAGTCGCTCCTCGACCACCGTCCGCGCTATGTTTTTGGCTTCGGCTTCGTCTTTAGCCGTTACATAAACCGAATACGACTCCATTCCAACCTCTCCTTTCACCACCCAGTTGCTCCTCTCCTTGAAGGTACGAAGTTCACGAAGAAAGAATACTTCGTGCGCTTCAAAGCTTCAGCAAAGCGGGTGGTTCACTATGAATTTCTCCAATACCCTTCCACTCCATGGAAAAGCCAATCGGCTTCGGGCACACCCCACTTATTCGGGGCGTAGGTATAGGGCTTCAGCTTATCGAGATTATCAAAAATCGGCTGAACCACACGCCACTCGGCTTCCACTTCGTCCGAACGGGTAAAGAGGGTTGAGTCGCCGTGCAGCGTATCCAGCAGCAGGCGTTCATACGCCTCCGGCAGCGACTTGTTCCAGGTGCCGGAATACGAGAAATCCATCTTCACATCTTCCACCACAAAGCGCATGCCCGGCCGTTTCGTTCCGACCTTCAGAAAAATCCCTTCATTGGGCTGGATCTGGAAAATCAGGGTATTGGGCCGAATGTGGGTCAGGTCGCAAACATCATCGTCGCATTCCACCTGCTGAAACAGCTGCAGCGGCGGCACTTTAAACTGCACGGCAATTTCCGTGGTCTTTTTGGCCATCGCCTTACCGGTACGCAAAAGAATCGGAACACCGGCCCAGCGCCAGTTATCAATGGAGAGCCGCATCGCTGCAAACGTTTCAGTGGTTGATTCCGGATCAATTCGATCCTCTTTCAGATAGCCCTTGATCGACTTACCTTCTGAATCCGTACCACTGCCATACTGCCCGCGACAGACTGCGTCTGATATATTATCCCGAATATCAAGCTTCGCAGCATTCAGCACCTTTACCTTTTCATTGCGGATGGCATCGGCCGATAAATCCCCGGGCGGTTCCATCGCGACCAGGCAGAGCAACTGCAGCAGATGGTTGGTCACCATGTCGCGCACTGCTCCATATTCATCGTAATATCCGCCCCGCCCCATTTCCATGCCGACGGTTTCGGCGGCCGTAATCTGGATATGATCCACATAACTGCGGTTAAACACCGGCTCAAAAATGGCATTGGCAAATCGGAACGACAGAATATTCTGAACGGTCTCCTTTCCGAGATAATGGTCGATCCGGTAAATCTGCGATTCATCCAGATGCTGGAGCAGTTGGTTATTCAGGGCCAGTGCACTCTCCAGATCCCGTCCAAACGGTTTTTCAATCACCACCCGCGTCCAGGTTTCAGCGTCTGGTTCCACTACCAATCCCGATTCCTTGAGCGATTGTACCGTTATCTTAAACAGCGAGGGGATGATGGATAGATAGAACAAGTGGTTTGCAGGAAACATGTCCGTATCCTGAAGCTTAGCCTTCAACTGGCGGTAGGCTTCCATTGTGGAGATATCGCCTTTGTGATAACGGATATTCTTCACAAAACGTTCGAGAATCTCATCATCCACCGGAAGGCGGGAAAACTTTTTGATCGATTCCTTCATCATTCCCCGGAAGATTTCATCGTCATAGTCGCGGCGGGCAAAGCCGACAATCTTAAATTGTTCGGGGAGCAAATCCTGCGCATAGGCAATGTAAAGAGCCGGGATCAGCTTACGATGCGTTAAGTCGCCCGAAGCACCGAAAATAACAATCGTAACGGGATCGTTGACGCGGCTCTCGCCGATAATTCCTGTGGGGGTCATGGTTTTTCCTATTTTTGATTTTAGAATTTTGATTGCTGATTTATCGAACTCAGCCGGCGTTAGCCTAATTCAATATGCTGTCGCAGACCCACAAATCGGAAATCTAAAATCGGCAATCAAGTCACTTGATTGCGAAATACTCTACACGCGCCCCTCACAGTTTTCAACGCTTGCCGTGCCTGCGTTTTACCGCTACCGTATTTTCCATATTATCTATGAAGATTCTCGTCCGATACCTGTTTATAAATCTGCTGATGCCATTGCTCTATTTGCTGATGGCTTTTACGCTGCTGTTCGTGATTGCCGACCTGATGGATAATGCCAGCGGCTTTCTTTCTTCCGGTGCCTCTCCGGTCATGATGCTGAAGTATTACAGCCTGCAGCTCCCGTCGCTGGTTATCTTCATTGTCCCCATCTGCCTCCTGCTGGCCACGCTCTACAGCCTGTCCATGCTGACCCGGCACAGCGAAATCGTGGCCATGCGCGCCAGTGGTGTGAGCATCTACCGCATTACCCGCCCCTACATGCTTATGGGATTCATCTGCTTTCTCTTCACGGCAGTTGTAAATGAATATACCGGCCCTAAGTTTGCCTATCGCGCTCATCAGCTGCTCGAAAGCCAGAAAGAAGCATCTGATGATGTCTATTTTGAAAACATCCCCTTCCGCAATCCCTCCGTCGGACACACCTGGTATATTGAAGGATTTGACACCCGTACCTACACCATGAAAGGCATTACCCTGCGACAGCGCCGCGAAGATGGATCGGACCGGACCAAAATCACGGCAAAAAAAGGACACTGGCTGGATCGCCGATGGTGGTTTGAAGACGGCACCGTTCAGCATTTCGACGAAAACAATAACCTGGCCGGACCGTCCGAAACCTTCCAGACCCTGGAAATGCGTAACCTTCCCGAGGTACCCGAAGATTTCATGGGCGAGGCCAAGGATGCCGAGCACCAATCTTCGCTGGAACTTTGGAAATATATCCAGACCCATCAGTTTTTATCGCCGGAAACGCTGAACAAATACGAAGTCGACTTTCACCACAAACTGACCATGCCCTTCATCTGCATCATTGCCACCCTGATCGGCATTCCCGTGGGTGCACATACTGGACGTAAAGGCGCACTCTCCGGAATCATGATGGCCATCGGCCTCTTCTTCGGCTTCTACGCCGTGCAGTTCACCATGGAATATCTGGCCAAACAGATGATCCTGATTCCCTGGGTCGGTGCGTGGACCGCCGTCATTGCCTTTTATTTTATCGGCAGCTTTTTGATCTACCGGATGCGGTAGCGTGTTGAATTATGCTGTAAATCGAAGGACTTCAGATTGCAAGCATCTCATAACCTTCGTCGTTGACATAAGACTCCGTTCTGAATTCGTTGACCGCTCTTAGCTTATCGAGAACAATCAAGATCAGCCGAAGATCCTTTTCGCATTCCTCTATTTCTGCGAGTTCGTCATCCGAACCCACGATCTGCTTTATCACACGAAGGCGCATCTTCAAAATTGCTGCCGGCTGGCCGATATGGTGGCAGGCCGCTCCAAGGCTTTGAACCATAGCGCGGTGCCGCTCTGCATGCAGCAGTTCCTTATGCTGTAGTTCGATGGTTTCTCTCAAGTCGTGTTCAACACGAAGTTTTTCTTCAACGAATTCAATTCGATGGTGCATTTCCTGGAGAATGACATTCAAACCAGTTTCAATAAACATTAAGTCATCGGAGCTATGGGTATCCATGAGATTGATTTTATCGGGCAAAACCCCCGAGGCAACCTCTGCGATATGCTGCCGAAGTTTTATAATATTTCTCGGAAATTTCAGGAGCATTATAAAACCTGCGCTGGATATGATCATCATCATTGTAAAAATGACAAGCTGGATATAGGGAGAGGTCAAGTCGGCATGGAGAAACATCGAAGAACCCATGTAATAGAGTGACAATGCCGGGATGACCGCAATCAGGACAACAGCAATGATGGACTGCTGAAGTGCATTGTGCGAAGCCAACTCATTTAGACATTCGAACTTTTTCATCAACGAACTCCTTATAGGGATCAATCATCAACTTATTTATTAAATAAAAATAAAGTATTATGCATTTAATATGCCATTAATGATAAAATATTTATATACCTTTAATAGACCACTGATTCTTTGCGTTTGATAGGTACAATTTAGATCAGGTCTAGAATTGAGCGAATTCATCCTTGAGAAAATCCATTGGGGAATAGCAGTTTAAAAGCACCAGTATGCCACGCTCGCCAAACAAATAATCATCATTGCATGGGACGGGGCATGGACCGCTGCCATTGTTTTCTGCTTTATTGGCAGCATGCTGATCTACCGTATGCGGTAGCGGAGCGTATTGCGTACTGCGTATTTCGTATCCTGTACCAATGATGTAGGCCGGGTGACCCATCCGGCGTCCACGCATAGCCAGCCCCTTTCCGCCGGCACCCGGTCGGTGACCGGGCCTACAAACTTCCGGGAAAGTCGATCTCCAGATCGACCTGAGCTTGTTGATAAACTTCGGCTTTACAGCGAAGCTGTCTCAGCAACACAAAACAATGGGCAAAAATATTTTATGGCAGAAAAATTTAATCCATTAATAGCAATAGGTAATCCAGATTTTTCTGCCGTTTATCTTTCTGCCCGTTGACCCCTTAACTTCAGCAGGATCCGCATGACAGGTTGCAGGATTTAGTTTGTCAACAGTCTGAGTTGATCTCCGGATCGACCCACACCGTTCCGGCACACCGCACATCACCTGCCCTTACCTGCACGTGCGCCTTTGCCTTAAAGAAAACTTTAATTTTTAAAACAAATTCGACAAACTCTACATATTTATCGGGTGGGATATGCATGAATCCATGCATAGTTGGAATATATGGAAGCGGTATTTTCAGGTGATAAATGAAACCCATTTAACTTACTGTTAACTATGGAAATAGGAATAGATTATGAAATTCATTAAATACATCGCAGTACTAAGCTTGGTCGTTCTCTTTTCTGGTTGCGCCCTTGTTAGCAAGAAAAACATAAAACAAGGCAATGTTCAGACTCTACAATATGGCCTTCTTGGCGGCTGGATTCCTTTATATTCCTCAACTGAAACAATAGAAAAATGAGCTAACCAGCAATACGAAATACGCAGTTAGCAGTATAGAATCACGCCTCAACCGTCACTCGTCACGCCCCTCTATTTCCGGGCGCGCTTCACGAGGGTAAAATATCCGAGGATGCCGTTGGAAATTCCGCGGGCGACGTTTTCCCGGTAGCTGGAGCTGTTGAGCAGCGACTCTTCGGCTGGATTCGTCAGGAAGCCGCATTCGACCAGTGCAGATGGGCAGGATGCTTTTTTGATAACAGAAAAGCGGGCGCGGCGTAATCCGCGGTCAGAGCGTTTGGACATTTTGACCAGGTTACTTTGAATCGAAAAACCCAGGATGGCATTCGCCGGATCAAACTGATTATTGCGCTGGGCCGACTTATCCCCGGGCTGCCCATAATGGTTGCTGGAATCGCACCCGGCCGCCGTCGTGATGAAGGTTTCAACGCCGTGAGCGCTTGAGGATCCAGCACCATCGGCATGGATGCTGATAAAGAGATCCGCACCGACCTTGTCGGCATACGCATTTCGTTGATCCAATGTTGGATAGGTATCGCCCGTCCGGGTCAGGCGCACCGGAATACCCTTCGCTTCGAGGAGCTTTTTAACGCGGTTGGAAATATCGAGTACGACCTGTTTTTCCAGCACCTTGTTCTGACCACTCGCACCGGTATCCTTTCCGCCGTGACCGGGATCCAGCACCACCAGACGCGGCTGTTTTTTCGGGACGTAGGCATAGGAGCGCAGGATCGGATCAAAACCCGTTTTAAAATCCACTTCCTGTATACCCCAGCCAGCTGAAGATTTTCGACAGGGGTGATGCAACCAGACCATGACGCCGTTAATCCAGGAGCGACGGCTGTTGGTTTCGAATTCCAGCTTGTTGTATTTATTCTCCAATACCACTTTCTTGCCGAAGGTGGACATTTTCATGGTATAGAGACGGGCCATGTAGGACAGCGATACGGTGCCTTTATAGGTGGTCTTCGCTTTAGCTGTTTTCGTACTGCAACCGGCGAGCAGGACAACATGGTAGAGAAATAGCTTTCTGGTAATTGGATGCATAAAACCTCAAGGGAGAAGCTACTAAACTCTAATTATGTTTGGAAAGAGCCGAATCAATCCGTTTTAATCCGTCCAATGAGGAATTTGATAATCAATCAACAGCTCGTGTCGGGCATGCGCAAGGGACTGGTGGGCATCGTGCTGGTCCTGTTTTTCGGCACGGTAGGTTATTCCTACATTGAAGGTTGGGACTGGCTCGACTCATTCTACATGACAGTCATCACCATCTCGACCGTCGGATTCACCGAAATCCATCCCCTCTCCGATGCCGGCCGCCTGTTCACCTCGCTGCTCATTTTCGGCGGAGTCGGCGTTATGGTCTATTGCCTTACCCGCGTCGCCGAATTCCTGTTCCAACGGAGCCTTACCAATGTTTTAGGGAGAAGAGCCATGATGAAAAAAATCGCCCAAATGAAACAGCATGCTATCATCTGCGGTTACGGACGGACCGGCAGCCGCGTGGTTGCCGAGTTGCAGGCTGCCAATAAAGCGTTTGTCGTGATCGAAGAAAACGAAGATGAAATCAAACGGCTCGATGAACAAGGCATTCCTCACATTACCGGAGATGCCACGGAAGAGGAAACGCTCTACGACGCCAATATCGGCGAAGCAGATGCCCTTGTTGCCGCCCTCGATAGCGATGCGGAAAACCTGTTTCTGACACTAACCGCCAGCGGCCTGAGCAAGAGCCTGCGGGTGATTGCACGTGTCCACGATCCAGAAAACTCCCGTAAATTCCGCAAGGCCGGAGCACACCGGGTTGTATCCCCAATTTCGACCGGAGCCAACCAGATTGCCCAATTGCTTACCACCCCCTCGGTTGTTGACTTGGTTGAGCTCGTCACAAAGAACAGAAGCATTGCTTTAGAGGTCTTTGAATACTCTATTGAAGAAACGAGTGACATGTTAGGAAAGACGCTGTCCGAAGCCCGGGTTCGGCAAACGCTGGGCTCTATGGTCATTGCCGTGAAACATAGCGATGGGAGCACGGCCTTCGACCCGGGCCCGCAGACCAAGTTGCATCTTGGGGATATTCTGGTTGCTATCCGGCAACCGGAGGAAGGCGAACAGACGCTGTAATCAAGGAATCCATGGCTTTACTTGAAACCCGCTTTTACTCGTATGTAATGGATCGTTCTGTTGGAGCTAGCATTATTCTCCCGGAACATCCCGAATCATGGAAAGAGCCCCCCGCCGTCCTCTATCTTCTGCATGGACTTTCCGGCGATCACAGCTCGTGGTGTCGTAACTCTTCGATCGAGCGCTATGCCCGCGACTACAACCTCGCGATCATTATGCCGGACACCTGCAAAAGCTTTTGCTGCGATATGAAATATGGCTCCAACTATTGGACCTTTTTCTCGGACGAACTGCCGACGCGCATGAAACGCTGGCTCAATATCTCGGCAGAGCGCAGCCACACCTTTGTTGCCGGCACCTCCATGGGCGGCTATGGCGCCATGAAACTGGCGCTCGGCTGCCCGGATCAATTCGGAGCCGCAGCCTCCCTATCCGGAGCGTTGGATCTGGCAGCCCATATCGACGATGACTGGGACGAGCCGCACACCCGTAACTTCGAAGCCGTTTTCGGTGATCTGTCCGATGTGCCAAACTCGGAAAATGATCTGATTGAATATATACGAACGCTCGATACCATTCCTGACACCCGTTTTTATCTCTGTTGCGGCACCGAGGATTATCTGTACCGGGATTCGATCACCTTCCGCAATGCAGCCAAGAAAGCAGGACTTCACCTGACCTACGAAGAAAGTACGGGTGACCACGAATGGGGATTCTGGGACACCTCTATCCAGCGTGTACTGGAATGGCTGCCCATCGAAAAACTGAATCCAGATGGCTAAGAACGAAAGTAACCGGCAAGGAACGGAAAAGTCGGAATGCCTGGGAGAGTCGATCTCCAGATCGACTCATCCGTCGCCAAGTGCCGCTCTGGAGAACAACACCCCCAATGACTTTTCTGCCTACATGCAGCGTGTTCCTGAAAAAACTCAGCATCGCGGTTGGTACAAACCCGGTAACCTGCCTCATTTTGACACAGCAAATATCTACCAGTTCGTTACCTACCGCTTGGCCGACAGCTTACCACAGATCAAAATCCAGCATTTAGAATCCGAGCTAAAAAACATCGATCCCAAACGCATTGATTCAGAACGTCGTAGAATGATCGAACAGGCATTGGATGCCGGTCATGGCTCATGTGTGTTAAAATACCCTGAATGCGCACAATGTGTAATTGATTCCTGGAAGCACTATGACGGCTCCCGTTATCGGCTGATGGCATGGACGGTAATGCCAAATCATGTGCACATTCTTTTCCAGCAGTTGGAAAACTATCGACTGGCTGACATTATTTCTTCATGGAAAAAGTTCACGGCGCGCAGAACTAACGCATTAATTGAACCAGGGGAACTACACGGGAGTATTGCTCTCCAGATCAACATGAGTTGTTCTGGAGAACAACTCTCCCAGCGGCACCTTTGGCACCGGGACTACTGGGATCGGTTTATCCGTAACGAAGAACACTATCACTCCGCCATTGACTATATTCTTAATAATGCGGTTAAGGCGGGGCTCGCGAAAAAAGCAGAAGACTGGCCTTGGTGCGGGACCGCTCTTGACTAATGTCGTTCTGGAGAACGACACTCCCGGAGTTTTTACCGCATCGCAATATAACGGGCCACATCTTCGAGGCGTAAGAAACCTAAGGGATGATTGCGAGCATCCACAATTACGGCACTGTGCCGGGGATTGCGGCGCAGGCGGTAAAACGCTGACTTAAGACTTCTGCTTTCCTGTATTTCCAGCACGTCTTCGGCATAGGGCTTCACTAGCTCGCCATCGCTCAGCTTGCGGTTAATAATGGAATACATCGAAACAAAGCCGATTACCGAATGTTTATGCATCAGGATAGCGTGCGTGGTTTCCCGGCGCGCGATCAGCCGTTTAAAGTCAGCAACGGTGGCATGATCCTGCAATACCGGAACTTTCCGAAGCGGAGTCATCAGCATCCGGACTGGAATGCTGTGCATCGAGGTTACATTATCCAGCATGCGGGTTTGGTCGGACGAAATGACTCCCTCCTTCTCGCCTGTCGAAAAATATTCCCTGAGCGCATCCGGCGATAACCGATGCAGGTCCCGCCCCGGCGTTTTTTCCATGCCATGCGTCATCAGCTGAAAAACCTGCTTCAGTACCCAGGTCAGCGGATAGAAAATCCAAACCAACAGCCGCATCAGTTTGGCAAACCGATACATCAATGAATCCGCTTTCGTACGAAACAGATTCTTGGGGCCGACTTCGGCGAACAGGAAAAGCGGGAACATCAGGGTCAGCGTGGCGGCGGTTTCCGCATTCCATGGAATAAAGCCCAGCAACAACCGGCCGGCTTCAAGACCCTGCTGCAGGTAAAGATCCGTTACTTCCGTGGAGAGCAGATAGACAGCCACATTATTTCCCATGAGCACCGTAAAGATAAATATATGCTGATTATCCAACAGCTTATTCAGCACCAGAGCCGAAGTACGTCGTTCCCGAACGCGTTGCTTTAGCCTCAAGCGGTTAATCATATAGCTACCCGTTTCAACTCCTGAGAAGAGTGCTGAAAAAAGAAAACCGAACAGGATCACCATTAAAGCCGAGAAGGTCATGGGCGCCCCCCTTCTCCATTCGAAACCAGTTCAAGCAGGATGGTTTCAATACGGTTTGAACGTACCTGTTCCACCGTAAAACGCAGATTACCCAACTGTGCCACATCACCGGACTGCGGCATGCGCTTCAATAATGATACCACCAGCCCGCTTAAGGTATCCAACGCAAGATCATGCATCGCTTCATTGGGTAGAAAGCCAACAAACAGGCTGCGCCATTCCCGAATACCCAGATTCCCCTGCAGGCGATAGGTTGTTTCTCCCAGCTGTTCAACCGCCGGAACATCCATCACATCAAATTCGCCCACCACTTCTTCCAGCAGATCCTCAAGAATCACAGTCCCGGCAAGGCC
The DNA here is from genome assembly GCA_964486885.1 of uncultured Verrucomicrobiota bacterium. Lineage (GTDB taxonomy): Bacteria > Verrucomicrobiota > Kiritimatiellia > Kiritimatiellales > Pontiellaceae > Pontiella. The sequence continues at coordinate 29,048 of CAZAPF010000001.1, forward strand.
TCCGTATTCATTAACCACGCAAACCATGCGCGGCCGTTCCTCCAGAAATTCACGCAGCATGGCATCGGCCCGCTTGGTTTCCGGAACAAAAGGAACCGGATTTGAAAAGTCGATCAACGGGCGGGATGGATCATCATTAATAAAAAGGTCACGAACCTCGACAACACCGACGATTTGATCTTCGTCTTCCTCATAAATCGGAATAAGCTCAATACCCTGTTCCGCCGCTTCCATCAAGACCTCACCGGACAGCGCATCGGAACGACGGAAAAACTGCTCAACCCGGGGAATCATTAATTCACGAACGCGAATCTCAGGCAGGTTGACAATGTCCTCCACAATGGCTTTTTCCTGCTTTCCAAAGGTCGGATCGTGCTGCGTCGCATCAATCAGCATCTTCAGCTCATCGGAATCGAGCCGGTTATCATGCTGACCCTTGGGCTCCATGCGTTTAGTAATGGCTTCCAGAATCCAACGCACCGGGCCGAGAAAATGAAACCATCCCCGCAAAGGCAGTGAATTCAAGCGTACAACCCGCTCCGGAAAAGAAATCCCGATGGCCTTGGGTAAAATTTCCCCTGCCAGGATCACGATGAGGAGAACGCCGAATCCGATCACCGCCTGCCACCAGTCGCCATGCTGGCTGCCGACCTCCAGGGCGAGTACCGCACTGGTACTGAAAAACAGGATATTTACGACCAGATTGCCGAATAAAATGGCCACCAGCAGCCCGGCCGGATTATCGCTCAGCATTTTCAGCAACCGGTCCACATGGTGCCCATGACTGCGCAGCTGTTTTATCTGCTCCCGGGTGAGCGAAAACAATGCGGTTTCCGTACCGGAAAAAAAGGCCGAGCCTAACAGCAGAACCCCCATGCCGAGCAGGGTCATTAAATGTCCTTCAAATAGTTCCAAGACGGTAATTCCTTTGATTCGATGGCATAATTTAAGACTTCAACGTGGTGAAAGGGAAGCCCTGTCCACTTTTTTTCAGTGGTCAGAAACTTTCCGCTTCAAAATCCGTGAGGTTCGGATAAGGTGTCGCTTCATGAAAAAATTCAGTACAGAAACCCGTTCCAGAACCGATTTTATCAAGATCGACCGGCAAGTTACAGAACTCGTTGCCGAGTCAGGCCTTATGGAAGGTGTTGTAACGGTTTTTATTCCGCATACAACAGCCGGCATCACGATCAACGAAAACGCTGATCCCGATGTGACTGCGGACATGGAGCTGGTATTGGATCGGGCAGTCCCCTGGGAGGGAGGCTACAGCCATTTTGAGGGCAATACCGCCGCCCATGTTAAAGCGAGCATGATGGGTTCTTCCGCCCAGGTCATCGTTTCCGGCGGAAAACTGCAGCTGGGAACATGGCAAAGCCTCTATTTTTGCGAATTTGACGGGCCACGCACCAGACAGGTGTGGGTTAAAGGAATTTCAGCGTAATGAAAAATAAAAAGATGATGACTGTGGCAGCAAGTGTCTGCCTGATTCTGGTTATGTTTGCCGGCTGCGGAGCGCGCTCCGGAGAAAAGGAATATAACAAGGCCGTCGAAGCCTGGAAAGACGGCGATCTGGTGCGCGCCCGAACCCTGTTTGAAAAATCCATCCGGAAAACCTCCGGAAATGAAAAAAAATCCGTTGCGCTGAACCAGCTCGGATTAATCCTCTGGGAACTCGGCGAAGCCGAGGCCGCAGCGGAGGTATTCAGCAAATCCTGCAACCTGACCGACTCCCTGACCGGTGCCAACCTGAACCAAGGTATTGCTCTCTTCCATGCCGGCCGTACCGACGAAGCTGAAGTGGCCCTGAATAATGTGCTGGGCGACAACCCTAAAAACGAAACCGCCCTTGCCGTGCTCGGCATGATTGAAATGCAGAAGCGTAACTGGGCTGGAGCCGCTCAGGAACTTTCCAAAACGGTGAACCTTAATCCGCGCAGTCCGGCAGGTCATAATGCCTTGGCGTTGGCAGAGCTTCACCAGCACCAAAACAGCGAGGCTGCCGTTAAACGCCTCAAGCAGTTGGTTTCGGCATTCCCCGATTATGCACCTGCGGCGTACAACCTGGCGGTTATATATGATCAATGGCTCAATAATGCGAGTGCGGCAAAAAGCTGGTATCAGCAATACCTGAAAGTAGCAGGCGAATCTGGAACCCATACAGGGGATGCCGAAAAAGCGATTGAACGTCTGTCAAATAGCGGCTCCCGGCCTACCCCGACGGTAACCGGCAATCCGGATGCGGCAGTTCGCTTCATGACCGAAGGCGCCCGGCTGCATGCCGCCCAAAAGTATACTGATGCGGTCTCGCAATTTCAGAAAGCCATACAGGCAGACCCTTCGCAGAAGAACGCCTATTACAATATGTGCCTGGCCTACTATGCGCTGGGCAAATATGCCGATGCAGCAAGTGCCTGCAACGGAGCGCTGAGAGTTGATCCGCAGTTTGCGGATGCCCGCTACATGAGTTCCCTCTCCTATTTCCAGTTAAAACAATGGGATGATGCGGAACGCGAAGCCAAGGCACTTTCCAAAGTTGATCCCAAGCGCGGCGAGGACATGCTTAAACATATTGCCAACGCTCGTAAGTGATAGGGGCAATCCTATTTCTTCGGCGGGAACTTCTTCAGGATGCGGGAGACCGCCTCGTTTACGATCTTTGTTATCTTCTTAGGGTTGCTGGTTTCATAGGACGTACGCCGCCCTACACCTCTCCAGAAATTTTTACCATCGGAGGGATCGATAATATCAATGGTCAGATGGCCTTCTTCATAGTCTGAGACACCGGTATTGTACCCCACACCGCCATACCGACCATAGCTTCCTCCACCCATACCAACACTGACCGTTCCCCCTCCGATGCGCTGTTTGTATTCCACAAAATAGGCCACCTGAAAGTCGGCAGCATCCTTTTCAACCAAACGGAATCCTTCGGCAGCAAGTTCGCGGTTAACAGCGGATCGTACGCGCTCATCAATCAAATCATTATCAATGCGCGGATTACCGGTTTGCGGCTGCTCGGCATCTTTCCAGGCAAAGGTTTTCAACGCTTTAAAATCGACCGTTTCATCATAGTCGCGGCTCACACTCACGGATGAACAACCAGACAATACCGCTACAGCAGCCACATACAGAAAGAATTCACGTTTCATGATCTACGCTCCATTAGATTGGAAAGATTATAAACCGGATTCTCATGAATCCAAGTTCGGCATTCACCCAAAACGCTTCTTAACATGGTTTATCATCACTTGGTCAATCAGTCGGGCCGGAACAAAGCGCGCAGCCCAATCGCCCAGATAAGCCGGAATCGTTACCCGATAACGGATTTTGGGAGAGGATGATTCCAAGGCATGGATAATTTTTCGGGCGACTGCTTCAGGCGGAAGCCGGAACCGGTCTTCGCTCATACCGCCATTGCGCCGTTTATCAAAATATTGTTTGTAGGCAGCTCCGAATTTCGACTTTTTCGTATCCAGTTTTTCTTCACCCTGCCCCGCACAGTTGGTTGAAAAACGGGTGCAGATGGGGCCCGGTTCTACCAGCGATATGCTGATTCGGTCCGGCGACAGCTCTACCCGCTGAGCATCACTAATTGCCTCCAAGGCAAATTTGGATGCCGAATAGATGCCCATGAACGGAAGTGAAATCCGGCCGACCACGGAACTGATATTGATAATCCGCCCGGAGCCTTGTTTACGAAAAACCGGAATCAGCAGGTTGGTCAGCTCCTGCAAACCAAAGAGGTTTACTTCAAACTGCGAGCGCATGGCATCCCGTGTTAAATCCTGAATAGCGCCCGGCATGCCGAAACCGGCGTTGTTGACGACTGCTCCCAGTTTACCGTCGTTCTTAGTCATCACCCATTCCACTGCGGTGGTAACCGACTCGCTGGATGTGACGTCGAGTTTAACGGCATCGAACCCCGCCTGACGGAGCATGTCCAGATCTTCCGGTTTACGGGCCGTCGGGAATACCGTCCAGCCCTTTAGCCGCAGCAGCTCGGCCGTAGCCAGCCCAATACCGGATGAGCATCCTGTAATGAGTACCGACTTGTCAGCCACAGCAGGATACCTCATTCGTAGAGCTCCGAAAGTTTATGAAAGGTGTAGCCCTGATTTTGCAGGGTCTCGTAACTGTCTCTAACAGCCGCAGCTGATTCTTTGCTCCAGATATGGCCGATTACGATGACATATCCATGTTCCTTGGCATGGCCCACCGCATTTCCCCACATGTGCCGGATAGAATTCCGATCATGCTCAATATCGAGGAAAACATGGCGTTCCTCCATATGCATATGCTGCGCCTGCGCCATCCGGGGAACCTGAGAATTAAACGCGGTTTTGCTGTCGAGAAAGAATAATCCGTTCCCCTTGCAATAGCGCAGCACTTCGCTCATCAACACCCGGTTTTCGGTTACACGCGAACCCATGTGGTTGTTAATTCCGACGGCCCCTTTAACCGATGCCAGATTACTCCTCAGGATGGCCGGCACTTCCTCTCGACGGGTTGTGTTGTAAATTGCACCCCGGCCCGGATTCTTTTCTTTGTTGTAGGCCTCCATCGGCTGATGGAGAATAATTTCCTTGTCCCGATGGCGGCGGATTTCAGCACAGACCTCACTCGTTTTTTTCAAATGCGGCAGTACTGCAATGGTCATTGGAACCGGTATATCCAGAAACTGTTTGGTCTCCTGCACCGCCAATCCTGCGTCATCGATCACCAGATAGATCTGCTTCTGTCGCGGCTTTCCTGCGCAAACGGCAACCCCGGATGATGCAACCAGCGTTCCAATAAAATTTCTTCGTTTCAAGAGAACTTTCCTTTCGTATCATACTTCGTAGATTTCTCTGCCACCAGCGCAGCGGGTTCAGCATCCTGCCCGAGAAGTACTTCCACGGGTATCCCCAAACCTTCATGCAGCTTACGAATCATTGAAATACTCAATGAGCGTTTTCTTGAAAGCACCTCGGAAACCTTGCTCTTGCTCCCCAAAAAAGGAATCAAGTCCTTCTGCTTTAACTCCTGTTGCTCCATGCGGAAACGGATCGCATCGATGGGATCCGGCGAAGGGATCGGATATACCTCTGCCTCGTAAAGTTCCACCAGCGTCGCAAGGAGCTCGAGTTCATCCACGATTGCGGAAGTCTCCTCCATTTCCATCAATTCCTCAATGCGAGACAGCGCTTCGTCATAATCTTTTTCGGTTTTAATGACCTTTGGTTTCATTAAATCGTTTCCGCGTCGATTTTGTCATACTCTGCGTGCGTTCCAATGAAGCGGATGTAAATCATCTTCGGTGTGTACGCAATCTTCACAACCAATCGATATTTATTGCCACCGATGTTAAAGACCACCCTGTTTCCGGACAGGAAATCCGTAGAACCAAACCGCGCCCTGATTTCCCGGGGTGCCTTCCATTCGGCCGTGTCCGCCTCTTTAAACCACGCTCTTAGTGGAGCCTCGGCATCGGCATGCTTTTTCCAAAACCGAACCAAGGTTCTCTTTTTTATTACATGCATGAAATCAGTCCGGCTCTGACGCGTCAAGAACATTGTTCCCTTTTTGGGAACTCTATCCATTCAGGTTCAGGCGATAGTCCTGCCCACCGCCGAACTCCAGAATCCGCTGAACGTGTTTGCCCAGAATATCCGCCTCAAGATTCACCTTGGTGCCGACTACAAATTCCGACATATCGGTTTCCTGAATGGTGTGCGGAATGATGTGCACAATAAAACCGTTATCGGTCAATTCCGCAACCGTCAGCGAAATTCCGTCGATGGCAATCGAGCCTTTGTAGACCATCAACATCTGCATATCGCGCGAGGTTTCAATGGTAAACTTCCAATCGCGGCCGACTTCTTCAATCTTGGCCACGGTCCCTGTATTATCAACATGGCCGGTGACAATATGTCCGCCAAGCGTATCACCCAGTGCCAATGCCTGCTCCAGGTTTACAATATCCCCCGGGCCCTTTTCACCGAGATTGGTTTTATCAAACGTTTCCCCCAGCACGTCGAACATAAGCTTGTCATCTTCCATCGCCGCAACCGTCAGGCACGTGCCGTTCACCGCAATGCTGTCGCCCAGCTGAATCGGCTTATCGAACGAACGGTTCGGCACCATCGTGATACGTCCGGCTGTCCCTTCCATTTTGAGATCAACAATATTTCCTAACCGTTGAACAATTCCAGTAAACATGATTTTTCCTTTCCTTTATTATCATACTGCGTATTTCGTACTACGTATTGCTTATGATAAATCAACTAGCCATACGTAATACGCAGTACGCAATTTCAACCGATTCTCTGTGCCTAACCGCCCGGCTTAAACGTGGCCCGCAGCAGCACATCCTCACCCACCTGTTCCACCGAATGGAACGTCAAATTCTTCACATCAGAAATCAGCCCATGGAACTTTGCAAAGTTTGGCAATCCATCAGCCCCCATCAGTTTCGGGGCAATAAAGAAGGCAAATTCGTCTACTAACCCGGCTTCTACAAGACCGGCCGCCAGCTTACCGCCGCCTTCGCAAAGGACGTGCATAATGCCATATTCCTGAGCCAGCTCACTTAATATTTCTTCAAGATTTCCGGTACGTACCAGCGTTTGCTCTGCTGCTTCGTCGGTCAAAACAACCGAATTCGACGGAATCACTTTTCCTATGATGACCCGCCAGGGCATCCGCCCTTCGTCAGGGCGGGGAAGCAAGGAGGGGTCATCGGCAACAACGGTCGCTGCACCCACCATAATCGCATCCGCACTCCGGCGCATGGCCTGCACCACTTCGCGGGCATCGGGCCCCGTAATCCACTTGGAGTTGCCCTCGCAATCGGCAATCTTGCCGTCCAGCGTAGATGCCAGCTTCAGCGTGACATACGGCATGCCCGTCGTAATAAACTTTTCAAAGGGAGCGATCAGTTGACGCCCTTCTTTCTCGCAGACACCCGTCACAACTTCCACTCCGGCTTCTTCCAGAATTTGCAGCCCGCGGCCTTTATGATTTGGATTCAGGTCAACGACCGAAACCACAACCCGACCGATCCCTTTTTCCAGAATGATATCCGTGCACGGCGGCGTACGGCCATGGGTTGAGCAAGGTTCGAGGGTAATATAAAGCGTCGCATTCTTAAGTGATGCCGCAATCGGAGGAAGCTTGCCCAGACAATCGCGCTCGGCGTGATCTTCGCCGGCCTTACGATGCCAGCCCTCTGCCACGATATGATCCTCGAGCACCAGCACGGCCCCGACCGGCGGATTCGGACGGGTCAATCCCTCACCCCGCTTCGCCAGCTCAATCGCCCGCATCATATACTGAATGTCTTTATCCACAGATTTCACGGATTACTCTGATTTAATTCACAAACCTTTTAACTTCGAGGCTCTTTTCACCGAAGTTGATTAATAACGCCCGTCTCATTGAAGTAACTTTTAAGTAGTTAATAACCTGACTCTCTTCTATTCCCGTCAGTCGTTTCAGTGCCTTAAGTTCAACAAGAACATCTTCGTAACAGATAAAATCAATCCGATAGGAACAATCAAGTTTTTCACCTGAATAATAAACCGGCAGCTCAACTTCCGGTCTAAACGGAATACCCTGCTTTTCAAACTCAACAGCCAGAGCGCATTGATAGACATATTCCAGAAAACCACAACCCAGCTCACGATGAACCTTCATCGCTGCGCCTATGATCTTTTGCGTCTGGTCATCATTCATAAAAAATCTATGTAATCCGTGAAATCTGTGGATTATTCCTGATTTACCTGTTCCGCTTCCCCGAAGAGGGCATTTACAAATTCTTCCGGGCTGAACGGGACGAGGTCGTCTTCGCCTTCACCCAGACCGGTAAAGAGAATTGGAACATTCAGCTCGGAACGCACGGAAAAAAGGAAGCCTGCTTTAGAAGAGCCGTCGAGTTTGGTGACTACAATTCCAGTCAATGGAACCACTTCATTAAATTGTTTGGCCTGAATGACGGCATTTTGCCCGAGCGAGGCATCCAGCACCATCCATACGTCGTGTGGCGCACCGTCGAGCCGCTTGCTCATTGCCCGGCACATCTTCGGCAACTCATCCATCAGCGGCGTTTTGGTATGCATCCGGCCGGCCGTATCAACGAGTACGATGTCAGAGTTTTTCTCAACCGCCGCTTCAACCGCATTAAAGGCCACACCGGCAGCATCGGTTCCCATTTCTCCGCCCACAAAATCGCAGCCGACCTTTTCGCTCCACAGCTTGAGCTGGGACGATCCGGCGGCACGGAAGGTATCCGACCCGCACAGCATGGGTTTAAGTCCCGCTCCCAACGCCTTTTTTGCCAGTTTGGCCGCAGTCGTGGTTTTACCGGATCCATTGACGCCCAGCAGCATCAGCACATAGGGTTTCTGTTCATCCGGCCAGTTAAATTCTACCGGCTCACCCAACGCGTCCAGCAACATTCCGCTTAATAATTCCTTACGGGACTTTCTGCGGGAAGCGGATTCCACCTCATCGACGATATCCATCGTCAGACGCGCAGGCACATCGGAACGAAGCAGGATTTCTTCAAGCTCTTCAATATCGAGCTGATCAATGTCTGCTCCCGGAGCAAACACTTTCTTGATGATATTCCGGGTTTTGGAAAGGGCAGAAAACCAGCCGGCCATTTTACTGTCCCTTTGGCTTAGCGGGGGTTCGGGCAGGTCGATCCAGCTCTTTACGGATGCGGTCGAGCACGCCGTTCACAAAGCGGCCCGATTGAAAGCTGCTGAAGTCCTTGGCAAAATGCACCGCTTCATTAATTGAAACCACCGGCGGAACATCTTCCCGATAGAGCATTTCGAACAGTGCAACCCGCATGACCGTGCGATCGACGGATCCCATACGCTCGGAATTCCACCGAGTGGCATATTCCGAAAGCTTTTTATCCAATTCATCTTTCCGTTGAACCACGCCTTTGATGATCTCTTCGGCATAGGTTTTTTCGCGTTCGTTGGGTGTTTTTTCTTCCCAAAAATCCTGCAGAGCGATGTCGATCGGTTCGGGATTAAAATCGAGTTGGAACAGGAACTGAACTATCCACTCCCGTGTTTCACGACGACCATTAACTTTCTTCTTCCGTTCCATGTAAACTATCCCAATTGTTTGTAAACGCGTGCGGTTTCAATTGCGGCTTCAGCGGCATACCATCCTCGCGTATTTTCACCGCCGAGGCAACGTGCTTCGGCCTGCGCCCAGGTGCGGACACCGACAATCTCGTTGATGACGGGAATATGATGACGGCAGGAAATATCCAGAATGGTCTGCCCGGTTGTATCAATAATCATTTGTGCATGCTGGGTTTCGCCTTCAACCACAACGCCGAGAACAATCAACGCATTGTAGTTTCCGGAAGCGGCCATTTTTTCAGCGATTACCGGCACCTCATAGGCACCGGGGACGCGGACCAGATCAATGGTTTCCGTTTTGGTACCGTATTTTTCCAGGCATTGGTAGGCGCTTCGCGCCAACTCATTGGTCAGCTCGTCGTTAAAGCGGGCAACCACAATACCAAAACGCATTCCGGCAGCATCCAGGCTGCCGACAATCTGCCGGGCGCCGATACCGCCGATCGGTTCAATTTCTTTTGAGATTCCTTTGCCCATTAGATGATGTGCCCCATTTTGTCGCGCTTCGTTGCAATGTAGTCGACGTTGTGCTCGTGGGTTGGCAGCACGAGCGGCTCACGTGCGGAGATTTCAATACCATATTTATCCAATCCGGAAATTTTTGCCGGATTGTTCGTCAGCAACTTAATTTTAGTCATGCCGAGATCGTGCAGGATCTGTGCTCCGACACCATAGTCGCGCAGGTCGGCATTAAAGCCCAGATGCTCATTGGCCTCAACCGTATCCATCCCTTTTTCCTGCAATTCATAGGCATGCAGCTTTTTCGCCAGCCCAATGCCCCGGCCTTCCTGACGCATATAGACAATAGCCCCGTATCCATGTTTCTGAACCGCATGCATCGCCGCATGCAACTGGGCACCGCAATCGCAGCGCATGGAGTGGAAAACATCTCCGGTCAGGCATTCGCTGTGTACGCGTACCAGCGGTGTCTTTCCAGATTCTGCGTCTCCGCAAACCAAGGCAAGATGATCCTTCTGATCAACGACAGAACTGTAGAGTTTCAGCTTAAATGGACCGGTATCGGTCGGCATACTGATTTCGCGTTCCAGATTAATCAGCGTCTCATGCGTATAGCGGTATTTAACGATCTCGGAAACCGCCGTAAGTTTTAAACCATGCTTGTCTGCAAATTTACGGAGTTCTATCAGGCGCATCATTTCGCCGTCATCCTTGAGAATTTCGCAAATAACACCGGCGGGTTTCATGCCGCAGATGCGGGCCAGATCCACCGTTCCTTCCGTATGCCCTGCCCGTTCCAATACACCTCCGGCAACGGCCTTGAGCGGAAACATATGCCCCGGCTTAATAAAATCTCCAGCCGCACTCGATTCCGAAATCAAGGCCTCTACCGTGTTGGCACGGTCCATTGCGCTGATCCCGGTCGTAGTACCTTCACGAACATCTACGGAATCCATAAATGCTGTATGGTATTTATCGGAGGAATGTGCCGGAACCATGTGGGCCAGGCCCAGATCACGAAGGCGATCTTCTTCCATTGGAACACAAACCAGACCCCGGGCATGCGTAATCATAAAGTTGATTACTTCCGGCGTGGTTTTTTCCGCGGCGCAAATCAAGTCGCCTTCGTTTTCGCGATCTTCGTCGTCCGTCATCACGATAATTTCACCGTTACGGAAGGCCTCGATCACATCCTCAATCGGATCGAATATGTCATCACTCATGGTATCTGCTCCTAAACAAAAAAACCCTAAAGACGTACGTCTTCAGGGCATTTATCCGGAACACACCAATGCACACCGGTTCGGTTCTTCTTCCATCCAGACTTTACGGTCGATTGCAGAATTCCACTGCATCATGCTTATCCTGTTGAGGACTCGCTCGCGGACTTTTACCGCCGGTCGGGAATTTCACCCTGCCCTGAAGAACGCAGGCAATATGCGCCAACTCCCATCTGCGTGCAAGTGGAATTGCTTATCAAATATGCATGTTTATACCGTCCCCCCCAGACTTGCTTTTGGTTGGTTATAGGGTTTGTGTTCATAATTCGCTTTTGGCATGGTTTCAGCCGTTTTTGCATCATTTTAATTAGAGGGGAAAATGGCAAAGAAATCCTATTCATCCGAACTCTGCAAGGAGCTGGCACGCGTGGCGGGCGATCCGCAGCTGAAAATTGTCCATCGCCCCGTCCGCTATGAAAACGGCACCGTCCTGCCCATAGAGATCACCGGTGTTTTTCCTGCCGCAGAAGGACAGGCCGAACTCACAGTCGACAAATTCCTGGGCGGCGGTTTTGCCGGGCAGGTCTATCGCTGTAAACTTACGGGACTTAAACTTCCGGAAGCCGGAGCCATTCCAGGCTTGGAAGTTGGAAAGCTCTATGCCGTCAAGATTGTCATCCCCCCCAGCGCCTTTTCACGCTGGTTCCGCAACACCACCTTCTGGCTGGCCTTCCAGGGCCCTTTCAGCTCGCAGGTTAATTATGGCGCCTGCCGCGCCGGACTGGCCTGGCAAAAACTGGTGCGCCGTGCGGGCATAAAAAAATTCGGCCGGGAAACTGCCGTCAAGGATGCCTATGCCTCCTTCTGGGATGCCAACCTTAACGCCTACGGTGAAATTACCGAGTGGGTCGAAGGCCGCATGTGGCACCTCGAAGCCGATGATAATATCAAAAAACGCTTCGACTGGAAAAATGTTGCGCTAACCGACACCGACAGCCCCGAATATGTGGATAAGCGCCGTTTCATGGCCGACATGGTTGAACTGATGCACGAAATGGGTGCGCCCGAATTTGCACGGCAATACGAGTGGTCGACCATGAAGAGCCAGCCCAACTGCATGAAGCGCTCCGACACCGAGGACGAAGGCCTTTGCGCCATCGATTTCCGGGCCGGCCTCGCCCTGCTCCCGTGGCTGCCGATGAGCCCCGGCGATTTCAAACTGATTCTCGACGGCCTCTTTAAGCGCCGAACCCTTGTTCAGTTCGACCGGTGTGACCTGTCAAAAATGGAAGCCTATGTTTCCTCCAATCCGGAATTATTCGAAGACCTCCGCCCGATGATCGACGAGCTGAAGATCCAGGATCGCGCCTACCGTCGCTCCCAGCTCGACATCACCCACAACGGTCTGCGCCCGACCTTTGACAAAGAACTGAAGAAGGATGTTGTCGCCGGTCTGGTTGAAGGCTATCTGGCCGATGACCTTGTTGACGAAGCCTTTGCTGAAAAACTGCGAAAAGGCGGATTAACCTTCTCGTTCTTCCATCTGCTGGGCGCTGTTCCTGTTCTGGGAAGAATGATACGCCAACGATGGGGTAACAAATTATACCGTAAGCATATCTTCAGTATACTGACGAAACCGGCCTACTTCAAAACCGCAGCCAACGCTCGTGCCGCGCACGAGTTGATCGGCTGGCACCGCGCTGGCCGCACCGACGAAGCCCGTACCCGTAAGCTCGCAGCAAAACCGGTGCTCTTTTTCATGGAACGCTTCAGCATCGGTCTGCTGCCAATCGGCCTGCACCGCTTCTGTGCCCGTCCGATTATCGCCTGGGAAGGCTTCGCGGCCTTCTTTAAATTTATCTACGATTTTGCTGCAGACGAAGCATTCCGTGAAAGATGGTTCCTGGATCAGGTGGCCGAAGGCGAGAAAGACGGCATGCTCTCAAAGGAGGAGCACGACCATATTGTCTCCATCATCAAAGAACCCTTCATTGTTAAATACCTTAAGAGCATGGCAGTGCACTTCTGCACCATTCCCGTCACTCAGATCGTCAGTGTCATTACAGGCGGAATTGTCTTTGCCTACATTCTGAGTAAAGGCGGCTCCAAAACCGAAGCATCGCTGGCCTTCGCCGGAACCATTGCCCTCTTTCAAGTTACCCCCATTTCACCGGGTTCGCTCTGTCGCGGCTTTTACGTAGTATTCCTCATGATTTATGAGCGTAACTGGCGCGACTACCTTGTGGCAGCCCCGCTCTCGTTCGTAAAATATATCGGCTACCTTGCTTTCCCGTTGCAGATGACCACAACCTACCCGCATCTTGCGCGTTTCCTAGTAAGTCGCCGCGCAACCTCACTGGTCCATATTATTCCTGTATTCGGGGAACACGGCGCCCTGCTCGAGCATTGGGTGTTCGATATGTTCTTCAACATACCGCAGATTCTCGGCCGGCATATCAAAGGACTCTTCACAGCATGGATGCTGCTGGGCATGGTGATTATCATGCCGGCCCTGTTTATGGTCACGCTCAAAGGATGGGTTGGACTGATGATCGCACTGATTGCCGTGTTCATCTGCCCGAGAATGATCTTCTATCCGATCCTGAGCCGGGAGCGGTAAGCATTAATGCAACTGTTGTGGCCGCGGGTGTAGAACGGGCATCCTGCCCGTTATCCCAATGCGTTATATTTGGAACAAACAGGGGCCTGACCTTGGGATCCGACAATGATGCGAGATCGTATAGCACAATGATCATGGGCAGGATGCCCATGCTACGCTGACCACAACATTTCTTAATCCGTTAATCCGCTCTAGCGTGCTATGGCTCCTCCCTAAACAGAACCACTGACCTGGCCAAGCAGTGGATAAGCTGAAAACTAGAGAAGATCGATTAATTCCTTGGCCTTAACCTTGGCCTCTTCCTTGGTATCGAAGGCTTCGGCGTAGTCAATGAGGATGACCACCCGTTTATCGGGGCGCACTTCAAGAATTCCTTCGCCTGCAGCAAAAAAACGGCTCTCTTCCGGATCACGAATAATCAATTCGCCGGGAATCAATGCCGCAATCATCGGGGCATGGTTGGCCCAGACGCCGAGCGATCCCTCGATACCGCAAACGGTGACGGCTTCGGCATCGCCTTCCCAGATACTTCCTTCCGGACTGATAAGCTGTAGGGAGAAAAGGGACATGATTAGAGAGACTTTGCTTGTTCGAGGACATGGTCAATGCCGGCGGCCATATAGAAGGCCATTTCCGGCACATCGTCATGCTTACCTTCCAGCACTTCCTTGAAAGAACGAATCGTATCCTCAAGCTCAACGTATACACCGGGGATGCCGCAAAACTGCGTGGCCACATCAAACGGCTGCGATAAAAACTTCTGCACTTTACGCGCACGGTTCACCACCAGCCGGTCCTCTTCGGACAATTCGTCCATACCGAGAATCGCAATGATGTCCTGCAGGTTTTTATATTTCTGCAGAATTTCCTGCACGCCGCGAGCTACGTCGTAGTGCTCCTGCCCAACCACGTTCGGGTTCAGAATGCTCGACGTTGAGGTCAGCGGATCCACGGCCGGATAAATACCCAGCTCGGAAATCGGGCGCGACAGCTCGGTCGTTGCATCGAGATGGGCAAAAGTCGTTGCCGGGGCCGGGTCAGTGTAGTCATCGGCCGGTACATAAACCGCCTGAATCGACGTAATCGATCCGCTCTTGGTTGAAGTAATACGTTCCTGCAGAGCGCCCATGTCCGTACCCAGCGTCGGCTGGTAACCTACCGCGGAAGGAATACGACCCAGCAGCGCGGATACTTCGGATCCGGCCTGCGTGAAACGGAAGATGTTGTCCACAAACAGAAGTACGTCCTGATTCATATCGTCACGGAAATGCTCCGCCATCGTCAGGGCAGTCAGGGCCACACGGGCACGTGCACCGGGCGGCTCATTCATCTGGCCATAGACCATCGCGGTTTTATCCATCACACCGGCTTCACCCATTTCGCGGTAGAGCGCGGTACCTTCTCGGGTACGTTCCCCCACACCGGCAAACACGGAATATCCGCCATGTCCTTTAGCGACGTTGTTGATCAATTCCTGAATCAAAACGGTTTTACCTACACCGGCACCGCCGAACAGACCAACCTTTCCGCCCTTCTTATAGGGAGCGAGCAAGTCGATTACCTTGATGCCGGTTACCAGCATATCATCCGCAGTGTCCTGCTGATCAAAGGCTGGCGCATCACGGTGAATAGCCGAAGTTCCTTTGCTGTCAATCGGACCCCGCTGGTCGATAGGATCGCCGAGCAGATTCATTACACGACCGAGCGTCTCCGTGCCAACGGGAACCCGGATCATGTCTCCGGTATCCCGCACCGGGGTGCCGCGCACCAGACCATCGGTGGTATCCATGGCAATGCAGCGCACCACGTTGTCGCCGAGATGCTGAGCAACTTCCAGCGTGAGATTATCCGGCTCCTCGCTGATCGTCGGGTTCGACAGCTTCAGTGCCGAAAGAATATTGGGCAGGTTTCCGTCAGAAAATTTAACATCAATGACCGCCCCGAGGATCTGGGAAATTTCGCCGGTTGCGGTTTCAGTTGCCGTACTCATGGATCTTCTCCTGTTCTCTACAGCGCCTCAGCGCCTGAAATAATTTCAATCAATTCGGTTGTAATCGCGGCCTGCCGCGCACGGTTGCGCAGCAGTGTATATTCATCAATCATCTTATTGGCATTGGTCGTCGCGTTGTCCATGGCCGTCATGCGTGCGCCGTGCTCGCCGGCTGCATTTTCCAGCAGCGCATAAAATACCTTAAAGACCACCAGCATGGGAATCAGGCTGTTCAGCAGTTCTTCCAGCGGGGGCTCGGCAATAAAATCGTCTTCCTGAATGGCCTCGACCTGATCATGGTCTTCCAGCGTCGCCAGCGGCAACGGAATCAGCTGATCGCTCTGCGGCACCTGCGAAAGCGGGCTGGCAAAATGGTTGTACACCATGTGCACTTCATCAAACCGGTCCGCAGCAAACGCTTCAATCAACTCTTCGGCAATTTCCGTTGCATCGCGGGAGTGCGGCGAAGCGGTAACGCCCGGATAATTTTTGAAGACCTCGGCGCGTTCCGCAAAATGAGAAAATCCCCGCTTTCCGCAAAAGGCCATGCTCACCTGTTTGCCTGCGGCTTCAAACTCATCGTGTTTCGCCTGTGCAAACTTGATCAGGTTATTATTAAACCCACCGCACAATCCTTTGTCGGAAGAAAAAACGAGGATCAACACGTTCTTCACTTTGTCCCGCGGGTTCAGCAGCGGATGCATTTCCTGCTCAACGGAACCGGCAATACGGAAGATCAGGTTATTCACTTCATGAGCATAGGCCTTCGCCCGGTTTTCCGCTTCCTGGGCACGGCGCAGTTTACTCGCCGAGACCATCTTCATGGTCTTGGTGATCTTCACCGTATTCTTCAAGCTGCTAAGCTTGCGGTTATACTCTTTGATGCTCGCCATAAATAACTACCGGATTCGGTTATGCTTCGAACGTGCGTTTAAAATCTTCCAGCGCATTCTGGATCTTTTCCTTCAGCTCGACCGTCAGCACCTTCTCCTTCCTGATCTGCTTAAGGATATCGGAATAGCGGGACTCCAGTGCCAGGTTGAGCTTGGCTTCGAACGTGCCGACATTTTCAACGGCAATATCATCCAGGAAGCCGTTGGTGCCCGCATAAATAATTACAATCTGCTTAGCCACGCCGAGCGGCACATTCACGCCCTGCTTGATCACTTCCATCAGGCGCTCACCGCGTTCCAGCAGCTTGCGGGTGGATTCATCCAGATCAGAGGCAAACTGCGAGAATGCCGCCAGCTCGCGATACTGAGCCAGATCGAGGCGCAGGGTTCCCGCCGTCTGTTTCATAGCCTTGATCTGGGCATCGCCGCCCACACGGGAAACCGAGAGACCGGGGTTGATCGCCGGACGCTGCCCCGAGTTAAACAGGTCGGATTCCAAGAAGATCTGACCATCCGTAATCGAAATCACGTTCGTCGGAATATAGGCCGAAACGTCGCCGTCCTGCGTCTCGATGATCGGCAGGGACGTCAGGCTTCCGCCGCCTTTTTCCGCGCTCATTTTGGCGGAGCGTTCGAGCAGACGGGAATGTAAGTAGAATACGTCTCCGGGATAGGCTTCACGTCCGGGAGGACGACGGAGCAGCAGCGACAACTGGCGATAGGCCTGCGCCTGCTTGGTCAGATCGTCATAAATGATCAAAGCATGCTTGCCGCTGTCGCGGTAGTGCTCGGCCATCGCAGTCCCGGCAAAAGGAGCGAGGAACTGCATAGGAGCCGGATCGGATGCGGTGGCGGAAATAATGGTGGTATATTCCATGGCACCGTGCTGTTTCAGGGTTTCTGCAACCTGAACCACGGTGGAACGCTTCTGACCGATCGCCACATAAAAACAGTGCACATCTTCGCCGCGCTGGTTGATGATGGTATCAATGGCCAGTGCGGTTTTTCCGGTTTTACGGTCGCCGATAATCAACTCACGCTGACCACGTCCAACCGGCGTCAGGGCATCAATAACTTTGATCCCGGTCTGCATCGGTTCATGTACGTCCTGACGATCAATGATGCCGGGTGCTTTCAGTTCAATCTGGCGGTATTCAACGTTGTGCAGTGCCGGGCCGCCGTCAATCGGTTCGCCGAGTGCATCCACCACGCGGCCGGTCAATTCATCGCCTGCGGGAACCGAGGCAATCGTTTCCGTGCGTTTAACCTCATCGCCTTCTTTAATGCCGGTGTCCGAACCGAAAATTGCCACCCCGACATTGTCGTCTTCGAGGTTGAGCGCCATGCCTTTCATACCGTTTTCAAATTCAACCAGCTCACCGGCCATCACATGGGACAAGCCGTGCACGCGGGCAATGCCGTCACCGACATTGAGTACAGTACCGACTTCGTATGAAATAGCCTTGCCGTCAAAATCGCCGAGCTGTTGTTTTAAAATGGATGATACTTCATCGGGCTTGATATCTATCGCCATGGTTTTGCCTTCTGTTTTCGCGTATTCCCTTAAAATGCGTGTTATACGTTGATCACTTTCTGTTCAAACTGATCGAGCTGGGTGATGATGCTGAAATCCTGGATATAATCGCCGACCTGAATTTTAAATCCACCGATCAACGAAGCTTTAACCTTCACTTCCGCATCGATTTCCTTGTTATACCGACTGTGTAATTTCTGTTTAATAGCCGTGAGCTGTGCCTCGGTCAGTTCATGCGCTGCGGTTATCTTTACTTTGAGCAATCCGAGGTCTTCACAAATGTGCTGTTCATAGGCCGCACAGATCCCGCGGAGTTCACCGAGCCGTCCTTTTGATACGAGAAAACGGAGAAACCGTAAGGTCACCGCATCGACCTTGTCCTCAAACAGGGCAGCCAGCGACTGCTCCGCGATCTCGGGTGGTGTGGTCGGATCATGTATGAAGGCCGAAAATTCCTTCGAACTTTTAATCAGCTCCCGGAGATCCGCACAATCATTCCGCACGGCATCCCTGGCATTGCCCTCTACCGCATAATCATAGAGCGCCTGTGCATACCGGTTGGCCACTGAAGAAATTTCCATCGCTGTACTACAGCTCCTCAATCAGTTTATCGGTCAGGGCCCGGTTTTTCTCGTCATCAAGATTTTCATCGATGAGCTTTCCAGCCAGCTTTCTCGCCAGTTTTGCGCTTTCGATGCGCAGCGTCTCTTCCGCTTTAGCCCGATGCGCTTCAATTTCCCGGTGGGCATTCTCTTCGAGAATCTGAGCTTCTTCCCGCGCTTTGGATTCAATCAGCTCCGCCTGCACATGCGCCCCTTTCCGGGCCGCTTCGAGCACCGACTTGGCTTTGGCATCCGCCTCGGCGATGGTGGTGGCCTTGGTTTCTTCCAAGGAGTCCATCTCCTCCTTGATCACGGCCGCATTATCGATGGAATCCTGGATATCCTTTTCGCGCTTATCGAGCACGGCCAGGATGGGTTTCCAGGCCACCTTGTACAGAATGAACAACGTGATCACAAAAACGACCCAGGTCCACATGACCATCTGACTGGAAACCTCCATCGGATTCACTTCCGCATGGTGGTCGCCTTCATGCACAGCATGGGTCTCGATGATCTCGTTGAGGTCGTGCGCGGGTTCGGTGGTATGTGCCGAATCAGCCATGTTTACTCCCGGGACTGCGGTTGAGCCAGATTAGTTTGCGAGGAAGCAGATTACGGCACCGAAAAGCGCCACCCCTTCAATCAGGGCCGCTGCAATGAGCATACCGGTCTGAATTTTCGGAGCTGCATCAGGCTGACGTGCCATCGCGTTCATTGCCGAAGAGCCGATCCAGCCAATACCGAATGCTGCTGAAAATACCACGAGTCCTGCACCTAACACTGCAATGTTCATACTTATTCTCCTGAGTCTATTTAGTTCAATTTAGTTCACTACAAAAATCGTTTATCAATGCTCCGGGTGATACATCTGCCCGATAAACATGGCCGACAGCAGGCTGAAAACATAGGCCTGCAGAAACGCGATAAAAATTTCCATTATATTGATTGCCAAAGCCATAACCAAAGCCGGCAGCGCAACCAGGCCAAACATAACCAGCAGGCCGGTCAATGAGAAAACGACGATGTGCCCCGCCAGCATATTCGCAAACAAACGAATCGTGAGCGCCGCGCTTTTAATCACCAGTCCGATCATTTCAATCGGGACAATGACAATCAGAATCGGCCACGGAACGCCCGAGGGCGCAAAGCTCTTAAAGAACGCCACCGGACCGTTTACATACATGGCCCCGAAGACCATGAAAAAGAAGGTCACCGTGGCCAGACCGAAGGTGACGTTGATATTTCCGGTTGCCGTGGAAAACAGCGGAATCAGCCCCATCAGGTTGCAGGTCACAATAAAAAAGAAAAAGGTCAGGAAGAGCGGCGCCATTTTACGCCCGTCTTTTTCGCCGAGGTTGGCAATGCAGATATCGTTCCGCACAAACAGGACGAGCGATTCGAGCGCATTGGTCCAGCCGGAAGGTGCCTTCCCATCCTGATATCGGACGAGCCGGGTAAAGATCAGCAAAAGAATCAAACTGGCAATGATCAGCATTAACGCATTGTTGCTCATCCACGACGGCAGATGAATATTCCACAAAATGGTATGCCACGAATCAGAATCCGTCACATGGTGCATGATCCAGTCATTCACCAGCGCACTCCGCTGATCCGCCACCGAGGCTCCCGCGACCTCGCCTGCTGTTGTTGCCACTTCGTTCATGCTCTATTTTTTACTTTCGTTCTGATATACCCGCAACGACTGGGTATGAAGGCTGTAAATCTCCCTCGCGAGAAAAATCAAATATCCCAAAACTGTATTTGCGGCAAACGCATGTTTGTCCACTACATTCATTTTTATGATCACCAACAGGATGATTAAAAAAATCCCGATGCGAACACCGTTGATCAACATGCCCCATACCAAAAAGCCGCTGGAATCGCTGTTGACCGCTCGATTCGCTATAAAAGTACCGATATATGCATTAATAAAAACAAGTAGCCAACAACAAAATAGCTCTTTTAACGGCAAATTTTGGAAATAGGTGTTAATTATGATCATGGAACCAACCATAAACACAATTCCGGTGATCATCATGCTGCGATTCAGGAGAATTCCGAGGGGGTTAATCTGCTGATTCATGCGGCCCCTTGTTCTCGCTCGAAACCTTTTTTTGCGCTTCCTCGGCATCACCGGCCCGGTTGGTTTCGACCACCAGCTTCCACAGCTCCCATCCCCCGTAGACCAGTCCAAGAAAAACACCCAGGAGCGTAAACACCGGTTCCTTCCCATATTTTACATCGAGCCAATGTCCTCCGAGACTGAAAAGCGCCATGCCCACAGCAAAAGAGCTGCCGAAACCCAACGCCCCGCCAGCAAACCTACGTTCAGACGCTTGCTCTTTGTCATTTTTATAACCAGCCATGGCGGGCAACGTACCAGATGCCTAAAGATTCCTGCGATATCCATGCACTAAAAAACGACCCGGCTTTATTACCCGTCTAAGGCGGAAAAAGATCGCTCCGCGCCATTATAGAGTAAAGACGCGAATCCAAATTAGACTCACAGTTTATTTACGAAGCCCAACGGAGTTTTCCATCTCAGCAAGTTTTTTCACCATCTCTTCTACCCGTTCTGGGTGATCGGCAATGATGTTTGTGGTTTCGCCGGGATCATCTGCAAGGTTGTAGAGTGCCTTTTCAATCGGCGGGCGGCCCTGAGGCCATTTGGGCTGTACCGGCCGGGTATATTTCCATTCTCCATGGCGGAGCGCCAAGCCGAACGACTCTTCGAGCATGTATTCCTGACCGACCGGATCATTCCCCAGAAAGGCATTAAGCGTACTGCGGCTGTCTACTGCATCACCGGCAGAAAGTTCAATATTAAACAATTCGGCAAAGGAGTCTATTAGATCGATCTGATTCACCATGGCTTCCGAAATACCGGGTTTTATGCGGGCAGGCCAACGGACAATAAAAGGGACTCGGGTACCGCCTTCGAAAATCTGATATTTCCCGCCACGCCAAATGCCGGATCCGTCATGCCCCCTGTCCTGCTCTTCATTTGAGCACAGTACGGTCGTACCATCTTCATACCCATCGTCATAGACCGGGCCATTATCGCTGGAAAAGATCACCATCGTATTATCCGCAAGGCCATACTCTTCCAGCGTGTCGAGGATTTCGCCGACACTCCAGTCAAACTGCACCATGGCATCGCCACGGTATCCCAGTTTTGTTTTTCCCTTAAAACGCGGATGCGGCGCACGCGGCACATGAATATCCTGCGAGGCAAAGTAGAGAAAGAACGGTTCGTCTTTATGCTCGATAATATATGCTTTCGCCTCCCTCACAAACTCGTCGGCCATGGTTTCATCATTCCACAAGGCCGCCTTCCCTCCGGATTGATACCCAATTCGGCCTATTCCGTTAATGACGCTGTTATCATGATCATGCGTACTTTGATAATAGGTCATGGCCGAACGATCCTTTTTACCATCCGGATACGACGTACTCCCTGGTTTGTTTACGGCCTCGAATGAATTACCAACATACAGCGGATCATTTGGATCAAGGTTTATCACCCGATGGTTCCGCACGTATACACAAGGAACACGGTCATTCGTAGACGGCAGTAGAAATGAACTTTTAAATCCCACTTCCAACGGACCGGGCTTTACGTCGCCATTCCAGTCGACCGGCGTTACCCCGTCGCCGATGCCCAAATGCCATTTACCCACTACGCCGGTATGATACCCGGCCTGATTAAACAGCTTGG
Organism: uncultured Verrucomicrobiota bacterium; assembly: GCA_964486885.1. Lineage (GTDB taxonomy): Bacteria > Verrucomicrobiota > Kiritimatiellia > Kiritimatiellales > Pontiellaceae > Pontiella. Next base: position 51,230 of record CAZAPF010000001.1, read on the forward strand.
GCAAGGTCATGATATCCGTCGGAATCAAGAGCGGTGCATTCGGGGGAAGAACCCGGGCATTGTGCCGAAAGCCATGGACACCCGTCAGCATGGAAAATCGCGAGGGCGTACAGGTTGCCGCTGAACAATGCCCATCAGTGAACCGCAGTCCTCCAGCGGCCAACCGGTCAATATTCGGTGTCGGAATCATTTTTGATCCATAGGCACCCACATCACCATAGCCGACATCATCGCCATAAATAATTACCACGTTCGGGCGGTCACCTTTCGGAGCCCGCGCCCCTGCAAAAGCCACACCACTCGCCGCGCACAACAATAATACTGCAGTAAGATTCCGTTTTATCACTTTCATATCCTTTCCCAGCACCTTGGACAGGCGGGTTGATTCTTAAATCAATGCAACGCTATTCGTAGTCGCGCATAGCAGACCATTTATCAACACCCCATGCAACCGGTTTGGGATAGGCCGCCGACTCTTTTTTCCAGATTTCCTTCATGCGCTGTACCTTTTCCGGAAACTGGTCGGCAAGGTTATTTTGCTCGCCGGGATCCTTAGTGTAGTCGTACAGCTCGTAGTGGGCGGGAATGCCGCCAACGGCATCCTTGTAGAGGTCGGGGATGGTTTCGGAAACAAAGCGCAGGATATAGCGATCGTCCGCAACCACATAGCCCGACGGCGCCTTTTCGCGCGATTCGTTGTGGGAAAAGAACGAGGTGTAGCCGTTGAAGGCCCACACGCGGGCATGAATGCCCCCGATGGCCAGGTGCTCACGTACCGGTGCGCTGTCGTCGTTCAGGATCTGGGGCAGCAGCGATTTTCCGTCAAGTCCTTCCGGCAGGGTTCCGCCGGCCGCATCGACGAGTGTTGGCAGGATGTCGAGGGTGGAGACCAGCTGATCTTTTTTCAACGGCTGTTTGATCTTTGCCGGCCAGTGGAAAAAGAGCGGCACGCGGAAACCGCCCAGGTTCAGCATGCCCTTGTGCCCCGAATATGGCGCGTTGCCCGGAAGCGGAGAGAAGCCGCCGACCGCGCCGCCATTGTCGGATGTGAAAACAAAGATCGTATTCTCGGCTTCGCCACGCTTGGAGAGAAACTCCTCGATCTTCCGGATGCCCTCATCAACCCCGAACACATGCGCATAGAAATTATCGAGATCATAGACGCCTGAATCAAACCGCTTGAAATAGTTTGCAGGGGCCTTGGGTTTCAGCGGGTGGTGCGCGGTGTGATAGTGCAGCTGCACATAAAAGGGCTTTTTTTCATCCAGGCTCTTTTCCATGAAATCCAGCGCCTTGTCCGTAAAGACATCGGTGTTGTATTTCTTGATGACGCCCGCGTGGGAAAAATCCTCCCACACATTTTTGGCGTTATAGTAGATGCACTCCCACATGTTGTAGCCAAAATAATAGTCGAAGCCGTTGTTGAGCGGATGATCCTTGGGAACGACTGAACCGGGATAACCGTCATCCTTCAGTTCCTTCATAATCTCTGGATAGTCTTTATCCAGCGTCCAGAAACTGTACTTTTCCGAATTTTCGACGCCGTGCTTTTTCAGGTAGCGGTGCACCATATCACGGTCGCGTGAACCCACGTGCCACTTGCCGATGTGCGCGGTGGCATAGCCGCGCTCCTTCATGCGTTCAGCAAGATGCGAATTCGGCTTAAGACCATGCGCCTCGGTATCAATATTGCGATAGATGCCCCAACGGTTTTGCAACACGCCCGTCGCCACGCCGATACGTGACGGTGCGCAAAGATTGCTGCACGCAAACGCGTTGTTGAACCGAACACCCTTATCCGCCATGCGGCTCAGCGTCGGCGATGCTTTCTTCAATTGAGCGAATGCCTGCTCCGGCGTGTATTCCGCATGCTCAACCACGTGCACCAACAGTTTGGGGTCGCAATCCCGGGCCGTTAATCCGCGAGAAAATGCCTCCAGCTGGGAATAGCCAAAGTCGTCTAGCATAATAAAGACGATATTCGGTTTGTCCGCCCCTGCTGCCGCGGCCATGCATCCAGCCATTGTCGCCGATGCAATCCATTTCCTAAAACAAGTGTGCGATTGCTTCATATCCTGCTACCCATTCGATTGCTGCTATTTTCCTGTACGCTCCTGATACATGCCTTGCGCCATTTTTCTGGCGGCTTTCGCCTGCGTGGCGTAGGGACGGTCCACGATGCTGACAAAACCAATGCGGTAGTTTTCGCCGTCGTAACGCCCGGTGGTTACATGATCCGCCCATTGGAACCAGTGCGCACCGACAAAGTTCGGGTGATGGAGCACTTCGCCCACATACGCTTCGTACAATTCCGCCTGATGCTCCAGATCCATGGCGGGAATCAGCCCGTTCCCCCAGATTCCGTGAGAGCCGGTTCCATAGTGGAATTCGCCGATAAGCCACGGGCGGTCCACTTCCATCGGCGCATCAAAGTCCGCTGGAGAAACCTTGTAGATATTGAAACTGACCGCATCGCAATAGCGTGACGCCACGCGCTGGACGACCGGATTGGCCTTCCCGTAGACGGCACCGTGAAAGCGGCAGCCAAAATAGAGATGCCCCGGCAGGTATTCCTGCATTGCGGCGGCGCACTTTGAAAAATAGGTGTCGGCATGAAATTCCAGGCAGTCCACCATGTCGTCCCAGAAAACCTCCTTGCCCTGGATGCCGTCGCCCGGCTTGCGGATGGCATCGAAAGAGGCAAACCCAGTTCCCCATGCCTTGTTCAACGCATCAATCGTTCTATATTTCTTTTGAAGGCATTTAACCATGGCCTTCTTGGCCGGCACCGTGGAATCCTGATCAATAATCTGCATCGAGAGCCGTGTGCCATTGCTCCAATGCAGCTCGTTATCGATGAAGACACCGATGTTCCACGGATCACCCTTGTATTTTTCGCTCAATGCCTTCAGTTCGGCATGGAGTTCCTCTTCGAACTCGGCAGAAAACGGATCGGGAACCTTGTCGAACGAGCCAATGCTCTGCTGCCCCGGATGAATGATGAGCGTGTAGGGCACGCGCTGCTGGCCCTGAACCGACTCCATTGGCCAGGCACCGCACGTATTCAACCCCCACTCCAGCATGCGCCCCAGGCAAACCGTTGTGTGCTTTGCGACCCAATCCTCGCCATACTTTTTCTTCAGGTTGCTGTAGAGATAATTAAAGACCACTTCGTCCTCTTCCAGCTCGCGGTCATCCGCCGTCCAAAGCCGCGGATCCTTGTCCGTGCTCTGCGGCGGGAAAAACTGCTCGCGCCCGGCGATCAGTGTCGATTCGCCGAATCCCACGCCGGTGACACCGAGCGACCAGAACAGATAGCCGTCCGGATCCACAAACCACCACTTTCCATCGACCTTTTTCGTGTAAAAGCGTCCGGTTGCCTCGAAGCGTGGCCCGTTCAGCCATCCACCATATTGGCTGAATCCCGGCAAAGCCTTGTTGGCGGTATATTTTGCCAAATCCCGTTTACCGTCTTTCGGCAGCTCCGCTAAGTCCTGAACTTTTCCTTCCCAGTTTTCACTGACCAGCTGGCCCGCCTCATCCACCAGCGGCTGCGGCAGATCATCGGGACTGTTTGTTCCCAGCATAAACTCGCCGGTTCCTTTCGGCAGCGAAAAATCAATTGTATTGCCCTTCCCCTTCAGATCGCTCCAGATAACCGTAAGATCAACCTGCCTGACCTTTTCAGTTTCAAGGAAGATCCACTTTTTCTGGTATCCCGGCAGCGCTTTGGTTCGGGTGAAATATTTCACCCACGGAGAAGTTTCCGGCAATGCATCGCGAAAGATCAGTAAAGAGAGTTCACGTTCCCTGCCCGCATCCAGAAAATAGCGGCAATCGATCTGACGCATCTCATTGTTCGGATCGCTGGACGCTTTAAGCCGGACTTCTACCCGCCCACCGGCATTATTTTTCGCATCAACGGCAATATGGCTGAACGCGGAAAGATCCAGTTCGACCCCGGTATAGTTTAAGACCAACGTCCCTTTGCCCGAATCACCATGAAGCTTCAATGAATACCGGGTGGCATCCACCTTCTCCAGCTTGCACTCCCCGAATACTGATGCTTTTGGCTCCGCTCCCTGGCTTACCGAAACCATCAGGCATACCGCTCCCATCATTATTGCTCTCAAATTCATTGTTCTCTTCTCCATCTGATTAACCCCGCTCTTTCCTCAGGATCAGGGATTGCACTGCATCCATATTGACAACGCCTTCTAAAGCCGACTGCGTCAGCAGGTCGAAATACGCACCTTCAGGCAGCGTCACATCCACCGGCTCGTAATTATGGTTCATGACGAACAGATATTCATTATCACCGTTCGCACGGACAACTGCCTCAACATTTTCCGGCGCTTCCATCACCGGCTTCACGCCTTGCTCGGCGCAGGCCTGTTTCAGGAACTGCTGCATAAAATCATTATCCGGCAGGGTCGCCACATAATAGGCCTTGCCCTTACCGAATGCGTTGACCGTCAGGGCCGGCGATCCCTTGAAAAAATCGCTGCCGAATTCCGCCAGCACCTCAGCTGAGCCGGGCTGCAGAATGTCGCACCACAGCCGCGCCTCGAACTCGCCCGCCACATGTTCCAGCCCGCCGTTCATTTTTAAGCTGTTCTTAATATAGGGCTTCATCGCTTCAAACTCTTCAACTTTCAGGCCGAGCAGATCGCTGAGCGGCCCCGGATAGCCGCCCTGGAAAACTTCGTCGAACTCATTCACGACTCCGCTGAAAAAGGTGGTAATGAACGTGCCGCCCTCGGCGACAAACTGTTCGACCGACTCCTTGAAGCCCGGCTTCACCATGTAGAGCAACGGAGCGATGACGACCTTGTATTTTGAAAGGTCACGATCGACCGGAACGACATCGGTGGTGATATTTTGCTCAAACAGCGGGAAGTGGTAGGCCTGGAGATTTTCCAGATAATTGAGCAACGCTGTCGGCCCCGGCGTAAACTCACACGTCCACCAGTTATTGTAGTCGAGAACAATGGCAACATCGGCCTGCACATCGCTGCCAACCACTTCATTGAGGTTGGGCAGCTCGTTTCCGAAGGCGGTCATCTCGCGGAACACGCGCGAATTTTCGCCGATATGCGGCACCATGGCCGAGTGGAACTTTTCCGAGCCGTGCATCGATGCGCGCCACTGGAAAAAGAGGAAACTGTCGGAACCGTGCGCCATTCCCTGGTGGCTCCAGAGCCGCATCACACCGGGCTTTTTATTTACATTGGCCAACCGCCAGTTGACCTGGCTCGGCGCCTGCTCCAGCAGAACGAACGGCTGGTCCTTCAGTCCGCGCATAATGTCGTGGCTCAGCGCTGCCTCGCCCGGATGATTGGTGGTCTTCGGGTCGGGGAAAGAGCTGACCGAGATAAAGTCGATCATCTCCGCCCAGGTATGATAGTCGAGCAGCTTGTATTCATAGAGGAAGTTGGTGGTAATCAACACATCCGGCGTAACCTCGCGCAGAATATCAATTTCCGCCTTCGCCACCTCCATGTAGCATTCGTTGGTAAAGCGCTTCCACTCCAGCAGCAGACTGGTGCTGTGCTGGTGGGCCGTTTTCATCGGCGGCATCAGCTCATCCCACTCATAGATGTTGTTGCCCCAGAAGTGCAGTCCCAGCGTCTTGTTGAGATTTTCGCAGGTGCCATACTTTTCCCTGCACCAGTTGCGGAATTTATCGATCGTGATTTCGCTGAAATCCTGGCCGACCATCTGGGAGAGCTCGTTGTTCACGTGCCACATCGCCAACGCCGGGTGATCCTTGTAGCGCTCCGCCAGTTTTTGTACCAACGCCGCGCTCAGCTCGCGATATTTCGGGCTGTTCGGATTGAAGCATTGCCGCGATCCGTGGTTCCAGCGCAGTCCGGTTTCATCGGTCGGCAGGATCTCGGGATATTTTTTCGCCATCCATGCCGGTGTCGAAGCAGTCGCTGTTCCGAGGTCGGCGTAGACCCCGTTGGCCGCCAACGCATCCATAAGCTCATCCAGCCATTCAAACGTCCAGGTTTCCTCATTCGGTTGCAGCTGTCCCCAGGTAAAGACGTTGATGGTGGCCATATTGACACCCGCCTTTTTCATCAGACGCACATCCTCATCCATCACGTCCTTCGGGAAATGCTCCGGCGTATAGTCGCCGCCAAAATAAATGATGGGTAGTTCAAATTTTTTCATAACAAGTTTCTTATCCCACTGTTGCTACGGTCAGGATTCGCCGCGCATCTCTTCGAGTTTATTCCGGTTTTCTTCAGCCCTCTTCTTGTTAAGCGGGTAGAAGCCCAACAAAACAAAACATAACAATGCCGGACAGGCCGCCCCGGCACACATCGCCACTCGCATATTTATGTAGGTCTGAGGGGTCTGATCAGCCAGAGCCGGATCGAACCCAATCACGGCCAGAAAAAGGCCTATCAACACAAAGCTCAACGCGAACGAGGCCTTGCTTGCCCACCCGTAGATGGCTCCGAACATGCCTTCGCGCCGATGCCCGTTTTTGATTTCATCGTCGTCGCAGACGTCCGCAATCATGGACTGCCCCAACACACCGACCCCGATCCAGAACAGACCGCCAGTCATTGGATCCATCCAGATAAGCGATTTCCCAATAGCCGCAAGGGAAGATCCGGCCTCAGCGAAACTGCCCCAGACGAGCGGATCATCAAAACGGCCCGGGCGGTACACAATCCAGCGGATCAGCGCATTCAGAATCATCATGCCGTAAATGAACATGAACCCATGAATCTTGGTCATTTTTCCGGTCAGCCAGACGATCAGCGGAATTCCAAGGACGCCGACCGTTGCATAACCAATCGTGACAATGAGTTTCCACTGCGTACCGAGGGCCACATCGCCGTCGGATAGATAATAGATCAAAAGATACCAATCCATGTTACTGGCGAACACACCGGCAATAATCGTGAACACCGCCAATGAACACAAAATGGCAAAGGCCCTGTTCTGCAGAGCCAGTTTGGCCGACTGCCAGAAAGGATCTTTTTTGCCCTGATGCTCTTTCAGGTTGAGTTCATAATTACGCTCCCTGCCAAAGAAAGCCGGCAATATACCGAACAGAGTCATCCCAACTCCGCCGTAAATTGCCGCCGAAACACGAATTCCTTCCATTTTCTGAAGCGTGGTCAGATCATTACTGTCCGCATAGCCATATTTTCGAGCAATGAAGATGAGAGAAAGCGGAATCAAGCCCATATAGGTCATCTCACCCAGACGATTCCAGAACGTGACGAAGCCCTGCACCGCCGTTCGCTCGTTGTAATCCGGTGTCATCTCATAGGTCAAAGCCATAAACGGAACCGAAAAGATGGTGTAGGCGGTATAAAACAGCAGACTGGTCACGAGGAACCAGGCAAGCTTTCCCGCATCGCTCCACCCCATCGGAATCATCCAGATGCTGGCAAAGGTCAATCCCATCAGGATGGCACCAAGTAGGATAAATGGACGCCGCCGCCCATATTTTGACTGAAAGTTGTCGGAGAAATTCCCCATGATCGGATCGGTAATCGCATCCCACAGCAGCGGAATCGCCAAAACGACCCCGACCCACTGCGCAGGGATACCGAGAATCATGTTCAGGACGCCCTGCCCGGTTGTCCGGACGCTCTGGTTCCCCAGAGAAACCGTCAGCCCCCCCGTGCCGACAGAAAACTTTTCCTTAAAGGAAAGTTTACCGCGCTTCCCTTCAGAACCGTTCTGTCCTTCTTGCTGCGCGTTGTGTTCTCCACTCATGGTTATCCCCTGTTCTGTTAAATCTCGTTTCCGTCAAAATCAAACCACTTCGACGCATTCGCATTAAGGTCAACCGTTTTGACGTTTCCTGCACCGTCGGTAACCTCGGTTGTCTGCGATTCATCGGAATTATTGATGACAATGTATTTTCCGGTATCCGGATAACCTGCAACTTCCGTTTCGATGTTCGAGGAGAACCATTTCTGCTTCATCTCGTCTTCACGCCCGGCGGCATACCAGATGGCACGTTGCAACAGGCGGTTCTGCTCTGCACCCAGTTCGAAACCGGCGAGATATACGCCGAGACCTTTTCCGAAATCATTGGCGGCGACCGTCACACTGCCTTCGTCATCCTTCGCAACAACCTGCGTCGATTCGAGCACCGGATAGATGGTCTGCACATGCTTGCCCAGAGCCGGAGCTGAGCCGGAAAAATCTTCCGCAAGAAAATGGCCGTCCGCGATATCGGTCGGCAGCACCTTCTTGCAGTCGTTCGACAAACCATATTCCTTCTGCACGCCGAGAACATCCCACAACTGATAGAATGCGCCGCCGTTTTCGTGCGCCGTCGGATCCAGCAGGCCGATAAAGCCGCCGCCGTTATCTACAAATTCGCGGATGGAGGAAACCACCCTCGGGTCGGTCCAGTTTTCGCCACCGCTCCAGGAGGTGCCGGCTAAACCAAAATTAAGAATGCAGCCAAATTCCTCCGGGACACCGCCACGAATGTCGTCGAAGCTGATCCATTCGATATCGAACGGCTGACCGGATAACGATTCGGTAATACCGCCGAGCGGCCACGATTGATCGAAGCCCCAGGAACGGTGCTTACCCCAGGCATTCAGGATGCCCACCTTGAACGGTGCATTCTGAACCGGTGTAAACCCGGTGTTTTCGCAAAGCGTATAGTATTCCTTTGTCTGGTATTCCAGATACTCGATAAAATCGGGATACTTGATCGCCAGATCCAGATAGCCACCGTAGCCGATCCGGTGCACCAGTTTGCGCAGCATCGCGCGGCGAATCCACATCCAGTATTTTTTACAATCGCGAACCGGGTCGCCCCCTTCCTTAAAGGTAGGCTCGTTGAGCAAATCGACCTCGAAGAAATAGGGGTAGAATCGCAGCTCCTTCACCAGATCTCCCGGCACGTCGGCCACGCGGCGCACCTCGCGGCCGTTGATGCATGGTCCGATAATGCCATCGTAGCCGATTTCCTGAAATGCCGGTTTATAAGGTTCTGTGCCGATCCAATGGTCGCAATAAAACAAAATCGCCTTTTTGCCGGCATCGTGCACCTGTTTCACGCAGCTCCTGGCCCACTCCACCATGAATTCGTGGACAAACTCGATCCAGTCGAGATACGCCTTCGTCGGAACGCGGTCGGTAGAGTTGAAATAGCCGTCATCAATCAAATCATTGGGACGAAGGCGGTAGCCCTTCTTTTCCTCAAACTCATCCAGCGCCTGGGCCGACATGCAGTCGAGATAGCCGTACCAATCCTGATAGAGCGTTTCGTTCTTCGGGTTCGTAATGATCGGGAACTGGTACGCCATCGACGTAAAGCGCACCCAGTCCGTGTTCGGATGCGTTTCCAGCCACTTGTCCAGAAACTTTACAATGTGCTCGCGCGTCTCTTTTTTGCGCGGATCAATGCCCGACTGGTGCGGTGCGTCGCCCCAATCGTTCGTAATATGGTTGTACATCGAAGTGGTTTCCCAGATCTGGTAAACAAGGAAGTTCACACTGTAGATATTCCACTTGGCGCAATTGCGCACCGTCACCATGCCGCCGGCATAATCCCAGTCCGAAACCGGCACCACTTCGCAGGTGGTTCGATTGACCACTTCCCAGTATTTTTTGCAGTCGTTGATTTCATCGACCCGGAACTGCTCTTTGGAATAGCGCGCAAGGATGTCAATTTCCATCGTGGCATCACGGGCTGTCTGCGGGGACGAATAAAGATATTTCTGCTGGTTGTCCGCCGGATGAGCATCGTTCCACTCCTGGTCCGCACGAATCAGGCAAAGGGTAGAATAAATATCGTAGCCCAGCTCCGTAATCGACTCCGAAAGCACCGTGCCGTCCGAATCGCGGAATGCATCGGCACCCCAGCGCTTCGCCAAATCCAAAACCACCTCATCCATTCCGGCCTGAGCCGGCAGCGTGAAACCGCCCTTTTTTGCATGTATTTTATCACTCATTTCAACACTCCAACCAACTAAACATTAAAATCCGGATCAGCTATCGATCACCATTAAACATAGAAGTTAGCCCCACCCGCCCATTCTGACTACTGGAGGTATCTCTAGGTAAAGAACAGACGGGTGCGCATCCGCAGTCGCTTCCTCCCTCTGGAAGCTCCGCGTACGTTGCAAAAGGCGTTTAAATGCTCGCTGGACTGCAGCAATCAGAATTGCCGTCAGAAAGAATGCATGGCCGCCAGCTAACGACCTGCCACCTTCTTTTTTTTGGGCCGTTTGATTTCCGGCAGTCTGGAAACATCAGGAACAGCCAGTGCCGCGACATCAGATGCCTTGAAAGGCGCACGTTTGGCCAGGGTCGCATCCACGCTTCCCTTAAACGGAATCAGGCGGTAGGCATAGGTGTAGCTATCGTCGTTGAGCCGGTACTTTTCGAGCGGCGGGGTTTTCCACGAGTTGATGCCGCCCACCCCGCTCTGCGCGGCGTCGATGTGGAGATAGATGTTTTCGGAACGCTCCATCTGGAAACTATACTTTGCAAAGCGCATGGTATCGGGGCTGTAGTAGCGGGCATCAATTCCAAGCGGTGCGCCTGCGGCGGCCACCAGCAGGCCGTGTCCGTTGTCGTCGCAAAATGCCGCCCAGCGGATCCCGGTCTTGCTGCCGTTTTCCTGGGGCCGTGAATAGTCGGTCCACAGACTGTCTACGGTTCCGGCGTAACGACCGACCGGCTCGAAGTTGCGATCACTATAGGTTTCGCCGCCGCGCCCGAACCACTCCATGTTTTCGAGCGCACCCGCAAGCTTCCACTGCATTCCGGCGCGCAGGGGCGGCCCAACCAGACCGGGCATATGTGAAAAGTCGAATGCGCCCTCGACCACCATTTCGCCGCTGGGATAAATCGTATAGACGGCACCGAATCCACCGTGAACCGTTGGCAGGACTTTGCGCACGGAAATCTTTGCTATGCCCCCCGACTGCTCAACGGAAATGCTTTCCAGTATGGCTTCCGTACCTGCGGTGTGGAGCGCAGGATGAACCTTCGGATTTTTGCCGAGATCGTTATTAACGAGGGCGCGCGAAATTTCAGGAGCACCGCCTGCAACAATCAGCGGCTTACCGTTGACCTTGTAGGCCGCCAACATTCCGTTCTTCTTGTCGAAAATCACCTCGAAGCCTTTGCCCGTGACCGTAATGGCCTTTGTGGACTGGTGCACCGCAACCGTGCCCCGCGCAGCAGCATAGGCAACGGGCTTTTCGAGAGGCAGCTTAAACTGGTCCCATGCCAGAAGGTGCCCCTCCCTGACTAGCGGATGATAGTTTTTCTTCGCATGGAACTCCACGGTCAGGAAGTATTCCTTACCGGCCTCGGGCACAATTTTCGGCAGGTTGAGTGCTACGGGTTTTTCCGCATGCGGATCAATGTCGAGATCCGTAACGAAACCTTCGAAAATCAGTTTCCCGTTGGATTCGATTTTCCAACGACCGGAAACCGCATCGGACAACCTGGTGGAATCAAACCAGTTTTTGATCGTTATCCTTCCCGTCTTCAAGTCAACTGGCGAAACATGGACGTTGCGCTGGAGATATTTCATGGCATAGGTGCCGGGATGCGGAATCTGCCCCGCATCAATCAATCCATTCATACAAAAGTTGCCGTCCGTGCGAACTCCGGCCGGATCTTCGAACCATCCGCCATAGGCAAAGAAGGTTTCTTTGACCGGCCCCTTGCCAATATTCGTCTTGAATTCATCCGGCACCGGCATACGGATACCTTGGTCCATCCAGTCCCAGACAAAGCCGCCCTGGGCGGTGTTGTCTTCGTAGAATAAATCCCAGTATTCCTTTGCACCGCCGTTGGAGTTGCCCATGGCGTGCATGTATTCGCAGATGATGAAAGGTTTTTTCCATTCGCTTTCCGTGTACTTGCGGATTCGGTCCGCGGAGTTGTACATGCCGTTAATGATATCGGTATTTTCGCGATCCTCCTCCGTGCGCTCATAGTGCACCGGGCGTGTTGGGTCGGCTTCTTTGATCCACTGGTAGCAGGCCTTGATATTCACGCCGTCGCCGGCCTCGTTGCCGATCGACCAGGTAATGACCGAGGGATGGTTCTTGTCGCGCCCGACCATACGTTGGACGCGGTCGACGTGAGCCTCTTTCCATTCCGGCTGCTTGGCCAGCGAAGCGTCCCCGTATCCCATGCCGTGCGACTCAATGTTGCCCTCGTCCCAAAGCATGATGCCATATTCATCGCACAGCTCGTACCACATGGGCATGCTGGGATAATGGCAGGTACGTACGGCATTAAAGTTATTTTCCTTGAGCAGCTGGATATCGCGGATCATCGAGGCGCGGTCGATCGTATGGCCCGTATCCGCATGATGTTCATGTCGGTTGACGCCCTTAATGAGAACCGGAACGCCGTTGATGCAAAACCGGGAATTGATAATGGCCGCTTCACGAAAACCAATACGCTGCGGAATGACTTCCACGGTTTTTCCGGCAGCATCTTTCAGGGAGATCAATGCCGTGTAGAGTGTTGGCGTTTCGGCCGTCCATTTGGCGGGAGCACGAACAGGAATGGCTAGACTTACGGACGGACGGCTCGGCGAGCCATCCCTACCAATTTCCTTGCCGCAAAAATCCAACAGGGTAACTTCGATTGAACCTGCAGGATTGAGGATTTCTGCAGTCAATTTGAGCACAGCATTGTTATAGTCTTCATCTAAATCGGTGATGACGGTGAAGTCTCGAATATGCGCTTTCGGAGTACTCCAAAGATAGACATCGCGATAAATGCCACTTAACCGCCAGAAATCCTGATCTTCGAGATAGGAGCCATCGCACCAGCGATACACCTCCGCTGCCAGCACATTTTTCCCGGGCTTCAGATATTGAGTAATATTGAATTCAGCCGGGGTACGGCTGCCTTGGGAATAGCCAACCTTCTGACCATTGATCCAAAGATAAAATGCCGACTGAACGCCATCAAAAACAATATAGGTTTCGCGCCCGTCCCAATCAGAAGACACCTCAAACGTACGCCGGTAAGAACCGACGGGGTTCCACTCTGTCGGAGCATTCGGCGGATCCGTTTTAAACGGATATTTAATATTGGTGTAGATCTTCAGTCCGTGCCCTTCCATTTCCCAATTGGCCGGAACAGGAATCGAGTCCCATCCGCTCACATCAAATTCCGACTTAAAGAATCCGGCAGGACGGTCTTTCGGCGACCGGGCCCAGTTAAATTTCCACTCACCGTTTAACGACTGGAAGTATGGAGATGTTGTGCGATCGTATTTGAGCGCCGCCTTTTCCGTTGGATAAACCATCATCGTCGCACGAGGTTCTTCCCGGTTGACCTGCAATACGTTCAGATCGTTCCACTCCACGGCATTCGCCGCACTCAACAGTCCGGCCAATATCGTCAATAAAATCGAATTCTTCATTTTTGCTCCAAGTTCTTGCTTATCCCTGCCCGCAGGGGATACATGCTTTCGGCCAGGGCACGGCAGGCTTTCACCATTTCGGGATATGGCGTATCGGCCACATCCACAAAACCAATGCGATAGTTTTCACCGTCTTTTCGGCCGGTGAGCGGCTGGTCGGAAAACTTGAACCAATGCGCCCCGACAAGCAACGGGTTTTTCACCGCTTCGGCGACATAGCCCTGAAAGAGGCCGGTTGCGTGTCCGATATCCATGGCGGTGCACAATCCACCGCCCCAGACGCCGCGCTCGGTGATGGTTCCAAAATGGAACTCGCCGATCATGATCGGTGCATCAAAGCCATCCGGTGCCCGGAACACATCCGGCGTATAGTCATAGAGATTGATGCTGACCACATCAGCATATTCGGCACAGGCATTCAGTGCCGTGTGGTTTTTCCAATGGTTGATTCGGCTTCCTAGATAGAGCTTGTCCGGCGCATGTTCGCGCATGGCGTCGCGGCAGATTTTATAATATTCACGGAACCAGGCTTCGCTGAATTCCAGCATATCGGTCGTGCGATCCGTCGTACTCTTCCCTTCGGGTGGAGCCAACGTGTCCCAATCCGCAAACGCTGCATTCCATGCCGCGTTCAGTTGCTCAACCGTTCCATATTTTTCCTGAAGGCGGCGGATGAATTCCTGGCGGCTGGCGCACGTTTCGGGAGACAGCAACGCCTTGTGTGCCGGCGTGTTGGGCTGCGGGAACGGAAGCTCATTGTCGATAAAGATTCCGATGCACCATGGGTCGGCGGCTTCCTGTTTAAAGCGCGCCACGGCAGCAAAGGTGGCCGGGCGGAAATCGGGATGAAAAACGTCGGGGAGATGGCTGTGCGCTTTAGGATTCGGTTCGTGAATGGACGGGCGCCTGTAGTGACACGCCACGGTGTAAGGCGTGCCGCCGCCCAGGTAGAAATCCTGCGAGCTCCAGTTGCCCAGGGTATTCATCCCCCAGGCTTTGAGCCGGCGATGCGTGAAAGCCGTGTAGTCCTTTTCCCATTCGGCACCGTATTTGCGCTTCAGGTTTTGCTGCCGCGGATTCCAGCTGCCGATGCCGGGCGTTTTTGTTTTGCCCAACCCCAGGTTGAAGCCCGTCGCTCCGATCGACCAGAATGGCCAGCCCTCCGGGTCGGCCAACCACCAGGTGCCGTCCTTTTTCACCGCCTGAAAATGGCCCGAAGCCTCAAAATTCAGCCCGCCCGTCCAGCCGCCATAGGGGCTGCGATTTTCCAGCACCGCAAACTTTTCGAGCCAGGCCGTTTCCGATTCCAGCCGTTTGGCAAAATCGGCCTCGGATTTGATCTTGAACGGCCAGTCCGTATTGCGGTTCTGCCCAAACGCATCGGTGGCCGGCATATACCTGCCCTTCAGTTCGCTATCGGACGGCAGATGAAAACGGCTGGCGGCGCGCAGATTGGAAACCTCGCACTCGACGCGCGAAGCATCGGTGAAGAACTCCAGCTGAACCTTGTTGACGGCCGAGGCGTCGAGTTGTCGCCAACCGGTCTGCTGGTGGCCTCCGGGATAGCCGCGCATATCGTTGAAAAGTCCTGCCAGCGTTTCGCTGTCGCGCCCCTCGACCATGCCGCGCATGATCAGGACCGGCAACGTGCGCGTTTCCCCGGCCGGGATATTCACGGCCCCCTTATTCTTCCCCCACCCCTTTTTCTTGACGGAGGTGACTTCTGCCCGCGCCAGAACAGACTGCTTCCCGTTATTCTTGACATCGAGCAAGAGCCAGAGTTTATCGGAGCAGTCCCAGGGCCTCTCCTTCGGCACAAGCCGCGCAACGACCGGAATACCCGGTTCGGGCACCCGTTCCGACACGCGAAGCGTTTTGGCACTTGCCGCCAGACTCAGCGACTCTCTGGCGCGAAGGGGATGGAGCGAGCTGTCGCCATACGCCGCCGAAAGCCCCAGACTGGCCAGCAATGCAATCAAACCGTTCTTAAACATTTTCATTACTTCCCTTCGCATTTTTATCGTTCCCACCACTTGTCGCCCATCAACGTCGGAAAAGCGGTCGGCTTGAGTTCCGCATTCCAGCGGTCGCATTCACCGATCAGTTGTTCAACGGTTTCCGGATGCTTTGAAAACAGATCCTTTTTTTCGCCGATATCTTCCGAAAGATCGAACAGCTTATACCCTTTGCTGCTGCGCTGGCTGTCAGCCACCAGCTTGATATTTCCTTTACGGATGCTGATGGCATCCTGATCGAACTTGCGCCAGAAAAGCTGATCATGCGGCGGGGCATCATTCTTACCCGTCAGGTATGGGATCAGGTTGACCCCGTCGAGCGGACGTTCTTTTGCAATCTCAACATCGGCCAGCGCCGTGATGGTTCCCATGATATCGAGCGAGATGACCGGGTGAGCATAAACCTGCCCGGCCGGAATGGTTCCCTTCCACTGCATGGCAAAGGGCACGCGCACGCCCCCTTCAAAAAGCGACCCTTTTCCATTCGCCAACACCCCGTTGTCCGACGCGTTGTTATGGGCGCCGCCATTGTCGGAGAGAAACACCACAAGGGTATCCTTTTCCATGCCGTGGCTTTTCAATGTGTCCATCACCCGGCCGACACCGTCGTCGACACAGCTCACCATAGCGGCATAGGTACGACGCTTCTTGTCCTCGATATTCGGGAAACGGCTTAAATATTTTTCTGTCGCCTGCAGGGGGGTGTGCGGCGCGTTGTAGGCCAGATACAGCATGAAAGGTTGATTGCCCTCGGCCTTGGTATTGATAAAGTTCACCGCTGCATCGGTCAGGATATCGGTCAGGTAATCCCCTTCGACATCAATCCGCTTACGATCCTTCATCAAACGCGTCCGGTACCACTCCCAGATTTTCGTTACGTCGGAAAGATCGTTGAGCGTGTATTCAGACGGGAAATAGTTGTGGCCACCCGATAGGAAACCAAAAAAATGGTCAAACCCGCGGTTCAGCGGATGGTTAACCTCGTGCGAGCCCATGTGCCACTTGCCGACAATCGCACTCGAATAGCCGACTTTTTTCAGCACCTCCGCAATATTTTCCTCTTCCAGTGGAATACCCGCCTCCGGAACGGCCGGATCAATCGTTGGGTTGGTGGTGAAGCCGAAGCGGTTCTGGTAGCGACCCGTGAGCAACCCCGCACGACTCGGTCCGCAAACAGGAAACGAAACATATCCGTCGCTAAAGCGAACCCCGGTCGCCGCAATCGAATCAATGTTCGGCGTTGGAATATCTGTACACCCATTAAAGCCGACATCCTGATATCCCTGATCATCCGTGAGAATAATCACCAGATTCGGTTTGCGCCCTTCCGCCTGCGGCAGAGCAAACAGCAAACACAACGCTATCAAATATTTAAACAAAAAACTCATAATTCTCCCTTACCATTGATACAAAAAGTACTACAAAATCAGATTTACCGACACTGGAGGTATCTCTAGGAATTTTCTCTGTCCACACCGCAATTTCGAGAGCCCTTCTATCGCCTGAATAATGAGTAAACCCACAAAAACGGCATCGCTTTTACGATTGGGAGACAATTTACCACGGTACTGAGGCCTTGGAATCTGGCGAAACAGACTGGCTTTTCCAGAGACTGGAAACCGTCCCGGCATGGGCATCGTTTCCTGGGGAGGAGCTTACATAATAACCGGCAGCAACCGAGGCCGAGGGTAAAAGAGCTCCTGAGACAATGGATAGTGCGAGTAAATGCGTTGTACGAGTTTTCATAAATTAATCTATTGCGAGGCCGGTCCATCCGACCTGAAACCCGAGACGGGCTGACCCATCATATCAGTAAGGTTGGCAACGGGATAAGCCGACCAGGCATACCTAATGGTTTTTGGTTCAAGAACCTGTTCACTCCAGGCCTCCACCTGACTGCCATTTACGACCCTTGCCGTTGCTGGATAAAATTCACCATTCGACCCGGCCACCACAAAACCCTTAATCTCTCCCTCATGCTGCAATCCCAGCTCAGCACCGTGAAAGGAAACCAAGGCACGTCCATTTTTGAACTCAACTTTTTCAAATAGAGGGCTACGCGCGTTTTTATCAAGCCCATACAGATCCTCCAGCGCGATACGCGACAGGCGCTCGCCCACTGTCTTCTTGTCGGGATAATGCACGTTGCCGGGAATTCCCAGGTCATGCGTCACCACCATCCCGGTTTTCGGTTCGGCCAATGCCAGCATCTGCGCTTCGCGCAAAGCAGACCAACCCGACTTTTCCTGAAACAGAACCGGCGCATCTCCCTGCGTCGCCAACTGAACAAAATAGAAAGGAAGTTCTTCACCAAACTCAGCACGCCACTCGCGAATCATTGCCGGAAACAGCGATCGATACTGCTCCGAACGCCCGGAATTCCCCTCACCCTGATACCAGAGGATTCCCCGCAGCGAATATGCAAACAAGGGGGCGAGCATAGAACGTCGGCACGATGTCGGAACCCAATGCGGATGTTTCCACTCTCGTTCCAGACTGGTTGCAAACAGTGTATCCGATTTCAGGAGTTTCTGGCTGCACCACGGCTCAATGGGCGTTCCGCCCCAGTTCACATTCAGAATGGCCTGGGGACGAGCGGTTTTATTCAGAAGCTCACGCGCAAAATAAAATCCCACACCACTGACCTGCCCGACCGTCCCCGGCCAGCACACGATCCAGCGGCCCTTGGTATATCGCGGCGCCTTTTCATGAATCACCCGCTCCGCCAAAAAGATCCGCATCTGCGGATGATTGGCCTGCGCAATTTCTTCTTTCCCGTTTAAGCAGCGCAGAACCGGCCACGACATGTTGGACTGTCCACTCGCCAACCAGACATCACCAACGAGGACATCGTTGATAATTTTAGGCACCTGTTCAGCGGAACTGAAAACTTTTATTTTCTGCGGTTTGGAATCTGATGACATCGGATCCAGCAGAACTTTCCAGTCGCCCGCATCACTGGCTACCGTTTCTTTTTTCTGCCCGGAAAATTCTACCGTAATCGTATCTTTCGGATTGGCCCAGCCCCAGATCGCCACCGGCCGATCAGCCTGCAACATCATATGGTCGGAGATTATATCAGGCAGCTGGATCTCTGCCCGCAGCGAGAACGCCACACAAAACAAAAGCATGATCCAACCAATTTTCATCCACTTCTCCGGCTACCTTTAAACTAAGCAGATTAATTTCTTTCCACCTTGATGGAATCAATCTCAACCGCCGTAGCGGGAACACCTTTAAACAAAACATCCAACGTCTGGATGGAACCGCTCCACGCTGGTTGGGTCAGCCCAATTTTCACGGAACCGAATTCATTATTCCCCTGTAATTTTCCGGTGCCGATTTTTTTACCGTTGGCGAAGGCGCTGATTTCAAGATCGGCATCGGCCCGTATGTTTATGACAAGCGCCCGATCTTTTCCTGAAGTTGGCAGTTCCAGACCGGCCCGTCGGATGGAGCCTTGTGTTTCATCCAGCTTAAAATCGAGGTAGCCCAGATAACCCGCCAAATTATCGGTGATATCATCTGAGAACCAGCCTTCGGTCTGCCAGCCGCCACAATTGA
This sequence comes from uncultured Verrucomicrobiota bacterium, assembly GCA_964486885.1. Taxonomy (GTDB): domain Bacteria; phylum Verrucomicrobiota; class Kiritimatiellia; order Kiritimatiellales; family Pontiellaceae; genus Pontiella. Next base: position 70,214 of record CAZAPF010000001.1, read on the forward strand.
ATTCATAACAAAGAAGACCATCATGGGGGTCGCGTTTATTCAGCGTTTCCCATTTATCCGAGAGTCCATCTCCATCGCTGTCGACACGGTACCCTTCATATTCAACGTTAACGCCCTCCCCCCATTTCTGGCCTTCACCGTTGGCCTTGAGGGTTTCCACGGATTCCTCTCCGGCTCCACGATCTCCTTCAGCCAGCCATTCATCCATGATCTTGCGGTGCCTGCCGAGCTCATCGGTAAAGGCGGGATCATTCGCCAGGTTGCTCATCATATGGGGATCGATGGAAATATCGTACAGCTCCTCGGCCGGACGCTCCCCGAAATAGATTTCTTTGTGCCGCGCAGATAGATTTCCTTCCCGATACAGCTGGTGCAGGTTCTGGGTATAGTTTTTCCGGTCCCGGTACTGGGGCTGAAGAAATATACGATCCAGCTTATAGTTCCTGACGTAGCGGAACCGATCCGTCCGGATCGAGCGAACCCGGTCAATCGTATGATCCAGGCGATCTTTCTGCGCTCCGACGAGCGAACGTGCTTTAAAGTTTTCACCAAACAGGTTTTGGCCTTCATACCATGCAGGTTGCTCGATCCCGGCCCAGGCCAGTGTGGTGGCTGAAAGGTCCAGCATATCCACCAGATCATTCCGGACCTGTTTTTCCGGAACATAGTTTTTGGGTCCCATGACGATAAACGGAACGTGCAGGCCGCCTTCCGTCGTCATCTGTTTATGACGAAGTAGATTGTTGGCTCCATGGTCGGAAAAATAGACAACGATGGTGTTTTTATCGAGCCCGGCCTCTTTCAGGCCTTTAAGGATGGAACCGACCAGGTCGTCATCTTTTCGGATGGCGTCGTAGTGCTGGGCTACCACCTCGCGGAAGATCGGGTTATCCGGATAATCTTCCGGCACGGTGACATCCGCGGGATTGACCTTTCGGTCCGCCGGAAACTTGCCGGTATTATTCTTGCCGCCTTTGGTTTGAATCTGCCCGAAAAACGGTTGCTTTCCGACCAGATCCTTAAAAACGGTTTTGCTTTTAGATTGGTAACTGTAGGCTCCCGCATCCCAGACAAAGTTATAGTCGGTCTTCCCGTTATTAAAGGTGGTGTATCCATGCTCCCGCATAATCTGCGGCAATAGTTTATAACCATCCGGAAGGTAGAGCTTGGTTCCACCCCGCGAGGAGCGGTGCTCATGAGCTCCGAAGCGGATGGAATTCTGCCCGACCATCAGGGCGGAACGGGTTGCCGAACAGACCGGAGCCGGTACAAATGCCCGATTGAACCGAACTCCAACTTCAGCGATTGAATCAATGTGCGGTGTTGCACCGGCATTGATTTCGTCACCGTAGCAACCTAGCCACGGCGAAGTGTCTTCGGCATAGATCCAGAGAATATTCGGTTTATCCGAGGCCAAACCAGCCTGAGTGATTAAGAGAATAATAGGAATCAGGAATAGTTTTTTGATATCAGCTCTCCGTTTTAATCCAGAAAAAGATGAACGTAGATATTAATCAATACACCCTATAGAAACAAACAACTATTCCCATCCGGAACGGTTATCGGTTCGAATCAGAAAGATCGGGATTTCCGGTACGTTGTTATAAACGGTTTCTGATCACTATTGCTCCTGCACCTGCAGCCGGATGAAGGTCTGGGCATCCGTCGTCGGGATCGAGTTCGTTACTTCATCGAAATCGCCACCCAACGCAGTGTTGGTTCCGCCCACCGAATATCCGCTATTCGTCCAGGTGCCGGATACCAGGTCATCCGTCAGCTCCAGATAATAGACCAGGTTCGTATCGTCGTTACGCTGCGCATGAATATACTGCATGCCCCCGCCGCCCGTTCCGAAGGTCGGAAGGTTGCCGTCCACGGAGCCGTTGGTCGGATTGCCGCCCAGTCCGTATTCGTAGAGGTTCAGCAGACCGTCATCATCATCGTCACCCAGCTCGCCTTCCACGAGGCTGTAGCTATTTGACCATGCGGCATAGCCCGGCTCAGCGGGCGTGACAACCGCCCCGGTCAGACCGACGTTATCCACAAACCAGGCGGGATCTCCGACTGCAAGGGGATCGGACCAGTCGATTTCAATGCGGAAAGCGGCCGACTCGCCGTCTACCAGCGTCACATCGGTCATGCCGGCCGTGGAAACATCCAGCTGCTTCCAGGCAAAGTCGAACAGGTTGGATTCCCCGAGCACCCGCCATGTCGGCCCATCATCCAAATCACTGACCGGCAGGAAATGAATCACCTTGACGGTTCCGAAATTGGTTACAGAGGCCCCGCCTTTGTAACTGGTTTTGATGTCGAAATGGATGCCGTTCACTGCAACATCGTCGCCCGTGTTGTTTGTGACCTTGAAATCGAGCCGGTGGCGATCTGCACCGCCGTCATAATCATGAAGAAGCTGAACGCCGGAATCCTCTGCGGCACCCGAACCTGTTCCGGTCAACGTGCCGAACGTATCCCCTAACTGATCATAGGTTGCCTTTGAGCGGGAGCCGCCGCCCGTCGCTGGATAGGCGGGATTCACCTCGCCTCCGATCAGTGCAGCAATTCCCGGAAGCAACACATCCGGCGAGGAATCGTCCACATAGCTGTTCGCAACACCATCGTTCGGCGAGAAAAAGTTCCAGCCGGCCAGAACCCCTTCCTGAACCAGCGGAACCACCATCTCAATGGCCCCCATATCCGGCAGACCGGTAATCGGATTACCGAAATAGTCTTCGGTAACGGTCAATCCTCCGACGATACCGATGGGATCGCCGGGCAGGTTCGTGACGGCGATACCCTGGTCCGCCACATAGGTTCCGGAATCCGGAATATAGTCCACATCGTTGGAGCCGCCGGTGTTCGCGAACATCGGATCGCCGATGGTTTGAGGATCTTCCTCGAAGGGGAATCCCGAAGGAATAATACCGGTGCGCTGATAGAGATTGTTCGTCCACACCACACGGTCGATCATTTCGGGCGTGTAGTCGTCCGCGAAATCGCCGGTGATGTTGGTGGTCGTGCCCGGCACATAGAAAATGTTGTTGGCAATGTACAGCCCCTGCGCCCATTCCTGGATGCTGAAGGTACTGGTGATGGAAGGGTCAACATAAATGGTGTTGTTGTAGATGTAGCTGTTGAATGTATCCTTGTGAGTAGCGCCGGCATAGCCGCTGATCCACATGATGTGGCCGTCCTGATTGTTGGGTTTCGATCCCTGGTCAATTACGCCCTTCACCCGCGCACCGTCGTTGATGCTGACGTTATAACGGTAGGTGCAGTTGCTGTTGTTACCGAGGATCTCGATGAACCCGCCCCCGTTGTCGATGCTGAGGTTGCGCTGCACGATGATGTCGGAGCAGTTGAAGTCGATATGGATACCGCACGAGTCGGCCCGCCCGCGGGCATGCATAAAGGTGTTTTCTTCGATCAACACATTACTCGAGCTCCACGGCCAGATGCCGCTGCCGCGCCCATGCATGCGCGGGTCGGTATAGGCACCTGATTTATCCACCGTGTTGCCGCGCACCACCATGTCGGTGCAGCGCGAAGGCTGAATGGCCGGTCCGCCGATGTCCGTCATTTGGTTGTTGAGCACTTCAATGCCGTCGCACCGCTTGAATTCGATGGCCCGGTTGCCCGTGGTATCGATTTCGCAGCCCACCACGGTCACGTTCGGAATCCGTTCATCCGTGTTGCCATTGAACGAAATCGCGTTCCCCACATAAGTCGTTGCGTTGGCGCCTTCATTGCTGGAGGCGGTCTCCGGAAAGATGTCGTGAATAAACAGGTTGGTGAGGGTGATGAACCCGGAGCTATTGCCGGTGCCTACATTGACATAAACCCCGTACCGCAGCGTCGGATCCGAACCGTCGACGGTGGCTCCGCCATCCGCCGTGATTTCCAAATCGCGAACCTCCACATGCTCGCAGTTATACAAATGGACCCCGGCCCGATAACCGGCGGCGTCAATCACCGACGCAGCCCCCTCGCCATAGGTTGCGACCACAATCGGCTCACTGGAGGACGCTTTGTCTTTCAGGTGTAGTTTGCCGGTGAATGTTTCGCCGCGCTTGAGCAGGATCTGGTCGCCAGGGCCGTAGGTCTGGGGATAGGTGGTGCTGGCGCGCGCCAGCGTTTGCCATGCGTCGTTGGTGGCGGTGCCGCTGTTGGAATCATTTCCGCCGACCGGATCGATGTAGTAAGTGGTGGCAAAGTTCGTGTATACGCCGAAGACCACATCATCCAGAAACACCCGATGGCTTGTGTTGGCGGTCGTTTTCCTTAACGAAAGACGGATGTATTCTCCGTGCCAGCCGGCCAGTTCAGATCCCGGAATCGTCACCGTCTGTTTCTCCCAGACATTGGAGGTGGACGGATAGTTGCCCCATGTGGTGTCACGCTTTGTATACGTGCCGCCGTGCGCCGCTGCGGTATCAATGTCTACCTGCACCTTCGCCGGGTAGTTGGTATGAGCAGGATTGGTAGCCTCAGCCTCATCCAGGCGCATATAGAAACTGACTTCATAGGTCGCATTGCTGTCCACGGTCAGAGCTGAAGGAAGTTCCTGCCGAAGATAAGGTGTAGTGCCAAAATATGTAAACCGCACGGAATAGCTGCCGCTATTGGTAATACTGTCGCTGCGCACTAAATCCCATTTGCCGCCCTCATTCGTATACCAGGGCGAAGTATCCGTTTCCGGCTCCGTACTCGTCGCAAGGGCTTCAAATCCCGGATCCGCCAGCCAGTTTGTGACCACCGCTCCATGAACGGTTTCCGCCACAAATCCCATGGTCAGTGACCATACTGCGAGTACAATTACCTTTTTCATCTCACGCTCCTCATTTGGCTTCACATTTGACGGCGCATTTCCATGCGCGTTCATACTTATCGGCCCGATTTTTCCGGATCTTCAAACCACCATAGGTTCGCACAGCCACTGCAATTCAAGAACAGTCGATTTTATAAAATAGTATGTTAATATTGCACATAATGCACAAAGCCGTGGTCAGCCAGTCCCGTAACAAACCTACCCTCGGAATTAAATGGGGAGACGCTGAACCTATTGCTGCAGACCCTTCAGCTTCTCTGCAAAAAACCGATCCATCACGGGCTGATAAGTTTTCCGTTCCTTAAAGAAAAACATATGCCCACCTTCCTGGTGTGTGATTAGTTTGAAATTCTGCACGCCCTGCTGTTCACACTGTTTCTGAAAGTTCTGATAGTGGAATGAAGGCACCAATGGATCGGCGGTTCCATGCAGCATTATGACGGGCACCTGATCCGCTGAGACATAAGTTACCGGCGAAACGCTTTTCATAAAGGCCGGGCTGTTATTCTGATCGTCCGTAAACATTTTCAGCGGACCGCCTCTTTTGCGCCTTTCCACAAAGTCGGTGGGCGTGGAAATTACAAAGGCACACTTCACTTTCGAATCGTATTCCGAATACGCGCCGGAATGAAAATCTTCTACATCCCCAGCCAGTGCGATCATGAGCGCCAGATGGGCGCCCGCCGAATAGCCTTGCAGCCCGATGTTATCCGGATCGCCGGAAAATTCAGGGCAGATAGATTTGATGTAGCGAACGGCTTCCATCACATCCTGAATGCAGGCAGGAAAGGGAGCTTCATCAATTAAGCGATACGAAATCGTGGCAGCCACATAGCCTGCCTGTGCATACCGAATACATTGCCATGCGAGTTGATCTTTGTCCCCTTTTGCCCATCCACCACCATGGAAAAATATCACGACAGGCAATTTTGCGCCTACAGCACCAAGATGCTTCCTGGCAACAGCGATGCCCACCTGCCCCGCGCGTGTATGCTCCCCCTCGTGATATGTCCTGACTTCATAATGAATATCTTTCGGAACCTTGATTTCCGCGAGAGCCGGCCGACCGGCCTGCTTGTTCGAGGCTCCAACCGACAGAAAGGTCGCCATCATAACTAAAACACAGGATAGATTCTTTATCATTCAGCAGTCCATTCGTGCACGCCGATCGACGGATTGCTGTCTTGCAGCTTGTTGTTCCAGAAATCCAACACGCCGGATTCGGTGACAGCCTTGCCCGCAGCGATACACGGGGAGCCCGCTTTCAACTTATACCCTTCCAATGTATCGAAACCGTTTTCACCACTGCCGGGATTCACCAGCATCGGATTGTCCGTGATCGCATTCTCATCTTCCGGACGGTTAACGTGGTTACCATAGTATACATTATTTGAGAACGTCACATCCAGACCGGCAAGTCCCGGTGCATGGCGGTGCAACCCTTCCGGAAGCCATTTCGTGGAGTGCGAATAGCGCAAGGTTCCATCGGTGTAGAAAATATTGTTATAGAAACTCAGGTTCTGAGCGTAGTCCCCGCCAATATTGACCGCCAGAATAAGTGGAACATTAAGGTCAGCGCCGGTGTAGATAATATTATTGTACACCTGCGTATCTTTTACGCGCCCGTTGATCTGGAAGATTCGCTGCTTATCATTCTGGCTGATGTTATAGCGCACAACCGTTCCATTACATCCGATGTTATCTTCATTGGGCGTAGGCGTACACATCAGCATAAACCCGCCGTCGTTATCATGGCTGTAGTTGTACTGGAAGGTCGTGTTGTTGCAGTTGTAGTCCGAGTCAAATCCCTGTCCATCAACAGCCCCTTTCGTGTGGGACACCTCATTATACTGGATCAGTGTATTATCAGCACTCCATGGCCAGATCCCCACCGCATATCCTTCACTGCGTTGCCTTGCATAGTGCACCGTGTTGTACTCGACCAGGCAATCAACCGTTCCCCACGGCTTAATCCCGTCACCGCCGCAGTCCTCGACCAGGTTGCCGCGCATCACCACATTAAAACTCGGGAACCAGTTTTTCGAACGGTCCGTGAAGTCGCTGCTCATGCAGATGCCGTTCCGGTCCGTTCGGACCACATGGCAGTCTTCAATCAGAAGCCCGTCAAAGTTCGAAGGTTTATCGCCCGAAGCCTGGGCAAAGATACCGCAGCCTTCCACGTCCTTCTTTAGATGCCCGTTCACATCGTGGACATACAGGTTTTTAAAATGAATATGGTGCACGGTTCCATAGCTGTTGGCCCAAACTTTGATGCCCGTCTGCCATTCCTGACGTTCCGGGCCCAGATTGGTAATCTCAAGATTATTAACTTCCCAGTACTCGACATTTTCCAGAAGTACTGTATCAAGGAATTTGCCCTCTCCGTCGATACGCGGTTTGCCGCCCACCCCATACATATCGATTACAATGGGGCTTCCCTCTGCTCCCGATCCCTTCAGCTTCAACTGTCCTTTGTAGACCGACCCGGCCTTGAAGAGAATGCGGTCACCGGGGCCAAAAGTTATTGAGTTTACCTTCTCCAGGCTGGCCCAGGGTTTCGCCCGGGACGTTCCGGAATTTGTATCCTGCCCAATCGCGCTATCGACATAATACGCCTGGTTATCCGCGCATACCGTGGCAACGCTCATCAGGGCCATTGCTGTATAAATTAGATTTCTCACCAGAGTCTTCTCCTGTTTCTCTATTCTATTAATTTAAAACCGTTCCTTCAGGGCAGTCCGGAGCCAGCTGCACATCGATTCCCGGCGGAGCCGATACGGTTACCTCAGCCCCGCTCCATTTCACGCGCAGCAAACCCGACGGCGTCGGAATCGCCCCCTCGCAATTGAGGCCGGCGGGCACCGGATGAATACCTCCCGCATACCGGGAGCAACCGGCTCAATGCCCAGCAGATAGCGGACAAAGAGAGCCGGCGGGAATGCACTTTCCGTTTGCGCATCGCTGCGGCCGGCAGGGAATGGTCGATACGTGCCAGCGCGCCCTGTTCCATCCAGCCACCACTCTTCCCACAACGTTTCGTTCATGTCCGGTGCAAGCATGTGCGCGAAACGTTCATGCAGTAATTCCAGCGATGCTTCTGTATACCCGGCCTTGCACAATCCCGCGTGTAAAAAATAGGACATTGCCGGAGTCACCATAATCGTGCCGTCGGCATGTTTCACAAAATCGCTCTTCCCGGCCTCCAAAATCCGGGGCGCAATAACAGCACCCTGTACCGGCGTCGCGATCTTCATGGCCAGCGCCATAGCCTGCGCATGTTCACTGAATTGCGCAGAGTGCCGGCCGTCAATAATGGCATCGGCAAATGCCCGGCGTTCAGGAACCCAGAATTCAGACAACCCCTGCCGGATTTGTTCCGCCCGTTTTTTATAAATCGCGGCATCCGGCTCTTCCAACCATTCCAATACCCGGAAGAAATCCTCCACGGCACCGAGGTAATGCCCATTGAGACAAAAGTTGGCACCGCGCCGGTCCTGCACGGCATGATCCAGCCAATAAGGGTACGGAGGCGAGTCGATCAGTTCAGACGCGTTGGAATAACTGTTCAGCAGCTCCATCATCTTCCGGGCGGCCGGCAGCAGTTCGTGTACCGTCTGTTCATCGCCCGAATACAACAGGTATTGATGCAGGCCGCGAATCCAGAAACAGTTGGAATCCAGAATCACCATAAAATCATCGCCATGGCGCGGCGCATAGGCCGGCATAATCCCATTCGGCAGTTGCTCCTGAGCAATCTGAACCAAATACCGGCGCTGCAGCGCGGTGTCACCGAAAACCGCATAATTACCCTGACAGGCGTACCAGGCGGTCTGCGCATACTGCCGCCGCTCACGGTAGTTATCCGTATAGGCATCCGACGTACAAACCTTGATTGTTTTTGCCGCCGCGTTCCACAGTGCTTCCAACTCCGGTTTTTCCGGACAGAGGAAAAATCCTTTTTCTTCAAACGAATAGTCTTCGCAGCGCACGCCGGCATAATGAACCTCAACGTCGCCCACCACCGCCAGCCACCGCACCGGTTTCATATAAAACGCCGTCCACTCATCCCGCTCGCCTGAACAGACAATCCGGTCAATATATTTGGAAGCGACAATCGGCGACTTGATTTTTCCATCCAGAAGATACGGCGCGCAAACCACGTCAATTTCCGTTCCAGCCGCAGCACTCAATTCCAGCACCGGATTGCCGCAGCAGACTTCGCCGAAATCATAGACCTTCACCGGGCGGCCCTTAGCCCCTGCCACCGGCACCGATTCGGCCAGCGGCGACCCGCCATCAATGAGCCGTTCTTCCAGATACGGAAGGTCGCGTTCAACCAGTGACGTCCAGGGCGGAACCAAATGCCCGGGGCGATCGTTCGACTGCGGGCTCGGCCAGCCCTCCTCCCGCTTCAACACGCGCGCGTCCGCCCACCCGCGGTCATCAAATCCAACCGTTTTCCAATGTTTGGAAACTTTTCTCAGGTCGACATCGTCGCACACTTCGAGATGAAACCGGGCCATCGGCTGACTGTTCCAGCTTTTATCTGCCATAACGCGCCAGCTTGAATCGGTTTGTACGTCGAGGCCGTCAAACTGCGCCAACAGTCCTCCACGGGATGCATTATAGTACGAAACCGTGTTACGCTGATGATGCACCCGCACGGCAATCACATTTTTTCCGGCTCGAAGAAACGGGGAAACTGCATGCACATCATACGACTGGTGGTGCGGAGCGCATCGAGCAGGTCCCTGCGCGACGGACTGTCCGTTCACAAACAGTTCATAACGGGATGAGGCTGTAATGGACAGCATTGCTTCTTCAGGCAAACCCGAAAGTTCAAACGTCTTCCGGGCCATCATCATGTCGGATGTTTCCGCCTCCGGCATCCAGATCCACTGCGCCCTCCAACCGGCTGTGGCCACAGAGCACAGCGCACAGCACATCAATAACAGGCATGCTTTTATGCTCATCTATTCAGCCGTCCAGTTGATGAGGTTAAACAGGATTTTATCAGCCACCGGGTCACTGCCCAGGTTTTCAACCAGACGCAGGGTGCTGAGTACATAGCGGCCTTCACCATGTTTAACAACGCCCATGTCCATCCCGTAGAAAGCCGGCTCCGGACCGACATAACTCTGCATATGCGTTTTGTCTCCCGCATAGAAACCATAGCTGATGGAACCAACGATCAGATCGTTGCCCATATCCTTGAGCACATAGGGCGACCAGACATTTTCATATTCCTGCCCCATCATGCAATTGACCGGAAGGCCCTCAAACACCGGGTGGTCGGTTACGATGTGTGAAACCCCGACCCAAAGACCCAGCGCATGTTTCTTGCCCTTCTTGATCGGCAGCACTTCGTCCGATGGCAGCTTGCCCGACCAATACTGATTACCCGGACGCAACATCGCCTGCAGATAAACCGCCGTGCCGCCCTGCTTTACAAAGTTTTCCAATGTTTGAAACTTCGCCTTCAGGGCCTTACTTTTCGCTTCATTATCCACGATGAATACCGGCATGGACTCAGGTGTGTTTTCATCGAAGACAACAAAGGGGACTCCCTCTTTCTTCAAGAACGGAGTTAATAGACCCGCCGAATCCAACACAGCCACTTTAGCGGCCGGAACGGTAAGGTCCTGTTCATTGAACACATCAAAGCCGAATGTATTTTCTGCAATGACCGATCCATCTTCTGCTTTGAATACAACCTGCGCATCATATGCACCACGGAGGGAGGAACTATCCAACACTTCTTCCAACATACGGTTAACACCGTAAGTCAGATCTTCCTGAACCGACCACTCCTTCACAAGGGTTCCGTCTGCGGAAACCAGCTTTACGTGCAGGGATCCTTTGACGTCGGCAAGATCATTGATACCAGTCACGCGAACACGTGCTCCATCAGTTGCATAGATATTCCGGGGCATCACACGAACCGCAAGATACCGCGGAGCATTCGCTTCTTTAGTTCCATAGTAGGACTCTTTCGGATTCCGCCACAGATCCAGCAGGCCGGCCCCCAGCACCCAGTCGCCGCCGGTCAGTGCGTGCACACAATAGCCCCGCACCATCGGGTTGGAACGAATCGCTTCCACCATCCGTTTATTGACATCGGAATGAATCTTCTGCTGCGCAATGCAGAATGCCTGCACATCGGGATAGATCGCATCCAGCCCGCTCTCCTTCAAAACAGCCGCCGTGGTTTCCTCCAGCATCTGATGATAGCGGTATGGTGGAACCAGCGGGTTCCCATTCTCGCGAAACCGCTTATTGTTATCCACAACGTCCGGAATGCTTCCGTAGCCGATTTCGGAAACCAGCGACATCAGTCCCGCATGAGCATGCTTATTTTTTAACTCTTCAGGTTCATACCCCATCGCCTGTACTTCAGCATCGCTCATTCCCAGCGCCAGGATCTGGGCATAGGTCTTGTCGTTGAGCGGCGAACCGAGATACATGTGAATATCATTAAATTTCACCGGTTCCACTTCGTAGGGAAGGTAGATATTGGCCCCGTCGGCAAAGCCTCCCGATTCATCAAGAATCATACGAGAGGGATCCAGTTCACGGGCCAGCATCGACATGGAGTGCTTCATACGTTTAAGTTCCTTGCGCCAGATTTCATTAAAGATTTCCCACTGCACAATACAGGCGCGGTTGCGGTCCCGGAGAATCGCCGTACGGACTTCATTTTCAATGCGCCGCGGCATGTCCGGCGTGACCGTCGGCCACTGGCGCATGCATTCGATCGGCAGGCCGCCGATAACCAGCACGCCCATTTCATCACAGAGATCGAGCCATTCCGGCGGAGGCGGTTTGCGCCATGGACGGATCATATTGAAACCGGCATCCTTCGCCAGCTGGATTTCGCGGATCGCCATTTCGCGGTTGTCCGGCAGCGCCAGCTTAGTCGGGTACAACCCTTCGAAAAAAGCCGCCTTGATATAGATCGGCTTACCGTTCAGCACAAACTCCTTGTCCTTCACCGTCAGCTCGCGCATACCGAATCGAACGGCCTCTTCATCCGATCCATCTACAGAAACCTTCACCGTGTAGAGATTCGGCGCATCGGGCGACCAGCATTTTGCGTCCGGAATTTTCAGCGTCCAGTCCACTTTGTTTTTTCCGGGCAGCAGCTTGAGCTTTTCACTTTTTTCCGCGACCACGCCGTTTTCATCCGAAAGCGTTGCCGAGACGGTGCTCTTTCCGCTCTTGGTATCGGTATTGTCCAGTTCCAGCTGAACCCGGGCCGTATCATCCTTCAGTTGCGGGATCACAAATACGTCGTCGACCACTACGGAGCCGGACGCCACCATCCGCACCGACTGCCAAATGCCGCCGACAATCGCACCGCGCCAATGGGGGGCATCGTTTTTGCCAAGACCGTCGATCACCAGATCGTCGCGCGAGACAATCGGCCCCACCACGCGGAGGGAAAGAAAGTTGGGCTTCCCGAATTTGAGAAGGTCGTCCACACGGAATTCAAACGGGCCATAGCCACCTTCATGGCGACCGACACAATGGTCGTTCAGCCAGACTTCGGCGATATAGTTCACCGCATCAAACTGAAGGCGGACGGTCTTGCCTTTCCAATCCTTGGAAACGGTAAAGGTTTTGCCATAGGTAGCAACGCCCTCATAATCCTGCTCAATCTCTTCCCAGCAGCTCGGCACCTGAATCGAGCGCGTTTCCAGCCCCTGGAAAACGTCCTGTTTGTGCCATTCGGATTCACGGCCTTCATTGGCTTCATCAAATACAATATTCCATTCCCCATCCAGGGACTGAACATCACGCAAGCCGGCATACCCTGTCATCGAGCAAACCAGTAGAGCCACCATTGCAATTATCACTTTCATATCTCGTTCCTTTATTAAAAAACTACTCGATCGGACGTGCTGCAAACCCGATCAGGTTAAACAGGATTTTATCCGCCACCGGATCCTTATCCAGATTATCCACCAATCGGAGAGCAGCCAGAATCAAACGTCCCTCGCCCTGCGCAATGATGCCCAGATCCGTTCCCCACCAGGCTGCTTCCGGGCCCAGATAATTGGGTATGTTACGTTTCATCGGATAAAAATCATGCGTCACCGAGCCCACAACGGGCTGCGTATCGAGTCCCGTCAGCGTTTTCATAGCCCATACATTTTCATAGGTCTGCCCCATCAGCCCGTTCGACGGCAATCCCTCAAAAACAGGATGCTCTTTCACCACATGCCCGACACCGACCCACAAGCCCTTCACCCCGCGTTTTCTTCCGCGTACCGGCAAAGGATGATCTCCGCATTCCAGAAAAACCACGGTGCCGCCCTTTTCCGCAAACGCCTTCAACTTGCCGTTCTTTTTCGCGGATACCGCTCCAGCAACCAGGACCGGCGTGGTCATTAGAGTGTCCGCATTGAAATCCACGCAACGAACGCCTCTGGTTTGAAGAAACGGCCGCACTGCATCTTTGGCATCGACCACGGCTAGTTTCACCGCGGGCACCTTCAGCGCGTCGGCACTGAATACGTCCAGTTCAAATTCATTCCGGGCAGTTTCTTTGGGGGGGGGGGGGGGGGGGGGGGGCGGGGGGGGGGGGGGGGGGGGGGGGGGGGG
>CAZAPF010000001.1:83652-221637 GCA_964486885.1 uncultured Verrucomicrobiota bacterium
TCTCAACCAGCCGAACCTTTACGGTATACCGGCCTGACCAGCCCCCCGTATCAAGCTGAAGTTCATCAAGCTGACCAATGCCCGGCTTCAGTACAACATCCTGCTCTTTCTCAAACACCACCGCACCATCAGCGTCTACCACCTCAGTAGTGAGCCGCCCGCCCACGGCCGATACATCATTGATTCCCGTAAGCCGAAGTGTTGTGCCCTTTTCAGCATACACATTCCGGGGTTGCACATTCACTGCGATATAGCGTTCCGCATTGGCGTCCCTGGTGGCTTCATAAACTGCGGGCTTCGGGTTTCGAAAAAGATCCAGCAGGCCGGCACCCACTACCCAGTCGCCATCGGTCAGTGCATGGACGGCATAACCGCATGTACTGGAATTTAAGCGGATGGCTTCGATCATGCGCTTATTCCCTTCGCCATGTATCTGCTGCTGATCCAGACAAAAGTCGCGAAGCTCGGGATAGACCGCATCGAGACCGCTTTCCTTCAGCGCGGAGCGATAGGTTTGTGCCAATTCCCGATGATAGCGGTATGCCGGCACCAGCGGATTGCCACCCTGCTCGAAGCGTTCATTGTTATCCACCAGGTCCGGCAGGCTGCCATAGCCGATTTCGGAAACATAGGTCAGTAATCCCGGCTTGATCACGCTGCGGGAGGACACCGCCGGAACCTTCAGGCCCAGTGTACGGATTTCCTCTTCGGTTTTGGCCAGCGTCAGGAAACCGTCATAGCCCTGCTGGCTGAGCGGTGCGCCCGGATAGCTGTGCACATCATTGAAAACAAGCGGCTTCAGCTGGTACGGAAGATAAATATTCGAGCCTCCCGCAAACCCGCCCGACTCATCGAGAATCAAACGCGAGGGATCCAGTTTGCGGGCCAGCAACGATGTGCTGTGTTTAAAACGGTGCAGATCCTCCCGGTAGATTTCATTAAAAATTTCCCACTGCACAATGCAGGCGCGGTTGCGGTCGCGCAGAATTGCGGAGCTCACTTCATGCTCAATGCGGTCGCGCAGATGCGGCGTCACCGCCGGCCAGTTGTTCATGCATTCGATCGGAAAACCACCGACCACCATGACGCCCATTTCATCGCACAAATCCAGCCATTCCGGCGGAGGCGGTTTGCGCCACGGACGGATCATGTTGAAGCCGGCTTCTTTCGCCAGCCGGATTTCGCGGATCGCCATTTCGCGGCTATCCGGCAGCGCCAGCTTATGCGGATAAAGGCCCTCAAAAAAGGCGGCCTTGATAGTTACCGGTTCGCCATTCAGCTCAAAGCGGTTATTGCGGATCGTCAGCTCCCGCATTCCGAAACGGACCGATTTTTCATCCGAGTTGCCCAGCTTTACTGTCAGCGTATAAAGGTTGGGATCATTCGGAGACCAGGTTTTTGTATCCGGAATTTTCAACGTCCATTCGGCGCTGTTTTTTCCGGGCTTGAGGAGGATGGTTTCCCGCTGTTCAACAACCACCCGGTCCTCATGGGAAACCGAAAGAACAACATCCCGGCTGCCGCTCTTCAGATTCGTATTTTCCAGTTGCAGCTGTACCGTGGCCGTATCATCCTTCAGTTGCGGAATAACAAAAGCATCATCCACAAAAACCGGTCCTGTAGCCACCAGTCGAACCGATTGCCAGATTCCGCCCACAATCGCCCCGCGCCAGTGCGGCATATCATTCGGGCCGATACCATCAATTACTTTATCTTCATGAATAATAGGCCCCAGCACACGGAGACTCAGAAAATTTTCGCCCTCATAATCCAGCAGATCATCGACCCTGAATTCAAACGGACCATAGCCCCCCTCATGGCGACCCACGCAAGTTTCATTCAGCCAAACCTCGGCAATATAATTCACCGCATCGAACTGCAGCCGCACGGTCTGATTCTTCCAATCACTGGAAACCCGGAAGGTGGTTCCATAGAACGCGACCCCTTCATAGTCCTGCTCAATCTCTTCCCAGCAGCTCGGCACCTGAATATCCCGAACCTCTTCCAAGGCCTGAAAGATTTCGCGTGTATGCCACACCGCCGCACGACCTTCGTTAGAACCATCGAAAGCAATCCGCCATATACCATCCAACGATTGCACATCACGCGCACACGCACCGCCCGTAAGCAGCAGCACAGCCGCAGTTAGGAGCGTTGAAGCGGTCATTTTTTTTCGGCCTTCTTTTCATCCAGCGCATCTTTATGCGCCTTGTATTCTGCCCAGGTCAGCTCACCGTCCTTGTTGGTATCGGCATCGGGATGCCATCCAAAATATTTATCTTTCCACAATTCATCCTCGGTCTTTCCTTTGGTGGATTTTGCTGCAGCTTTCTTTTTCGGCTCCGTTTTCGGCGTGGTTTTCGGAACCATCGATTCAAGCTGTTTCGCAAGCTTGGTCTTGATCTCCGCATATTCGGGATTTGCCGCCAGATTGGTCCACTCGTACGGATCGTTGCGGTGATCATACAACTCTTCGCCACCGCCATGGTAGCGGGTGTAGCGATGATCTTTTGTGCGGATAGAAAGGTGCTGACCGATAGGTTGCTTCGATTTCCAGCTGGCGATCACCGACAGTGCTGCGTCCGGGCCATCCCACTCCATAGTGGACGAATTTTCCAGGAACGGCCGCAGGGAGTGGCCGTCGACCGATACTCCGCCCGGGCCCTTAACGGTTTCTCCGGTCATGCCGCACAGGTCCGTAACCGTCGGAAAGATGTCGATCAGACTGACGGGATGATCCACGGTTTTTCCGGCATTCGCCGCATAACGCGGATCGCGTATGATCAGCGGTACGCGCGTGCTCTCTTCCCAGAGGTTGTATTTCCAGAGATATTCTTTCTCCCCGATGTTGTAGCCATGGTCGCTGAAGAGCACGACGACCGTGTTTTCCTTGAACCGGCTGTTATCGAGAATGTCCATTGCTTCGCCAACGATATCGTCGGCAAAAGCCACCGAGGCCAGGTAGGCCTGCACATATTTGCGGAACTCCAGTTCCGGGTCTTCAACCCCCGCCCGTAACGCTTCAATCGCCTGCCGCCCGCGCGAATCATCGCCCCATGGCAGGTCATCGATATCGCCTTCCTTGATTTTCGGAAACTCGACCGTATCGAGCGGGAACAGGTCGAAATATTTCTGCGGTACCACCAGCGGGGTGTGTGGGCGCATGATCCCGAAGGCCATCATGAACGGCTCGGCATTGTTGTTCCGCTCCAGCGTAACCATTTTCTTGCGGAACCATTCCACACTTTTCTCGTCGGTCATCAGGTCCCGATCATCTTCGGCGACATAGCGAAACGGTTTTTTTGAATTGGAATCATACCAGCCCGTATAGCCGCCTACACTTGGAATATCGGCCAACGAAGCATAGGTGGAGTCCAGAGCCCCCAGCTCGGCCATCGTCGCAGGGCACGATGGATGCAGCGCCACCTTTTTACCATCCCACGCCATGGGGCCGTGGTATTTCTTAATCCCCTTCTGCGTCCAGGCATCCTTCGGGACATGGTGAAAGATCTTTCCGGTCTGATACGCCTTGAATCCATTTTCGCGTGCGTATTCCGGAAGGTTTTTTGAGTTATTGAGCACGTTGTTTTTGAGCGGATTATTAAATCCCCAGCACCCGCTCGTGAGCGGGTGCACCCCCGACATAAAACTGGCGCGCGACGGCGAACAGACGCCGACGTTGGCATGGGCATTCAGGAAAAGAACGCCTTCCCCGGCCAGCCGGTCCATATTCGGTGTCTTTGCCTGCGGATGCCCTCCCATCACACCGAGCCAGTCGTTCATATCGTCAAGCACGATCATCATCACGTTCGGCTTTTCAGCCGACAACACCGGCAGTGCGAGGCCGAGCACGGCGGCCGTCAGTACGATCTTTTTTATCATCTTAAATGGTCCTGTTATTGGGAAATCCGATCCATGAGCTTAGCCCGGCATGTTTTCAGCTGATCCGCATATTCCGGGTTCAGCGCCAGGTTGGTCCACTCCTTGGGATCTTCGGCGGTGTGGTAGAGTTCTTCTTTCCCGTTTTCGTAGCGGATATAGCGCCAATCCCTGAAGCGCAGAGAATAGTTCTGCACGGCTGGATCATAGGTTTCAGCCCATTTATACATCGCGGTCAGCGCGGCATCCGGGCCGTCCCATTTTCCAGACATTGGATCTTCAAGCAGCGATTTAAGGCTGAATCCGTCGAGCGGTCGCCCCTTCTTATTTTTCACGGTATCCGACGGCAGCGTGCAAAGATCCAGCACCGTGGGATACAGATCAACCAGCGAGACCGGAACCTCCGTTGCAGCGCCCGCCTTCGACACGCCCGGCGCACGGATAATCAGCGGAACGCGGGTACTTTCCTGCCAAAGAGAATTCTTGTAGAGATAATCTTTCTCGCCCATGCCCCAGCCGTGATCGCTGGTCAGAATCACAATCGTATTGTCCTTCAACCGTGAGTTTTCGACTGCGTCAAGAATCAGCCCGATCTGATCATCCACCGAAGCAACGCTTGCGAGATAAGCCTGAATAAATTTTTTCAGCGCCAGCTCACGGTCGCCGTCGAACGAGGCAACCAGGCTTTCCAGAATCTTGTTACCGCGTTCTGCGCATCGATTATCTTCCGGACAGGTGACGGTGTGCTTGAAGGTGTCGGCCGCGTCGTTTTCCTTAATAACCGGCAGCTCGATGGACTCGAGCGGGAAACGGTCGAAATATTCCTGCGGCACGATCAACGGGGTGTGCGGGCGAATAAAACCCACGCCCATAAAGAACGGTTTCGAATCCGGGTCAGCGGCGAATGCCTTGAGCTTTTCCACAGCCCATGCGCCGTTCTTTTCGTCTGCGGTGGGATCGCGGTCGGTTTCCGACTCATAGCGCATCTCACGCATTTTACTCCAGTGCCCGGTGCGCCAGATAAACGGCTCACCCGTCACCGGTGACTTCTCGCCCGTCAATTTAAAGAGCGGACCAAATGAGCCGTCGATCGCACCGAAATCGTCGCGGAACGGCGATTTGTTCCAGGGATGAGCCACGTTATCTTTGCCGTTATAGGCAAAGGGTCCATAATCCACCCGGTTGCCATACTCGCTCCACTCCTCTTCGTAGAGGTTATGCATCATCTTGCCTGCACCAAGTGAGTGGTATCCATGTTGACGGAAGTGATCCATCATCGTCCGCGAATTTTCGAGCACCTCGTAGCCTTTCCACTTCTCGAATCCGTAGCACTCAGCGGTATGCGGATACAGTCCCGTCAGGAAACTGGCCCGGGAGGGATTGCAGATTGGAATCGTGCAATGTGCCTGGGTAAAGGATACACCACTGTCCACCAGCCGCTTTATATTCGGTGTTTTTGCCTGCGGGTGCCCCCCGAAACCTTCCACATAGTCATTCAAATCATCGCAGACCAGAAGGATCACATTCGGCGGCTCTGCTGCATGGGCGTATACGGCCAGCAGCGATATCAAAAACAAATGGATCAGTTTCATGATACCTACACCACGTAGTCGACGATTTCTTCGGCAACCGTAACGGACTGGATGTAGGCTACTACCGCATCATGCTCCGGATAGACGCAGTATTTCTTAAACGCTTCCTCGTCCGGATAGGCAGCGATCAGGCTGACGTCGAAAAACGATGCGCCGTAGTCACCGATATTGATGGCCACCTCGTAGTCGCTGATCTCAGGAATTATGCCGGGGAGGGTTTCGAGGCGTTGCTTCACTTCCCGCGCCAATGCAGCTTTGTTTAAACCATCAGCCTCTTCCTTCATTTTCCACATCACTACGTGCTTATACATCAGACTTTCTCCAATATGGCGGTTACCTGGTTACCGGTTCACGGTGGGCACCATGCTGTTCAACGAATCCGGCATGGATCCACCGATCACATGGCACAGCCACCTGTTGCGTATTTATGCAATATATACAACACCACAAAGCGAAACTAGGTCGATCCCGCATTAAAGCGTGTCAATATTGCACTTAATCCGGGTTTTTCTTAATCTGCATCTATTTCTATGTTCCACCACGCGCTCTTTTGAATGAACTAAAGCTCAACACGTACGTATGGACTTGAGATGGCCGTTGGATAGGACACCCCGCCATACTGGATTCTCTTGCCATGAACGGTGAAAAAATCCAGGTGCTTTCGGTTGGACTTGAGCGGTATCGATGCCTTCCACACCCGCCCTGTAGAATCGGATTCCATTTTTATCCAGTTTTCATCGGGCAGCAGCTCACCCAGATAGGCCTCACTGCCGTCGGGTGCCCGATCATACATCCAGAACACACGGCCCGACTCTGCCTTTGCACCCGTTGGGAACTTCACGACAATCTGCAGCATGCCGTCTTCTTGGCGGGTTTCGACGGCGGGCGGCGGTAACAGCGGATCCACCTGATCCGGAAAAAAATGCCGCAGCAAAAAGGCATCACGATTGCGCGCCCCTTTTTCCGCACCGGGATGCGGCTTCTTTTTCCCGTGGCCGGAGTTGGGCCGATAGTAGACCGGGATCTGCGGATAGTGCGCCCCGCCCCAGGCCACGTCGAAGCAGACAAAGTCGTGCGTGCCCGGTTCGAACAGCATTTCAACGCCACGCTTTTCGAGCGCCGCCCAGTTTTTCGAAATAAAGATATGCGGGGCCATCTCATTGGCAAGTTTTTGCAAATCCGCCCAGCGGTGCCCGGCAGCCAGCGCCTCCCGATTGTAGATAGGTCCATAGGTTCCGCCGAGAAATGGATGCGGCCTACGCACCCCGTTCTTTTCATTGAATTCCTCCAATGCATCCCACGCCTTACGGTCGCATAGGCGAAGCGGCGACTCCCATAATGGCGACACCGTACCGTGCTGTGCAGTCATACGATCATCATGGATCAGCGCAACCGAAGGCGATGCCCCATTCTTGGATCCTCCCGAAAGCGCAATTTTACCCTTTTCAAAATAGTCTTCCTCAGCATAGGCCGCCGTCGCAGCGCGCATCAGTGTGGCCGGCCACCCCCAGTACTGAATAGAAAGGTGTGGGTCGAGTGATTTTATGAAACGCTTATGCATTTCCTGGTCGAGTTCCGCCTGCCCCTGACTCTTCAAGGTTTGCACCACGGTCTGTACCAAACCGGCACCGCCTTTAAGCAGTTCCGCCTCAACCCCGCGCGGCCGGATATCCTGCTGCAACCGCTTGGTCTGGTTTCCGCCCGTGAGATGAAATCCCTTCGCCTTTCGGCCGGCAGGCACAACCAACCGTACCGGTGCACGTAAATCCTGCCCCGGCCACAATTCACCAACCCGAATAGTGATCAGCTTCTGTCGCGTTGGCACTTCGCCATCCACATCATGCCAATCCTCCAGCACCACGATGTCCAGCGTCGAAGCATCCCGGATCTCCTGCCGGTCGAGCAGTGAAGCGCAAGCCGATGCACACAGGGCGGTTGCCAATGTAAGAAAAACGGCTTTCACGGCTATTGCTTAATCTCCACCTTAATCACGCCGTCAATCGGATCCGGACGGATGCTGCCAAGATCGATCTCGCAACCTCCACCCGTTGTGATGACCTCGAGCCTCTCGCCAACGTCAAGCATGGTCGCTGCGCCACCCTTCAATCCGGGAACGACAAGCTTCCCGTCCTCCGGCCAATCGAAAACATGAAGGTAATAGGTTGTCGTGCCTTTGCCCTCTTTGATGGTGCAGCGTCCCCATTCCAGCTCAGGCAGGGTGCTGGCGGAAGTGCCATGGATCGATTCACCGTTGACGGCCATCCACGCACCGATCTCCTCCAATCGCTCGATGCTCGGGGCGGGAATCAAACCTTCGGCCGTTGGACCCACATTCAACAGATAGTTGCCGCCTTTGGAAGCAATATCGACGAGGTTGCGGATCAGCGTATCGGTGGACTTCCAATTGTTATCCGAGACCTTGTAGCCCCAGCTGCCGTTCATGGTCATGCACGATTCCCAGTCAACCCCCGGGAAGCCGATGTGGGGAATTTCCTGCTCCGGCGTACCGAAGTCTCCGCGGAAATCCCCTTCTTTATTCATGCCGGCCATGCCCTTGCGCCCTTTATCGATTCGGTTATTGATGATGAGCGAGGGTTGGATGGCTCTCAGGTAGTCATCCAGATCGACCCCGCGTTCATGCGTCCACGCCTTCTCCCATTCGCCATCGAACCAAAGAACGCCGATGTCGCCATAGCCCGTTAATAACTCCTTGAGCTGTGCCTTCATGTAGTCCGTATAAGCATCCATATCCGGTGCAGGATTATCCGCATTGCCACGATACGGTTTCTTCAGGCTGTAGTCCGGGTGGTGCCAATCCATGATGGAGTGATAGAAACAGAGCCGGACGCCGTATTTTTCGCAGGCATCGGCCAACGGTTTAAGCAGATCTTTTTTGTAAGGAGTCGAGGCGATGTCCCAATCGGTTTGGCCTGAATTCCAAAGGCAGAATCCATCATGATGCTTGCTGGTGATCACGATATATTTCATGCCGGCATTTTTTGCCAGTCGCACCCACTCATCGGCATCGTACTGCACGGGATTAAACACATCCTTGAGCGGTTCATAGTCTGCCACGGGGATCGGGGCTTTGTGCTGAATCCATTCAGAGATGCCATTCACCGTCTGGCCATTCCACTCGCCGGCCGGAACAGCATAGAGCCCCCAATGGATAAACATGCCGAAGCGCGCCTCGCGCCACCACTCCATCCGCTCA
Source organism: uncultured Verrucomicrobiota bacterium (assembly GCA_964486885.1). Classification (GTDB taxonomy): domain Bacteria; phylum Verrucomicrobiota; class Kiritimatiellia; order Kiritimatiellales; family Pontiellaceae; genus Pontiella. The sequence continues at coordinate 92,338 of CAZAPF010000001.1, forward strand.
TCGCGCTGCGGTGGCGTTTCACCTGATACTGTCCCGTAAATACCAACAAATACGGAACCGAGTAGAACACAACGTACGAAGTTTTTCACGACCGACCTCCTGTTAGTTACTTCCGTTTTAACTAATCACCATTTGAACCGGCCTTCGGCCTATTTTCCTTCGTAAAATTATCTGCGCTAACGCTTCGGGCGTTCCTTAGCAAACCATCCTCAATCGCTTCGACAACGTATTTCTGATTGACGATTTTTGATTGCTGATTGGTGGAACTCAGTCGGCGCCACGTGAGTCGCGTTCCACGACAACGTAGTCACGCGATTGGCCTCTTCTTATGAAAGGCATCGCAGACCCGAAAATCGGCAATCGGAAATCATCAATCAAAAATCTACTGCGAAGCCGCATTGGGAAACTCTATCGCACCCAGGTCAGGATTGCCAACAATTGGATTCCCCAAATAATCCTCTTGCACATCGAGGCCGATGCGCAGGCCGGTTTCATCGCCTTCCAGCATGGGAATGGCAATGCCTTTGTCTTTGATCAGCGCAATGTTTCGCGGCACATAATTTTCGGCTTCGATACCGCCGGGTTTCCTGAACCTTGGATCGCCAATCACGGGACCGGCATCGCTGAAAGGCAGGGATTCGGGCAGGATGGAATCGTTGTAATAGAGATTATTCTCCACAATCAGCCGGATTGCAGACGCCCCGCGTTTCATAAGTTTTGAATCCTGATCGCCGATCACGTCCTCGGTCTTGCCCATGATATGGAAGATGTTGTTCGCCACCAAAAGCCCATCCGTCGTAGGCGAGATGGAAAAGCAGGAGCGGCTACCGGGTTTTACATAAATGGTGTTGTTGTAGATATAGGAATTGTACGGACCCAACTTCTCCTTCTTGCTACCGACATATCCACTCATCCAGAGGATTTTACCCTCTTGGGACGCCTTATTTTTTCCCTTCACCCGGAAGCCGTCGTTGACGCTGATATTGTAGCGGTAGGCGCAGTTATGGTTATTGCCGAGTATCTCAACAAAGCCACCCTCGTTGTCGATGCTAAGGTTGTACTGTACCACTACGTCGCGGCAATTGTAGTCGATGTGGATGCCGCACGAATCGCCCTTGCCGCGCGCATGCATAAACTTGTTTTTTTCGATCAGGACGTTGTTGCACGACCATGGCCAGATACCGCTGCCCCGCATGTGCATCCTTTTGTCTGCGTCTGACCCGGAACCATCCACCGTGTTTCCCCGCACGGTCAAATTATTCACCTTGCTGGGCTGGATGGCGGGCCCGCCAATCTCTTTCATATAGTTGTCGAGCACCTGCACATTGCTGATGAATTTCAGGCTGATGGCCTTGAAGCCCGTGCGGGCGATGCGGCAATTGCGCACGATAAAGTCGGATGAAATCTCTTCCTTTCGGCCTTCGATTGAAATGGCGGTTCCCATAAAGGTGGTCTCATTATGCCCCTCATGTTCCGCCCCGACCTCCGGGAAGATCTTGTAGATGGTCAGATTTTCCAAAGTGATGTGCGAGGTTGAGCCATAGATTCCCTGAACATATACGCCATATCGCCGGTTATTCTTTCCACTGACGGTTTTACCGCCATCGGCCGTTATCTCTAGGTCGCGAACCTCCACATAATGCGAACCGAGCAAATGAACCCCGGCCGGATATCCCTTTGCATCAATGAACGGGGTATTACCTTCCCCATAGGCTTCAATCACAATGGGCTGCTGTTCCGTTCCCCTGAGCTTGAGCTTCAGCCCTCCCTTAAAACGGGAGTTGCGTTTAAGGAGGATTCGATCACCGGGCCTGAACTCGAATCCATTTGCCTTCTCCAACGATTGCCAGGCTGTCCGGTCCGACCGACCGTCGTTGGCATCGCTGCCTCTTCGACTGTCGATATGGAAATCGCGACCGAAGGCGGAAGCGACAAACAAGCTGACAAATAGAAAAAGGTAAACTCGCATTATTTCGAACTCGATTCCAGTTCCACGCGCGTCATGATCCCGTCGTCGTTGCCGTCGCGGCCGGCGAAATAGTTCCGTTGCTGATCTTCATTATAACTCTCGCCCTTTTTCGTGGCCGATTTCCTGCTCCACGTGAGCCACTCACCCTCCGTCACCCCGCCGTCGTTATTGGCGTCGCGGTTGCTGAACCAATCCCACTTCTTTTTAGCTGGAGCCGGAGCCGCTTTCAGTGCGGATGAGGTTTTCTTGATGGGCCCGATCATGGCCTGCATCTGCGTATTCAGTTGCTGTTTTATGGCAGCGTGCTCCGGAGAGCCGGCCAGGTTGGTCCACTCGCGCGGATCGTTTTCGTGGTCGTAGAGTTCCTCCACCCCATCGTTGTAGCGGATGTAGCGCCAGCGGTCGGTACGGTAGGACCAATGCTGGTTTTTCAACATATTTTTCTCTTCGGCCGAATGCCCTTTGTTCAACTCTCCGATGTAGATCATGGATAGCGCCCCCTCGGGACCATCCCACTTTCCGCCTTTCGGATTTTCCAGGAATGGACGGACGCTGTGCCCATCCAGTTCTGCGCCATCATCATTCTTGCGCGTTTCCCTTGGAAGGCCGCACAGATCAACCAGTGTAGGATAGAGATCGATGAGTGAAACCGGATGCTCAGCAATACCGCCGGCTTTTGCCACCCCGGGCGCACGAACTACAAACGGAATTCGGCAGCTTTCTTCCCAAGGCGAATTCTTGAAGAGATAGTCCTTCTGCCCCATTTGCCAGCCGTGGTCAGAAGTCACCACAATGATGGTATTGTCCTTGAACGGGCTGTTATCGACAGCCTCCACCACCTGCCCGATGCAGTCGTCCACTGCGGTTACACAGGCAAGATAAGCCTGGGTAAATACCTTGATCGCCATTTCCTCATCGCCGTTGTACGCCTCAACCAGCGTACGGTAATAGCGAAGCCCCTTATGATTCGGATCAAAGATTTCGCGATAGTGCGTATCCTCGGCATCGTCGGGCTTGATAGTCGGCAGTTCCAATTTATCCAGCGGATACATGTCGTAATATTTTTGCGACACATGCAGCGGCGTGTGCGGGCGGATAAAACCTACACCCAGGAAAAACGGCTTGCCGTTCTTTTGCTTTGCAAACTGCCCGATTTTTTCCGCGGCCCAATCCGCGTTGCGCTCGTCGGGCGTCGGATCGCCGGGCTTCATCGGCTTGAGTTTACTCCAGTCTCCGTAAATCCATCCGGATTCCGGATTGCCGTCGTCGGCATAGGGAATATCTTCGAGTGCGCCCCATGATCCATCCACTGCTCCGATGTCCCAGAACGGCTTCGGTACGCACGGATGCGCCACCCGCTGCTCTCCGTCGTAAGCCATTGGACCATAGTCGGCCTTATACTTAAATTCGCTCCACTCATCCGGCTTGCCGTGATGCATCAGCTTGCCGGAACCCGCCACGTAATAATCGTTCTGCTTAAAATGATCCATCAGGCTGCGCGAATTTTTCAGCACAGGATTCTGAAACCACTTACTCCAAAAAAGATTGCCGGAGGTGTGCCCGTAGATTCCGGTCAGAAAGCTGGAGCGTGACGGCGCGCAGACCGGATGGTTTGAATAGGCACGGCGGAAGGCTACGCCCGACTTCGCCAGCTTTTCCATATGCGGCGTTAGCGCCTGCGGATGCCCCGAACCGCCCGGTATACCTGTGATGTAATCATTCAGATCATCACACACAATCAACACCACATTCGGTTTTTCCCCGGCAAAAGCGCCTCCGGAAAAACCCAGCACCATGACCAACACACCTATAAATTTTTTCATGTTCGTTTACTTTCCTTTTTTCTTTTTCTGCACTTCGCCCGTGCCGCCATTTAGATAATTAACACGATGAGGAACCAATCCATCCAACTGAGTCCATCCGGCTCCCTCTGCTTTCGACATATCGAAATGAACCCCCATCCCATCGCGAAGCAGCACGGCGGTGTTGAGTATCAAGTTAACCTCAATAGGGTCATCACTATCCTTCAGAGCATCAAACAGGAGCGGCACCGGATCAGCAGCCGCGGTCACTCCAAGAAACTCGGCCGCACGCACGCGGACGAGCCGGTCGGGATCATTGGCAGCAATATCTTCTATCTTTGCAGTAAATGATCCGGCCTGCTTCCCAAAAGCACTGCACGTAATGATGCCCCAATATCGTTCCCCGGAAACCGGTGAGCGCAACGCCTTTTCAATCCGGCCCTTTGCTTCGGGAAACGGGCTCAGCTGCAGGTCGGCAATATCGATCAGTCTGGCAATCTGCGCTTTGTTCGACTGACCAAAAGCAGTGCCATTCCCTTTGCTCTCGTTAATGACCACTGATTCGGGGAAAAAGCCTACGTCCGGAAGAGACTTAACCTTCTGCTGCAATGCCCTGCGCATATCCAGCAGGATGTCTGAATAGGCGGGATCGTCGGCAAGGTTATTAATTTCGTGCGGATCTTTTTCGAGATCGAAAAGCTGTTCCGGCGGCCGCGCTTTATAGAATGCCGACTGCGCCTCGTTCAGTTTGCCGGCCGTTGCCAAGTCCCGCCATTCGCGGAAGGCCGGCTGCTTGTAGCGATAGAAATTATGCAGTCCGTCAAAATTAAAGGGCTGATAGCTGCGCCAGTAGCTGTATTTCCCTTTTCGGAGGAAACGAACCATATCGTATTTTTCGTCGAACCGTTCTGCATAGCCAAACGCGCTATCGCGCTGATTGACCTCGTCCAGCGTAACGCCTTTGCCGAGGAAGGGTTTGCCATCGATACCGGCAGGAATCTCAACGCCGGCCAGGTTTAGAACGGTGGCCGAAAGATCGACAAACTCAACCATTCCATCTACCCGACTGCCCCGCGGAGCGGGAACAAGGTGCTGCCAGTTTTTCGGAACATAAACCACCATGGCCACCTGCAGTCCGTCGTTATGCGCATAGCCCTTTCCGCCCGGCAGCACGCCGCCATGATCGCCGTAGTGAAAGATGAAGGTATCGTCCATCAAACCGTCTTCCTCCAACTGCTTGATGATGCCGCCCATCTCGGCATCCACGATGGAATTGAGCGTCAGGTACTGGGCATATTTTTCGCGAAAGATCCGGGTGTCCGGGTGATACGGAAACAGCTTTACATCCGCCGGATCAACCACATAGTTCTTTCCCGCGGGCAGGTCGCCAAACAACTTGCTCTCGTGCGTGGTTCCAAAATTCTGCACGTGAAAAAACGGCTGGCCATCCTCACGCTTCCGAAAGCTGGCTTTGCGGGAGGATTCATTCCATACGCCTTCCTTGTCCGACTTCAGATAGTTGTAATCTTCCTTCGAATTATTGGAGGTGTAATAGCCTGCCTGCCGCAGGTAGTACGGGAACATTTTCACCCCGTCCGGCATAGCCACCGGCACCTGTTTACGGTGATATTGCGCGCCCGTACGCGGCCCATAGCAGCCGGAAATAATCGTACTGCGTGCCGCCGAACAAACCGGGCCGCACGAATAGGCATTGTTAAAAACAAGCCCCTCCTTCGCCAGGCGCTCCACATTAGGCATGGCAACACCGTGCTCCGGATTGTAGAGCCGATACCAGTTTGCGGAATTGTCTTCGGTCGTCAACCAGACAATATTCGGTCGATCCTGCGCGGCAAAAACAGCCGATACCACCATTACCAACGTGAAAATCAATCTTAGCTTCATTTCTTCCCCTTCTTTTTATCCAGTGGTTTATCCGCGCTGTACGGAATACTCCAGCCTTCGAGCCCATCCATCACAATCGGGACTTCCTGCTGCGGTAGTTTGGCCGAAAGCCTCTTTTTCATATCGGCATATTCAGGATTGTTCGCCAGATTGGTCCATTCGTCGGAATCTTTGGTGTGATCGTAGAGTTCTTCTCCGCCATCATAATAGCGCGTATAGCGCCAGTCGCGGGTGCGCACGGTATAATTCCCCCGCCCCCACGAACAGATGGCCTGGCCCTCGACCGGCGTCGATGGATCGTTCAACTGCGGAAGCAGGCTGAATCCATCCACATTGTCCGGAACGTCCAGCCCCGACATTTCCGCGAGCGTGCGATAGACATTGATCAGTGAAACGCCGTCTTTTACTTCACGCCCGGCGATGGCTTTCTTTTCGCGCGCATCCCAAATGATGAAGGGCACGCGGGTGGTTTCTTCCCACAACGCAAACTTGCGGAAATGCTTTTTTTCGCCCATGCCATAGCCATGGTCCGACCACAGCACCACCACGGTATTGTCCGCATACGGACTGGCTTCCAGTGCGTCGATTAAGCGGCCGACGTTGAAATCCGCCCAGCTGATACACGCCAGATACGCGCGGCGCACCTTGTTCCAGGCCTTGTCGGCCTTGAATCGATTATCATCCCCTACCTTGGCCATCGCCTTTCCAACGGCCGGAATATCGGCATGGTCGTCGACCTTGATGCGCGGCGGCTCCACTTCCATAGGATACAGATCAAAAAACTGTTTCGGACAGGTGAACGGCAGATGCGGACGGACAATGCCCACCGCGAGGAAAAATGGTTGATCATGCTCGCGTCCCAGCACATCCACCCCGAAGGTTGTATTTTTATAATCGGTATGATCCTCCAGCGGATTCAGCGAAGGCGAAAAACGCATCTTCCCTTTTTTGCCCTGAATGTAGCCCTCGATATCGTCAAACTTGAGCGGATTGGTTTTTTCCTTCTCGTAAAACTCGGTCCATTCCACCGCCGTCGGCTCGCGCCGATGGTGGATTTTTCCAGAGCCGTAGGTATTGTAGCCATTAACTTTTAAAAATTCCGGCAATGACGTGTATCCCTCCAGAACTTTGTCGGAAAAACCTTCCTGATCATAGAATGCGTAGAGTCCTGAATTGAACGGCTCCGCTCCGTAAAGTAATGCGTTTCGGCTCGGCGAACAGCCCGGCGCAGAACAATGGGCATTGCTGAAATTAACGCCCTTCTTTGCCAGCCGATCCATGTTCGGAGTCTGCGCCTGCGGATGACCGCCCAGAAACCCGGTCCAGTCATTCATATCGTCGATGGCGATGAACAGAATGTTAGGTGGCTTATCCGCTATAGCCGCACTTGCCAACAAACTGAAAAACAAAATTGCAAAGATCGGTTTCATTCTAATGATTCTCCATTACATCGTATGCTGAAAGATCCCACTCACTTTTCCACGGAACCGTAAATCCATTTTCATTAAATTCAATGGGCAGCCAGATATAGCGGCCATCGATCGCGTTTTCCGGTCGCCAACTATCAAACATCGCGATGAACGCATCGTCCTTTCCCCGCACCGGCAAGACAAACGTACTTTGTCCGCCGAAGGTTTTCTCCGGGCCGAGGTTGTTTTCCGGATTCACACCCACGCAGGGATTTTCGAGTTCGGTCCATTCGCCCATGATGTCGTCCGCGACGGCGGAGCGCGCGGCATTGGGCTTCCAGCCTGAACATCCACTGGAAATCAGATAATACTTTCCTCCGCGTTTAAATACCGCCGGGGCCTCGTGGTAGCGACCGGGAAACACTCGGATGTATTTTCCCGTATACGCCGTATAGGTTGAGTCCAGCTCCCGGATATTCAGCGTGGCATTGTGCTCCGATGCTGCGATGTGATAGGCCGTTCCATCATCATCCACAAAGACCGTTTGGTCCCGGCTCATCTGACCCTCGTAAAAGCATGTATTGACCGCAGTGCCCTCCCGCAACAGCGGCAGGGTCGATGCCTGCGGCTCGCCGCTCTGAAAAAAATCGTTCGGTATATCAAAGCGGTTCCGCTTGTCCTCCGGAAAGTTCAGCGGCCACACTCCGGGCGTGCCGCGCAGGCTGTGAAGAAAGGTATAGGGGCCCGTCACCTCGTCCGCGACTGCGACTGCCGACCGGGCAGTCGAATATGGCCGGGGCTTGGCATCCTTGTGTTCCAGATGGAACCACATCACAAACTTGCCGGTCTTTTCGTTAAACACCACCTTCGGCCGTTCGAGAATACAGCCCTTCGTGATTTCCGACTTCGGATCCTCTGAGACGTTCAGCGCGATGCCCCGATCCTTCCAGTTCAGCAGGTCCGTTGAGGAATAGACGTGAACACCCACCTGAGCGCTGTTTCCGGCAGTGCCTTCTATCTTGTGCTCACCAAACCAATAGTAGGTTCCATCGTGCAGCAGCACGCCACCCCCGTGGGCATTAATATGAACCCCTTTGTTATCCAGCCAAGGCTGGCCCGGTTTAAACGCTGCCTGCACATATATGGCCGGCAGCAGGAGCATCAGGATGTTTTTTAGATAACGCATAAGTTCTCTACTTTTCCTTTATTCTTAACCGAATGAAAGCTTCCTGCTCTTCCGAGGAAACGACGTTCGTGACCGATTCAAAGTCGGGATTCATAAGCACTGTCTCCGGAAGCTCAACACTCCCGTTGGTTGTCCAGGCTCCGTCCAAGAGATTGGTAGTTCTTTCCACAGAATAATCCAGACCGGAATTGATACGGCGCGGATAAATATAGCTAACACTCCCGGGTCCCGTTTCAAGTCGTGAACGTTCGCCCAATACTGCCGGATTGGTCGGATTACCTCCTAAAGCAAATTCGACCACATTAACAACGCCATCGCCATCGGCGTCATTCGTGGAACCGGAGATACCGTAGTTAATCATCCACTGTCCGAACATGCCGTCGCTATCCGCCGTAAGCCACACCTCATCCACAAGGTAGACATCGCCCTTCTCCGAGCTATGCTCGCTGTACAGCACCCCGTCGTCATCGTGGTGGAAAAATATCCCGATCCGGTTTCCGGCTGTGATGCCGGCCCCGGCCATATCTGCCGGGGTAAGGGTTAAGCTGAACAGGCCTGTGTCGCCCACGGCAGGTGCGTTGGTATCGCCGAATATAAGGCTGTCGGGAGTTAATCGTTGCACAAGCGACCCATCGGAAACACTGAACTCCGCAATCCCCGCAACAAAGCCCAGCGGCAGGAATGCACCATCCATCTCCCAGTTACCGCTAAACGTGTAGGTGCGGTTTGTATCGATTGTGGTGGTGGTTGAATAAAGCGTGACCACCTCGTCATATCCCCAACCGAGGCGCAGTTCTTTACCGGTAAGATTTCCGTAGTTCCCGATGTGGACCGATGTATCGGCCGAAGACTCGTCCCGGGCCCATGAGGCCACGGCCTGATGATGCCACACCCCGACTGGATACGGTAGTGCCGTAACATCCCCGGAATCGACCGACGTTTCAAAATCGTCGAACAACAGTGCATTGTTTGTACTGGTGGTCGCATTCAATACGGCACTGACCGCGCCGGTATATCCCAGCGCATCGCGCATCTGAACGGAATAGGAATAGGTCAGCCCCGGAAGCAGGCCGCCATCAACAAATGTCGGCGAGAGCTGCCAGCCCGATGAAGAGCCCCCTTCATGTCCACTGTACTCAACAAAGCGGTATTCAACCGGCTCGCTGAAATCCGCTCCGTCGTAGGCCCGCATCGTGATTGCCGAAGATCCTACAGCGGCAGGAGCAATTGCGAACCCCGCCGGATTCGGCAATGGCGGATGAACGTCGGGCGCCACATAAGCCGTCGTTGTACGGGCATCATTTTTCTGGTCGTGCTGCAGATAAAGGGTGTGCAGTTCATTGCTGAGGGTCATGTGTTCCGATAGGGGGACGCCCGCCAGCAGATTGGTGGACTGCGTAATATCATCCGCCAGATTGTAGAGCGGGCCGCCCCCTTTGGACTGATCAAAGAACATCACAAAGTCACCTTTACGAATGGCATACGGATAGGTCTTCGAATTCTGGCTCTGATGAATCATAAACTCGTGGACCGGTTCATTTTCATCCTGTTCGCCCAGCAGGATGGGCAGGATATTCGCACAATCCATGGCCTGGTCGGCCGCCATGCTGTTGGTGGTCAGCGCATACATAACCCCCACCCAGTCGTGCCCGCAAATCAGCTGATCGCTCACCGAATTCGTTTCAATCATCCCCGGCCACATAGCCACAAACGGAACGCGGTGCCCGCCCTCTTCCATCTGGGCCTTCCAACCGCGCAGGATACCGGTTGAGTCATAGTCTTCACCGGGTAATGACCGATCGGTTCCCAGCCCGCCATTGTCGGAGGTAAACATAACCAGCGTATTGGTAAGAATGCTGTCCGAAAAATCGCCATCGCCATCGGGGTCGTCAAGTTGACCGAGAATACGCCCTACCTGCAGGTCGAGTTCATAAATAACATCGGCAATATTCGATCCCCCCGTCGCCCCGGCCACGGGAACATTCGGCGGCGAGCCCGGCGTTCCATCCGCATTCGGCTCGAAATCAACCGGTGGCGTATGCGGCAGGTGTACCTGCGGCGAGCAATAGTACATCATAAAGGGCTTGTTCGGATGATTGGCCACATGGTCGGCAATAAACGCCGCGGCCTTTTTCGAATTGATGATTCCGTTCTGGCTTGAATTCCAATAGGTATCGCCCCAGCCCTCGTGCTGCGTCGGATTGCTGGCTTTGCCGGTTTGAATATTACCCGTGCCATTCGGAATCGTATAATTTCCCGCCGTCCAGTAGACCGTATTTGAATCCATCCCCGGCACCGATGGATTCAGCGGATCAGCTGGGTCGATTTTTACAAACCGATCCTTTTCAAAATAGAGATAGGGCGAATCCTGAATACCGCCATGTGTACAAAACGTATAATCGAACCCGTAGGTTGTCGGAAAGTTGGGCATGGTGGTTTCAAAGTTTTCAACACCGCCGCCAAAATGCATCTTTCCCAGAAATGCGGTTCGGTAGCCGGCGGTCTCGGCAATCTCTCCGACGGTGATGTGTTTTCGGTCTTTAGTAAATGCACTGGTGGCAGTGAATCCCCAGGTTCCCCATTGCACCCCGTTGCGATAGGGATTGGACCCGGTCATCATGGAAAAACGGGTCGGCGCACATAGTGCGGCCGGAGAATGCGCATCGGTAAAAATCATGCCGTTGGCGCACATGCGGTCCAGGTTCGGCGTCGGGATCGGATCGGACAATCCCTGATAGCGGCGATAGGCGGCAATATCCGACCACCCCCAGTCATCCGCCATGATCATCACCACATTAGGCAGTTCACCCGCCACAACGCAGTTGACCATCACTAAAAATAATCCGATCCGCTTCATCGCTCCGTCTATTTTGACGCTTCCAGCTCTTCACGCGTGATGATTCCATCACCATCCGAATCCCGGCCGGCAAAGAATTCCTTCTGTTTTTCAACGGTGGTATCGCGGCCTTTTCGTTTGGCTTCCCTCATCGTCCAGTCGAGCCATTCCTTTTCGGTGACAGCGCCATCCTTATTTTTATCGAGCGCCGCAAACCAGTCCCAATCCTTTGCGCCTTTTTTCTTTTTGGCCGCCTGCTGCTTCTTGATCTTCGCCTGCCACTCCGGCGTATGGATCAGGCCGAGGAAGACCGGCTCGATCAATCCCGAATCCCACTGCTTGCGCAAGGCCTCGAGTTGCTGGATTTTTTCCGGGTGCTGGTTGGCAATATTGCTCTGCTCGCCAATGTCCGCTTCCAGATTATAGAGCTCCGGGTACTCACCATCCCACTTGGTGTGCAGTTTATAGTCCCCGCTACGCACCGTGTATTTCTGGCCGTCGAACTTGCGTAGATAAATCGCCTCATGCGGCATTCCGGGATTATTTCCCGTCAGGTACGGAATCAGGTTCACCCCGTCCAGCGGACGTTTCGGATCCTTGGGAGCATCGGCCAGCTCCGCAATCGTTGCCAGGATGTCGAGCGAACTGACCGGCTTGTGATATTCGGTTCCGGCCGGGAGTCTGCCCTTCCACTGTACGGCATAAGGCACACGAAAACCGCCCTCCCACGAATCGCCCTTTGCGCCGCGCAGCGGCCCGTTGTCGGACGCATTCTTCGGTTCCGGCCCACCGTTATCGGAAAGGAAAATCACGATCGTATCTTCCATCAGCTTTAGCTCATCCAGCTTATCGAGCACCAGGCCGACGCCATCATCCACCGCACTCACCATGGCCGCATAAATTTTGCGTTTACCCTCCAGATTCGGAAAACGAGACAAATATTTATCCGTAGCCTGCAGTGGAAGGTGCGGCGCGTTATAAGAGAGGAACAGGAAGAAGGGCTTGTCCTTGCTCGCTTCCACAAATTCCACCGCCGCATCCGAAAACTCATCCGTCAGATACTTGGTCGTCTCGACCATATCATTATTCCGCATAATCCTGGTCTGATAGCTTTCCAGTTCGTTCTTGCCATGTCCAGGGACGGTTAGATCCTCCGGCAAATAGCGGTGACCTCCGCCGAGATGGCCGTAGAAAAAGTCAAAGCTGCGCTCTAGCGGGCGCAGTGTTTCGTGCGCACCGAGGTGCCATTTCCCAACAATGCCCGAGGTGTAGCCGACCGGTTTGAGCACTTCGGCAAACATGCGTTCCTCCCGGGGCACCCCCATGTTTGGATCATCTACGCGGTGTTGAGGATTGCGCTCAAAACCAAAACGCTGGCCGTAGCGTCCGGTAATGAATCCCGCACGGCTCGGCCCGCATACAGAATAGGGCGCATAGCCACTGGTGCACCGCACCCCGTTTTCCGCAATGCGGTCAATGTTCGGCGTCGGAATATCTTTGCACCCGTTAAAGCCGACATCCGCATAGCCCAGGTCGTCGCACATGATCACGATCATATTCGGTTGGCCTTTGGCGACCTGTACACAAGCCGCTCCGAAAAGAACCAAACACATCAACACATTTCTTAAGACACTCATATTTCCCGTCCCCTCATAACTCATTAATCAATCCACAGATTGCACTGATTAAATGGATTCCAATCCGTGTAATCTGTGGATCCTATATTTTTTTGATCCGGATCCTTTTTACGAGGATCTCGCCGCCATCGCGAACGCCGACATGCAGCGTCCAGCCTCTGGAAGTTGTGGTCTTTAGCGTTTTTTTGACGACTCCGGTCTCTCCGGCAGCACCCCTCCAGGTTTCGGTCTGCTTAGCCGCCTTGTTTTTCGGGTCGAGGAAATTGGCGAAAAAGGCGGCTCCCTCGTCGAGGCCATTCGATTCCCATTCCACTTCCAGCTCGTACAGACTGTTGGGTTCAAACGTATCCGCCGGAACGGTAACCGCACGACTCCAGGCCCCGGACTTACCCTTCACCCTGTAGCCACCAGCATCAACCAGATACCCTTCGCTGGATGGAAGCCCGCTGTCAGGATTTTTCTCTCCCGCAGCGCCGGTTTCGTAGATGAGTCCGCCTTTTTCCAGCGCCGGCTCTTCGTATTGCTTCATCTGTGCAACCAGCGCAGACTGCATTTTCTCAGCGATCTGCCTGTATTCCGGATGGGTGTAAAAATTAATGAGCTCGTCGGGATCCTTTTGAAGGTCGAATAACCAGGGATCATCGTTGATGGAAAGCACCAGCTTATAACGTTGGTTGACAGCGGCCACCCACTTGCTGGCCGCATTGGTGATGTAAACGATGCGGTCGCCGGTCACTTCCTTTTGAGCACCGAGGTAATCCGCAGACGTATCCGTACCGTGGAATTCGGGCACCCCGTTGGTCACCCCCAGCATGGAAAGAGCCATCGGTGCAAAGTCCACATTGCATTGCGCGGACCGCACCACTTTGCCGGCAGGAATTTTTCCCGGCCAGCGGATCAGGAAGGGAATCCTGGCAGACGCTTCATAGGGATTACCCTTGTTGTGCTTCTTATGCTCGCCCATCAAATCGCCATGGTCGGAGGAAAAGACCACGATGGTATTATCGGCAAGTCCCTGGCTCTCCAAATAGTTCAGGATCCTGCCGACATTGTCATCGATGCATTTGACCATACCGAAATACCACTGCATCTGCTCCTGTTTGAGCCCCTTCTCTGCGGAGTTCTTGCCCTTGATCGAGACCCAGCCCGGTAGCGTATCTTCGGTGGCGGCATCCATGGTGCGCGGATTCTGGAAATGCATGTCCGCAAACATGGTATCGTACGGCTTACGTACGTGGTTGGGACCATGCGGGTCCGGAATGGAGACCATCACACAAAATGGTTTTGTCTTATCACGTTCGATAATTTCGAGCGTTCTGTTGCACAAAAAGTCCGTGGTAAACGAGGTCTTGTCCGCCTCGCTGATATCGAATTTATACTGGTTCTTATGTTCGTTGAACGAACCGATAAACGCCGCGGTATCTCCGCTCTTTTCAAGCAGCTTCCAATGGCCCCGATTGATCATATAGCGGTTATCTTCCCAGCCGAACTTCCGTGCCGGAGCAAAGCCCGGCTTTGCATCGCCATCGAGGTGCCACTTACCGACATACGACGTGGAATACCCTTCGCGTTTCAGTACTTCCGCAAAAGTGACAAGATCGTCGTTGAGCGGCATATCGTTCGACGGAGAGCCCGTGTGCACCGGATAGAGTCCGGACACGAGAGAAGCCCGCGAAGGCGTACAGACGGGCGATGCGGCATAGTAGCTTGTGGCAATCGCTCCGTCGCGGGCGAGGGAATCCAGGTGCGGCGTTTCAACCTTCACTCCTTTACCCCAAACATAAGACTGATCATCGCTCATCAGATCCCGATAACACCCCAACGTCCTGAAGTTATGCTCATCGGTATGGATAATCAGCAGGTTCGGTTGCTTCGCCCGGCCTGCCAATGATGCTGAACCGATGGAAGCGATACCCGTTGCACAGGCCCATCTGGAAAAATTTCTTCTATTCATCATAACCTTCCTCAATCAAAAAGGCGGCATTGCCCTTTTTACTATACGACGCTTGCCGCCACAGAATTCATCTCAACTGCATTCACTTTAATTCAGCATACATCGAAGCCGCTTCTTTTGCGGATAGGGACCGGGTCCACACCGATACTTCATCGAGTTCACCCACAAAGGGTTCTACCTGAAGTTCATCGAATCCCTTGTTGCTGTAATTCAGACCGCCAATTCCAAGACGAACGGCCTGATTAAAAAACAGGGCGACATCATTTCCGCTGAGCTGCGTCTCCACCGGTTGGCCATCCACATACAGCTTAACCTCGGATAGTCTACAACCGTCCGAAGGCATTGTCGCCACCAGATGGTGCCACTCTCCATCGTTCAAGATTGAGTTTTCAGCCTTCAGCCACTGATTGTCAGAAGTCATTACAACGGGCCGTCCGTCATCAAGATTCAGGTTGAAGAACTGTTTCAGTTCCTTACTCCATATCGAGCCGGTATTCATCAACAACTGATTCTCAGTCGAAGTGGTCTTCAACCATAATGCGTACGAAACAGCATGATCACCATGTAGCGGCCCCATGGCAAAAACGCCCATACGACTCTTTGCTGAAAACTGTCCGGCCTTGCCCTGTTTACCCGGAACCAACTCCACGTTTGCCGTTAACCCGCTGTAATGGGGGCCGAAGCTTCCTCGGTTTGGAAGAATGCGGGAACACTTTATCTTCCGCAGCGTAAACGGATCTTCCTTTTTACGGTTTGCTGAGCCCATAATCGGATTTTCTGCCAGCGGAAGAATCTCCTCAAAATTAAAATAAAAGTGTCGCGCAGCCGGATCAAGCACGGCCAGCTCCCCCTCTCCCTGAATACGTGCCGAACCTACTGACTTATCAATCACGAGACGTCCGGAAACTTCATACTTTCCATCCGCAGCCTTGTCACCAAGCTGGTTATAACAGACCACTTCAATGCGGTCGTCCGAGATGTCCAACGTCTGAAAATTATTGAAAAAGTTTCCGCGGCTGACCAATTGAATGATATCCGAACCCGGATCCTTCGTAACGGTATTGGCATGTACCTCTCCCGCAAAATAGATATCGACGTTGTATCTGCGCAACACCTTCCAGAACGGATTCTCAATGCCGTCATCCATCAGCATTCCACTGCTGTTGACCTTCCGTACGGGATAGATAACCGGCAGGTGAGATTGAACAAAAATATGTTTAATCCCGGCATCCTTCCGCGCTTCAGAAAGCACCTCTTCCAACCATTGGAGATGCTCGCCCACCACCGTACCCGTCACGGACCCTTCATGTCCGATTTTTTTATCGGGGTGTTCCTGATGAAAGGCGTCCACCGTGACAAACAGGACATTCTTATGGCGATAGGCGTAGGAAGTATTTTCATACGTTGTGCCCAGCGGACGCGACGCAGCAGAACCGATCGGCTTTTCATAGAGAAACCGTCCGCCATCCGGGTTCATATTAAATTCTTTCGCGAAGGATTCTCTGAACTGCGGTTGGCAGCGTGAAACCGCCGATCCCGCAGGCCACGGATTATCGCCCATTTCATGATCCCCCACCGCCATGATCAGTTTTGAATAACCGCCTTCTCTGAAAGAACGGATCATTCCGGAATAGCAGAGACGCCCCGCTTCCAATATGGATTCTTCCGGGGTAGCACCCGGAAAATTATTCTTAATAAATCCAGGCCGGTCCCAATGCCCGCCATTGCTGTCGCCCGGCATCAGCATCAGTTCACCACCATACTTTGCTTTCAGCATACGAACCGCCGCTATATCTTCAGCAACCGTCGCGGCCAGCCATTCGGGATTCTTTTCGGTTTGCGTATACTTTTCCGCCGAATGCCAATCCGCCAGCAAAAGAAACCGCCAGGGTTTCTCCGCATGTGCAAAGGACGCGACGACAGATAAAAGTACGACTAGAAACTGCTTCATTAGTTTACCTCAAGATGGATGGCTGCATTGGTCAGGTCTTCAGATTCAGCTATCAGTTTAACAGCCCCGCCGTCCCCTTTCTTTGAACGAACGACAACCAGGGCCAACCCATTAAAAACCTTACGCTCCATAGCCTGGAACGATTCATGGCTCGTCGGATCTCCATTACCCACTGCGATGATTTCGCCGGGGCCGGAAATCTTAAATTTTACACGGTTATGAGAACGCGGAACGAGCAAGCCATCTTTATCGGACACCTGAACCGTAATGAACGAAAGGTCGGAGCCATCGGCCGCAATGACCGAACGGTCTGCAGAAAGTTCGATCTTGGCTGCATCGCCTGTTGTTTTATTGATATCTTCCGCCCATTTCTTCCCGTTTTTGTAGGCAACAACTTTTAGTTCGCCGGGTTCATACGTGACGTCGTCCCAGCGAAGACGATATTCATATTCACTTTTTTTCTTCCGGCCGAGTGATTTTCCATTCAGGAAGAGTTCCGCCTCATCGCCGGAGGTGTAGACATGCACAGGTGTCACTTCGCCGATGCGCTCCGGCCAGTTCCAGTGCGGCAGGATATGCGCCATGGGCAGTTCCGGGCGCCAACGCGCCTGATAGATGTAGAAACGGTCTTTTTTGAACCCGCAGAGATCAACAATCCCGAAATAGGAACTGCGCGGCGGGATATTTCCACCGAGTTTTTTCAACTGCGCTTCCATGCGTTTACGTTCTTCCGGATCGGAAAAGTTCAGTAGATTGGTCGTATCCTTATTATAGGGCGTCGGCTCGCCGATATAGTCGAATCCAGTCCAGACAAACTCGCCGAAAACCCAGGGGTATTTATCCTGCGCCGCAAATTCGATGTCGGGGTTATTCGCCCACGGCGGCGCGGTCAAATCGTAGGAACTCACCTGAAAATGGCCGCCCTGCCCCATTTTTTTATCATCCGAAACGGGGAAGAAATATTCCCCGCGCGAGCTGACCGTCGACGCCGTTTCGCTGCCATAGAGCGGTTGCTCCGGATTTTCTTCACGAAACTCTTCGTAAAGGTGCGGCTTGTAGTTGTAGCCAAACAGATCGACGGTTTTCTGTAATCCGTTGAAACCGGCATCCGGCATATTGCAACCAAAAGTGATCGGCCGCGTACCATCTTCAGATTTCGCGATGTCCGTCAGCATTTGCGACACCGGAGCATCTTCCTTTTTCTTCATTTCGCGGACTTCATTTCCGGTACTCCACATCACCACGGAAGGATGGTTGCGGTCGCGTTTGATCATGGCGCGCAGATCCTTTTCGTGCCATTCCGGGAAATGCCGCGCATAATCGTTGGGTGCTTTACTCTTTTCCCAACAGTCGAAGGCCTCCACCTGCACCAGTATGCCCATGCGATCGCAGAGTTCCAGCAGCTCCGGTGCCGGCGGATTGTGCGCGGTACGGATGGCGTTGCAGCCCATTTCCTGAAGGATTTCGATCTGCCGCTCAATGGCGCGTGTATTGATGGCCGAACCCAACGGCCCAAGATCGTGGTGCTGACACACCCCGTTCATGCGAACCAATTTCCCGTTCAGAAAGAATCCTTTCTCGGAGTATTCAATTGTCCGCACCCCGAACGTGGTTTCAACCGTGTCCACCACTTTACCTTTTTGTTTCACCGTGGTCTTCAGCGTATAGCAATTCGGAGATTCCAGGTTCCAGAGTTTGGGATTGGCGATCTTCATTTCCAGTTCCGCGCCGGAACCTTTGGCGCCGGTTTCCACGATTTCATGCAGAACTTCGGTCTTGGCGTTCCCGCCAACCACCTCGGCTTTAATTGAAACGGTCGCGGATGCTTTAGACACCTCAGGCGTCGTTACGAAAATACCCCAATGGTCTACATGCACGGAATCCGTTTTCACCAAGCGCACATTTCGGTAGATGCCCCCTCCCGGATACCAGCGCGACGACTCGGGCTTGTTGTCCAGCCTCACCGCAAGGGTGTTTGTTTCGCCCGGCTTCCAGAACTTTGTCAGCTCCAGACGGAATGAAGAGTAGCCATACGGCCACTCACCGACATATTCCCCGTTCAGCCACACTTTCGAGTCGGACATGGCTCCGTCAAAATCAATGAAGATCTTTTTACCCGCATCAGATTTCGGCGCGCCGACTGTTTTACGGTACCAGCCGATCCCGGCCCACGGCAGTTTACCGGTCCGGTTTTCCAGCTCCGCACGAAACGGCCCTTCAATTCCCCAATCGTGCGGGACATCGAGCATGCGCCAACCGGAATCGTCGAATGCCGGTTTTTCCAGCCCTCGCGGCTCCGTCTTCTCGGTTCCGTCCGGCATTTCGCCAAAACGGGCGAACCGCCATCCCTCATTAAAATTAACCGTATCGCGTCCTGCCGAAGCCAGCGTTGCAACCAAAGTTGTCATCATCACCCATTTTATCATTCTATTCGTCCTCCTCACTACTGCACCAAACCACCGGAATAGGGATAGTGTACATTCTTCCCACTTTCCAGTCCAAGGATCCTGTTCATGCGTTCCACTACTTCCGGGTGCTGATCCGCCACATCGCTGGTTTCATAGAGATCCTTGTTCAAATCGTAGAGCTCGGTTTTATTTTTGTTGTTGTAACGCACCGCTTTCCAACCGCCCTTGCGAACCGCCTGCCGGAATCCCGTCCGTTTACCACTCGCATGCTGCAACTCCCAATAAAGATGATCGTGTGTGTTTTGCGGTTGGCCGAGCACTTCCGGGAGGAATGAGATGCCATCGGTTTGAGTGGGCGCCTCGATGCCCGCGACTTCCGCGAGCGTCGGCATGATGTCGTAAAAGATAGCCGGATGATCCGTCACCCCTTTCCGCGACTTGCCTTTCCAATAGACAATACCCGGCACGCGCACACCGCCTTCATACATATCACGTTTATAGCCCTTCAGCCCTGCAGCACTTTTGAAAAAAGTTTCATCGTGCTTGTGTTCGCGATGCGGTCCGTTGTCGCTGGTAAAAAGGATGAAGGTATTGTCGAGTTCCCCCATTGCGTCCAACTTATCAAGCAGGCGTTGGATCTGCTCGTCGAGCATGGTGATGCGCGATGCATGGCGCCGTTCGATTTCCGGCCAGCCATGCTCTTTGTAGTTGTCTGTCTCGCGCAGATAAA
The DNA here is from genome assembly GCA_964486885.1 of uncultured Verrucomicrobiota bacterium. Classification (GTDB taxonomy): domain Bacteria; phylum Verrucomicrobiota; class Kiritimatiellia; order Kiritimatiellales; family Pontiellaceae; genus Pontiella. Next base: position 112,122 of record CAZAPF010000001.1, read on the forward strand.
ATTCGTGCGCGTGCGGGCTGCGGTAGGACATGAACAGGAAGAGCGGCTTTTCCGGGTCGCGCTGTTCATCCAGAAACTTCAGCATGATGTCGGTACGGAATTCGTCCAGGCAATCGTGGTTATTATAATCGTGGAAAATTTTACCCTCGCGACCATTCACCCAATGATCGCGTTCATCGAACTCACCGCCCTCGGCCCTCGGCCCCCACTGCTCCTGTACCGCAAAATCAAAGCCGCGACCTGAAGCCCACGTCGAAACATCCTCCGGAACACCCAGATGCCACTTTCCAATGAAGGCCGTTTGATACCCTGCGGTCTTCAGCATTTCCGCAATCGTGATCTCGCTCTTTTTGAGCGCGACGCGATCCCACGATCCATTTACCGGATAAAAGCCTTTGTTACCACGGATGGTCGCGTGGCCCGCATGGATCCCCGTCATCAGTACGCCGCGCGACGGCGAGCAGACGGAAGTTCCAGCATAAAAATCAGTAAAGCGCATTCCTTTAGCGGCCAACGCATCGATATTGGGTGTTTTGATAACCTCCTGTCCATAGCAGCCCAACTCGCCATACCCGAGATCGTCCGCTAATAGGATGATAATGTTGGGTTTAGTCATGAATACGGTATCCGCACAGCATAAGCCCGCACTTCCTGCAACCGAGACCAACGTGAGCACTACCCGACACACTGCGTTCGTTAAATTGTGAGATATCATTTATTGAAACCCTGTCCTTTCAGAATACGATGGCCACCATGCCTCTTATCCTCTGAAGAATTAATGCTAAGATTGAACCCAAAAATATAACTTATGCACATATTCCGGCTACTGGAGGAATCACTAGGTAGCACATGCCTCACCGGCGGCTTTGGACAGAGCAATCAAACAAATATGCCTTCCAGAGAGGGCCCAGGACAGGCGTCCTGCTTATGTGTTATGCCGAAAATCCCGGGTTAAAACCGTCTACTTTCTTAACAATTGAGAGCCTTCGATACGTCCGGGAAGCAGTCCGGTTTTAAATTTGACAGAATGATCCTTAAACCGGACTCCGGTCCACTTTTCCCCTTCCAGCCACTGCGGAGCAATTTTATCCCCCTCCCAGGCTTCCAGTTTTCCTTTGAGCTGATCCACCTTTTCCGGGTTGGCGGACGCCAGGTTATGCCGTTCTTCAAGATCGCTCGAAAGATCGAACAGTGCAGAGCCGAAGTTTTCCACATAAATCAGTTTCCAGTCCCCATCGCGCACCGCCGCGCACTCCAGCTTACGCCAGATCAACGACGGGTGCGGAACATCTTCGGTTTTCCCGGTGATATAGGGCATCAGGTCCACGCCGTCGACCGGCCGTTCCTGCTTCAGTTTTCCGCCCGCGGCTTTAACGCAGGTTGGATAGATGTCCATTGACGATACCATCGGATCGTAGACACCGGCCGGAACACGGCCTTTCCAATACAGCACGAACGGAACGCGGTGGCCGCCTTCGAATTTGGTGCCTTTTTTCCCGCCAAGCGGATAGTTGGATGCCTGCGCAACCGTTCCGCCGTTATCGCTGAGAAACCAGATCAGCGTATTCTCAAGTTTGCCTTCGCGCTCCAACGCATCCAATACCTTGCCGATGTTTCGGTCCATCCCGTAAACCAGACCGCAGTAGTGATCCTCCGTGCCCAGCGCTTTCAGGTCTTCCGGCTTGGATTCCAGGGGAGCATGCGGTGCCGTGAAGGATAAGAAAGCAAAAAACGGCTGGTCAGCGGTCGACTGAATAAACTCGATCGTGCGATCGGCCAGCCAGTCCGTAAAGTGCCCTTCAAATGAAATCTGCTTGCCGTTGTATTCCACGTTTTTTGGATCGCCGGGTTTATCGTGCGCATGCTCCGGATTATACCAGAAGGTTCGATGTCCATCGCGCAATCCATAAAACTCATCAAACCCGCGAACCGTAGGATAATGCCGGGGCTCATTACCGAGATGCCACTTGCCGAACAAGGCTGTCCGGTACCCCAATGCCTTCAGTGCCTGTCCGAGTGTACGTTCGTTGATATCCATACCGTGCGTCGGAGGCGGAACATTGGCCTCGTGCCCAAAGCGCTGCTGATAGCGACCGGTCATCATGCCGGCCCGGGAAGGGCTGCACACGGATGCACTGACATGTCCGTCGGAAAAGCGCATCCCCATGGCCGCAAGCCGGTCCAGGTGAGGTGTTTTTATTCGTTCCGAACCATGGAATCCCACATCGTGATAGCCTAGGTCATCCGCCAGAATTAAGAGAATATTAGGCTTTTCACCTGCCGTCGTGCTCACCGCCGCGCAAGCAACGAGCGTGGACAATAATCTATGTATCATGTTTTCAATCCCTGGAGGCCTGTTCTCCGTTAAACTGCTTCTGACCAAACCGGAAAATTTCCGAATCCGTCCGCGCATGCTCCATTATACGCTGTATCTCCGCAACCGTCTCAGGATGCTCTTTCGCCAGATCATGCCGTTCTTCCGGATCCTTCGACAGATCATAAAGTTCCATCGGGCGGTTTGGATTTTTCAGCACATTATACCGTACGCCTTTCCATTGTCCTATGCGTACCGCCACACGGCCGCCGCGCTCATGAAACTCCCAATACAGGTATTTGTGATCGGCCTGGTTATTCTGACCTAAGAGAGTTGGTAAAATCGATATTCCATCGATCGACTCAGGAGCAGTCACCCCGGCCAGTTCCGTAAAGGTTGGAACCATGTCCCAGAAGGCGGAAATATGTTCCGACGTTGTTCCCGGAGCAATTGTTCCCGGCCAATAGGCCATCATCGGAACATGAACGCCCCCTTCATAAAGATCCCGTTTGTGTCCGCGGTACGGACCATTGCTGTTGAAAAACTCGGGGTCAGCTCCCCCTTCCCGGTGTGCGCCGTTATCCGAGGTGAAAATAATCAGTGTCCGGTCGGCAATTCCCAGTTCTTCGGTTAACGCAACGATTTGGCCCACCTGATCATCCAGCATGGTAACCATGGCGGCAAAGGCGGCGCGCGGTTCTTCCTGCGACTGATACGGACCGTTCCGGAACAGTTCGCCTTCATCATAACCGGCATAGGGTTTCTGTTCCGGAAAACGGTCCCTGAACTGTTCCATATACATTGCCGGGGCAGCCAGTTCAGCATGGGGAATAATGGAGGCCACATAACAGAAAAAGGGCTTGTTCTTGTTCTCTTCAATAAAATGAAGCGTGCGGTCGTGAATCAATTCGGGGGCATACGTTCCTTTTGCCTTTCCGGCATTGGCTTCGAGGATCACTTTACGGTCATTATCCCAGAGATGATAGGGATAATAGTGATGCCCCAAACGCTGGCAGTTATAGCCATAAAAAACATCAAACCCCTGATTCAACGGATCGCCTTCCGATCCGGGAAAACCGAGCCCCCATTTCCCAAATGCTCCGCTGACATAACCGGCACCCTTTAGCATTTCAGACAGCAGCAGTTCTTCATCCGGCATCGGATACTGCCCTTCCGGCTGTACTTCCTGGTTACCCCGCACAAACGTGTGTCCTGTATGCTGCCCGGTCATCAGCGCTGAACGCGACGGTGCGCATACCGTGCTGCCGGAATAGTGCTGCGAAAAGAACATGCCTTTTTCCTTCAACGCATCAATATTCGGCGTTTGGAACTTTTCCTGTCCCAGACAGCTCAAATCTCCATAGCCGAGATCATCAGCCAGAATGTAGATAATATTCGGGGGTTGTTCCCGATTCGCACGGGTAGACAGCACTATACAGCAGCACAACATCCATAGACTCAAAATTTTCATACTCAACTTCCTCACTCCACCCTTAGGCGGATAACTCTAGGGGGTTACGCAAGGGTTAGGGATAGGCCACTGGGCTGTCTGACGTCAGAACGCTACGCGCGTGCGGTTCGCCCGGCGGTCTAGCCCTACCTTCCGCCCTTTTCCAGCTCCTCACGCAAGATGGTTCCATCGCCATTGCCGTCAATGCGTGAAAAAATTGTCCTTTCCAGAGCTTCATCGTAGGGCTTGCCCTTCTTTTTCGCTTTGGTCTTAGCCTGTGCGAGCCATTCCTCTTCGGTCACGGATCCATCTTTGTCCTTATCCAGCGCGGTAAACCAATCCCACTCCTTCGCTGGCTTTTTCTGCGCGGGCTTGGCCGTGACTTCTTCCGCTTCGACTTTTTTTAACGGCGTCCCTTCAGGTGAGTTCCAGGCCACGTTCGCGAGTTTCGCGGTGAACTCCTTCACCAATCCCGCGTATTCCGGATGGTTGCCCAGATTGTTCCATTCATGCGGATCAGTTTTCAGATCATAGAGCGAAGGGCCTTTTTCTGAAACCGTGAAGCGGTAACGGTCGGAGATAAGGCCGTAACGCCCTTTCGCACAGGTATAGGTGATATTTTCCCATTCCGCATCGGGATTATTCAGCAGCGGCACCAGACTCTGTCCATGAAAGTGAACATCGTCCGGTTTTGGCACACCGGTCAGCTCCAGCAGGGTCGGATAAAGATCACTGTTATCCACCACCGCATCAACGGTCACACCCGATAGACCGCCCGGAACCCGGATCATCAGCGGCGAACGCATGGAAATGTGATAGGCCGTATTTTTACGCCACAGGCCATGGTCGGTCAGGTGATATCCATGGTCACCCCAGGCCACGATGATCGTGTTGTCATAGAGCTCCTCGTCCTTCAGCGCCTGGATCACCCGGCCCATCTGGGCATCAACGTAGGAGGTGCAGGCCATGTAACCGCGGATCAGTTTCTGTGCCGTCGCATCATCGACGCCTTCGTTCCAGACATCGTTTTGGTTTTTCGTGGTGATCTCTTCTTCATCCACGGTTTTTGCCGCGCCCTCCGGGATAGTTGCCAGTTTTCCGGCATCCTCCGGATACAGATCAAAATATTTCTTCGGCGCGGCCCAGGGCATATGCGGCCGCATAAATCCGCAGGCGATGGCAAACGGCTTATCGGGATCGCGCTGCTCTTTAATATATGAAATCACATCGTCGCAGGTCTGTCCGTCGTTCAGCAGGTTGTCCGGCCCATCGACCGAAAACCAGGCCAGCGCACCGGGACCGCTGCCCGTCTCCATGTATTGGGCGATATGCTCCTCACGCCCTCCGGTCTCCACCACAGCAGCCACGATTTTTTTGGAGTTTGCACCGCCCTTTCCACCCGCGACATCCCACGCCGACTTATCCGGCCCGGGAACACTGCCGTGATACACCTTTCCCCTCGCCGCGGTCCAGTACCCGGCCTCCCGCAACGCGCGCGGCCACGTTTTCTGCACATTAATCAACTGCGTATGATTCGGCCATTTCCCATTGGTGGGCTGATTATCAAACCGAATCCCGTTCAACATTGTGGCGCGGGAAGGTTTGCACAGCGGATAAGCTACATAGTTGCGGTCAAACCGCACACCCTCTTTGGCCAGTGCATCCAGATTCGGCGTAATCGGTTCCGCCTCGCCATAGGAACCGATCAATGGCCGCAGATCATCAAATGCAAAGAACAGGATATTGGGTTTTGATTCCGCTGCCCCGAAAGCAAACGCACCCCACATCGCCGCAACCAGCACCGCTATAATTTTTTTCAACATGACCACTCCGCCTTCCTGTACGCAACTCTCAAAACAAACAGAATACCGCAACGCGCCCGACCAAACTACTGGTGGAATCACTAGGTGGGATTATCGCCACCAAAAACACGAAAAGTCACAAAAATTCCGGGCCTGGGAAGAATTTTACCACCCGCTGTCGCTGGAGGGGCCCCGAGAAAATCCAGAGGTCATGCGGGCACAGATTTTTTCCAAAGATTGGAACATGCTATTGGGAAACCTGCAGGCGGATGAACGTCTGGCTATTGGCGGAGGTAATTTCGTTGGTGACGGATTCAAAATCGTCATTCATGGAACCCGTTTCTGCAAGCTCAACCGTTCCGTTGGTGCTCCAGGTTCCGGCGAGCAGATTGGTGCACGTTTCCACCGTATATTCCAGACCGGAGACTATGCGACGCGGATAGACAAACTTCACGCCCCCGGCCCCGGTCTCCACCCATGGAGCCTCGCCGGTAACCAATGGATTGGTTGGATTACCGCCCAGCGCAAACTCGACCAGATTGACCACCCCGTCACCGTCAGCATCGTTGGTGGCACCCGAAATACTATAGGTCAACATCCACTGTTCAAACGGAGGGCGTTCATACAGATGGATATCGTCGACCAGATATACGTCGTTTTTATCGGTAAAACCGTCAGCCTCATCATAAAGTATTCCATCATCATCGCGATGCAGAAACATGCCGATGGTGTTGCCCGCCGTGACGCCCGCGGATTGCAGTTGCGCGGAGGTAACGATGACTTCAAACGATCCGGTTTCGCCAAGGGTTGGCGAAACGGTGTTGCCGAAGACATTGCTGTCCGGTGTGAGCCGCTGGACCAGAGCCCCGTTGGTACTGCTGAACTCGGCGATTCCGGCGATAAAACCCCGGGGGCTGAACACCGTGTCTATTTCCCATGATCCGCTGAACTTGTAATCTTTGGTCAAATCGATCGGCGTGGTTGTAGAAAACAGAACAGCCACTTCGTCGTACCCCCAGCCCAGCTGCATGACGCTGTTCGAATTCTCGTTTATGTCGTCAATGACTACGGACGTGTCCTGTGCTTCCACGGACCAACCGTTGCCGAGGGCGTTCTGCATATGCCATACGCCGGTGGGGTATGGGGCGGCGGAATCATTTGCCGGATTCAAGCCCGTTTCAAAATCATCCGAAAAAGGCAATTGAACCGGGATGTTCGCGTCATTAACCCCCTGACTGAAGAGCCAGTCCCATTGGCCGGATGTTGTTCTGTCGACTTGTGCGCTGGCGAACTGGGTGGGATACGGTCCGGCCCACTGTGTTCCATTGCGTGCGAAGGAATATTTATCGACACCGTGACCTGTGCCGGGCATTTCGGAATATTTCAGGTTGCCGCCGATTTCTTCCATGCGCGTGAAGATGGCGCGGCTGTTTTCGACGGATATCGTCGTGTCGTTGGCGCCGTGGAAGTTCCAGATGGGAATATCTTTGATGATCAGCGAGTTCGATTGAAGGCTGGACAATCCACCGGCACTGGTGATGGCGGCCGCAAACAAGTCGGGCTGCGTCGTGAGGGCATTCCAGGTGCCATAGGCGCCCGCCGAGTGGCCGATGATGTAGATGCGGTTATCGTCGATGTTGTAGTCTTGGCGGACCTTGTCGATGATGCCGAAGGCTTTGGAGAGGTTGCTGCCGAACCACTGACCTTCGCTTTGGGGGCAGATGACGATGCTTTTATAACTGGAGCGCCAGGCGCCGTTGACAAAGTTTTTCGTCCAGCTGAGCATTTGGCTTTCGTTGTCGTCGCCCATGCCGGCGCCTCCGTGCATGCTGACGAGGAGTGGGTAGCTTTGAGCGGGGTTGTAGCCCGCGGGAAGGAGGAAGCGGTAGGGCATGCCACCGTAATTGAGGGCGTCGAACTGGTCGAGGTCTTCCTGCGGGATGCTGGCGCCATTGTTCCACAGCGCGGCCAGGGTGGTGAAGTTGAGACAAAGAAGTGCAGTGCATAGGGTGAGGGTGCGCATGATTGTATCCTTTCGATGTTGGGTGAATTGTGACTGGGATTTGCCATATGGATGCCCGTGACCACCACGGGCAGATTTGCTGTGAGTATAGAGCTCCGTTTCCTTCCTGATTGTTCTGTAGAGATGCATAGGAACTAAGATGCCTCATTCCCGCTCCGACCGTCTATGGTACTAATCTCTAGGCGAAGAAAGCCTCTCGCCGAGTGCCCGGGCAGAGCAGCCTCCGCCCCTCCATCACAGCATTTAAATCGTTGTCCGCTCTAGTTATACCACCTTCACTTAGCTATCGGCATATTCCTCGCAGAGGCGCTGAGCACGCTGTAGAGCACTCCGTTATCTTCGTGATGAAAAAAGACGCCGGTTATGTTGCCCGGCATATTGCCAGCCCCGGCCATAGCGCTCGGAGTAAGGCGTATGCTGAATACACCGGCATCCAGCCCCTCGATCTCCGCAGTTCCATATCGAAGCTTAATTCCGATTAGGGCACCTGTCCGGTGCCCTAATCGGAATTAATTTGGATCAAAAAATTACAAACATCAGAACATGCAAAACGGCGGCCGAAAGCGACCGCCGCAACTCAACAAAACTTAGGGGATTCTATTTGATTCTAAAATTTATCGACTGGCACCTTCCCTACTAAATTCGGCATATCATTCACCCTCACCGCTTTTCAGCATGACCCCGTCTTTGGCGCTCATCGGAGAGATCACCTTTTTACCGGTTTTGGCCTCCAGCTCCAGCCGTGCGTTCCGAGCCACTTCTCCGCCCTGCTTCGCAACCTGCTTATGCTCAGGAAACGAATCCGGATCGGTTGCTTCGGAGATTTCCTTGGTAGAAAGTTCGGCGAGCATGTTAAGCACCAGTTCTTTATTGGTCATGTTGTCGCGCAGGTTTTCCTTCTTCAAACCCTTGAAGTTTTTATACTCCTTCGCGGTTTTATCCGCCCATGTTTTGTAGATGATGTCGGTGAGTGAAGCAAATTGGACGCCTTCCTCCAGACCGCGCTTTTTCCATTCATCGGTGAGTTCCTTGCGGATCTCAATGGATTTCAGGCGCTGATTGATCCAGTTGTCCGAGTAGCCCAAACGTTTATAGTCCGTCATCGCCTGTTCAATGGAAAGTTCAGGATCCTGAATCTGGTCGATGCGCTCGCTGGCAACCTGCGCCATCCACAGCTTGAACGGCTCCGCTTTCGGTGACGGGATCGACTGAATCAGGCGAAAAAGCTGTTCCGTATCCGCGCAATCCGTCTTACGCATTTTGCCATCCGCCGCCCGCATTTTGAAAGCGTGACAATCCGTCACGGTTTGATTGCCTTCTTTCTTCAATCGCTCTTTAAGCTTACGCCAATACGCTGGCGGATTCACACTGTCGGTCAATACCCCCACCACATCCACAATGGAAAAATACCACGTTTCCGCCTCGTCATCCCAGAGCGAGCGGATATCACGCTGCTCAAAAACCTTGATCGCTTCGCTTTGTGTCATATCACTCGTCCTTTAACCGCGCCTCCGGCGCCCCCAACTTCAAATTCTTTTTCCAAGCATTGGAAAAACTCCACCGGAAAAAACAAACCGCTCAGCGGCTAAAAAATCAGCCACTCCCACTCGACCACGATTTCGGTGGAACACCGCAGTGTCTAATGACCAGATCTGACTCTGCCTCAAAATGGAACACGAAACTCATGAATCTCAGACTCAAATTCTCTGTATGATTCTTCTGACAATAATGTCGTGGCTTTACAGACAAATAACTGTTCCCTCTTTTTATCAGGCTGCCACCAATTATGGAGCTTATTCTTCTCAACAGCTGTAAACGTTCCACAAAGAGAGCGGATACCTTTGGGATGACTAGGCTTCCAATTGTTATACCAAAATGAAGAAAAACCAACTTTAGTATCATCGACTGAATAAGAAAAAATGCCATCCTTAGATGCGCCAGTTACATCTTCCCCATCAATATTACAATTTGGAACGTAAAGCCCTCGTGATTCAAGGTCAGAGTGCCAATGTCCATATCTCATGAATGGATATGGTGTGATAGCTAAAATATTTGCCTTCGATTTGCTCTTCTTACCAAACTTATAAGTCAATTTTCCCTCAAGAAGAGAACCTACACAAAAACAACCAGAACGTTCCTCTATCTTGACATCAGCTGCTTCCGCTTCATCAGCTTCTGCCTGTATAATCGTCAAATCAATCCACCTGTTATTATCAAGCTTGCTGGGCATTGAAAGAGCCAATAGCTCAAGTGAATCATTCGCTTTATAAAAATCTGCCAAGATATTTTTAACAAATCGGATTAGGTTATCTCGATCTGGATTCATTTCACCGTTCCAATTAGGCAACCATGACGGCCTCTGAGGATTCAATCCAATGTATGCTGGCTCGATAGGCAAAGCTGGTATTGATAAATGAGCCGCATAGGCATCTGGCATGCCATAGAATTTCTTCGCGATCTCTATTGTTCGCAAATACGCTGAACGGCCACGATGACTTGCTTGTGTATAAAATTGACCGGTAGATTTTTGTCTGTCTCTGCCAAGAAAGTAATCAATCTGCGTTGCTGCAGCTGATTGATATTCGAATGTATTATTCCACTCAGACTGATAGTAGTCGGTAAAAGGGATGCCTGTTTTTTGTTCTTCTTCCTTCAGCCAAGAATTATAAAGCAGGGGAATATGGTTTCCTTGAAAATAGTTAAATCGATGGTTATCGCCATCTAGATGAATAACAGGCTCAAATGGATAAGCATACGTTCCGAAATCTTTTGGGTTTGATGCTAACTTCGTCAGGATTAAATCAGAAAGCGTAGATCTTGCATTTATATGACGGCCTAAATCATTTGGAGGAACATGCCCCTTACATTTAGCAACGAGAAATACGCATAGCACTTCAACGCATTCCGACTCTTGCTTTCTGCTAGCAAGGTCCTCGATCAGGAGCTTTTCTATTTTTGGATGACAATCAATCAATAACTGCGAAATCTGTTCTATCACCAACAATTTGATTGTAGGCACAGGCTGCTTTAGTCTTGAAACCAAAACCTTCGCACAGGCCTCTTCAATGAAGTCATCTCGACACCAATCCCATTCCGGTTTCTTCAAATTAAGATTTCGAACACTTTCTTCCAGCCCTTCAACCATCGCTAATGTGAACTGAAGCGCCTCTTTTTCTCTACCACTCTGAGTTAGTAAAAATACTAACTTTTCGTTCGGGATTATTAAGTTACCAAACTTATTGCTCCAACTGCCCGTCTGAGACGTTGTTCGCGTTACAAACTCGTCAACTCTTTTAGGATATTGCTCTGCTACAATCCTCAGTCGCTTTCTACTGTTTTCAGCCCGTTCATACCACTCAGACCAACCATTCATTGCATTATGAGCTGCCACCAACAAATCAAAGGCTTTCGTTTTCCCACTTAGCTTCCTTTGACTGTTAAAAAGCAGATCTAACAAATATCGTTCGTAACCATAATGATCCATGAATGTTTCGACATGTGGGATTAAATATTTGAGCAACTCGGATTCCTGACCTTGGTCGGTCCAGTACGCATACCAAGTTTCCCAGAACTTACCAGCACCCAACTCCCCTTTTAAAGCGCCTGCTAACTCTTCGAATTTATCTGGCGGATAATCCGATGATTTCAATGTGATTTTTTCATCGATTTCATCAGCCTGAGAGGGATTTTCCTCATCCAAACTTTGGTTTTTTACGCCTAAAAGATTCTCCATTTCAGCAGCAATTTCAAGAGATTGTGGTTTATCCTCCTCGATTTCTTTCTGTAGCACTTTACGGCAATTGGAATGTAATGCTGTCAGGTATAAGCACCTCGTGATGGGAGAAGCAAGATCACACCTTTCAAGCAATTCCTGAACGGTCTCTTCTGCATCATACCACTCGCCATCTCTGAGCTCCTGCTCATATATAGATGCAACAGTTTGTGGGTTTAATCCTGCAACCAATGCTGATAAGGAATGCTTTGAATGGCTAGTTTCATCTCCATCGGTAAACTCGGATATGTTGAACACAATTGGAGAGATTCGTTCTAATATTTCCAGAGCAGAATTCGGATCAACAGCAGAAAGATATTCCACGGCGTCCATAACATGAGAGATCATTGGATCTTTGTGGTGTCCGTACCCGAGAACAAAATCCCATACTTTTCTTAAGCATTTCTCAAAAAGAACCGAATGCTCATGCTGGAATGCTATTTGAGCAAGTTCAAGGTAGGTATTCGAGTTTTCGATTGTTTCTTCTAACTCATTTATCTGTCGATCAACTTCCAGCGTTATCAACAGCTCTACTGCGTCATCACTTAGCAACTTAAACCCTAATTCCTTATACCAAAGTCTCAACCAGATAACGTGAAACAAACCAGCATCAATAGTGCGCTTAAATACATCTCGTGATATTTCTGATTTGGTTGTGATCAAATGGCAGTCGGCCGCAATTTCAATCCAGTCTCTCTTCAACATAATATTGGCCCTGCGAGTTTCCATTTGGATCTCATCTAAAATGGGATCTGATGGGAACATCGAACAAACCATGTCAAAGTCTAACGTATTGCCAGCTAATAGCTCGTTTGCAACGCAGTCTGCTAGCTGATTAAGTAAATTATATTGCGCTGATGTATCAACATCAGCTCTATCTAATGTTGCGCCGACAGGTAACCACGTAAAATCTCCATCCGCGTTTAACCTGATGCAAAGAGAGGAAAAAAACCAGTTATGATAATTCCCAGAAGCTTTTACTTTATAACCCGGTGTCGATTGATCATCAAAATAATGAGTTGAGACATTTACAAAATGTTTGTGAGAAAACGTATCCAAAAAACAGGAGAGCTGCTGGCTAGAGAAAGAACTGTATTCAGGACGACAGGTAATATCGATATCTTCAATGATGCTTAATCTAATTACATTTATTTCGAATTCGCCAACTTGGCTTGCGCCTTCTGGGAGTTTACCCCAAGCCCTTAATAGCAAATCAATATCATGTTTTATACAGCATGCCTCATGAAAGCTGCTCATGTATCCATCGGACCAAGTAGAGAAGTTGTCTCCGTCAAAAATTGCATCATAATTAAGAGCGTCCGTTAATACTCCGGCTTTGATTAGGGTAACAGATTCTGCTTCATTGTCCTGCGAGTCACTGGAAGACAACAGTTTCGTTTTAGCTCGGTAACGTTCGATAGCTTTCCTTGCTATAATCTGAGCCTCCTTACTCTGCCCTCGATACCATAACGCTGTAGCTATTACTGATAATTTTATTGGAGAGTATTCATTCTGCCCTGCAATGATCTCATTTAAAGTTGCATCATCCGCCTGTAACAATGATAGCATTTTCAGGCTAGTTTGATCCCAGATTTGAAATTCAGGGCCATTAAGAAGTCTAGTTTTCAACTCTCGATGCCGACAGGCTTCTGCATACTCAAATTCTTCAAACGCGTAGGTTTCCGCCTCGGACAACAATCGAATGCATGATTTAACCGGCATCCCAATATTTAGCCGGTCCAGAAACCAATCTCGGGTAACCCCCTGCCGCAATTGAGTTGAGTCGCCAGCCCTAGCCAGGCTCGACCAGAGCCAATTATCTTTTAAATGCGGGGGGGCTTCTGAACTAAGCCACTGGCAGACATCAGGCAGAAGTGCATTAATTCGCTCTTGGTGCTCTTTCTGATTTCGCACAAAAACAACCAAGCTCTCATGGAAGGGTCTTACTCCTGATCCCCCTTCTGACAGCATATGTGCAACCGCATCAACACTAGGTGAATAATTATGTTCATCTTTTACAACAGTTCCGATTGCCTGCCTCGGCCAAGCAAATTGGAAGCCACTACAAAGGTGAAGCACATCCTTTTGTCTATAATTCAGATGACGCCATAGCTCAGAATAGTAAGAGATAATATTGCCATCCGAGCATGGAGGAAGTTTTTCAATTTCCCATGTAGAAAGTGGTAGACCATGATGGGATAGAAACTCAGATGAATAAATTACATGTAGGGGATAGCCGTTGGTGATATCCAACAAGGCATTGGCACTTTTCCGAATCTCCTCATCAGTATGATCCTCGTGGCAGTTTAAGAATAACCGACCAGCATTAACTTGAAGCTTAAGAAATTCGTATATTGAGTTTCCAGACATTTCAAGCAACCACAGCCATTCAGCCTTAGCTGAATGGGTAAGTAGAGTATGGGGAAGCAATTCATCATCGACTGGTTGTGTACCCACAATTACCACTAGATTATCTGTTGTTGGTAGCAATTGCCGAAAGATTTCATCCAAAGGTTTTTTATTTTTAGCGTTGTCTCGCCAAACATGATCAAGCCCATCAACCAGCACCACAAAAGGCTTACCCTCGCTTTTGTAGTAATTTGCGCACGCTATTAACGCATCTCGCAGGATTTCCGGCTGGGAGGTATCTGCATGCGATTTTTTGTGAAAGCTACTGATTTGATAAAGCAAAGACTCCGCAACAATTCTAGGGCTCAATCTGTCGTTGGTTGTATCACCCAATGACAAGAAGTAATGGTGACGAACCAGCGGAATATCCTGTTCTTCTAGGGCTTGGCATAAAAATGACAGGTATGTGCTTTTACCAACACCAGGCTTGCCCGTTAACGTAATGACTTCACCTTTCGAGGCAGTGACCTGAGCCAGTAGATTGCTGTGAAAATCTATATCCGGCAGGCAATAATCAGCAGGAACCGAGAATATTTCAGGGATAGGATCCGGCCTTTTCGGAGACAATACTTCTCGAATATTATGAAGATATATCCACCCACCTTCTGACGGAATATTTTTAAACATCGCCCACTCGCGGGCCCGCGATATTAGCCTTTCAGCCCCCGCGTCGTCAGAGAATTTTAACAGCTCAAATCGAACACTACGGTTTATGTTGTGATAATCTCCATCACCATGCTGAATGGTCAGATTCGAGAAAAGGAATGTGGCAGCATCTTGACTCCCTAGTTGTCGAATTATCTCTTCTTTATTGGCCACGTCAATCTGCTCAAAGTTTATCTGAGAACCACGCAGGCAGGATTCCATAATCCTATCAGGACGCTTGTTTGTTAGAAGAATGACTTCACCGAGTCGTTCAACAGGTACAGCAGAAATAGCATCAAAGAGTTTCTTGAGAATTGAACGCGATCTGTCCGTTTTCCCAGGAATAGTTAATAACCAATCCCAAATCAGGCCATTTTCATCTTTCTCAGGAGAGGGCGTAAATTTGACTTGCCAGAAATCAAGAACCCCATCGGTGCGTTCGAAAATAATATCGTCTATGCCATTAGGCGCGTCATTTGAATCTTTATCAGCTTCAAACGCCGCTCTAACGAATCTAGTCGGATTATGCAACCACTCTGCTAAAAGCCTCACACCATGCAGTGTTTGATAGTCGTATGCGGTATATATAATCGCCGAGTTTTTTACTTTCATCATGAGACGTCACAACCTTTTTCAATATCCTCAGAAAGTTGCCACTCAAAACTAAAAACCTCAGAATCTATTTTTTCCTTTTCCTTTTTTTGCACCCGACTCTCTCCAATTACTCCCGCTTTCGGGAACTCCCCGAAAACATGAGGTCATCATAGGGAATCTTCCAAGCATTGGAAAAAGAAATGCCTGTTTTTCCGAACATGAACCACTCCCGTCGGTCGTTATTTTGCTTCCAGCAAAATTATCTATCGCTGCGCTTTCGGGGAAGTCTTTCGGGGATTTCCCCCACAAACGGAGGACGAAGCAGGCAGAGATTGGTCGCTGTTCGCTTCCAATCACCTGCGGCACAAATTCCAAACCTTGGAGAACGCCGAATCGGAGTTCCGCACTCTACCGACACCATGTCCATCCTGCAGAGCCTGTCGAAAGAAAGATCCCGCACCGAAATCATTGTGTCATTTAATCATTGCCGCTTCGCTACCGTCGGTTGTCATTCCGCTTCGCTTCATTGCTGTTGCAGGCCCCAGCCTCACTTCGTGTCGTGCCAGCCTCACATACGTGTCTGTCCAAACAACCTGTCCGCAAAGCGGCGGGCTCGGAGAACCAGCCCTACCGAATCTATTCCACCCGCAGGCGGATAAATTGTTCGGACTGCCCTTCCGTAGAGACGCGGTTGGTGACGGAATCGATTTCGGCATCAACAGAACCATAGCCGGCATCCAGCACACCGTTTGTGCTCCATGTGCCGGAAACCAGGTTAGTGGAGGCTTCCACGGTATAGGTCAGGCCGGCGGCCACGTAGTCATTGCGACGGCGGTAGACATATTCGAGCCAGTTGGTGCCGGACTCCGGAACCATTCCAACCATTGGAAGAACCGAGGACGCATCGCTGTTGGTCGGATTGCCGCCGAAGATATATTCGTTCCAGTTATCCAGTCCGTCGCTGTCAGCATCGTTGGTGGCGCCCGAAACGCCATAGGCCAGCATCCACTGCTCAAACGGATCGCTTTCATACAGCGAGATATCATCGATCAGGTATACATCGCCTTTATCGGCAAAACCGTCAGCCTCATCATAAAGCGTTCCATCGTCATCGTGATGTAGAAATAGTCCGATGGTGTTGCCCGCCGTGACGCCCGCGGACTGCAGTTGCGCGGAAGTGACGGTGACCTCAAACGATCCGGTTTCTCCAACGGCTGGCGAAACGGTGTCGCCGAAGACATTGCTGTCCGGCGTCAGCCGCTGCACCAGCGAGCCGTCGGCCGCGCTGAATTCGGCGATTCCGGCGATAAAGCCCAGGGGGCTGAACACGGTATCGATTTCCCATGATCCGCTGAAGGTGTACCCCTTGTTCAGGTCGATCGGCGTTGTGGTGGAAAACAAGACGGCCACTTCGTCGTATCCCCAGCCCAGCTGCATAACGTTGTTCGAATCGCTGTTTATGTCGGCAATGACTACGGACGTGTCCTGCGCTTCCACGGACCAACCGCTGCCGGCGGCGTCCTGCATGTGCCATACGCCGGCCGGGTATGGGGCGGCGGCATAGTTAGCCGGTCCCTCGCCCGTTTCGAAATCATCGAATAGAGGCAGTTCGACCGGGGTGCCCGCGCCGGGAAATTCATGAGCGCCGATAGCGGGCGCCGTTCCCGGAAGCGGTGTTCCCCAGAAATCCCGGCCGCCGTTGTTCGGGATGCTGTTACCCGCGCCGATATACGGGGAATCGGTGCTCAGTTTGTAGCCATCGGCGTTGAAGGTATGGTTGATCTCGTCCACGGAGCCCCCGCCGGGATTAACGAAGAGCGGATCCGCCGTTTTGGCATTCACGTCTCCCGCGGGTGGCGCGTCGGTGAAGTTTCCAAAATAGACGTTGTTGTCGACGACGTTCCCCGCATGATTGCCCCATAGCTTAATCAGTTCGGTAGGATCGGAAGCGTCCATGGTATAGAGGATATTGTTCTCAATCCGATTATTCAGGGAAGGTCGGTCGCCCCCTACTTCATTACCAATCGTTACCAACGAGCCCTCTTCACCGGAATACCGATAGCCCAAGTTATTGTAGATTTCGCTATCCTGAAGTCCCATTAGCCGGAACATCGGATCCCCCATTCCCTGAATAATGTTGTAACGGACGATGTTGCGATTCGCATCGGAATTGAAAACGATAAAGCCGGCGGCAATATCCTGGCAGTAGTTGTATTGAATAATGAAATCGTCTACGCCGTCCCAGGTCATCGCCTGGCATTTATCCGCACCATACGTTCGGTTGAAAATGTTGTTTTCGACCGTGCAATTCGCGCCTTTATACCAATCCAGGGCGGCGTTGTCCGACTCCGTAAGATACAGGCCCGTATCCCCGAAATAGTTGTCGGCGAAATAGCCGTTGTAAATCTCCCGCCCATGTATGGCGGCATGCCCCGACCGGGTCACGCGGTTGCTTTGAATCGTACATCCATTGATCCAACCGATTTCCATTCCTTTATGCTGCACGTGGTCGATGTCGCAGTTTGTAACACGGACATCGCTGATCACCGGGCTTCCCGTCGCTTTGCCGCCGCGAGCACTATGCGTGATCCGCAGACCCGCACTCCGATGTTGGGAATCCTCGCCCGCGTTTCCGAGCGTGGCATAGATGGAAGCGGTGCCGCTGATCGTGATATGGTCGAAATAAAGGTGGGTAATGGTTCCCCATTGGCGCCCCGCCTCGACCGCATAGGTCCTGCCAAGCCGCTTGCCGTGCAGGAGCGCATGCGGGTGTTCGGCGGGATCCTGGTGGTTGGCCACTTCAAGGTTCGAAAACTCATAATAACTTTCGTTAATCGTGCGAATGGCGGCGTTGGCCCGGCACTCCACATTGATATACGGCTTGGCGCCGGTTCCATAAGACGACACGATAATCGGAGACGCCGAGGAGCCCGATCCCATCAGATTCAACGGTTCGTTCCACGCTTCGCCGCATTTCAGCAACACCGAATCCCTGGGTGCCAGGTCCAGGCGCCCCACCGGATAGAAGGTTTGCCACGCGTTCGCCGAGGATGTTCCCGAATTGGAATCGTCACCGCCCGTGGCGTCGATGTAATAGGTGGTGTTTCCCGGCGATGACGTCAACGCCGGGGTCGAGGCCGTTATGCTGGTCCAGCCGGACGGGCCGTAATCGCCCACCGCGCGAAGCCGGTAGCGATAGAAATTGCCCGGATTCAACTTCGACGTTTCCAGGTCGAATCCGTCGGAATAGGAAGTTGTGCTGCTGGAAAGCACGATATTGGCGGTCTGATAATCCGTATCCGGATCCGAGCTGTCTTTTCGCTGGATTTCGTAACCGAGACAACCGGACACTTGGTTCCATTGAAGCCGAATCTGGCGTCCGGAGCTTTCGACCGCCGTAAATCCGGTGGGAACCGACGGCGTGTCGTTCACGGTCGCTTTCAGCGATACCCAATCCACAAACACATCACCCTTTTGCTTTTTTCGGGCCCACGCGATACACCAAACGGTATTGGAGGGAATGGTGAACGTCTCGGATTTGGTTTCATAGGAGCTATTGGAAAACAGAATTTTGGGGGACAGGACCCGGTCTCCAGTGCTCAGAAAAAACTCAAGCACGACTTCTCCAGAACCGGACCCGTCACCTTTCTTAGCCCGGGCGCTGAGCGTGTATTGCGTTCCCGGCTCCGGACAAGGCATGATCGACTGACCACGCCCGCCATACCCCGAGTAGCCCAACAACTGATGCGCCGTCCAGGCTGCACCTGCTTCGATTTGCAGGGCATAGCCGTCCAGGGCTGCCGCATCGGAGACTCGACCTGCATTCTTATGCAGGTTGTACTCATTCCACCTTGAATTAACCGCGTAGGGCGAGGATCCCCACAACATATCAACACTGAATTCCGGATTTACGATGCGTTCGACAGCCTGCGCCGATGCGTCCCCCGCTCCGAGCAGCGCAAAAGAAATTCCCAATGCGAAGGCCATCATGCCGATCCTTGGCCTGCGTATGAGAGGTCCGCGGTCCGGTTCCAGGCGCGCGTTGTCCGCCGCGCCTCCTACCAGATTGCCGAACCCTTTGCCGTCCTGGTTTAACTTGTCCAAAGCCTTTGTCCTCATTTTGAAAAATCGTTTTGACCATACAAAACGCCAAACGGCTTTGTGGCCATTACAGGCGATTCGCAGGATAAGATACCTCATTCCCGGTCCGGCCGTCTATGGTACTAATCTCTAGTTGGTTCGAAGCCGGAAAAAATCGCGCCCATCGGGAACTCGCATTTGGAAATGCAAGCTACGCCGTAGCGTGGACTTCCAAGTCCGCGTATCCGCACAAGCGAAAGCAATAACAAACAACCAATAACCATGAACAGAGATGGCAAAAACAAAAACACCTGCCTTATGGAGATGAAACACAAGGCAGGCATTCGTTTTCTACTACAGACTATATTGCTTAGTTTTGTTCCACTTCCAGGCGGATGAACTCGGACGGAACCCCTTCCTTAATATCCGTACGGTTCGTTACCGTTTTATAATGGTCAACCACAGCGGATTCACCCACGAAGGAGACGGCGTTTGTTGCCGGATTGTGTACCAGGTTCTCCGTCGAGCCTACGGTAAACGTGAGCGAAGGATCATCCGTACGTTCGGCATGAACATGGTAGAACCAGTTGGTTCCGCCTTCTTCCGCCTGCATCAGGGTGGCTGCGGAATCGGGCGTAAGCGGATCACAACCCGTTGCATATTCCATCAGGTTGTTCATGCTGTCGCCATCCGGATTGTCGGTCGGCGCATCGTTCACACCTTCCGTCAGTCCGTAGCTGGAGCTCCAGTTGGCGTATCCGCCAAGGGTCAAGAGCGCAATGTTATCGATGCTGGTGGTGACGCCTGCCTTGACCGGGAAGGTGAAGGTAAACACCACCGATTCGCCGGTGCCCAGGACACGGTCGGTCAGATTGGTCAGCGGGACATCGAAATCAGTGAAGTCGGCGATGCTGCCAATCGCGGTGAGGCCGGAAACCTCCAGTAGTGCCGGATCGGCGGTAACATCGCCCGAGACCGAAAGGGTGAAGCTGTTCGGGGCACCGCCCCACCCACGCCCGACATCAAAGTTCAGGCTCGACAACACGATATCTTCGGTGCTCTTGTTGGTCACCGTCAGTGTGACCACATCATCGCTGGCCGTGGTGCGGTTTGCCTTGTAAGCGGCGATCGTATTGGTCGGTGCTTCCGGGGATGCGAGTGTGCCGTAGGTTCCATCGTTGGACCCACTGAACGTAACAGGACCGCTACCCCCCACTATCTTGCCGGAAACGCCATCGATGGCCGCATCGGGATACAGGAATTCCGTATCAAACAGCGCCACGACTCCGGCATCCGTGGCCGCCGGGCGGGCGGCATATACGGTTACTTCATGAACCCGCTCCCCAAGCCCGGCCTCGTTCCACGAAAGCAGCAGGGTGGCTTCGGCCACTTCGCCGGCGGCCAGATTACCTACCGTGTTGTCGAATGCCACGGTAACGGCTTGCTCGATCGTTTCGGGCGTTGAAATCCCGGCAACCAGGCCGAATGCACTGAACGCGCCTGCATGCGATTCATTGGTAAAACTCACGCTGTTGAATACGATGTTGGTGGCGGCATCACCTTCCGTGTAGGACAAGTTAACAGGTTCGCTCACCGTCGTATCAAAGCTGGCCACACCCATGATCACAGGTCCATCGGGCTCCGTCGACAGAACGGCTCCGTTCAAGCCGGTTCCGAGTACGGCAATGTTGTCGAGCAGGGTATCACTTGTTCCGCCCAGGTCGACGAAGGCAAATTTGATCGACAGGCTTTCGCCATGCGCCAGGGTGTGGTCGGGCAGATGGTTCAGCGGCACGTCAAAATCATCGTAGTCGGTCAATTTCACATCGCTTACGGTGAAATTGGTGGCAACCGTGGAATCCAGGAGATTCGTGAAGGTGACATCGCCAAAAATCGAGACATCGACCGCACCGGGCGTGAGTTCAAACCGCTTAATGACGTCGAAATTAAGCGAGTCCAGAACAATGTCGCTGCCGGTATTGTTCGAGATTTGTATGACCGGGTTCAGCTTATTGTAACTCCCGCTCCGCACGCTCAGCGCGCCGCCTGCAGTGGGGGCTGCTCCGGGTAGTGTCCCATAGGAACCATCGTTGGATCCGCGCGTATTATCGACACCATGGCCGCCGGAGATTTTGGCGACCAGCCCCGCCAGCTCGCGATCCGCATCATTAAAGCTGTCATTGAAAAGCGCAATAATGTTGCTGTCGTTCACCCCCAGGTAGGTCGCGCTGACCGGTACGTTGGTGGTTGTGCTCGTCGCCGAACCCTCTTCGTTCCATACGATTTCCACCAAACCGGTCGCGGTCTGGCCTTCGGTAAGTCCGGCGGTCGTATTGTCAAATGCAATGAAAAGGTCTTCCGCAACGCCCGGTGTCGCGAGTGTCAACGGCAGGTTGGTATTTGCGACCGAGAAGGCATTCGAATGGGACTGAGCCACCACGGATACGGAGGAAAGGGTTACGTTGGTCTGCGCTGCCCCTTCCGTATAAAAAGCGCTGACGGTACCGGTTGCCGCGAAGGATGTCTCGCCAAAGTTCATGGGCGCCCAATTGCCGAGTTCAAGCGACGGATCCGCCGCCGGCTCATAGGCTGCCAGCTTATAGAGGAAATGACTGGCCCAACCAGCGGGGGGCCCTGCAGGGTCTTTATAAACATTCGCGTAGTATCCCACTTCGTCAAAGGTCGCGCCGATGATGACCGAAGAATCCACTGCTGGACCAATCGTTCCCAAAGGAGACACGTCATCCACTGTGGACGGTGTAAATTGATACCACGTCACCGATCCTACATTGATATCATAGTTAAAGGGCGCCGCCGCACCCGTTCTGGAGTGCAGTTCGGTTGCATACCATCCGTTTTCATAGCTTTGTGTACTGTCATGCAGGATCAGGTAGATATCATCGCCTGTGACGTCGGGTCCATACGTCGAACCATTAATCTCGATTCGGCCCACTGCCGCCGCTGGAAAATCAAACGCTACCATACCGTGGTAATTTGTTTGGCCAACGAGTTGGATCGGGTCATTTTGCTTACTGATCCGGGCTTTAGTGAGTCCATAGGTACCATCTAAGACGTTTGTGCCCACACCCACGCCGGCATATGAGAAAGACGGTCCCGAATAACCGCTGGCCGGCTGGGAATCCAGATTATCCTTCCACGAAGTCGGTTGCTGGGAAAAATCTTTATGATTGCTCACATAATTGGCCGTGTTGTCGTACTCCACCAACAGGGCCTGCGCCTGGGCGCCCCCGACACCAGCCACGAAAACAGCTGCTATGAATGCTAATAGTCCTCTCTTCATCCTATCTCTCCTGTTCAGTGTTATGCAGACCCCTTGCCTGCTTTTAACCAGCTATGCGTAAAAGATATCTCACCGCCACACCAAACGTCTATAGTACTAATCTCTAGGTGGGAAAGAGGACAGAAGTCGGAGGATCGTGGTCGGAAAGTCGAAGGTCACAAGCCATTTTACAGCCCGGGGAAATCAGACTTTCGACCTGGGACTTTTTGACCTTCGACCGCTATCGATTCGCCACCGGGAATATCTGTTCGACCTGTTGGTTCAACTTATCATGTATCTGTTTGACTTGATTAAATTCCGAATGAACCAGGAAAACGGTCACCGTTTCGTTCCTGCGATCAACACGCAATAATGCCCCGAACGCACCGCCATGGAAAACGGCATTGGCCAATCCCGCCTCCGATATGTCATCCCGGTACCAACACAATCCGTAGGTCTTCTCGGGTTTGGGATCAGGTGACTGTAGTCGCCGCATCTCGGTAACGGACGCCTTGGAAAGGACTCGCCTTCCGTTATACACACCGTCGTTCAGGTGCATCTGACCGAACACTGCAATATCGTCCAAAGTTGATACCAGCGATCCTCCCGGCAGGATGAGACGGACATCGACGTTCTCCCCCATGGAGGGTTGTTTTCGTAGTTTCCCTTTTTCTTTCACATACTTTGAGGGCATCGCCTTTCGCGCTTCTTTTGAGGCTAGATAGGTCGTGCGATTCAGCCCCAGGGGGCGAAACAGGACATCCTGTGAAATTTTCTCTAACGACTGGTCGCCAAGAGCGGCTTCCGCGACACGACCCGCCACGCAATGCCCGGCGCCGGAATAAATGAATTTCGTTCCCGGCTCGTACACGAGATCGTACTTCGCGATCCCTTCGACCGATTCGGCCAGGGTCTGTTCAGGATTACGGATCAGAGCCATTTTCCCGGGACTGGCCCCTTTGTTTCCCCAAAAGCCTCCGGAATGTGAAAGCAGGTGGCGAACCGTCATCGGCCGCGCCGGCGACTTGCCCCCTTTAACCCTTTTCCCTTTGAACTCCGGCAGGTATTTCTCCACCGGATCGTCTAATTGCAACTTTCCCTGATCGACCAGCGCCATCATCACGCTTGCAAAGAAGGGCTTGGAAACCGATGCGACCGGAAGCAATTCTTCCGTTGTAAATGGACGTTTCGTTTCGATGTCCGCATAGCCAAAAGCCTCTCGAAACACGACCTCCCCTTTATGGGCGACCAAAAAGGAGCCCCCCGCAATCTGCTCTTGCTCTACGGCCTGGTTCATGATCCCGGCAAGCGAATCGAGCTGAGCCTGCGTCACGCCATGCGATTGGAGATCTGTTGCAACGGGTATTGCAAAGCCACAGGCAGCAACCATGAGTGAGCAAATGATGAAAATGTGACGTCTTCTTTTCATTTCACCGCTTCTGCCTGAACAACCAATCCCAAACCTGATCCGTCTTGTCGCAGCGATCCGAGGCATACTCGGTGATGTAGCCTTTTTCGGGGTCGTCGCCCTTATATCTAAACGCATGACGGCTTGAGCCGTGCCCCTTGCCTCCCAGCGTTGTAAACTTAGTGTTGCCGTTTAACTTGGTTAACTGATCAAACACATGTCGCGACCCACTGTAGGGAACCGTTTTATCAGCATCGCCGTGAAAGATCCAAAGCGGCACATCTTGAATGCGCTTAAAGTCGAGCCATGGGGAGATGAATCCGGCCGAGGGGATGGCGGCGGCGAAGCGGTCAGGGTGCTGGTAAATGGCGGTGAAGGTTCCCATGGCGCCCATGGAGTGGCCCAACACATATACACGGTCGGCGTCAATCTTGTATTGCTTGCTGAGTTTTGTATCGATGAAATCGAGCACCTCATCGAGTACGCCGTAAACGGGCTCGGTGGAGCTGTTGGCTTGTTCGATGCGTTCCATTAGTTGATCGCCGTACTTGCGCATACTTTCAGGCAGGTCGTCGATGGTGAACGAACCGGGCTCGGGGTAGAGTTTGACTTCCGAGGTGTTGTCGAGCCAGCGGCCATTGGACTGCGGCGCCAGTACAAAACAGGGGTGCCTGCGGCGTAGATCTTCGGCGGCCAAATACTCATTCCAGATGAGCAGGTTCTTGATGTTATGCGTACCGCGACCGCTCCCGCCGTGCAGACTGAGGATAAGGGGATAGGTTTTGTCCGGGTCAAAGTCGATGGGTTTCATCAGGCGATACTGGACGCCCTTGAACTCGCCGGGCTCATACAGGGCGAGGGTCTCGGCAGAGACGTTGGGCTCAGGTGGGTTTTCGTTTTGCGCGGAGGCAGAGAAGGTGACGCAAAGGAGGAGGATTGCGGTGTTGATAAGATGGCGCATGGTAGTTTCCTTTCGAGATGTTCCATTCGGGATCTTATGGAGCCCTGCTTTCGATACGATAGACACTATGTTCACCGTTGTTCGCCATAAATTTAGCGTCTGCCTGCCACGGAACCAACGCAAAGCTGTATTCAACCGGCTCGGCCAGCACCCGGTATTCCGGACTCGTAGGCTCTCCGCATGAGCCGTTTCCAACCCCTGAAACCTTCGCAGCAATCCGCAGCTCCGTCGTGGTCGACTCCTTCGGCAGTTCAATCGTATGCTTGGCGGCCTGCAGTTCATCCTGCGTAAATGGAAGCACACTCATCGAAAGTGGCTCCGCAGCCACAATCTTCACCCCGGTTCCATTTCCATCGCTCAGGTGCATCCAGCGAACCTGCTCGCGGTTTCCATGATCCTGCGGCATCGGGTACGGAATATAATGATCCATCACCTTCGCGGAATGAACGCCCATCCAGGCCCCGTAGCACCGATCCACATAATTGCCGTGTGGGCCGAGTCCATAATAGCTCACCTGCGTCAACTCCGGCTTCAGCGGAATACGCAATCCAATCCGCGGAATCCACACCTCTTTCGTCAGCTTCTCCGTAGGTATCACCGACTCCGTCACCTCGATGCGCCCGGCCCCGTCCATCGTCCACGTTTGCAGTTCATTAAATCCGGCCCCTTCCGGGCTGGCGAACGATGATTTGATCGAAACCCGCACTCCGGCATCGACCTCTTCAACCCGCACCTCGACATCATCCCGGCGGCTCAGCCGATCTATTTTCAACCGGGCATAGTCAGCCAGCCTGGGCTTACCCTTGCGGAAATAATTATCAATCCAGGCGAGCGACTGATCGAACAGCCAATCGCGCGAACTGTTTGCCAACAGCTCACGGCCATTCATCTGCAACGAAGTCAACCGGCCTGTTTTTTTGCAGAACGCCATTTCCGAGCCCGTTGTGCTTCCGACCACAAAGTGGCCCGGCATCTCTTTCAGGCTTGGGGCTGCTTGGTCCGTCTTCGCGACATTCGATTCCCCGCTCTTCAATTTAAATTCGCTAAAACAAATTTCATGGCCTTTCGGTGCCCAGCTAGCAGCCGCTTTGGTGACAAAGGAGACGCGTAAAAACACCTCTTTGCCGGCATCGATCCCCTTCAGGCTAAGCGGCAGGTCGAAGACCTGTTTGCTGCCCGCGGGAGCATTGATTCCATCGAGCCCACCGGACTGCTTTATTTCGCCATCCACCCGCAGCTCCCACTGCAGATCGCAAAACGCCAGCGACAA
This sequence comes from uncultured Verrucomicrobiota bacterium, assembly GCA_964486885.1. Classification (GTDB taxonomy): domain Bacteria; phylum Verrucomicrobiota; class Kiritimatiellia; order Kiritimatiellales; family Pontiellaceae; genus Pontiella. The sequence continues at coordinate 138,130 of CAZAPF010000001.1, forward strand.
CTGATTCAACCGGTTGTGAACCTCAAACCGGCCCTGCTCCGGGTTCAGCGCTTCCACGAAAAATGGTTCATAACATTTCTTCACTTCCGCCAGCTTGGGCGTGCAGCTTTGGTCGGATTGGATGAGTCCATTCAAACTGAAATTTTTGCGCGAAACCTTATCGCCCCAATCTCCGCCGAATTGATAATACACCGTTCCATCCGAATCCGTTGCTTCGACCCCCTGATCGATCCAGTCCCAGATGCACCCCCCGTTCAACCCCTCGTTCTCGTGTGCGTAAACCAGATCCCAAACCTCTTTCAATGAACCCACGGCATTGCCCATGGCATGGCGATATTCACACATAAAGAACGGTCGATTCCCTCCCGGCTTTTTACGGTTCCGAATATAACCCTCCTGCCTATACATCGCTCCGTACATCGGCGTAATGGTATCGGGTTTATCAGGGCGCAGCGGATTCTCCTTGTTCTTCGCATGGTTCCCGCGGTCACACATCACCATGCGGCTGGGATCAATTTCCTTGGCCCGGTCATACTGCGCATCAAATGCCTGGCTCCATCCAAAGCCCTGCTCATTCCCCAGCGACCAGATTAAGACGGCCGGGTGGTTTTTGTCCCGTTGAACCATGTTTTCCAACCGATCCACCGCCGCCGCGCGCCACTGCGGCCGGTTGCCCGGAATATTGCTGAACCCGTGCGATTCTACATTCGCTTCATCAATCAACGCCATGCCGTAACGATTACACAGATAGTACCAGCGTTCATCGTTGGGATAGTGCGAAGTCCGCACCGTATTTATATTGTGCTGCTTCATGAGCTCAAGATCGCGGATCATGTTTTCGAGCGGCACATGCCGTCCATATTTCGGATGATGATCATGCCGGTTCACACCCTTCACAAAAAACCGTTTTCCATTCAGGTGCAGGTTTCCGTCGATATCCTCAAACCGCCGGAAACCGGTATCGATTCGAACGACCTGCAACACCTGCCCCTCCGCGTCTTTCAGGGAGGCCAACAACGTGTAGAGGTTCGGCAGGTCCGGACTCCACAGCTTCAGGCCTTTGAAGGTGCGGGTTCCTTTGACCAATGCGTCCGAGAAGCCCCCACGTAGTGGCGGCTCTACCGGTACAGCCTGCGCTACGCGCTGGCTTTCCGCACGCAAAGCTACCGGCTCCGTCCAGCGCTGAACGGTTCGGCCATCCGAATTGGAGATCAACTCAAACTCAACCGTCGCGCCGTCCGGCGCGTTTTCAACATCAATCTTATAACCCGCATTCACGCTCTTCAGGTCAGCGGTCGGTGTTCCGACAAAATAGAGATCCCGTATGCGCTGTCTCGGTTCAAACTTCAGGAACACATCCCGGTAGATCCCCGCGAAGCGAATCATATCCTGGATTTCCATATAGCTGCCATCCGTCCAGCGATAGACTTTCAGCGCAATCAGGTTGCGACCGGGCTGCAACCACGGTGAAATTTCAAACTCCGCCGGCGTAAGGCTGTCCTGACTGTAGCCAACCTCCCTGCCGTTGACATAAACATGCACTCCGGCTTCAACGGCCCCGATCCTTAAAACCACCCTTTGCTGCAATTGTTCTTCCGAGCACTCCACCCATTTTCGATAACAACCGACCGTCTGAAAATCCTCCGGAATATACCCGGCGTCCACCGATTGCTCCGTTGCCTCATGCGTTCCAAACTCCGCGCGCTTTTTGCCCGTTTTCCAGTTGATTTGAAACGGCATCTGGGTGTTCTGATAATACAACCGGTCAAATCCATTGCCCTGCCACGTACCCGGCACAGGAATCGTCTTCCAGGCCTCCCCGTCGCTTTCCGGCAGGTTCCAATCCGCAGGCACCGCATTGGGCGATCCAAACCACTGAAACTGCCACGTTCCATTCAGGCTTTGGTAGGCCGGGCTATTCCACGGGTTGTTCAGATCCAGCGGCTTCAGTGCGCTGGCCCGGTCGGCGTGCGCCGTAAACTCCGCATGCGCCCGTTCTTTATTGATTCGAAAAACGGTTGGATCCCGCCAAACTTCCACTCCGGCGGCGCCATGTATTGCCGCAGCCAGCCCCATCAAAAACATTGTACGTACTTTCATAAGGCATAAGCTACCAGAACCCCATCCAGACTATCTATAGTACTAATCTCTAGGCGGGGCGGAGGCTGGGAACCAGGGGATAGAACAGTATACCGCATTATTCTTCATCTGATTCTTAGTTCAATGAATGGAAGTGTTACTCCAACTCCGTCGTGATGCGGAAAAAAGCCTGGTTGGTTCCAGTTCCTGTACTCCACGAATTTTCAGGAGGTGTGGCGGGAAGCGCGCCGGATGCATGGGTGAACGCCTGCGTCATTTCCGGGGAGTGAAGCACCCGGTAAATGCGCCCGGAAACGCTGGCCCAGCGCAGCAGGAAATTTGTCCCTTCCAGGATTTCCTGCTCAGGAAAGAGCCCGGAAGAACCATTGGTCGGCACCGTTCCCAGAATATACTCCTGCCACGCGAGATAGCCATCGAAGTCGGTATCGGATAGATCGGCGGCCTCATAGTCGCCTTCCGTGACCAGGTCATAGGCGTCCAGCCAGGCGTATGGCGTTCCATTGCTCGTCACCAGCGTGGTTACCATAAGCGTGACGACATTGCCGGTGTAACTGATGGTGAACGGCGTTCCGTCACTCCCCATAACGAGGTCATCCACATGGTCGAATGTACCGCTGAGCGTGTCGGCGGTCAGGATTTCGAACGTGTCGCCAGCGGTCGGCGTAAAGCCGGCATCCACCGTCACCACAAGGGTTCCCGCCAGGACAGCATGGCCATCAACATCCACGTGGGCGTAATCGACGCCCTGCATCGCCGGGCCGGCCAGGGTCACATCGAGTACGGCGTTGGAACCGACCGTATAGTCACCGGTAATCGTGCACACCCGGCTGGTCGAAACGTGGGCAGGAACAACCGTTGCGCCGGTGATCACGTTCAACACCACATCGTCAATCGAGCCGAATTCCGTAGAGGCCGGATCGGCCGTCAGCGATTCGAATCGCAACAGCAGGTTCTGACCGGCGGCCGCCGGTGTGGCCACAAATACCTGTTCCCCCGAAAAGTCGTACCCCACAGCAAAGTCCTGCGAAGGCGTCACCGTGATTGAACCAAGAACCTGCTCTCCGCCATTCGTGCAGTACAGGGTGGCGGTGATCGTGTCGGCTCCTGCATCCCAACCCCAAGCACCGGCATGGTAGAACGACAGCAGATAGACCTCATTAGATCCAATCGTGTGCCCGGTATCGACAAAAGGTGAGTGCGCACCGGACGATCCGGCGCCCAGAATCCCCCGGAAGGAACCGCTGTTCGGATTACTCGTGCTGCGGGCATCGGACGTCTGGGTTGTTCCATAGTTGGACCATCCATCGGTTTCATTGAAGGCATTGCCGGTTCCCGACTCAAATCCACCGTTCGTCAACAGGCTGTTGGTGGTGCCTCCCGAAACACTCAATCCCGAAGCGGTTTCCGCACCGGTGACCCTAAGATGGCCTTCATGATAAAGCGCGGCATCGATGGTTCCACTCCCCTCGATCGTTGCATGGGTGTAAAGATCCACCCAGCGCAGCGAGCCCAGCGTTCCGCCGACCAGATTCACCTTGGAATAGGGTTTCAGCCGGATCTCGTTGCGACCGGTTACCACGGAATTGCTAACGGTCAACGACTGTATGGCATTGGACGCAGCGCCCTTGATTTCCAACCCCAGGAAATCAAGATTCGAATCCGCAACGGCTTCATTTCCGGATGATCCATCATTGTGCATCTTCGCCACCCAGCTCAACCGGGGTGCCCCGTCATCGGTGTCGTATACGATATTGTTGACCCGGTTGGAATAGATGTAGTCGGACCAGTTGCCGGCATCCGATGCATCTGCGCCATCGGAGCCGGTCCAGTCGTGGTAGGTGTTGGCATACCACACCGGCTCGGCCACGCCTTCCCCATACATCAACGCGGCAAGTTCCGAAACCAGGGCGGCATTGGACGCCGCAATATTGGTCGTTTCATTGGTATCGATCCCGAGGTCGTACAGCTTCAGCGTTCCACTGTCATCCACCAGTTTCATATTTCCCCGGATGATGGACCGATCCGGCTGTGCTTCGTGAATCACGAACTCGCGGTTACGCCCCCCGCTCCGGCCCGTCAGGAACGAAGCCAGCGAAACACCATCGATGCCCAGCGGAACGTCGATGCCGGCAAGCTCGCAGAACGTCGGCATCATGTCGGTGGTATCGATCACCTTTTGGGAATCCGTTCCGGCCTGCAGGGTGGAGTTACTGGTGATCTTGGCGGGCCAGCGCATGACCATGGGCACCCGGATGCCACCCTCCCAAATCGAACCCTTGTAGCTCTTCAAACCATCGTTGGCCCCCAGTTCGGCAAGCCCGTTGTTGTTGGCTCCGCCGTTGTCCGACTGAAAAATCACGAGCGTATTTTCGATCACCGAGTCCGAGGTGTCGCCGTCGTTGTTCGGATCATCCAAGGCATCAAGAATATTCCCGAAATGCGCATCGATGCGCGTCACCATCGCAGCCCACTGCCTGGCTTCGTTGGAAAGCGACGGAAAATGGATGTCGTTGGTGTAATATACATCCCATTGCGGAAGGTCATCCACCTCGTGGTAGGGCGAATGCGGAATCTGGGGGCTGAAGTTTGCGAAAAACGGCGTGCCGTCGGCATTGTACTGCTGGGCCTGAGCACGCACGAAATCGAGGGCGCGGAAGGCATAATAATCGTCGCAGTAAGCCGGAGAAGGATACGCCGCATCGCTCTGGAAAGCAGGCGCCTCGGGATAGTCGGGATTGTTTTCGTAAGACGCTAGATCATTCGCGATGAGCGCAATATCGCTATCGCCCGGCCGATAGGTCCACAGTGAGGGCTGGAAGAAGGTGTGGGCGCGCACATGGTGGAGTTCAGCCAGCACGTCGTCGATTCCATGTTCCGTCGGAAGGGTTTGGCGATTTTGAATGACCGGATTATTTGGATGATCCGACCCCCCAAAGCCCCACTTGCCCCAGAAGCCGGTCGCGTATCCCGCCGCCTTCAGCGCGGAACCGACGGTGACGTCATCCGCGCGCATGGCCTTTTTCGCGTTATCCGGATCGTTGCGGTCGGCCCAGGTGTGCCCCTGGTGGAAGCCGGTCATCAGCGAGGAACGGGCGGGGGAACAGAAGTTGCAGCCGTAGGCACGCTGGAAATTGACGCCGGCTTCGGCCAGGGAATCGATGTTCGGGGTTTTAACCGATGCCAGGCCGGCGGCGCGGCGGGCATCCTGCCCGTTCGGACCGATCGCCCCCCAGCCCATGTCGTCGACGTAGAAATAAAGAATGTTCGGGCGCGGTGCGAAGGCATCGAACACCTGCGACTGAACGGTGACAGTAACGCTTGAGGTAACGCTGCCCTCGCTGTTGGTGGCGATCAGCGAATAGGTCGTGGTTTCACTCGGGCTCACGTTGGTACTGTTCAGTCCCGTCACCTCGCCGATGCCCTGGTCGATTTCAAGATAGTCGGCATGCACCGTATTCCAAGAGAGAGCGGTCGTTCCATTGGTGGTGTAGAGCACGGGCGGCACTGCGGCGAATGAGCTGATTATAGGCAAGGGGGTGGTGGATCCCGTCTCCACGGAAATCTGGAAATTATCCAGGGCCACGCCGATGTCCGCTCCCGAAGTTTGATCGACTAACTGGACTTTAAATTCAGAGGCCTTTCCGCCGGCCCAGTTGGCATGCGTACCCTGTTTCGAACCTGAAAGCGTTCCTCCGGTTCCTTCGAGATCCTCGATGCCCCAATCGACATCATAGAGATCGGTTTCCCCTTCAACGAGGGAATAGGATGCCGTAAACCGTTGCCAAACGCCACCGCCATGATGGCTTCCAACAACACCTCCGGCGATCTTGACATCCGAGTCTTCACTGTCGAACCGATTGAACAGGGTGCCTTTCCCCTCCGTCGAGTTATAGAAGAAGCCACGGGCACCATCTTGAACTCCTCCCCCATCGCCTGAGATCCGGAAATCGAACTGAACCGTGGCTCCATCCATGTCGTAGGCGGCGCCGAAATCGACCACAATCTCATTGAAGCCGGCGGCTTCGCCCACCGCGTGGAGAAGGATCTTACTCGACGTGTTGCCGCTTGCATCGGGATTGGCTCCCACCGATAGGTTGCCTACCGGGGCCGAATACCCGCCCGCGCCGATGTTCGATCCACTGATCAACGGAGCATTGCCTATCGTGTCGTCCTCAAAGTCATCCTGATAAACAATGGTACCCGCATGTGCAGCAGGCAGCACGGCCATGACAGCCAGCAGGAACAGTGCGTTTTTATTCATCATCTTATAGTCCATGATACTTGGCGTTTTCGGAAAATCCCCATTAAGAATGTGGACCGGAAAGGTGGAAAAACCTTTCCGGCCTGATTGAAACCGCTCTCCTGATGAGAGCCTTAAATCATAAACCTGCGACGGAAAAACAGGAGTACTCCACCAAAAGCAGACACCAACCCTAAGGTTGCCGGTTCAGGAATAACCGACACCTGGAAATTATCCATGGCCACGCCGATGTCCGCTCCCGAAGTTTGATCGACTAACTGGATTTTAAATTCAGAGGCCTGTCCACCAGCCCAGTTGGCATGCGTACCCTGTTTCGAGCCTGAAAGCGTTCCTCCGGCTCCTTCGAGATCCTCGATGCCCCAATCGACATCATAGAGATTGGTTTCCCCTTCAACGAGGGAATAGGATACGGTGAAGCGTTGCCAAATGCCATTACCATGATGGCTGCCAACAGAACCTCCGGCTATCTTGGCAGCCGTGCTATTGCCATCGAACCGGTTAAAAAGGGTACCTGCTGCCTCCGTGGAGTTCCAAAAGAAGCCACGCGCACCGTCTTGAGCTCCCCCACTGCCTGAGATCCAGAAATCGAACTGAACCGTGGCTCCATCCATGTCGTAGGCGGCACCGAAATCGACCACAATCTCATTGAAGCCGGCGGCTTCGCCCGCCGCGTGGAGAAGGACCTTACTCGACGTGTTGCCGCTTGCATCGGGATTGGCTCCCACCGATAGATTGCCTACCGGGGCCGAGTATCCGCCCGCGCCGATGTCCGCTCCGCTGATCACCGGAGCGTTGCCGATGGTATCGTCCTCGAAGTCTTCCTGGTAGACCACAATACTGGCCGAGGTGGTTATCGCCACGGCCCCCGCGATCATCGTGGTGTATAATCTTTTCTTCATTTCCTGTTCTCCTTTTCTACGCGAGGCCAATTCCTCACTAAACGTTGACCGCTGCAAATCTCGCATCCGACCGTGCAACGTCTTTTGACGATGGGCTTACAGATCCCTTGCGTGCTTATATCAATGCATAGGAAATAAGATATCGGAAATCCATCCGTGCGATCTATAGTACTAATCTCTAGGTGGGGAAGCCTCTTTAAACCCTCCGGGTTTACGAGGCGGTTATTCGTTAATAGTTATTGGTTATTTGATGAATGACAGGACATCTTGGACTCAGAGAAGTGCCACGACATCGTTCGGAAATTGCAAGGAGCCTTTCCTTTCAAAATCGTCAACCTACACGCTTGAATAAAGTATCATTAGTGATACTATACAAGCCATGGCAACCATAGACGACATCCTGAAGAAGATGGCGGACAGCCCGCAAAACATACGCTTTCCCGAGCTGTGCAAGGTATGCGAATCATATTTTGGACCAGCACGGCAACAGGGAAGCAGCCACCGGGTCTACAAGACGCCGTGGCAGGGCGATCCTCGCGTGAACATCCAGAACAACAAAGGAAAAGCAAAGGCCTATCAGGTCAAACAGGTTTTAAAAGCAATAGAGAGGCTGAACCATGAAAGTAACTAAAGCAGATCATTACACCTACCGCGTTCTCTGGTCGGAAGAAGATCAGGAACACATTGCGCTTTGCAGCGAATTCCCAAGCCTAAGCTGGCTTGCCCCCACCCCCGAAGGCGCGTTGCGCGGCATCCGTAAGACCGTGGCCGAAGTGGTTGCGGACATGATGGGGAATAGCGAGAAGATTCCCGAACCGCTGGCAACCCGTAAGTTCAGCGGGAAATTCATGGTTCGTATTCCGCCGGAAGTCCACCGCCACCTGGCAACAGAAGCCGCCGAAGAGCATATCAGCCTAAACCGTCTGATCAGCGCAAAACTTACTCATGCCTGAACGCTTGCTTAAATAATCCACCGACACGCTGGAGGGCGGACTGAAACCATACCTAATAACAAATAACCGATAACCATCAACTGGAGCGGCAACGCCGCTCTAGATAATCCCCGACCGCAGGGCCTTGGCCACTGCACCGGTCTGGGAGGGCACCTGCAGCTTTGCATAGATGTTGGTGAGATGGTTCGTGACCGTGCGCGGGGTGATGCTCAGGTTGCCGGCGATTTCCTTGCTCGTCAGATCCTTGGCCAGTTCTTCCAGCACTTCAATCTCCCGATCCGTCAGGTTGAACGTATCCACCGGCACCGGCTTTCGAATCTCTTCGAGTGCTAATTTCGCCACCTTTGGGCTGAGAATGGACTGTCCCGTAAAAACATCCTGGATGCCCTTGATGATTTCCGGCCCGGCGGCCGTTTTAAGCAGATAGCCGTCCGCACCGGCATCCAGCGCATCGAGTACTTTTTGCTTATCCGCGAAAGTCGTCAATACCAGCACGGTAATATCGGGCTCTGCTTCCAGCAGTTTCTCAATGCCTTCAATCCCGCTCATTTCCGGCAGCCCCAGATCCATCAGCACCAGATCCGGCAGTTCCTCCTCGCTCTTAAGCGCCTCCAGAAATTCAATACAGGAGGAAAATGCGCGCGCGCAGGTAATTTTGGGTTCCTGGCTCAGCATAAACTGCAGCGACCGGCGATAACTGCTGTCGTCTTCAACAATCCATAACGTGATGGGCACCATCTTCACTCCGTTCGGTTAAAATATGATGTATGAAAGATGAACTATGAAACCGGGTCTGCGACGCCTTTTTCTAAAAAGGCCAACGCCGTCTGAGTTCCTTTTTCATCCTTCATCTTTCATCTGTTGGTTGCAACGTAACCTCAGTTGGAGGTTTTGTATGCTCTGGTCGGCTCCCTCGAAAGGACACCCAAAGGCATCTTCAAAAGAACCAACGTTCCTTGACCCGGAGCCGAAGTGAGCTCCCACTCCCCACGCAGCTCCTCCGCCCGCTTCTTCATGTTACCCAATCCCCAGCCTGTGGGTTTTACGGCGGTATCGAATCCACTCCCGTCATCCTGCACACTCACCCGCAGAAAACGATCCTTCTCAACCTGAATGGATACGGTCACGTGAGTCGCTTCTGCATGACGGGCACAATTATTCACCGCTTCCTTGAAAAACATGATTATATGCCGTTTACAGGTCAGCGACACATCCAACGCCGGCAACTCCGGCGAGCGCTCAACGGAAAGCTGTACGCCATGCAGCACCCGTTCCGCCCGTTCCACCAGTTTGTCAATCAATGCAGGCAGCAGAATCCTCTGCTGATCCAGCATCCAGACCACTTCCCGCAGGGAGGCGCCGGTTTCACGGGCCATCAGCGTTACATCACCAAGCTCCCGCTTCACCGTTTCATCCGCAACCATGCCCTCCAGCACGCCGGCCTTCAGGGCAATCCCGCCCAGACCGCCGCCCACATCATCGTGCAGGTCACGCATGATGCGCGTCTTCAGGTTCTTTAGCACCTTTCTCCGCTGCAGGCGCTGCAGCCCCATGGCGGACAACAGCCCGACGCCAAGCAGCCCCCCACCCCAAATACTGCCCCGCAGTTTAAATGCCGTCCAGGCATCCCGCGCAGCGTCCAACTCCTGCTCCACCTCCGCCAGACGCCTGTCCAGCGGACGGCGCACGGCCAATCCTCGAATCCATTCCACCTCGCGTAGAATCCGGCGATTCCGGCTGCACCCATCCACCAACCGATGGAGCTGATCCAACCCGGCCTGCGGAAGCCCGGAACCCGAAACCGCACACGCTATCGATCTTCCCTCTTCGACGCCGGTAATCAGGACCTCTCTCCCCTCTAGGGCGGTAACCATAATCTCTCCCAATCCCAGTATGGTCTCCCCCTTGTATTGCGCGAGATCTTCGAGTGTTAGACGAATGTATCTAACCTTCCGCTTACTGCCGGCATGAACACTCAGCAGGTTGTCTTGATGCAGCCATTCGCGAAGGTTCGTATAGACGCTCGACTCGCTGAAATCACTATGGGCAGAAAGCTCCATCGTAATCTTGCCGGGAAAACCAAACAACGGGATCGACATTCCGTACGGCGCTTCCGAAGGCCACAATTGAATACGTCCAACCTGACGTTCTTCGCCCAGATCCAGTATAATCCGTACCGGCTCTTCAACACCGTTACCGACGCCCCAGGACACCATAAAATCGTCCTTTTCGAAAGTCGCCTCACTCAACGGAAGACCCATGCCCGAAACACCGTCATACAAATAACTTTTATCCCACAAGGGCGGCTTGAACAATCCGTCGAACATGTTGATAGAGGCCCCCCTCTTCCAAACCATCATGTTCGATTCCAACTGACTCTGCCGAGCCTTCTTATTGAAAAGATACATTTCCCCCAGCGCATGATAGTCTACGTCAGGCCCCGCCGCATCGCCTGCCACGGTTAACCGAAGTTGATGTGCCCGCTGATCCCCCATGTTGAAGAAAACAGGGTATGGGCCAGGATCAGGAAAATCCTCATCCATCCAGTTGACGACTTCCACCCATTCATAGGGCGGCGGAGAAACAACCCATTGTTTATTCTTCCAACCGGGCTTCCGATCGATCACCTCAATCTTAAACCGTTTTGGAAAGGCATAGCTCCCCTCCTCCCCCGGCACCAGCGTGGGAACGAATGCAATCGCGCCCAGCCAGGGGTCAAAGTCAAACTGAACCTCAACCACCTGGTTCGCCTCCCCCGCAACGCCTTCCGGCCCGCTAAGAGGAATGGAATGATAACCCAGGCGTTCCGGCAGCCGTTTCGGTGCATGCTGCGGCAGCAACGCGATGTTCCGCTGCAATTCCGCACGCTCCTCTTCCAACTGCCGGATGCGCGTCGGCAGCCAGTTCGAAAGAACTCGCTCTTCCGCCGCCTGCATGGCCCGCCACTCCTCTGGATTATGCGGATCCACCGACTGGGCACATGCCTGCCCGGCCCAGGCTGCCAGCCATCCTGCAAAACCTATCCTGATCCACCGTCGATTCATTATCCCCAATCATTCCACATAGGGTTCATCCCCCATTCAGGAATGACTATACCCCGATCCTCATCAGTCCGTCTATAGTAGTAAGCTCCAGGTAAGGGAAACTGTGAATGATCGACTCGCGCAGATGCGGATCAAATCGAAAGGATGATTAAATGACAGGACGATCTTGTCCGCCATAGCTCGCAGAGCGACGGCGGGAGAGCCGTGACAGCCTCACCGCTTGCCGCCGATTTCGAAGTTCCGAAGAATAGAGGCCTTTCGGTGGTAACAAATTCCAGAGATTAGAAACACAACCAACCCAAACATCCATGCATATCATAAACTGTATTTAGCAATTTACATGGTTATAATATTGACTATCAACCCAATCGGTATAGCTTACCCAAGAACTCAACGAGGGTTTCATTATGGAAAGATACTACGACAGGAAGCTGGAATCTGATTTAAAAAAAGCATTAAGCCGTGCACCCGCAATAGCCATTCTTGGCCCGCGCCAATGCGGGAAGTCAACATTGGTCAAACAGTTCCTGAAGCATACCGGCTCCATCTATCTGGATCTTCAGAACCGGGCTGATCGAAATAAACTGACGGAACCAGAGCTGTTCATTGAACAACATCGAGACAAACTAATCTGCCTCGACGAAATTCAGCTTCTACCGGAACTCTTTTCCGACCTTCGTTCAGAAATCGACAGGGACCGCCGAGCTGGACGATTCCTGATTCTGGGTTCGGCCTCCCGCGATCTTATCCGACAAAGCAGCGAGACGCTGGCAGGGCGGATTACCTACCTCTCCCTTTCGCCCTTCCAACTGGATGAAATCGGCGAGGAAAATCGATGGCAAAACCTGTGGGCGAGAGGTGGGTTCCCCGACAGCCTGCTTGCTCTTGATGACGAATCCAGCCAGGCCTGGCGGAACGATTTTATCCAAACCTTTCTCGAGCGGGATATTCCGCAGTTAGGATTCAACATACCCGCTGCGGTGATGGGAAGACTCTGGCGGTTGCTTGCGCATTACCATGGCCAGACGATCAACTACAGTAAGCTGGCCGGGTTAATGGATCTATCGATTCCTACATTGAAAAAATACCTGATGCTGCTGGAACAGACCTTTATGATTCGACTGCTTCATCCCACAGAGGTGAATATTAAAAAACGTCTGGCCAGGACGCCAAAGCTCTACCTGCGCGACAGCGGCATCCTTCATGCCCTACTGGATATCGATGATTTTGACCACCTGCTGGCTCACCCCTCAATGGGTTCAAGCTGGGAGGGATTCTGCGTCGAACACGTCATTGCGAAACTGCCGGGCTGGCACCCCTCCTTCCTGCGCACAAGCAACGGAGCAGAAGTGGATCTCGTCATGCAAAAAGGAGCACGCACGCTCTTTTTCGAATTCAAAATCTCCAAAGCTCCAAAACTTCAACGCGGTTTTTCAGAACTGGTGAACGATGTGCAACCTGAGCACTCCTTTGTGTTGGCCCCCGTCGAAGAGCACTATCTGTTAAAAAAGCAAACTACCGTCATTCATCCAGCTGAATTCATGACCGAAGCCCTCTGAACACCTCATTCCACCCGCAGGCGGATAAACTGTTCAGATTGCCCTTCCGTCGAAACGCGGTTGGTGACCGAATCGATTTCTGCATTAATGGAATCAGCCGCGCATGCCGGCTCCTTGACGCATGAGCGCTTTGAGTTCTTCAAGGTGGTCGGTATATACTGCGCGCGGCGGGCAGGCATGTTGTTTGCAGATGCCCGCGGCCAAACCAACGACCTCGCCCATCATGCCGCAGGTTTTCATAACGCGCACCGGCCCCAGGCCGGATTTAGTGACGCTGATGTCGCGGCCGGCCATGAACAGGTTGCTGATGTTGCGGCTGTAGAGCGTGCGATACGGCGCCCAATAGAGACCGCCATATTTATACTCCTTACCGCGCGTGAAATCCGATACGAATTCCTTGCCCTCGAAACCCTGCTGATAGGCCTTGTTCGGGAAGTGAAGGTCAACATGCCAGGAGCAGGGAAACGCGGCATCCTCGAAGTCCCGCTGCTTTTTAAAATCCTCCGCGTCCAGCACCACATCCCCCATCAGGCGCCGCGACTCGCGTTTGCCGGCGATGAATGCAGACCAGCCCAACCGGTGATTCGGATACATGCCGTCCACGTTTTTTATCACATCCCACGCGCCATACATCGCCCGGAAGTTATGGTCGCGAATACGCTCGATATCCTCGACCTGATCCTTTTCAAACCCACTTTCCCAATACCACATATTGGCGAATGCATTGAGCCCCTCGCGATTAAACGTCTTCACGCCTTTGCGTCCGGGAAACGGTTTTTCGGAAAGATCGAGCGCCCAGGGGCAGCGAGGAAACGGCTGTTCGTATTCCCCCTGTTCATATTTTGTCGTCAGCGCGGCCTTGTCCTTACACTCGCATCCCAGCACGTCCTCTTCTTTCGAGGCATCCAATACATTAAAAAGGTTTGAGCTGCCCATCAACTGCTCGACCTCGTATTCATAGTCCGCGCCGGCTTTGTAACCAACCACCGCGTCACCTGTGCAATCCGCGAACCACGTTCCGCTCAACCGCTTCTGACGGGCAGTCCGTGTGCTTTGAACTATGATCGCCTGAAGGACGTCACCCTTCGTTTCCACGTCGGTGGCGCGGTGATCCAGGAACAAGGTAATGTTCGGTTCGGCCTCTACGACCATCTGTTTGCGTTCATCGTCGTAATACCGCGAATCGACGCCATTCAGCACCTGCCCCTTCTGCTTCTGAATCGGAGGTAGAATCTCGTTCACCACATCGCCGATCCGCGGATAGGGCTCTTTGTTGGTATGGCCTTCCGGCCAGACGCGTACTTCGGAACTGCCATTACCACCCAGTACCGGCCGATCCTGAACCAGGGCAACCTTCAGCCCCTGCCTGGCGGCCGAGATCGCCGCGCAGGTTCCAGCAAGCCCGCCGCCGGTCACTACTAAATCGTATTCACCACCATCCTCCGGCTTTTCAGGCAGGCCCAACAGCTTTCGCCGGAAAGCGGTTAATGCGTCAACGTCATGAACGGGTTCAAATTCCAGATCCTTGCAAAACAGGATGGCTTCGCACCGCCCTTCAAAGCCCGTAAGATCATGCAGCGCGATATTCGCCTCGCGCGGCACATCAACAGTACCGCCATCGTGCCAATGCCACTCCGCATTCCGGGTGCCGAAAGTTTCCGCGAGCGGTTCGCCGTCGACCAGAAGCTGGAATTTCCCGGGTGCACCCGGTGCGTTCCACGGAGCAACCCAGTCGCGGGTGCGCACCCAGACGCGATAGCGTCCGGCGGAAGGAAAGCGAACGCTCGTTTCGGCATCTTTCACCGGCACGCCGAGTCCATGGGCCAATAAATATGGAGAGCCCATCTGATCCATCGACTGCTGATCCAACTCCCAGCCACCCAATGCCGAAAAGGCTTCCGCTTCCAGAAAAAGAAACTCGGATGAGTCAGTCGCTTCGTGTCGGACACTTCGGCAGCCCATCAACAAGCCCAATGAACCCGCTCCAACCAACCCCACAAACTGGCCGCGGCTTATTTTCCGTACGTCGTTATCCACAGATCGCTCCCGTCATTCAACCTTGCGTTATTCACGAACCCATCCCGTTTCAATACCATCCGCATAGATCGGATTGTGTAAAGAAGCACTATACAACAGGAGTCCTGCAATAAGCTACTGTTGAAACCTCCAGTCGCTCTCCTGTAAAGACCCGCCGGGTGTTTATTCCGAAACCTGCAGACGAATGAACTGTTCCGGCTCTTCGTCCGTGGAGACCCGGTTGGTGACCGAATCCATTTCCGCATCAACAGAACCATGACCGACGTCGATCACACCGGAGGAGCTCCATGTTCCGGAAACGAGGTTGGTGGTGACCTCAACCGTGTAGTTCAACCCACGAGCGAGGTAGTCGCTTCTGCGGCGATAAATGTAATCCATCCATCCTCCCTCGATTCCAAAGGCTGGAAGAATGGCGGATGCATCGTTGTTGGTCGGATTTCCGCCGAAGACATACTCGGTCCAGTTATCCAAACCATCGGGTTCGAGGTCGGCGGTTTTCCAGGCATTGGAAAAATAAAGTCCAAAACTCGCGGCCCATGCGTCGTAGCCAGATGCGCCTGCTATAACCAGTCCCACATTATCGAAAGCGCCGCTCGTGCTCGAACCAATGGCTCCTGATGCTTCCAAACGGAATACAGCGTGTTCCGCATGCCCCAGCGTGAAATCAGGCAGGTTGGTCACTGCGACGTTGAAATCATCATAATCCGCAGTCTTGCCCAGTATATCTGAACTCGTGAAGGTTGCCAGCAGGGTGTTATTGGTTGCTGCAAGATCGCCGGACAGATAGCTGACGGAAATATTCGTCGGCGAATCACTATACCAGCGGCTGTAATCGAACAAAAGTGATTCAAGCTGAACGGCCGCTCCGGTTCCGTTCGTGATCGCCACACTGATCCGGCTTCTATTGCCGTTATGCTCCGCCCCAGTCACTTTGTACGCACCGTTTCCGGATACGGCGCCGCTATAGGCATCGCCAAACGTTCCATCATTCGAGGAGGCGTTTCCATCGATACCTCGGCCACTCGGAGTAATCACACCGTTCACGCCATAGATAGACAAAGCCGGAGCTTCCTTCCCATCCCATGCAATACCAAGCACGGATGAGGTGATCGGCTGTAGCTTCTTGAGCACCAACATACGGACCGAACCCGCAGGAATATTCACTTCCACACTTTCGCCGGCCGTACCCAGCATCGCCATAGGTTCAGTTTGCGAGCCAAACTGGTCATACACCAGCCAGGCCCCGGTCGCCGCTCCTTTTGTAAACTGAACCGTCCGATCTGTCGGCGTGAGGGTATTTGAATCCATAAGCACCACGAACAGAGTATCAGGATCAGCCTGATTTTCAGTCACCTGCCAGAAGCATTCTCCATCCGTATAAAAAAGCATGTTGGTACGTTGGGCAACCAGCTCGGCGGTAATCGTATCGCGGGCGATCATCAGACTTCCAAATTCATCCCAGCTATCGCCATCGGTTTGGAAGGCGCGGTTGCACCAGGTATTCGATTCAAGTTCGGCTCGGTCGGCGTAAGGAATAACCGGCACAAAGCCGCAGGGCGAAGTGGGCAGCAGGTTTTCCCAGCGGCGCGTGTTATTGAGCATGATGGCGGTCAGGTCGACATCGGGCACATCCCTGTAGGCTTCCCAGCAGGCCAGATGGTTGATCACATAATCCTGCGTCGGAGCAGCGTAATCTTTGTAGTTGTGATTATAGGTCAACTGCCGCAGGCGGGTATAGTTCGGCTGATACAATGCAGCCGCCACGGGTGAAACCCCCTTGAGCTGACTGCGGTGCGGGGTGTTGGGGTAGATCCCCGCCTCGACCAGCTTCAGGAAATTAAAGATGCCCTGCCGGTAGGCGCTGCTGTATTCCGGGCCGGTTCCATCGCGTTCATAAAGAGGATTCGTTTTGCCCTGGATTGATGTGATGCGGTAGACATCCGCGCCGAGGGCATATTGCGAGAGCAGATGACGCAGAACGACGTGACCGTTGCGCATGCCGCCGAATTCCGTCACTCGATTAGGTGTCAGGTTGTCGCCGATCGAATTGCATCCCCAGCTCTCCACATCGCCGTTAAGCCATAGGCCGGCGCGCTCCGCAAAACTCCAGTCCAGATCGCTAACGTTGGAGTTTTCCACCCCCGGAACAAAGACATCTTTATAAGCCGGAAAATAGGTCGAGGCCTGCGTCGGTGTCATGGTCGAAAAGACGGCGCCTTTCGTGCAAATCATAATTTTCGGCGGTGCAACGCCCAGGCTGGCGGCCCGAGCGATGACGGCATCCATGTGCGGTTTATAGGAATCGATGTCGTGCGCTTCGGAAAGCTCTTTGGTACGCGCCATCATATAGCAATGCCCGTCATAGATGGAGGCTTCAAAAATATCGGCCAGGTGGTCGGGGTCGATATAGAGGTTGGGGCCTTTACCAATATTCAGGCAGAAGTGGGCTCCGCGCTGCGCCAGTGCGGCCGCAACATTTTCCAGCCCGTTTGTGGCCGCGGGCTGCACGGTCGTCCCGTTCGCCGCCGGAGAAAGACTGGCGGTCAGATAGACACGCTGAGGTTCGTAGCCGGTTCCGAATAAATCATCCGTCCAACTATCCATTGCCGCAACCACGCCATCTGCACGGCTTGCCACCTGCCCAGGATCTGTTTTATCCCAGGTTCCCAGCCAGCTGGCAAAATAATCGATGTACCAGATGGGATTTCCAGCCTGCGCCACCGTTCCGGAAAATGTATCGATATCCGCTTCGAGATCATCCAGCGAATCGCGTACCGTTCCCAGCACGCCGTTGCCGTCGATGGTCTTGGCCTGACTTTTCCAATCATTGGAATTAAATCCCACCACATAAAAATGGTCGTCGCCGTTCGGAGGGCCGGCCAGCACCATTTTATCGAGACCGCCGGAGCGGCTTTCCAGACGCGTGCCGTCGGTAAAATGATACAATGTATGGGCATAGCCATAGTCCTTCACGCGGAACCGGTTGTTGGCACTTTCGGTCAGGTCATAATCCACCAGGTAGAGATCGTCCCCGTAGAGGGTAAACATTTCCGGCCCGGGCCATGCGCTCCAGTCCCTGAAGTTTCCCGGCACCCCCTGTTGAAGAAGATACTTTCCGGTATCCGTTTCATCATAGACATCCGTATACTCTTCCTTTTTCCGCAACCGCTCGCCCGTGGTCAGCATCGTTGACAGCACGTGGGTACCCGCCCCGTTTTCCGGGTGCAGCACGCCCCAATGGCCGACCAGCTCATCGTCGCCGTCGCCGTCCATATCGTATGCATGCGGCAGCTGTTTGTCCGTCCAGCCCATACTCTGTTGCACATCATTGACGACCAGCCCGGTCGCCCCCCAATACGCCGGTTGGGCCAGCGTATCGAGATCGATAACCGTTAAACTGTTCCCGCCGGAAAAAGCGTTGTTGTCATAAAACGCGATAACCTCATCGCCACCAATGCCATCATAGTTCCCCACAACTACGCGGCGAATGACGCCCCAGGATGCAGGACGGCTATTTGAAAGAACGATGCCGTTTTCATCGAGGATATAGATATGTCCATCCGCTCCACCGGCAATAATGCGCGTTGCGCCGCCAGTGGTAATGCCGACATCAACACAATAGAGCACACCCGCACTGATCGTCCAATCTTGAAGCAGCGCACCTGAGGAGGAAACAATCCGCAAATGGCCATCCGTTCCGGGAATCAGAATTTCATCACCGGGGCTGTTGGTTACTGCGTCGCCCGCATCGATCATAATATTGAACGAGCACGGCGTCTGGTATTCCCACAGCCGGTTGGTGGCGGAAGCCGGATCCACAATCAGATCCGGCCGCTGAAAAGCCATCACCTTGCCTTCAATGCTCATGCCGACCACATAGTCCTTCGCGCCCACCGCATCAAAATCGGCGGTGGTGACATGGATCAGGTTATCGCCCTGTGTATTGAATGGCTGAAAAGTGGTTTGCTGGGCTGACACAAGAAAAGGAGAAAACAGCAAACAAACAGTAATTCCTGCAATCTGAGCTGATTTTTCCATAAGTCTCATATCGAATCCCATCAATTTAATTAAACAGCAAAACCTGCCTTGCGGAGGAGAGCGCAAGGCAGGTATTTTGTTTTACCGCACTCAGCGGTTTTTACTGTTCAACTTCAAGGGCGATGAACTTCGAAGACAGGTCCATCTCCGTTCGGTTGGTCACGGTTCTGAAGGTGCCCGGGCCAGTGGTTGCGCCGACCTCTTCAACCAAGTCAGGATGTATTGTATCCCAGACCAGGTTCGAGCTAGCACCGACATCGTAGGTCAGGCTGTCATCATCCTGACGCTCGGCATGTACGTGGTACAACCAGTCGCCTTCTTCATCCGCCCAGATTGTTGCTGCTGAGTCAGGATTTAGCGGGTCACCACCCGTGGCGTATTCCATCAGGTTGTCCATAGCGTCACCGTCCGGGTTTTCACCCATTCCACCAACACTGTGGACTGCCGCCCAGCCGCCATAGTAATCCGTGCTTCCCAGCAGGGCCACGTTATCAATCCATACGCCGATACTTTCCGAAGATTCCGGAATGGCATCGAGAGTGAAGGTGAAGATTATAACCTCTCCTGCTCCCAGTGTATGATCGCCGAGCGCTGCCGCCAGATCGACAGCATGCTCACCGTAACCTACATTCACACCCCAACCGAGCTCTGGGATGGTTGCGCTGTAGTACAGTGCCGGATTTGCGGTCACATCCCCGGAAACACCCAGCGTAAAGCCGGTAATATTATCCTCACCATACCAGCGGCCGATATCGAAGTTGAACGTGGAGAGTTCAATTGCGGCGGTTGTTCCGTTCGTGATCGTCAAGACCGTAACCGGGTCTGCACCCTGGAAACGCCATGCCGTTGTATCATTGGTGGATGCCGGCGGAGATGCCAGCGAACCATAGGTTCCATCCAACGATCCAAACTGCTGGCCTTTTCCGGAACCATGCAACTGGATACCCCAGCCTTCTGTAAAGCGTCCGAGGACACCATTCACCGATGCATCCGGCGTCATGAATTCAGTGTCAAACAGTGCGACTACTCCGTTGGTCGGAATATCGGTCGGGCGCGTTCCATAGGCATAGAATTCAAAGAAGCGCGTTGTACCCCCCGCTTCGGTCCATTCAACGGACACCACGGCTTCGGCATAGTTACCGGCAGGGAGGTTTGCAACCGTGTTGTCAAACTCCACCTCAAATATTGCACTGTTGGTCACATCCGGAACAAGAAGTTCAACCGGGAAAGAACCCGAAGCACTCAATGCACCCGGATGGGTTGTATTCGAGACCGATACACCGGTGATCACTACGTTGGTATTCAGGTCACCTGCTGCAAACATCAGGTCAACAAACTCGCTCGTGCCGGTATCCAGCCCGGAAACACCGATGCTGACCCAGGGATACTGACTGACCCGGCTCAATACGGCCGGAGCAAAACCCTCACCGATGATCGCCAGGTTATCCAGACCCAAACTGCCGCCTGTACCCGCCCAGGAGAATGTGAACTGAACATATTCTCCATCCAGCAAAGACCCGTTCAGCTCAATATCATAGTCAGCCCAGTTGCCGATCTGATCTAATATAGGAGCTGCAGCATTCACCAGCAGGTTAGAACTGCCAAGGGATCCTGCCATGGACAAACTGAATTCCTCCGGTCCCTCCCAAAGCGCACTGACATCGAAGTTGATCGAATCCAGATCAAGAATATTCCCGGTGTTGTTTGTGAGCGCCACAAGAACCGATCCGTTGGCATTCAATGCAGCAGAACCCGCTGAGAGCACCACGTTGGTTGAAGCCACGGTGCCGTAGGTGCCGTCCGTACTGCCTGCATTGCCCGCACGCCAACCTGTATATTCATGCATAAAGGCATCCACTCCCGTAAACGAGATTTCCGGACTTGTTCCGCCCGCACTAAAGTTATCATGCCACACGGCAAGCAGGTTATCCTCTGTAATACCATAGTAGGTCACGGATACAGGAACGGTTGACGTCGAGACTAGAGCCGAACCCACTTCATTCCAGATGATCTGCACATTGGCAGTTGCCTCTTCGTTCTCAGCAATCGGGCTACTGGCAGAACCATTGTCATATGCCACATTGACCAGTTGATTTGAAGGTGCCGGACTGTTCAGAATGAGTGATCCCGGTGATACAGTGAATCCACCGGAAGAGGAATCTTCAATAATGGAAATAGAGGAAACATTGATATTGGTCTCCTGGCTTCCCTCCAGATACGAAATTTCTACGTTGCTCGAATCGTTTTGATTATCAGCATCGATTTCCAGGCCCACAGCAGAAGGATTCATCTGTAGTTCAGCCTGTACAACGCCGCTTCCGAGAATCAGGATATTGTCTAAGGCTGATCCACCACCACCAGTATGACCAAAGAAATCAAAGGTAAAGGTGGCTGATTCACCATTTGCCAGAACATTGTCGCCCAACGTGGTCAAATCGACATCAAAGTCATCAAGATCACCATACAGTATCTGCGTCAGACCAACAATGTTGGTCAACGTTGCGCTGCCCAAGTCGCCTGAAAGCGAAACCGTTAAGTTCGATGACGAAGTTGCCCACGATTTAGCAGCATCAAAATTCAATGAATCCAGTGTAAGATCATATCCGGTCGTATTGGTAATCGATACCGTACAATCAACATCTGGCCCCACAGCGGCACAGCTTGGAGCCGTATTTGCATTCCCTTTGAGCGTTCCATAGGTGCCGTCAGAAGAACCCCCACTGGTATTTACCCATCCAAGCCCCGCCATTACAGCATCAACAAGGGGAAATACAACATCTCCCGTTCCGCCTTCTCCAATTCCGTCATGTTCATAGAGCGCAATAATTTGATCATCGGTAAAAGGCTTTAACGTTGCCGAGACCGGGACTGTCGAGGTGGTACTGGAGGTGGTACTGGCGTCGTTCCAGATGATTTCAACATTCGCAGAAGCCGTTCCATTAGGTGCAAGTCCCCCTACCCCATTGTCAAACTCAACCCACACCTGCTCACTGGCGGGTTCTGGAGTCGTCAAGGTAAGCGAGGTCGGCGACACGGAGAAACCGGGGCCGGTTGCATCGACAATGGAAACGGAAGAGACCACCATATTGGATCCCAATCCGCCTGCACTATAGGAAAGATCAAGCGCGTTTGACTCTACGCCAGACGCGTCGCTTAGAAATAAAGCAACGCCTTCCGCCGGACTAACAACTAGCGAACCTTCATCAGGCAGAGGACCATCGAGGGATACATCATCGATCCAAAGCTTAAAGAAGTTATTATTCGAGGTTTGACCGATCCGCACCTGCATGTATTCGCCTACAACAGCGGCGAGATCCACGGCGGTGAAGGTATGCGTGTAATTATGATAGACAAGGTCCGGCCCCGATAAAACAATACCCGTCTTCGTTGCAGCCAGCGTGTAAGGTCCGCCATGCGTCGCACTGGTATAAATAGAAACAGCGAGCGTATTCGTATTCGCTTTGCCCGCATTATAAGCGCCGAGGCGATACCAGAAATCCAGCTCATAATCTTCGCCGGCCTTAACCGTTGCGGTTGGGGCCAACGTCTGACCGATTTCAGAAATGTGACCGTACCATTGCCATTGCACAGCATTCGATCCCGTTCTCGCCGTGCCGTTAATTCTTGTTCCACCACTGTTTAAATCCGCAAACCAGGGACTGCTTGTAATCTCCGGCTCATTACCGGAATGCGTTTCGAACGATCCATCGGCAATCATATCGACCGCCTGAGCGGTTCCGATACCGGCCAGGAATACGGCTGTTAATAGTGCTATTATGCCTCTCTTCATCTCATCTCTCCTATTTGCGTTACTTTCTTCCACAACTTGTGGAAACCTTAATTCAGGATGGTATTCACCAAATCCTTCATCGCCATGTAATTACTTTTTCGAACAATTACTTTAATAAGATAACGCAACACGAACTCAGCTGTCACCTAGAGGTATCTCTAGGTCGGTAAAAAGGGATCGGATTCCTCAGGTTTCCGTGTTTTCATACTGCGAAATAGGTCAGATTTACATTCGGCCGACCTGAAACAAAGGATTCCCAGGCATGGAAACGGCGGCGCATGAACAGGAGATCTTTCACATCACCGCAGGTAATCCGTTTCCTTTGGTCCGGCTTCCTTCAGATCCAAAGGACGCATACGCCTTTCAGGAGT
This sequence comes from uncultured Verrucomicrobiota bacterium, assembly GCA_964486885.1. Lineage (GTDB taxonomy): Bacteria > Verrucomicrobiota > Kiritimatiellia > Kiritimatiellales > Pontiellaceae > Pontiella. The sequence continues at coordinate 161,182 of CAZAPF010000001.1, forward strand.
CCGCACACGTATTGCGGTCCAGCTAGAGCATTTTCTGTTTTATTTATTGCTCGGCGCAGGGCAGGCAGGATGCCTGCCACTGTGAGTCGCGTTCCGCATCAACGTGGTCACGCGACGGTACGTATCGCCGCCTTTCTGGCGGCCCCGTTGGAGCGACAAAAGAACCGAAAATACTCTAGCGACAGTATCTGGATTCGGTATGTCGGAAACGGATTATGGAAATATTTACATGGATAGGAGCCCTGCTGCCAGGGTGCTGTGTCATTTCAAAGACTCCTATTATTCTCGCATCCCCCGCAACTGCGGATCACAGGACAGTCCTATGGTTAGTCGACGTAGCTCTTGATTTCGTCGAGGCCTTTGACAGTCTGATACTGACCTTTGCAAAGCTGGGTCAGCTGGCTGAAGTTGGCCGCGGAGCGTTCATCCGCTTCGGCATCCACCCGGATAAACTGAACCACGTTGAGTGAGAAATCGACCTTGCCCCGTTTCTGCTTTTTCAGACCGCTGGTAGTCTGGATTTCCTTCGGACGATGCTCATCTTTCATCATAACGAAAGCCTCTTGAAAGTCCTTTGGTTTGAAATAGTAGTAGTCGGGCTCCGGCGGACGTTGCGTGCCATCGTAATAGGTTCGGATAATGCCGTACTCTCCACCGGAAATCACCTTCGGCGGCTCCCCCGCGGCTTTGCGCCGGGCGTTTTCCTCCGCGAGCTTCGCCCTTCCTTTGGCCACGTTTTCCACCCACTTCTTTCCGGCCGAGGTAGTCGCCTTCCATTCCTCCGGCGGCGGCATTTTTTCAAGCGCGACGCGCGGATGCCCCCAGGAATTGCTCAATACGAAGACGGTATCAGCGTTTGGACTCCAAAATTTCCCGACTTCGCGGAGTCGGCCGCGGAATTGAGCGGATCCAACCACCCCCTGGCCTTCGCCGCGTTGCCATCGGTGGCTGCCGCCAAGGCCGGGAACAACGTATGTACCTGCCCCCCTGGAAAACACAGACGTTGAACAATGCCGTGGGCGGGAGCTCCTCGACGATGCGAGTCATTTCATTCTTGATGATCGTGTAGGCGGGTATCCCACCCATTTCATCAATGAGCATGTGGTTACCGGTGTCCAGAATCAGAAATATTTTTCCCCTTTCCCCTTCACGCCGAAAATCTCGATCTCCGGCATGGACGAATTCATTTTGGGCTGCACCACAATGCGTTTGCGCAGTTTCGGCTTTTTCGAAGCCTTCTTCTTAATGTTGACAGGCACCTGCAGCTTTTTCAGCGCCATTTTAGGACGTTTAACGGGTTTCGCCTCAAACGCTTTTCTTACTTCTGGATCACAGTCACCGCCACGAACGACAGCGCGACCACAATGAGCACCGCGTGAATTGCCAGACTAACCATCGCCGCACTCGACTTGGCATGTTTCGCGAAGAAACCAACTTCCTGTTTACCCGACATCCGTCTGCCCCCAGCCTGAATAGTAGAGATTGTTAATAATCTACCTTACACCAGAACTTAACCATAGCTAATCCTTCGGCATGATCAATGTAACTGTCGACATACCGCTATTGAATGTCCAGACGGTAAAAACCGGGAAGTTCCAGGTCCGCGGGTTCGGACATGTCGCCGGGCTGTCCCATGAGAGTCGACGAGGCCGAATTCCAGTCGTTGGAAAGCAGATTACCGGATTGCATGACGGTGTATTTTTTTCCGGTCTGCGCCCGCCAGGACAGGAGAACGGTGTCCGTCGCATTGGAAACCGTTCCGCCGGAAATGGCAATATTGTCGAATGCGCCGTTTGCCCAATCTTCCGCGGCATTGGAAACCTGCAGGATAAAGTTCGCTTCTTCGCCGTGCTCCAGCACCCGGTCAGCCAGACCGGCCAGCGACCAGTCGAAGTCGGGATAATTTCCACCCTTCCCCGTATTGGAAAGTCCGGATACAGAATTCACCGGTGTATGATTTGTTACGGTTGCCAGATCGCCCGATGAATAAAGCAGCGTCACATCCTTCGGGGAAGACGTCCACCATGAAGAATAGTCGAAATGCACGGCATCCAGCCGCAGCGGCGCACCAGTTTCGTTGGAAATGGAAAACGCTACCGTATCCGATCCATTGGTGGCCCGGACGGCAAAGGCGGACGATGCCGTTGGTGCTCCGGAAAACGTGCTCCCGTAGGTTCCGTCGGTTGACCCTGCAGAGTCGTCAATCTCATAGAGCCCGCCCGTGGACAGAGCCCCGGAAATGCCGTTCGCCGCACGGTCAGGCAAACCGGATAAACCATCCCAGGCCACAAGAATACCATCGGGAACCGGTTCGACCAGTCGGGCCTCAATTTCAACCTGCTCAGGCAATGTGTTGGATGGATAGTTGAATCCGATCATGTTGAGTGAGTCGGCCCGGAGAGTGGTTCGCTTTTTCCCGGCGACTTCCCAGAGGCCGATCGTCATCAGCGCGCCCCTGCCGTCGCCCTCGTCGTGGAAGCGCCACGCTTCACTGACATTATTCACGGTGTATCCCGAAATGTTCAGCTCAACGGTGTGGTTGTTGTCGGTCTTGTTCAGAAGCCATACGAGCAATTCCCCCTGATCGCCCTTGGCAGCGAAAATGTAGACGCCGCTTGCCGGTGAAGAAGACTGCACCACCGTATTTCCGACCGCCTTGGAAAACAGCCACATCCAGAGTGTTGTCGCATTCGGGTCGTTATTATGGATCGCATGCTTATCGCTCGTCGGATCGACAGAAGGCACATCCAGCGCCCATAGCATGCCGATATCCAGCCCGGCCTGCAGGAACTGTAATTGCATTTCGGACTGCATCAGCGCCGTTTTAAATTTGGTGTGGGCCGGGTCGGTTTCCCACGGTCCCGGCGCAATATTCCACTCCAGAATGACAGTGCGCACATGCGGGTATCCCTCGGCAGCGAAAAGGTTATTCGCATATTCTATGGACTCCTTATAGGTCTGTCCGCCTCCACGCAGCATTGGTGTTTGTGATTTCCAGATATCCCACGTCGCGGTGGCCCACGACCAGTAATAGTGCACATCCACAAAATCAATATTAGCTCCGGCAATGGAAAGCATGGTCTGCATGTCGGAGAGAAAAGCCGCTCCGCTCACACTGTTGCGCGCGTTGGCGATCAGCTTGGCATCGGGAAAGGTGGCCTTCACCGCGGTTGCATAGAGATTAAACTGCTGGGCATAGGTGGTTGGGGTCCAGGCTTCCCCGTCGTTATCATCATCGCGGTTATAGTTGTTTCCATCCTGAAAGTTTTCGTTGTCGAAGTAGATATATTTTACATCATAGCCCTGGCTCTGGACATACACCATCAGGTTGCTTGCCTCCGCAATGGCTTCGGCTTCACGATCCCATTCAATGCCCGAACTCATGTTGACACCCAGCATAATTTCTGCGCCTGTTTCATCGATCAATGCCAGGTATTCATCGAGGTCCTGGAACTTTTCCGGAGGCAAGTCACTTACCGGGTTGTACGATGGATTCCAGTTATCCTGCCACCCCTGCCCGTTGAGGTCGTCCCAATGATAATAGGTCACCACCGCGCCGCCCGGCCAGCGCAACCCGCCCAGACCAATGTCCTGGATGATGTGCGCCATTTCGCCATCGGCAAACATGGAATCGGGATACCACGAATAGACCAACCCGGCACCCATCGCCATTTTGGTGACTTCGTGCTCTTGCACACCGGCATCCACATCGACCACATACACTGCGGCCGGTGCCTGTAAAACAGGCCCGGCACACATCGCCAGCATCAGGATTTTCTTTAGATTCATCGACTATTCCACCCTCAGCCGGATAAACTTTCTCGGATCGGCGGTTGGAACCGAGTTGGTTACAAAATCAAACAGCCCGCCGGTTTCGTTGGTGGCTACGACCGTGTAACCGGAATTGGTCCAACCTGAAGCACTAATAAGGTCATCATTGGTTTCCAGGTAATAGTTCAACGTTGAGTCATCGGTGCGCTGGGCATAGACATATTCAAGTGCGCCTCCCGAGAGCTCCGAGGCGGGGATATGGCCATCGCGGAAACCGTTCACCGGGCTGCCGCCCAGGGCATATTCCATCAGGTTATCCCAGCCATCGCCATCGAAGTCATAATCCGGGTCGGCGTCCGGGCTGCCGCTCATGGCGGGATAGCCGGTCAACCAGGTTTCGTAGGATGCAGTCAGGATTTCCCCAAAGATCGCAATGTTGTCGAATGCTCCTTTGTCCCAGATTCCAACCGCATTATCGATGGAAAGGCGAAACGTGGCCTTCTGGCCGTCGGCCAGCACCCTGTCGCTCAGGTTGGTCAGGGAAAAGTCAAAATCATTGTAGTCACCAAATTTGCCGGTAACACCCACATTCGTTTCTGTCATAAGAACGGTTTCATTGGTGATTCCTGCAAGGTTGCCGTAGGCATAGCTCAAGGCAATATCCTGCGGCCCATCGGCATACCAGCGGCCATAGTCGAAACTGAGTGAATCGAGCCGGAGGGGGGATCCGGAAGTGTTATGGATCTGAACATCCACCCGACGGTTGTTTTCAAGATTGCCTATATGAACCTTGTAACCGGTCGGAAGAATGGTGGCTCCGGGCAGCGTGCCGTAGGTGCCGTCGGATGATCCCGCCGATGTATCAAGGCCGATTCCATCCGCACCACTGGAGAATAGGCTCCCGTCAACACCCGACACCTGAAAATCGGGATTCGCCAATCGTGAACCGTAAAAACCCAGCAACAGATCCGCCGGGGCCGGAGCGGTCGTGTATTCCCCGAACGATACATCATCGATGAAAACATCATATTCCGAGTTCTTGGCATTGTTGAATTTCTTGAGCGTGAGCTGAACATATTCCCCATGGTTGTCGACCAGCTCCGCATCCGATCCGTCGATGATAAGCGTGATCGTCTCCCAGACCTCCGCTGCGGAAGGAGCCAGTCCATAGATCGACTTCCCCGTCCATGTATACGATCCTCCGTAATTCGTGCTGCTGCCCAGCGTGACACCGATAATGGTGTCATTCGTCTGGGATGGGTTGGTCGACAGGTTGTCCAGCCGCATGGCAAAACTGATTTCATAAACCGTATTCGAATCAAGGGTCAGCCCCAGGTTCTGAATCGCGGCGGCATTGCCGGCCCAGGTGGTAATTTTCAGGGCCTGGCTACCGCTTTTGGTTATCGCCAGTTCCCGTGCCACCCATCCTTTGTTGTTCGATCCTTCTCCTGAGGAGAACCATGGGGAGGTATCATCATTCGGATGATTCCATTCCGACAAACCCTCAAACGAGGCATCTTCAACCCAGTTCGTTACCACATCCGCATGAACGAGTCCCGCGAAAGAAGATAATCCTGCAAATAATGTAATCTTAATCAGCGTTTTCATATCCCGTCCTTATCACAACTTCAACAGCATCGATGTTTAGACCCGTTGATCCAAATTTGTTCAATTCAGGGCATAGGATATCCTCTCTCTCAGCAAACTTCTACTAGAGGAATCTCTAGGTAAGATGCATTACAGATGAAAGCTAAAATGCAGAATCGTCTAGTCAGGCTGGCCTTCCAGTTCGGCGCTAAAGCAGCACATCGCGCCCTGCCGCTACCCCTGCCAGAATCCAGGCATGCCGACCGAGTTAGAGGTCAGGATGATTGTGCATGCTCACAAGGTGGCCGTCGGGCTCTTGATACACTTTTTAAAGGTCTGCAACATCCGCTCCGCGCGCTCGCGATATTCCGGATTATTCAACAGGTCTTTCTCTTCATCTTCGCCCGGATTCGTTTTCAGGTTGTAGAGGTGCTTTGGCTTGAGGTTTTTCAGGTTCTTGCCATACACATGCAGCTTCCATTCATCCTGTCGCAATGCCGCGGTACCGGTCTGGGAATAATGCACTAAGACCGCATGACCTTTCGCGCCCTTTTCCTGCTTAAGCAACGGCAACAGATTGACTGAATCCATCACTTGCTCCCTCGTAATTTCCTGCCCGGCAACCGCGGCAATCGTTGCCACCACATCCAGCGCGCTGATGGTTTCCGCAGAATGTGTTCCCGCTTCTATCTCTCCGGGCCATACGGCTACAAACGGAACGCGATGCCCGCCTTCCCTGACCGCACCTTTAAGGCCGTTCCAGCCATTGGTCGGATCATGCCCCAATTTTTCAGCTTCGGGATCGGCTGCAAGGCCGCCGTTGTCGGAAGTAAAAATAAACAGTGTGTTGTCATAGATCCCGGCGTTTTTCAGCGACTTCACCAGCATGCCCACCTGAACATCAAGCTCTTTCACCATATCGCCGTGCGGCCCTGTCGTGGTGCCTGCAATTTTCACCCCGTTGATCTCCTTAGGCGGCGTGTGTGGAATATGTACCGCCTGCGTGCAGTAATACATAAAGAACGGTTGTTTCGGATTCTCTCCGGTATGACGCCCGATATAGGCCTGCGCCTTTTCCGCCAGCATCGGGCCGGCTAGGGTAGGATCCCAGTTGGAGTCACCGATCTGCGTCAGATCATTGTGCTTGCGGGAAACATCATACGCATTCTGTTTCGGGCCGATCATTTTCCATTCGGAATCCGGTTTCAGCGGTACCCACTTACCATTTTCATAAAACGCAAACGGCATGTTCTGGATCCCGGCCGGCAGTTCGAAGGAATAATCGAAGCCCCATTGATTCGGGCCGTTGGTGCGGTCGGCCAGATCATATTTTTTATGCCGCTCCGCCCAGGAAAACTTGGTATCCGGATCAACGACCTTAAAATCGCCCCCCATGCCCGACTTGCCGAAAAAGGATGTGGCATAGCCTGCCGCTTTCATAATCCGTGCACTGGTGGTGAATTCCGGATAGACCCCGGTTTTGTCCCAGGTGGCCCAGACACCGTACGGCTTGTAGTTGCGATAGGAATAGCTGCCTGTCAGCATCCCGAAGCGGCTCGGTGCACAGAGCGGAGCAGCGGAATGGGCATCATCAAACCGCATGCCCTCCGAAATCAGGCGATCAATATTCGGCGTCGGGATCAGTTCCTTTTTTCCGGTCCGTTCACGATGATAGACCCCGATATCCCCCGGCCCGACATCATCCGCCAACACCACCACAATATTCGGACGCTGTTTCGCAGCCAGGCTTCCTGGCGATCCCAAAGTGATCACAGCACACATTCCGGTTAAAACGATCTTGTTCATTTTCATAACTCTCTTCCGTTCGAACAACAGCTATTTTCCTGCAACATTATTTTTCGCCACGGTTATGCTTATGCGGCGCCTGACGATGATCCTTGTCCGTTAACTTCCTGTTATAAATTATTCCAGATCGTGGGGACTCATGAGCTTCCTGCGCAAAAGCAGCCAACCGGGAAAGGATATCAGGGTGCACTTTCGCGACGGTTTCATTTTCTCCGGCATCACAACTCAAGTCATACAACTCCCACGGGCGATCACCTTTTTTATACGCCTTCCAGTTCTGCTCTCGCACCGCTTTCTGATCCTTGTATTCCCAGTACAGATACTCGTGCTCGCGGGAATCCTTTTTTCCCAGCAGGGTAGGCAGCAAAGACAGCCCGTCCGTTTCCGGACACGCTGCTCCGGCTATATCCGCCAAGGTCGGCATGATATCCGGAAAATAGCTCAGCCGTTCCGAAATGCCGCCCGACTTGATTTTCCCCGGCCACCGCACCAGGAAAGGAACCTTAAGTCCGCCTTCATACAGGGAGCCTTTACCCGCACGGAACCGCTCGCCCGTTTCGGGATTCAGGTTGGGTGCGAAAAACCCATGCGGCCGTTCAGCTGTTTTAAAATAATCCTGCCCTCCATTATCACCACACAGGAAAATCACGGTGTTATCATCAATCCCGAGCTCCTTCAGGAGATCGATGATCTCGCCCAGCTGGCGATCCACCATGTGCATGAACGCGGCATAAACTTTCGCATCGTTCGGCGTTCGTTGCCCGGCCGTCCAGGGTTGATCCTTGAAAAGCTGCCAGGAGGGATTGTCCTGATCAATTCCCCACAGCCCGTGTGGCGGCGTCCAGGGCAGGTAGCAGAAGAAAGGCTGTTCCTTGTTCGTACGAATGAATTTTAATGACTCTTCAAAGATAACGTCCTGCGCATGGGTTTCGCCGTCGTAAAAACTCTGGCCGTCATTGCCCGGCAACGGAACTTCTTCGCTGTTACGAATCAAATAAGCCGGATAAAACGTATGCGCATGAACCTGGTCATAATACCCGAAGAAAACATCAAATCCATGTTGTTCCGGCACCCCGGACGTTCCCCGTCCGCCAATCCCCCATTTTCCGAAGCCTCCCGTCGCATAGCCCTGTTTCTTCAAGATGCTCGCCAGCGTTTCTTCGTCTTCACGGATCGGGGTGAATCCATCGTTTTCCCGCACGGACATATGCCCGGCATGCAGCCCCGTCAGCAATGAACAGCGCGTCGGGCCGCAGACAGGGGCGCCTGCCATGGCGTTGGTAAACCGCATGCCCTCTTCCGCGAACCTATCGATTCGTGGCGTCAACAACTCCCGGTGCCCCATGTGTCCCGACTCAAAATAACCCCATTCATCGAGCATTAAAAAGATAATGTTTGGCCGCTCTCTCTCTGCCCGGGCGATCCCGAATCCAGTCAGGATAGCGATCACCATCAGCAAACATTTCACCCCATGGCGCATCATTCCCGGCTCCTTAAAGGCAGATCCGGAAGCACCCGGTCAAATTCCTTTTCCATATCCGAGAGCACGCCCCGATGTTCAATGGAGCTGGCCAGATTCCGCGTTTCGTTCGGGTCGGTTTTATAGTCATACAACTCACGCCCGACCACTTCACCTGTAAATGTAACCCGGCCATCGTCATTCAAAACCCGGCGCCACTCCACGAATCGATACCGGGATGTGCGGATGGCCCAGCCCATCACGGGGCCGCCTTCCATTTTAAAGCGCATGTACTGGCTAACCGCCGCCGGGTTGTCCGCCGTACGCTGACCGCGCATCAAGCCAACCAGGCTCTCCCCGTCCAGTCGCTGAGGCGTATCCAGCCCGGCCAGCTCGCAGAGTGTGGGGAAAAGGTCTATGAGCTCCGCCAGAGCCTCATCTTCAACTACGCCGCGCGGAATCGAAGGAGAAGAAATAATCAGTGGAGCACGCGTCGCCTGCTCATAGTTGGTATGTTTGCCCCAGACCTGCTTGTCGCCGAGATGGAACCCGTGATCGCCCCAGAGGCAGATGATGGTGTTGCCCGCAAGTCCCGCGTCTTCCAGGGCCTGGAACAATTTACCGATCTGGGCATCGACGTAGGATACGCAGGCGGCATAGCCATGCATCATGTGACGCTGCAGTTCCTCGGAGATCGGTCCCCGCTCCGGCACGGGATGAAAACCGCGCGCCTCGATGTAGTCCGTTTCCGCACAGGCGATCCCGTCCTTCGGATAGGCCTGCACCGGCTCCAGTTCGAAATCTTCGGGCGAGTAGAGGTCCCAGTATTTCTTCGGCGCCACAAACGGGAGGTGCGGTTTGTAATACCCCACCGCCAGGAAAAACGGCTTCCCGCTTTCACCGTGCTCCCGGATCACCTTCAGTGCGGGCGCCGTCATGACGTTGCCCTCCGCATACGCTTCGTCCGGCAGATCCAGCGCTTCGCAGACCGGGCGCGCGCCTTCAATCGTCGATAAAAAGGCGGTGCGTTGAGGCTTGTTGAGTTTGCGGCGTTTGAGTTCTTTGTGGGCCTCTTCAACGATCTTCCGCGTGGCTGGGTCCTGATACCCACCTCCGACCGGCTTTATCGGATAGAGCGACTCATCCCATTCCCACAATACGCCCCGCTTGCCACTCCAGCTTTGTTGATCCTGATATTTATCCGTATTCCTCGAATCAAACACCTTGCCGAACCCAAGCGCCGTATAGCCGTTTTCTTTAAAATATTCCGGAATCGTTTTCAGCCCCGGCACGCGTTTGCGAGCCGCGCTAATCTGCTGTTCCTCCCAGCCTGACCCCATGCTGTAAATGCCGATCGTATCCGGGCGCAGGCCGGTCAGCACACTCATCCGGCTCGGACCACAGAGTGCTACCTGACAATACGTATTCCGAAAAACCGTACCCGCTTTCGCCAGTCGATCCATATTAGGCGTCTTCACCACCGGATGCCCGTAACATCCCAGCCACGGCTTCAGGTCATCCACCGCAATAAACAGCACGTTCGGCTTTGATCCCGTTTCTCCGAACGCAATCGACACCCAAAACGCCGCAATCAATACCACTATGTTCTTCACTGGTTATCCCACTTTCCAAAAGGTACAAGTTACCTTAACGCACCCTAGTGGACTACTGGAGGATTCTCTAGGTAAACATGCGGATATACAGAACGATTCGGGCAGGCCGGCTCACATGGACGGGCCGCCGCCCTTACCCAGCAGCTCGCCAAGGGTTGGAGCTTCCCCGGAAAGATAACCGAGCGAAACCAGAAAACGATCCGCATCAAGCAAGGTTTTATAGAAGAATGCTGCACTGCGTTCCCTGTTGAAGAACGCGTGTGGCTGCCCCTCATAAATATGAAGATCGCAACGCAGCCCCAGCGCCTCCATCCTTTCCTTATAAGCCTTCGCGCTTGAGGGTTTAAACGCCGTATCCTTTGAGCCGGTCAGGATTATCGTAGGCGGCGCGTCTTTGTGAATATTATGCAGCGGAGAAAATTCCTTCCAATATTCCTTCACCCGGTCGTGACCGAATCCACCGGGGCCGTTATCCGCCACCGGATTAAACAGCACCAGGGCATTAGGAACACAGCTGACCGAAGTATCTTCTCCAGCTTCATTGTATCCATCAAGCATCGCAGTGGCCGCCGCCAGATGCCCGCCGGCCGACCCGCCGGCCGCGGCCAGGCGATCGGGATCAATGCCCAACTCAACGGCATGCGCACGCACCCAGCGCATGGCAGATTTGGCATCCTTCACGCATTCCTGCGGGGTGGTACCGAACCGTTTTACCGTTCGATATTCCACCGTAATCGCCACCATCCCGCGCGATGCCAGATAGTCGCACTGTCCGGAAAACTGCATATAACCGCCGCCGTTCCACCCGCCCCCGTGGAAAAACACAATCGCCGGCGCCCGGTCGCCCGGATTATGGCCTTCGGGCTCGAAAATATGCAGTGCCCGCGATACATCCCCAACCGTTTTATACACCACGCTCCGATCCGGTGTGGGCGGTTGATCTTCCGCTAGGACTAGAATGGCCGGACACAACATGATCAGTACACTCAACACACCTCTCTTCATAACCACCTCATATTCTCCTATGTTAAAAGTATCTCGAAAAGCAGCTTTAGGCTACTGGAGGATCCACTAGGTGCGCTCAACTCAGATCAATAGCGGGTTTTCGGCGGGCGGGTAGGCAGGACACGGCTACAGGTCTTATCGATATAGTTCCCAGCCTTCTGTTTCTTCAGGTTTTCGATATGGTCGACCAGCCATTGACTGGAGGTATCCACAGCGATCACTTTTCCGCGTTTATCGGTGATGGTGACCAGATAACCGGCATATTTTTCGCCACGGGGTTCCGCATCCACCTCATAGTTGTCGAGCACCACTGTGCGCTCACTGATGAACTCATGAGATCGCTTATTCGCTACGGTTGGCGTAAAAGCGGTTTTCTGGCGATCCAGCAGTATGTATTGATCGCCCAGCCGTTCCTTGCCGATGGCATACATTTCAATCTGCAGTTCATGGTTATATTTACCCGAACCGGTTTGCTTTACCCTGACGCCATAGTTACTGAGTGTTTGCGGAGGCCGCGGCTCAATCCGTTCCTGCCTGCTTTTGAAGAGTCTTTGCGTGCTGTTCTTTGTAAAATTAATATCAAATTTGGGAGGGATGGAAAGCTCGATAAATTCACGGTCTTTTTCATTCAAACGGTCGAAGGGCACTTTGACCGTTTTACCTTTTTGATTCTTAAGCACGGCCTGCCCGGCCATCACCGTGACCAACTCGGCCTCTACCGGTTTGGAATTAGAAAGGTTCCAGGTTCGCATCGCAGAGGTGGCGCCTTTCGCCGGATCGGGGTCTGCCGCCGTAACGGTTTCTTCCGGCTTCGGCGAACCGGGTTCAGGCCCCGAACCGGGCGCTCCGAAATCGTTAAACACGGGGCCGATCGTCAACGACAATTCATCTTCGACCAGGTCTTTATAGATGATATCCATAAGGTCACGCGTGATCCTTGCCGTTTTGAAAGCCGGAAGAATGGGACCGCCCTGACTGTTTTTTTCATACTCCACCCCTTCCACTTCAACGGCCAGCATGGCTGCAGCCTGCCCCCCCTGATCTCCGATAGCGATATCGATATCCTGCGCTTCCCCAGGGGTAAGCGTGATCCAGGATCCAACCACGGCCCGGGAATTCCCCATGACATATTTACGTGAATCCGCCGAATCCGATTCCCATAAGTTACCCGTGATGGCTCCATCCATATTGGAGAGGCCGGTATCGATATGGGTCCACTCCGTCGCCAAGACCATTTCACCGTTCACCCGTACACCAATGAACCCATCACCCACGGCACGGAAACGAAATGTAATGCCCTCTTTGTGGGCAATCTGCCCCTTATAGTGAACCATCCAATACACCCCCGCAGCATCCTTATCGCCAAACGCCGAGGGCGCAATGGACGAGAGTACCGGAGGAATCACCAGGCACGTGGTATATATTTTCTTCGGGGCGCGGTAGTATTTCGAGAGCGTGGATGATCTCCACCCCCTGCGCATGAAATTATGAACCCCCCGCTGCCAGTTATCTCCATCCATGGAAATATAGCCGCCTCGGCGGTCCCGGTTAAAGTCATAGAACGTGCCCTCTAAATCGTTGCCAATGGTCTGACTGCTTCCCAGCAGGGTCAGCTCACCCAGATCCGGCATAATTTCAAATCCGCCGAGCCCCCCTCCCAGTCCATCTCCCATACCACTCATTTCCGGCAGTTGAATATCTGGCATATCTGCCCGCTTCACTTTAGTGACAATACGCGTGGTGGATTTCGGCTTGGCACTTTTCTTTACCTTCACCTTCGGCTTTTTCAGCTTCATTTTCGGGCGGTCGACCGGTTTAGGCGGAACAAATTTTTTCTCTTCCTTCTGATGCACCGTAAATACCACCAGCAACCCGGCCAGCGTGAAGGCCGCGGCATGTACCAGCAAGCTGATCACGAAACCGCTTGGAGCACCTCGATTTACTGATTTAGGTATACGCTTTATTTTCACCGCCCGGAGCCCCTCAAATTGGTCTGATTTAAAGCTATTCTACCAGACCAAAATTTTACGAACTACTGTCCAAACCTCTAGGCGACACGCCAACGTCAGAGCGCTCTATCTACTTCTCACCAGTCTCTGCTATATAGCTATTCTTCGGACGACTGTTGATGAAACTATGGCTTTGCGGCAGCACGCCTTCACGGGCGATGCGCGAGAAGGCCGGATCGGAGAGCAGTCCAATTTTCGACCTATCGATCGGTTGGAACCCCATCTGCAGCGCTGGCGAATCCGGCTTGAGGGTAAAGTTCCAGTTTTCCAAATCCTGGAAAAGCGGATCACCCGCCCGGCTGTGTGCATCGACTCCATGGCCTTCCGGCAGCAGATCCTGATTGCGCTTCGCCAAGACGTTACCGCCATCCTTCATTTCCGGATGCCAGTAAAGATTGTAATCAATCTCCCACCGTTCCGGCTGGTACCACTTACCCGACTTCACATGCAGAAAGCGATCGTGGTTGTTCGCTTTGAGGTTCACCAGAATGTTGCGTGAAGCGCTTAGCGGCTCACTGATTTCAGAAAAGTTGGGCGGCCAACCCCCGACGGAAACTCCGGTGCCCCGTTCCGTGTCCCAAATAACAATGTTGTTGTTAAACACATTCCCGCGCTTCATCACCACCGTGCCATGCTCCGAATCCGGCTTTAGGTTGACGATAATATTTTCCGTGACAATCGTGCCGATCTGATCGTCGTCGTAGCGCACCGGCTGAATGGTCGGCACGTGGTAGATCAGGTTGCGGCGCAGATGATTTTCCAGCCCGGTGCAGGAGAGATAAATGGCGTTGCCGTCGCCCATCTTCTCCACCAGGTTGTGCACCTCGTTGTCTTCAAAAAGATTGTTCCGCGCGTGCAGATATTTCAGGAATTCGTCGGCGGTTTCCGGCTCGCCGATCTCGTCCCACCGGATGGTTGGGATAAGCTCGCGCTGCCGGTTGTAAGCATAGTCATGCGCTCTCGCATAGAGTTCCTTCGGGTAGAAGGAATCTTTCAGCGATGCCAGATGGATGGGCGTCCCCTTCTCCATCGAGGGAATCCAGCGACCCCGCACCCCGCACATCACCAGCCCGTTGTAAGGCCCGCGCCAGATCCGGTTGTTTGCGATCCGGTTATGGCCGCTCTGCCAGACATGAACGCCGCATCCATGCCAATAGAGCTGACCAAAGTCGTGAATATCGTTGTTGGAAATCAGGTTGCCTTGATTGACATCCTTGGTGCCCGGTCCGTAGCCCGCGAGCAGGATGCCGGTGTGGCCGATGTCGTGGATTTCACAGCCGGAGACTTCGATCCCACGGCAATAGAGGTCCAGCCGTACGCCCGTACCGCCGGAATCACGAAAAGTGCTGTTTTTTACTGAACAGCTTTCCGCGCCACGAAACCGTACCAGCGCGGAGTCGGTATCAAACATTTCCCAGTCATGCTGAAGACCAATACTCTCCTTCGTCCAATGATCGCGGTTGCCGTGCGCAAAGGTAATGCCCTCGAAATGCAGGTTTTTAACCGGACGATCTCCATTGCCCTTCGCATCGTTAATGCCTTCCACACGGATGATCTCGCGCAGAATCGGCACACGAACCGTTGCTTCGCTGTCGGGCGCGCGTGGCCACAGATAGAGTCGGCGGGTACCTGAGTCATAAGCCCACTCGCCGGGCTCGTCGATATCCTCAATCGCGTTTTCAATCCAGAGCGAATCCGGCAGATAGCGACGCACCCATTTTCCGTTTTCCATACCACTGCCGGCAGAAGGAAAGACCCGCTTGACCGGATAGGTGGCATCAACCGAAAGGTTGATCTGGTTGTTCGCATAATCCAGTGATTCCACCGGGAGATAGTTGACCAGCCATTGGTGGGTCGGCATGCCGAATACTTCAACATCCCCCGCGTTCTTCCACGGCTTCAGCACGCCTTCAGGGCAACGGATAAAGTCGCGGTCCATGTTGTACTTCAGCATAAAGAAATGGCCGGCCCCGGTATGGCCCTTCACCTTGTTCTCAGCAGTGTCCAGCGGCGCAAACCCGACACTGCGCGAGCGCGCCAGCGACCCCTCAGCATCGAACAGTGCATAGGGATACCATTGCTTTCCATTTTGAACCCGTTCAACCCACGCTTCCGGCAGTTCGGCATAGACGATTTCGCCGTGCGACTTCTTCCAACCCGTTACCGGCGCACCGGCGCTGAACACCACCGCTGCACCCGGCAAAGCGCGGTAGCTAATCTTTTGCGTAGCCGACCCGGAATCGTCTAAGCCAAACACTTCGGTTTCAGTAAAGGAATAAACCCCCTCGTCAAACCAGACTGTGATCTCCTCTGCCGATAGCTCCCGCACCGCTTCGCGGGCGGCCTTCAATGTGGCGAACGGGGCTTCCCGGCTCCCATCCGCCGCATCATCCCCCGAAGGACGCACATAAAACTCACCGGCACTTAAAAGCGCAGGTGACATAGCAACAAAACACAACAAAACCAACGTCCGGCCCATTGTCTTTTCCCTTCTAAAACCTCACTTCAATCACCTCGTGCAGGCCGTCGGGTCCGGCGTCGGGATTCGGGATAATCAGGGTGCCGTTTTCGTAGGTGTGCTTCACCGCTTTGCCGGTGCGCAACAGCTTGACCGATTTGACCTTCGGAACATCGTTCACACGGATCGGCTTTCCGGGTTCGGTGCCGACATAATAGATTTCCTTCCACTTGCCCCACGACTCGAAGTCGGGCTGCGCTCCGGGACGGGCGTGCAGGTACCAGGTTTTTCCATCTTTGGAAGTCGTGATCGGCACGTTGGATTGTTCCGGGAAATGGGTGCCTTTGGTATCGAACACGGAAACCACGCCCCACTCCATCCAGCGGCCCATCTTGTCGAAATTTTCATATACAATATCCGGCAGCGTACCGTCAGCACGCGGGGAAATGTTCAGCAACAGGTTACCTTCCCAGGAACGCACCCGTGCCAGGGCATACATGATGTCTTCGAGCGCACCGCTCTCGTCGCCGATCGGGCTGTGGTAGAACCATCCGCAGCGCTGGGAGGTCATGCAGATTTCCCATGGCGTCCCGGCTTTGACCAGTTGCTTCACATGCTTCCATTCCAGCGAATGGAATCCTTCCGGCGTTGCATAATGGGTGACGGGATAGGTGCCCTTCAATGTGCCTTCGTGATACCAGTTGCCGCGGTTGTTGAAGACCATCTCCGGATTATATTTCCCGGCGGTTTCCTCATACGTCAAAGGCAGGCCGGAATCCCACCACCACAGATCGGGGCGATAGCGTTCCATCACTTCGAAAACCATCTTTTTCTTGGTTTCGATGATTTCCATCGGCAGCGGCTCAACCGCATCCTGCGGCATCGGGTTTCCATGGAAGTCCCAGCCCTCTTTGCCCTTGCTGAAATAATAGTTCATGTAGTCGCGGTCGAGATTCCAGTCCACGCCCGAAAAGTAAAAGCCGACCTTCATATTGTTTGCGCGCACAGCATCCACGTAAGGCTGCAGCAAGTCGCGGCCATTTAGGTAGGTTTGAACACCGAGGTTTGTGTGCTTACTGGGCCAGAGCGAATAGCCATCATGATGTTTAGATGTGAGCACCGCATAGCGGAAGCCCGCTTTGTTCGCCGCAGCCATCCATTTTTCGGGATCATAGTTGTTGGCGGTAAAACCTTTCGGCGCATTGTCGTAATAGAATTCCGGCGTTACCTTCGGGCGCAGCGGATCGCTGCCTTTCACCGGTTGCCGAATGCGCCAGACATCTTCGATGTCCGGCACCGACGCGGGTCCCCAGTGAATAAACAGGCCGAGTCCGGCCTTTGTAAACCATTCACCGCCTTTGGGAAACGGAGCGGGTTTTGCAAGGCGATAGCGTGTCGGAAGCGGACCGTGGTCATCCCCACCGCTCATCGCAACGGCTGCAGCCGCCACGGCAATCAGATCGTCTTCCTGGCTATCCCCATCCTTGGTCAGCTTCAGGCCCCAGACATATTTTCCGGCCTTCTGCTCCGGAAGCTCGACGACCAACGCATCGCCCGCTGCAGCAAATTTCAACGATCCCGAGGTACCCATCAGTTTAATGCCGGCAGGATTGAAAGAGGCTGCCTGTGGCAGCGTCACCTTCCCGTTCGCCGGCCAGGTGACGAACCATGCGTAGAGCGCTCCATCCTTCTGCGTATAGCGGACCGCGTCTTTTTCGTAATCCTTGATGTCTTTTCCACCGGCGAGCGTACTCAGCTTGCCGGAACCCCACGTTTTCCAAGGTTTGGAACCGATGATTCCCTCGCCGTTGACAGCCATCCATTTGCCGAGCTCAAGCAACACGTTTTCCTGATTCTCATCCAGCGTGCCGTCGGGGCGCGGCCCGATGTTAAGCAGCAAATTGCCGTTGCGGCTGACCAGATCGACAAAGCAGCGAAGGATGGCATCCATCGGTGTTGCCGGGCGTTCCCCGCAGTAGGCCCATTTTCCATTCACGGTAAAATGCGCCTGCCAGGGGCGTTCCGGAATGCCTTTCTCGAGCGTTCCCTCGGTATCGTAGACCGCCTCGCCTTTCTGCATGGCGTCGCGCTTCCAGGAAAGCACCACGCCTTTGTCCCACTCCGTGCTCTTGTTGTAGTAGCGGGAAACCACACGATACATGGCATCGCGATAGTATTCCTTTTTATATTCAGAGCGCGCATCGCAAACGCCGCCATCCACAAAGATGTAGTCCGGCTGATAGTTGTCGACGAGTTCATTCATCACCCGTTCCCACTTCAGGGCATCTTCCGGGCGGGGCGGATCGGTATCGCCGCGCCGCGCGCCGTAAAGCCCCTCATTGGCCGGATCCCAGGTATCGAACTCCGGGCGGAAGGTGTAATATTTCCAGTGGCGGCCATAGTGCGTGGAGACACCGGTCTTAATCCCCTTCCCGCGCATGGCCTTCGTCAGCTCCCCGACCACATCGCGTTTCGGACCCATCTTGGCGGCATTCCAGTCGATCACCTTCGAATCCCACATGGCAAAGCCATCGTGATGTACCGCCGGTGCTGCAAAATAGGTCGCGCCCGACTTTTTTACCAGATCCGCGTAATAGTCCGCATCAAACTTTTCCATCGTCAGCATCGGGATGAAATCCTTATAGCCGAAGTCTTTCAGCGGGCCGTAGGTTTTTTCATGATGCTCCCGGAACGACATGCGGTATTCCATGTATCTTACGGTCGGATTATCTTCGGCCGTATACATATTCGTGGCATACCACTCGTTCTTGAACGCCGGCACCGAGAAGGCGCTCAGATGCATAAACACGCCCAGCTTCCCTTCGCTGTACCACGCCGGCACGTCGTAGGATGCAATCGACTCATGGCTCGGGTTGTAGACCTGTTGAGCCACCGAAACCATGCCTGCTCCAACGACCAGTCCGAATAAGGCCGTTTTTACTGAAGGATTCTTAAACCTAATCATCGTTCTCTCCCTATTAAATTATGAGGACACAGTATCACCCAACCGACTGCAAAATTCTACTGGTGAACTGAACAGGTAATCCGCCGCCTCTATTCAACCCGGAGACGGATAAACTGCTCAGGGAGTTCTTCCGTGGAGACCCGGTTGGTGACGGAATCGATTGCGGCATCGATGGAACCGGAACCAACGTCTAGCACGTCGCCCTGCTTAAAATCGCACACCCAGAAATTATCCGTCTTAAGATAAGACGAAATCGGATAATTAAACCGGTTCATCAAATCCAAATACGCCGGTTTGACTTTCGCCTCTTACCGTTGATCCGCCGCATGCGGCGCGCAGGGTTCGCCCGCGACGTAATGATTGAGCAGCGCTTTCATCTGCTGCACTTTTTCCGGATATTTTTCGTAGAGGTTGTGATGCTGGGACAGATCCTCTTTCAGATTATAAAGAAGCCCCGGAGTGGTATCTTTCTCCATATAACCCAGCAACTTATCCGGTATGAGACTCCCCTTTAGCTGGCCGCGCGGAGCATCAATGAACATCCAATCGCCCTGCCGCAGTGCAAATTCTTCCGCGAAGGTATTCTGCACGGTCGCGACCCGCAGCGGCGAGCGGACGGTTTCGCCTTTGAGCAGGGGCAGCAGGTTATAACTGTCGATCGCCTCGTTCGGCTGCAGCGAAATACCCAATATGGCCGCGAAGGTGGCCGTTAAATCCACCTGGCTGATCGTTTCATCGCTCACCGACCCTGCTTTGACGACGCCGGGCCAGCGAATGACAAACGGCACCCGGTGGCCGCCTTCAAAGAGGTCACGCTTAATGCCGCGCAATGGACCCGAGCTCCAGTGCCCGGTTTCAGGCAGTCGGCTCGCAGACATCCATTCCGGACCGTTATCGGAGCTGAAGACGACGATGGTGTTGTCCTCAAACCCGCCGTCTTTGAGCGCCTGCAGAATGCGTCCGCACATGACGTCGGTTTCCAGAATAAAATCGCCATACGCTCCGACTTCGGTTTTACCGCGGTACTCTTTGTTCGGGATGACGGGAACGTGCGGAGACGGAAGCGTATAGTAGAGGAAGAAAGGTTGATCGGCCGATTGTTTTCCGATCCACTCCACCGCTTTATCAGTGATCCGGGGCAGAACGTCGTACGGGTTCCAGTCCGTCGCCATCGGCCCGTTCCGTGTTCCCCACGGGCCTTCGGCCGGATGCTCGAACAGCTCGGGGTCAAACATCACGGTCGGCGGGGTGAGCACCTTGTCGTTTTCAATCCAGGCAAAAGGCGGGAAATTAATCGTGCCGTCGCCGAAATAGTAGTCGAACCCGATCGACAGCGGGCCTCCGGGAATCGGCCGGCTCCAGTCGAAGGCTTCCGGTTTATAGGCCTTCTTTATTTTGCCGAACTCCTCCATCTTCACGCTCGGTGGATTGGGGCGCTGAATCGCCTGCCAGTTCCAGCCCAGATGCCACTTGCCGACCGCCGCGGTGGCGTAGCCTTCGCGTTTAAACAGCTTGGGCAGCGTAAAATCATCGGCCTCAAAAGAGGACTCCTCGAAGGCCTTTACAATCCCATGAAACCGGCGCCAGTGATGCTGACCGGTGAGCAGGGCAAACCGGCTGGGCGTACAGACCCCGCTGGAGCTGTGCCCATCCGTAAAGCGTATGCCCTCGGCCGCCAGCCCATCGAGGGCCGGCGTCTGCATTTTGCAATCGGGCATATTGGCCCGCAGGTCGCCATAGCCCATGTCATCGGCATAGATGATGACCACATTCGGCATCGTGGCGGCATAGACGGAGGCGAAAGCGCCCCACGCAAGCATCGTCAAATAAAATATAGGTTTCATCCAGATTCCCATTACTTCGTCAATTTCAGGCCCCAGACATACTGCCCGAACTGTTTTCCGGGCAGGTCGACCACCAGCGCATCGCCCTCTTTCGCAAACGTGAGCGGCCCCGGGCCGCCCAACGGAACAATCGTCGCGGGATCAAACGATGCCGCTTCCGGCAGCGTCACCGCACCCGCTTCCGGCCAATGCACGAACCAGGCATACAGCGCACCGTCTTTCTGCGTATACCGAATCGCCTCTTTATCATAGGCCTTATAGCGGTCAATCTTACCGGAACCGAAACGCGTCCAGGGGTTGGAACCGGTAATCCCTTCCCCGTTCACGTGCATCCACTCACCAATTTGCAATAAAACCTTTTCGTGCCCTTTATCCAGCGATCCATCCGCCATCGGCCCGATGTTCAGCAGCAGATTGCCATTGCGACTCACCAGATCCACAAAGTTGCGCAGAATCGAATCCACCGGTTTTAAATTGATCTTCGGATTATAACTCCATCCACCCACCGCAATGTGGGCCTGCCACGGACGCTCCGGAATCCCTGAGGGTCCCGCCTTTTCGGAGTCGAACACCCCCTCGCCCAGGTTCAGCGAATCACGCTTCCAGGAGAGCACAACGCCCTTATTCCATTCCAGGCTCTTATTGTAGTACCGTGCCAGCACCCGCCGCAGCGCATCGCGGTATATCTCGGAATTATAAAGAAAATGCGCGTCGCAGACTCCGCCATCCACAAAGATATAATCGGGCTGATACTGGTCGACCAATTCATTCATCACGTCTTCCCAGTGCAGGGCATCTTCGGGACGCGGCGGATCCTCGTCACCGCGCCGCTTCCCGTACAGCCCCTCGTTCGCAGGATCCCACGTATCGAACTCCGGCCGAAAGGTGTAGTAGCGCCAGTGCCGGCCATAGTGTGTGGAAACGCCCGCCCTGATGCCCTTCCGACGCATGGCCTCGGTCAGTTCTCCAACCACATCGCGTTTCGGTCCCATCTTCACGGCATTCCAGTCGATGACCTTGGAATCCCACATGGCAAACCCATCGTGATGCACAGCCGGAGCCGCAAAATACGCCGCACCGGTTTTTTCAACCAGATCGGCATAATACTCAGCATCAAACTTTTCGAGTTTGAACATCGGGATAAAATCCTTATAGCCGAACGTATCGCGCGTTCCATAGGTTTTTTCATGATACTCCCCATACTGGGAAAACTTGTCCGGTCTTTGCTGTATGGTGGGATTATCTGCGGTGTAATACATCAGCCGGGCATACCATTCGCCCGCCGGAAATGTCGCTGTTGTCAGCGGAACACAAAACGGGCCGAGGTGCATAAAGATGCCCAGCTTGCCCTCGCTGTACCAACCCGGAACATCGTAGGATGCAAGCGATTCCTGGCTGGAATCATACGATGGATCGGCCGACGCCCCCGTCACCAACGTAACCGCGCCCGCCAGAGCCAGCGCACCCATCCATTTTTTATTTCGATTCATTTCAGCTCCTTTTTCCACTTCATACAAATTAATTCAATGCCGTCCGCAGCGCGGATGGATTAACGATCCATCCCTGCCGCATTTTATTCCACCCGCAGGCGGATGAATTGTTTGGAGTGCGTTTCCGTGGAGACTCGGTTGGTGACCGAATCTATTTCAGCATCGATGGAACCGAAACCGACGTCGAGCACGCCGTTGGTGCTCCACGTTCCGGACACCAGGTTGGTGTCGGCCTCGACCGTATAGTCCAGTCCGCGGGCGAGATAGTCGCTCCGGCGGCGGTGGACATATTCCAGCCAGTTCCCCTCGCTTCCAAAGGTTGGAAGAATCGCCGGTGCATCGGAGAGGGTCGGATCGCCGCCGAGCAGGTATTCAGTCCAGAGATCCATCCCGTCCGGTTCAAGATCGGTAGAGGTAACCGCATTGGAACCATAGAGTCCGAAGCTCGCGGTCCACTCGTCAAAGTTTCCGAGGCCGGAGAACGTAATCGCCACATTGTCGAATCCGCCGGCGGCCGTGGTCCCCACCGTGGCCCTCAATTCAAAGACGGCGTGCTCGCCGGGAGCAAGGAAGGAATCGGCGAGGTTGGTCAACGTAACCGCAAAATCATCATAATCCCCCTGCACCCACCCGGTGGTGGTGATTGCGGAGAAGGCACCGAGCGTCGTACCGTTCGTCACGGAAAGATTTCCGGAACGATAGAAGACAGTCACATTGGTGGGCGATTCCGCATACCATTGACCATAATCAAAACTCAGCGTTTCCAGCTGAAGGGTTGATCCGGTGTTGTTGGTGATCGCCACGCTAATCCAGCCCGTGGCCGGATTATCATCATAGTCCTTCACCTTATAGGCGCCGTTCGCAGCGGTTGATGCGCCACCACAACCGCCATCGGGCCCAAAGTAGCCATCCAGAGACCCGGCCCCCGCCTGAATCCCCTGACTGCCTGGTACAATGATTCCGTCAAGACCGGTGATGGCCAGCGACGGCGCGGTTCCACCATCCCAGGCGATGCCCATCACGGTGGTGGAGATCGGTAATCGCTTCCTAAGCGCAAGCACACGAACGGAACCGGCGGGAATGGCCAGACCTACCGCATCGGTGTCTGCGGCGATTGTTCCGAGCGGCGTGGTTTGCGACCCAAACTGATCGTAGACATCCCACACGCCATCAGCAGCGCCCTTTATCAGATTCACTGCACGGGCGGTCGGGGTGAGCACGTTGGAATCCATTGCGAGAACGAATAGCGTATGAGGATCGTTCTTGTTTTCGGTCACCTGCCAGAAGCATTCCCCATCCACGTAGAAAAGCATATTGGTGCGCCGCGCCATCAACTCGGCGGAAATCGTGTCGCGGGCGTTCGTCAGGTTGCCGAATTCCGCCCAGGTATCGACATCGGTTTCATAGGCGCGCTTGCACCAGGCATGAGCCTCGGCCTCGGCACGCGAGGCGTGCGGAATGATCGGAACAAACCCGCAGGGCGACGTCGGCAGCAGGTTATCCCAGCGCCGCTCGGTCCCGTGCAGGATGGCGGTGATGTCAAAATCGGGCACCTCGGTATAGGCATCCCAGCCGCTCAGGCCGTTGAGCACATAGGTCTGCGGCCGCGCATGGGTGGTGTATTTTGTGAAGTCCGACTTAATCGCGTTCAGAGCCAGCGAGTCGGTGTTCGGCGTAGGCAACGCGGCGGCGACGGGAGAAATGCCTTTGAGCTGACTCCGCTCCGGCCCGTTCGGATACACACCGGTTTCGACCATTTTAAGGAAGTTCCAAACGCCCTGACGGTACGGATTGGCCAGGTCCAGTTCCGGGTCGGTGGTGTCACCGCGTTCATACAACGGATTTTCCTGATTCACGATGGAAGTGATGCGGAACATATCCGCGCCGAGCGAATATTGCGAAAGCATGTGGCGCAACACAACGTGCCCGTTGCGCACCCCGCCCCACTCGGCGATGCGGTTGGGCGTCAGGTTGTCGCCGATCAGACTGGAACACCATCCATCCACCGAACCGTTGAGCCAGAGGCCAACCTGCTCGGCATAGGAAAATTCAGGCAGTGTGTTGTTGGAACATTCGATACCCGGTGTGAACACTTTTTTGTAGGCGGGCCACCAGGCCGATGCCTGCGAGGGGCTCATGCCGGAAAAAATCGGTCCTTTCGAGGTCATCACCAGCCGCGGCGGATCGATGCCTAGTGTTGCCGCACGGGCGATCACCGCGTCCATGTGCGGCATGTAGGTGTCGGTGATTCCGGAGTCGCCCTGCTCGCCGGTCAGCCCCATCAGGTAGCATTCTCCGTCGACCACCGAGGCTTCAAAGCAGTCTGCCAGGGTCTCCGGGCTCATATGCACCACATCGTGGTGGCCGATTGATACACAGAAATGAACACCGCGCTGCGCCAGCGCCGCGCAAAATGCTTCCACCCCTTCCGCCGTCACATCGGGATCAGTCGAATGCACTCCCTCTCCCCAGATTTTTGTCCCGAACATGCTGGAAACAAACCGAACGCGTTCGGGCGTGTAGCCGGGAACTCCGCCCAACCGATCGCGTGCCTCCTGCACGGCCGCCAATGTATCGTCGGCATGAAACTCAATAGCTGCAGGCGTCATCTCCCAGCCCAGATGGGAGCGGAAATAGTTAATGTAAGAGATCGTCCGCCCCGCGTTCGCAACCGTCCCGTCAAACCCGTCTATGTCGTCTTCCAGATCATCCAACGTATCGCGCACCGCACCGAGCACGCCGTTTCCGTCGATGTGCTTTGCATCCTCTTTCCAGAAATTATTGGAAAGATCCACTACATAGAAGTGGTCATCCCCGTGCGCGGGTCCGGCGAGCACCATTTTATCCGGACCGCCGTTGCGATCTTCAAGCCGTGCACCGTCGGTGAAGTGATAGAGCGTGTGGGCATAGCTGTAGTCGATGATGCGGAACCGGTCGGTATCGACGGAGCGGGTCACGTCATAGTCCACCAGATAAAGATCGTCGCCATACAGGGTGAACATTTCACCATTGGTAAGCCCATCGTGAAAATTGCCGGGAACGCCTTGCTGTAAAAGATAATACGTTGTGGGCGTGGGCTCCTCGAAATCTTCGTATTCAGAGAGGTACAGCTTTTCGCCTTCTGGAAGCGCCGCAGACAGAATCGTATTGGTGCCGCCATTTTCCGGATGCATCACGCCCCAGTTCGCGACGACCTCGTCGTCGCCGTCGCCATCCATATCGTAGACCCAGGCCGTCTGTTTGTCGGTCCAGCCCATGCCGGGGCTCGCATTGATTCGGCCCACATCATCTTCCATCGGTTCGGTGAGATCCCAATAGGCAGGCCGCTGAAGGTTATCCAGATCATAGATTTCGATGTAGCGATAGGCGTCATAGCCCTTCATGCTGTAAAAAACCATCACTTCGTCGCCGCCGACGCCGTCAAAGTTGCCAACGGCCAGACGGCGGATGATCCCGACATTGTCCGGCCGAACGGTCCCTATCGGCGTTCCGGTATTATCATAAAAATAGAGGTCGCCGTCCACGCCAGCCGTAATGATGCGCGCATCGCCGTTCGACGTTGCACCGACGCCAACGCAATAAAGTGCCCCGCCGCTGATCGGCCAGTCGCCTCGTTGCGTTCCATCTTCCGAGTACATACGCAGATGACCGTCGGTGCCGGGCACCAGAACTTCCTCCGCACTGTTATCCTGATCAATATCCGCTGTCTCGATCATGATCGCAAAGTTCGGAAGGTCCACCTGCCAGCGGCGATTGTCCGCGGTCGGATCGGTAATATCGGCAGGACGGTTGAACGCGATAAGCTTTTCATCAACGGTCATGCCGACCACATAATCTTTCACGCCCACGCCGTCGAAGTCAGTGGTCCGGACATGGATCAGATTGTCGCCTTGTGTGTTGTGCGGAACAAAACCGATGCGCGGCCAGAATTCATTCGTGCTCACGATGGATGCATTCACCTCAATATTGTCATAGAACGCGCCGGTGTTATTATTGACTCCGGCCAGCCGCAAGCCGCTGATGTGCGAGATACCGGAATTGCGATAGGCAATGCCGGTGGCCAGCACGATCCCGTCATAAGAAATATCCATCGTTGTTTCGTGCAGAGTGAGTTCCAGGGTTTGGAACTTGCTGCTGTTCGGGGTGTCAACTGAATAACTGTTTACATCTCCGGAGCTCCCGAGATACTGAATAATTCCGACAGCATCCACATATCCCACACGCAATGCGTTGGTATTCGACAATCCGGCATTAATGCGGATATCGAAAAGTTCGTAGCCATGGGAGGCGAGTCCGACAATTTTCTGGGGCTTCAGGTTCGCCTCGCTGGATGAAGCATCGCCGGTGCGACGCATGTAGGTGTCCAGAGAGATCGTCACCCCGTTATTGGTCAGAACTGCGGTGCTGGAAAAGTTTGCCGTGAACCGATACTTGCCCGTATCGGCCAACAGGGCCTTATTGCCGCCGCCGGAGCGAATATCCGATTCCTGATCGTCTCCGACCGTCCACGAACCGACCGCCGTGCCGGCATCCAGATTGGCGGGTATAACGGTGTCATTGATCAGCGCCGAGCCTTCGAAGTCGGCCTGAAAGACCGTGTTTGCCGACGCGCATGAAGCCGCACCCAGCACACTGGCGAAAATGATCGTACGCATTCTATTCATCAAAGCTTCTCTCCATCGGAAAATCGTTTCCCTACGAACATACAAAAATCTACCACGGTCAGCCCGAAAAAACTACTGGAGGCATCTCTAGGTAGGGACGACTGTCCTCAGTCGTCCGATCGTGCGCGGGTCCGTTCCTGCGAGCGGCGGGGTGGGGACACCCCGCCCTACCCAAGCATTCATACATACAAAACACCCGCCTTGCGGAGGAGGCCACAAGGCAGGTGCACTATTTTACTGCATTAAGCGGGGTTAGTCTTGTTCAACCTCGAGGCCGATGAATTTTGATGAAATATCCATCACCGTTCGGTTGGTTACGGCTTTGAAGGTGCCTGGCCCAGTGGATGCGCCGACCTCTTCAACTAAGTAGTCATGCATCGTATCCCAGACTAGGTTCGAACTGGCACCCACACCGTAGGTCAGGCTGTCGTCGTCCTTGCGTTCATTATGAACGTGGTAGAGCCAGTTGGTTCCACCTTCTTCAGCGTCCCATAGGGTTGCAGCCGATCCATCGGCTGTCATTGGATCACCACCGGTAGCGTATTCCATCAGGTTGTCTTTGGAGTCGCCATCCGGATTCTGGTTCGGACCATCGTTCACACCGGAGGTCAAGCCCCAGTAGTTCGCCCAACCGCCGACCACATCGGCCGTGCCCATCAGCGCAATATTATCGAGCCAAATACCGACTTCCTCTTTACCCGCATTCACCGATACCGTCCAGGTGAAGGTCACTGACTCGTACGCCCCGAGGGAATGATCCGCCAGACCGGTCAAATCAATATCATGATCATCCAGGTCATTGTTCAGATATCCAAGATAAACCATATCGAGATCCAGTAGGTTGGTCGCCGTCACATCGCCGGAGATATCCAGCGTAAGGTGTACGAAGGTATCATCAAACCACTGTCCGATATCGAAATGCAGCATCGACAGGTCAATGGCCGCCTCCGTTTGGTTGGTGATCGTTAATGAGGTTACAGGGTCAAGACCTTGAAGCCTCAAGGTGTCATTATTGACCGGTGCAGCGGGATTCACGAGTGAACCATAGTCGCCATCTTCCGACCCTTTATTATTACTTCCTTCCTTGCCGAAACCTTCTGTCAGGCTGGACATCAGGCCGTTATAGGCCGCATCCGGGAACAGGAATTCGGTATCGAACAGAGCGAGAACCCCGTTGGTGGGCACATCCGCAGGGCGACCAGCATAGGCATCAAACGTATACGTTCTGGATCCGCCACCCGGTTCATCAAACGCGACGATGACTTCCGCAGAAGCACTTTCGCCCGCCGCGAGATTGGCCACGGTGTTATCAAATACCAGCGAGAAGACCGCGCTGTTGGTGACTTGTGCTGTCGGCAGCAGGACGGGGAAAGAACCGACCGCGCTGAACGCACCCGGAATATCCTGATTGGCAAAGCTGACGCCGGTCACTACGACATTGGTTTCCAGATCACCCTCATAATAAATCAGATCGACATCCTGACTGGCCGAAAGATCCAGTCCCGAAACGCCCAGTGTTGCCGTAGAACCTCCAACACGACCCATGACCGCCGGAGAAAACCCGGTGCCTAGGAACGCAACGTTGTCAATCATACCAATGTTTCCGCCTGTATATTCGAATGTAAGGACAATCCCTTCACCATCCTGTAGATCAGCCAATGCGGTCAGATCAATGTCGATATCGTCGTAGTCAACGATCCCATTCGAACTGTTCAGCAAATTGGAAACCGTGGCGAGAACAATACCGTTTCCAAGATCGCCGTCGAGTGTCACGGTGATCGAATCTGAAGGAGCAGCAGCATATTTACTGGCGTAGTCGAAATGAAGGGTATCCAGTTCAACCGGACTCTGCGTATTATTGGTCAACGCGATATAGACTTTACCATCTGAGTAATCGGTTTTGATCTGAGCCGCCCCGCCACTATCTGGCGCATTGCCCAAAAGCGTACCGTAAGACGTATCGTCACTGCCCGCAGAATTATTCCCGAACTCTATTCCGGTCACGAGAGTCTCGATACCGTTAATCGAGATATCCGCATCACCACCGCCACCCGAGTCCGCATTCCACGCACCCCCGGAATGGAAGGCCGCAACCACGTTTTCTTCAAGAAACCCTGCACGGGAAGCCGAGACCGAAACGGTTGATGTGGAATTTACGGACGAACCAAACTCATTCCAAACCACCTCGATATCTGCGGTCGCAACCTCATTAGGATCAAGCAATGCCGTATTGTTATTGAAGATCACCTCAACCACCTGGTTGGACGGTGTCGGATCATTCAATACAAACGAAGTCGGAGTCACGGAGAAGCCGCCTGAAGCGTCATTGATCACAGACACCGAAGATACATTCATATTGGTTGCCGGATTGCCTTCATTGTAGGACACATCAAACGTGTTCGTCAGAATGGAGGTTGCATCAACAAAAGGCATTGAAACTTCATCGTTACTCACGATCAATATAGCAGGATAAGGCGCAGGATCTTCTGAAACAGTTCCACCCACAAGCACGTTATCGATAACCGTTGCCGGCGTACCCGCTCCAAAATTAGAGAACGTCCAGGTGAATACCGCCTCTTCATTGGGATTCAGCACATGGTCCGCCAGATTGGTGAGCGTCACGCCAAAATCATCAAAATTGCCTGATTTACCATTTAAAACAATAATACCAGAGGCATTGGTCAGCGTAGCTACCGTGATATCGCCCGAAGTCGTAAGCGAAAAATCCTGAGGTGCGTCTGGCCAGAAACGAGCAGCATCAAAATGAATATCGTCCAGATAAACCGCTTTATCGTTCGTATTGACCAGCGTGAGCGTAGCAACCGGCGAAGAGCTGATGACCTGAATAGCGCCTGTCAAAATCGCCTCCGCTGCAGGAATCTGAATCGTTCCATAGGTTCCATCCGTGGAGCTTGAATCCGGCCGGGGCACCTGATTACCGGTCCATGCTGCAGTAAGGTCCGCAACTATCTCTTCCGGAGTGGTGTACGCGGTATCAAAACGGGCGAGTGTGGGATGCGGTGCCGGCGGTGCGCCGGGCTTGCCGAACTTCACATCGTCGATATGTAGATCATAGGTATGCCCGTCTGATGTCCTTGTCACTCTAAGCTGCATATACTCCCCGACATAAGCGGCGAGATCTACCGCATCGAAGGTCGCTACATAGGACGAGAAGAGGCCGACTGTATTTGTCGAGAAAACATTGCCGAGGCCTTTAGCCAGGGCATACGTTCCATTCGTAGTCGCACTCGTCCAGATCGAAACCTCGAACGTATTATCGTTGGGGGGCCCCGCCACATAATCGATGGCGTGCGAAAGCTCGACTTCATAAGACTTGCCGGACTCGACCATCACGCCCAGATTCTGAGCGATAGCGAAATCCGCACCCCAATTATAGTGCCACCGAACGGATGGCGCTGCGTTGCCGAATATTACGCCTTCGGTTTTTATCGCGAAATTATCATTAGCGATGCTGAACCACTCTCCAACACTGGTCGTGGTCGTATTGGGCTCGGAACCACTTAACCCATCGAACCCTCCGTTAGCCACCAGGTCTACCGGTATATAGGCCTGCGCGGTTCCAACCCCGGCGATCAGCCCGGCTGTAATCAAAGGTATCATGCCTCTTTTCATCTCATTGCTCCTGTTTCCGTTTCATTCACTCCGCAACCCGGCGGCAACCACACATCAGACCCGGCACCGCCGAACCCTGTTTTCAATCTATGTCCTATTTCTAGCACCGCCGTTCTCCAACCGTCTACTGGTCAGTTCTCTAGGTAGAACAGCAGACGCTATTCAGCAGGCATATGCGCCAAGGTGCGCGCTCCCGTAGCCTGAATAACGGGGGAAACCATGAATTCAAAAGAGTGGCATCCCGGCAGGAGGCGATAGCGCTCCAGCGGCTTGCCACCCCAGCTGTTGGTTCCGCCGAGACCGCTCTGCTTTTTGTCCACATTGACCGCAATAAAGTCGCGGTCCGGAAGTTCATGTCCATGCTTCGCGCCAGCAAGATCCCGCTGGGAATAATTCCAGGCACTGAAATCCATCAGCGGTGCGCCGGTGATCTTCAGGCCACGCCCGTCTTTTCCGACAAACGTTGCCCAGCGCGCATCTGAACGATTTCCATTTTCCTGCGGGGTAATATAGGGATGATGAAGTTCCTCCACCGTTTTCCGGAACAGACCAACCTCAGCGCCGGCCTTACGATCTAAATAGCTCTCGTGAGGCCCACGTCCGTACCAAGCGACCTGATTGAGCGATTCATCCAGCTTAAAGCACATGCCCAGCCGTGGAATCACGCCCTGCTTGTTCGGCTCCGGTGTATTCAGCTTCCACTCGACCCGCACGGAGCCATCGCCCCTGAAGGAATAGGTCAACGTATATTCGGACTCCACATCCGGCAACCGGAACCGTGCCTCAATGCGCCGTGTTGAACCGACGTCCTCTTCGGGAGTCAGCGAAATGAGCTGTACGTTCTCTGTTGCCTCACGCCACGCTCCCCAGAAGCCCGAACGAATATGCGTGTCGTTATCGGTCGGCGCCCGCCAGAAGTTGGGCCGCAGCGTCCCTTTCAACACCTCGACTCCACCCACCGAATAGGAAGAGAGAAATCCGTTCTCCCGGCTGATTTCCGTGCGCGCGTTTCCTGACGAGATGATGTAAGCCTTCTCCGTTTTAAGCATCTGAACCGCCTGGTGTCCTGCGGGCTCCCGTTTAGTTTCACGCACGGTCGGAACAGGAAACTGTTCCCATGCCACTTCGTGGCCCTTTTTCGCCCAGTCTGTATCATCCCTTAAACGAAAAGAAAGTTTGATAAAATATTCCCGATCCGTCCGCCAACCAACGTTCTGCAGCGGCACCTCAATTTCGGCGCTTTGCTGCGGCGGGATCAATGGCAGGTCGAGCATACCCTCCGCTACGGGCCTCCCGTCTTCAAGCAACTGCCACGCCGTCTCGACAAATTCCAACCCCTGGAAAAAATATTTATTATTAATCCGAAACCGTCCGTCAGCAGGATCCACCGCGGTCACACCGATGTTCTGTTGCACCTTCTTGACCTCCCACAACGCGGGGCTCGGCCTGCGGTCGGGCAACACCAACCCGTTCACGAGAAAGTTGCCGACATAATGCTCATGCCCCTTCTGCTTCGTATGCACCGTCACCGGCCCAAAATCACCGCCATACGCAAAATATTCCCGGCCATCGTCGGTTTTATTGACGATCGCCTGGTCCGCCCAGTCCCAGATAAAGCCGCCCTGCAATGCGGGATATTTTTCAATGACTTCCCACACATCAGAAAAATTACCGACGCTATTCCCCATGGCATGGGCGTACTCATTGAAAATATTCGGACGCGCGACAAAGTCCTCGTACGGAAAATACCGGCTCCATTTGGTGGATTTAAAACTTTCCGGCCCCGCGTATGCCTGCTCCAGCTCATCCGCCTCCACGTAGCCGGAGTCCAGAATATTAAAGGCAAATCCCCCGGTATCCCCATCGGGATAAAAACGCATGTCGTGGTAGATCACCGGCCGATCCGGCGCAATTTCGCGAATTCGATCGCGCGCGCGGATAAACGCATCGCCCGCTCCGGACTCGTTTCCCAGCGACCAAATAACGACGGCCGCACGGTTTTTATCACGATGCACCAGACGCTCCACGCGGTCCAGCACTTGATTTCCCCATACCGGATCGTCGCCGGGCAGATCGCCGACATCGCATTCCCAGAGACCGCCGACAATTCGGTTTTCGTGGGATTCAATATTGGCTTCGTCGTAGACATAAATTCCGTACTCATCGCACAGATCCATGAAATAGGGGTGGCTTGGATAGTGGGAGGTACGCACGGCATTGATATTGAACCGCTTCATCAGCATTATATCTTCGAGCATGCGCTCGCGGGTCAACGCGTTGCCGCGGTGCGGATCCATCTCCGGCCGGTTGACCCCCTTAAGATAGATCGCCTTCCCATTCACCAGAAACTGGTTGCCGACCACCTCAACCCGTTTGAATCCGATATTGATGCACGTGGCTTCGACCACCTCATCGTTGACCCGGAGCGAAACCGCCAGCTTGTACAGGTGCGGTGTCTCCGCACTCCATTTCAAGGGATTATCAACGGCCAGTTGAATGTTCAGGCGAGATTCATCGTTCGCGACAATCCTTCCGGACACGATCACGTTTTTTTCATCGTGGATGTTAATCAGTTCACACACCACCTCGCCAGAGGTCAGGGATGCTCCCGAGAGGTTTCGAAGATCCACCGCCACATCCAGCACAGCGTCTTCATAGCGATCATCGAGCCGGGTGACGGCATGGATGTCGCGGATATGAACCTTGGGTTTTGAAAACAGATAAACATCGCGGTAGATACCGCTCAAGTCCCACGTATCCTGGTCTTCGAGATAGCTGCCATCGCTCCAGCGATACACCTCGACGGCCAGGGTATTGTCGCCCTTTTTAAGATACGGCGTCAGATTAAACTCAGCAGGCGTCATACTGCCCTGGCTGTAGCCCACACGCACTCCATTGACCCAGATATAAAAAGCCGACTTTACCCCGTCAAAATGAATGAAGGTCTCACGGCCGTCCCACTGCTCCGGAAGCGTGAATGAGCGACGATACGAGCCGACCGGACTGTATTCCGCGGGAACAAACGGCGGATTATTCGGAAATGCCATAGGCTGGTTAACATAGATCGGAACGCCATAGCCCTTCATCTGCCAGTTGGAAGGAACCTCGATCTCATCCCAATCCGACACATCGGCTGCAGGCAGAAAGAAATCGCGCGGGCGATCCGCTGCGGCCTTAACCCAGCTGAACTTCCATGTGCCATTGAGCGTCTGATGGAACTTTGACTCATGCCGCTCGTTGTTGAGCGCGGCAGGCACCGAGTCGAACACGCCGAAGGTGGCGCGCGGCGGTTCCTTGTTGATTCCGATCACAACAGGATTTTGCCAGTCGGGTTTTTCTTCTCCCGCAGCTGAGAACACGCCCAGCAGAAGCAATACAACCGTTCCAGCCATCCCTTTACAGGAACTTACCAGCATCAAAATCATCCCTCGCAGAGCCGCAGAGGACGCAGAGAAAACGTATTTATATCTACTCCGCGGTCTCTGCGCCTCAGCGAGGAAAAATGCGGTTGAATGGCTATTGATATGGTTTTTCATACTCGTCATTACCGTTCGTTAAAAGAGTTAGCGCTCAGCGTGACCGCTGTGCCGGACTTTGTTGAAATGGATTTGACGCTGTACCCATAACGCACATCGCATGCTTCCTTGAATCCCGGGTGGATGACGGCCTCCTTCAGCGCTCCATCTTCCCAGCTCAGATCCACCGTAAAGCCGCCGCGCACACGCAGCCCCTTAACGCTTCCGTCCGGCCAGGCCTTCGGCAGCGCGGGCAGCAGATGAATTTCACCCGCATGCGATTGAACCAGCATTTCCGCAATGCCTGCCGCACCGCCGAAGTTTCCATCGATCTGAAACGGCGGGTGACTGTCCAGCATGGAGGGCATCATCGACTTGCTGAACAGCATCAACAGGTTTTCATGGGCCCTATCACCATCCAGCAGGCGGGCATAAAAATTAATGATCCATGAACGACTCCAACCGGTATGACCGCCGCCGGAGGCCAGCCGGGTCTGCAGTACCTTTTCCGCGGCCTCCATCATTTCCGGCGTTTGCTGCCAGGTGTACTGGCGCCCCGGATGCAGGGCAAACAGGTGAGAAATATGCCGGTGACCAGGAGATGCTTCCTTCACTCCGTCGGTCCATTCAAGAATACGCCCATCCGCCCCGATCTCCACCGGGGCCAACTGCGCAAGCACCCCTTCGAGTTCTGCGCGGAATTTTTCATCGATCCCGAGAATCCTGGATGCCTCGATACAGGCGGTAAAGTTTTCATGGATGATCTGATGATCCATGGCCGGACCCATACAGACCGCCGCATGATAACCGTCCGGTGCCATGAACCGGTTTTCCGGCGAAATGGACGGGCCGGACACCAGTTTTCCGGTATCCGGGTGCTCACAAAGATAATCAAGGTAAAACTCGGCGGCGGCCTTCATGAAAGGGTACGCCCTTTCCCGCAGGAAAGTTTTGTCGCCTCCATAAAGATAATGCTCCCAGAAATGTGACCCAATCCAGCCGCCGGCCATGGGCCACATACCGTAATTCGGCTTTCCGAACCCGGTGGTGAACAGCCAGGCATCCGTCGTGTGGTGTGCGGCGAACCCCTTACAACCATACATTGCCGCAGCCGTTTTCCGACCATTGGGCAGCAACCGTTCCGTAAAGGTTAAAAACGGATCGTGGCAGTCTGCAAGATTCAATGCTTCTGCAGTCCAATAGTTCATCTGAATATTAATATTTACGTGATAGTCTGAATTCCACGGGGGATTAACCCCATCCACCCAGATGCCCTGCAGATTGGCCGGCATCGTTCCGGGACGCGAGCTGCTGATGAGCAGGTAGCGCGCGAATTGCGTATACATCGCCATCAAAGACGGATCTTGCGCGCCGCGCTTCATGGCGTCGATCCGCTCGTCGGTCGCAAATTTCGCCGCTTCGGTTTTGCCAAGATCAATGCTGAATCGGTTAAAGTAGCTTTGGTATTCCGCAACATGGTCGGCAATGGCCTCATCAAAAGAGCGGACCGATGCCGCTTTAAGCTGCTGTGCAGTCTGTACTGAAGGGTCCTCCCCTGCATAATCGGTTGCACCGGTAATCACCAGCACTACCGAATCGGCCTGCTTGACCTCGATATTCCCGTCCACGTTTTTTACCGTTCCGCCGGTATTAATTACCCGCAAGCGGCAATGTGCTTTCACTCCGTTGCCTACATGTTCATTGAGATGAACCTGATCGCCTTCAACCGTGATTGTTGGCGTCCCGCCCGGGCGGGTGAGCGAAAGCATACAGTTCAGCTTTCCAGGCTTATCCGCGGAGAGGCGGACATAGATGGCCTGATCAACGGCCGACGCAAAAATTTCGCGCGTATATTTGGCGCGTTTTTTCCAGTCACCGGATTCAAAACTTACACGGGAGATCGCGGTTTCAAGATCGAGTTCCCGGCGATAGGTTGTAGCGTTTCCAAGGTTTGGAAAATGAATATTCAGATCCGCGAGCGCCTGGTTGCAATTGGTCCCGCCGGGCAGCCGTTCGCCCAGGAGCTTTTTACTGATCAGTTTTTCAGCATCGGCGAATCGGCCGGCAAACAGCAGGCGGCGAATTTCCGCGATATGCGCATGGCCGCCCGGTTTGTCGGCATAGTCCCCATTACGGCTCCAGACACTCTCTTCGTTGAGAACAATGCGTTCATCGGCCACGCCTCCAAACACCATAGCGCCGAGTCGGCCGTTCCCGACCGGGATACCGTGGTCCCATTGCGGAGCGGGCTGCTTATACCACATCCGTGTTTCACCCGTTGCCTGACCGCAGAAGGTGCACAGTGCTATACAGACAGGTAATAAAAAGTATTTCTTCATTTCCGGTTTTCCTTTGTTCCAGAGAACAGGACAAGGCGTTCCCTTCTATATGAACAGAGGGAAACCTACCGAAAATCACACTTCGCGGTCTACTGGTGAACTGAACAGGTGGGAGGGCCTCATAAAAACCCTTGGGGTTTATGAGGCGGTTTTTCGTTATGAGTTAATGGTTACTAGATAAGGGCGGCGCAATTCCCTCCCCGGTCGCAATGCGACGTCGAGTGAAAGGAGTCTTTCCTTGGGAAAGGCCCGTACGACGGGGCAGGCAGAGATTGGTCATTTTGCTTCCACTCACCTGCGGTACAATTGTCGTACCGCCCGCATCTTGCGGGCTCCCCGTAGCCGTCAGGAAGGACTAACGTAGAGAATCATTAGTTCCAACCGCCGTATTGTCAGACACTTGTTTGCTTGATAACTGGAGGGCGACGAAATTGCTTGCCAGCGCTCAATGATGTCGGAGCTTGCGTACGTTAGGCCACTCCACCGGAGCTCCGACAGAGCGTCGCCCTCCAGTCTCTTGCTTAAATAATCCATCGACACGCTGGCGGGAGGACTGAAGCCAAGCCTAATAACAAATAACCATTAACGGGGACGGCGCAGCCGCCCTATATAATACCGGAGCGCAATGCCTTGGCGACAGCGCCGGTCTGGGAGGATACCTGCAGTTTTTCATAGATGTTTGAGAGATGGAAGCGTGTGGTCCGAACCGTAATACCCAGATTAACAGCCACTTCCTTGGCCGGCAGATCCAGGGCCAACTGCTCCAGCACTTCGACCTCCCGATCCGAAAGTTTGAACTCCTCGGATGGACTCGGTTTTCTGAGCTCCTCGAGAACAAACCGGGCCACAGACGGACTCAATACGGATTGCCCCATGAATACGTCCTGGATGCCCTTGATGATATCCTGTCCCGTGGCCGTTTTCAGGAGATAGCCCGCAGCTCCGGCTTCCAGCGCCTCCAGAACCGAATCCTTTTCTTTAAAACTCGTCAACGCCATCACCGTGATGTCAGGCGCGAGTTCATTCAGTCGCTTTATCCCTTCGATCCCGCTCATTTCCGGCAACCCAAGATCCATTAAAACGAGATCCGGATGTTCCACTTCCTCCACCGCACGGAGAAATTCAACGCAGGAAGGAAATACCTCGGTACAGGTTATCTGATCCTGGCGACCCAGCATACGTTCCAGCGACCGGCGGTAAACGCTGTCATCTTCAACAATCCAAATCGTGATCGGTATCATGGGTCAGCCTTTCCTTGATCTATTTAATTCGATGTCTTGTATGTCCTGGTCGGTTCCCGCATAAGCACATCCAAAGGCACCGTCAGATGAACCAGGGTTCCCTCACCGGGAACCGAGTGAAGTCCCAGTACGCCGCGCAGCTCTTCCACCCGTTTCTTCATGCTCTCCAATCCCCAGCCACGCCGTAATTCGGATACATCGAATCCGCAACCATCATCCTGAACCGAAACCTGCAGCATGTTTTTTTCCAAAACCAGAATGGATACCTGAACCTCCCTGGCCTCCGCGTGACGGGCGCAGTTGTGAATCGCTTCCCGGAAAAACATAATCAGATGGCGTTTACAGCTCAGCGACACTTCTACATCCGGTACATCAGGCGACACATCCACCTTCACTTCTACACCATACAGAACCCGTTCTGCCCGCTCCACCAGCTTTTCTATCAGCGCAGGTAGGCGGATGGCATCCTGATCCGTAAGCCAGACCACCTCTCGCAACGAGACGCAGGCTTCCCGAGCCATGAGGGATAAATCACCCAATTCCTTTTTCATCGCCTGGTCATTCGCCATTTCCTCCAGACCTTCTGAAGTCAGAGAGATCCCGCCCAGACTGCTGCCCACATCGTCATGGAGGTCGCGGGTAATGCGTAATTTCAGTCCTTTCAACACCCGGCGGCGCTGCAAACGTTGCAACACCATGGCAACCAATAAGCTCAGGCAAAGCAGGCCGCCTCCCCAGATGCTTAAGCGAAACTGGGTCTGACGCCAGAGATTCCGTGACACATTCAATTCCCGGTTAACGGTGACCAGACGCCGGTCCAGCGGACGACGCTGCGCCAGGCCCTTAATCCATTCCGTTTCTGATAGAATCCTGCGACCCCGGCAATTGCCATCCACCAAACTGGACAGCTGTTTCTCTTCGACCTCGGTCAATCCGTTCGCAGATACCATGCACCCTTCCGAAAATACTTTCCCTTTTTCAGATACAGAGATTTCCCCGATTCCAAGAACTTTGCGTCCATAATCTTCGTTCAACTCATCAAAGGTCAGTCGCATGTAGCGGGCTCGATATCCGTCACACATAACCCGCAACAAATTATCATGATACATCTGCGCCCCGGTATCTTCGACGACTATGGTTTTTTTCGACTCAAAATCAGGATCGTCCGAAAGCTCCATCACTATCTTTCCGGGAAAAGCATACAGTGGAGCGGCAATATTTCCTGGAGCCTCTGCAGGCCAGAATTCGACCCGGCCGACCGGTCGTGATTGTCCCAGATCGAGCATAAACTGTATGGGTTGTTGCTTGGCGGAATCATCATTGAATCGTACCAGAAAATCACCTAATCCCACCTGTTCCTCACTCAACGGAAGGCCCAGTCCTGTCAAACCGTCATACATGTATCCCGGCTCCCAAAAGGGCGGCAATGTAAATGAATCCGACACCTCAAATGCATCGATAGAAGATGGACCCCAGACCGACATGTTGTCGGCGGCCTGACCATCCACGCTTTGAAACAGAAAAAGTTCCCCCAGCGAAAAAAAGTTCTGATGCGCTTCCTCACTGTCATAGGGCACAGTGATGCGAACCTTTGCCACCCGCTTGTGATAGGCTGTAAAAAAAGCGGGATAACGTCCTGAGCCGGGATAATCCTCATCCAGCCAGTTGGCCACGTCAACCCACCGGAAGGTTTCGTTAACCCAGCGGTTTTCCGCATCCGACCATGTTCCCAAGGCCTCCTGTTGCTCGATTCTGAACCGACGGGGAAAGGCATAGGCGCCACCGTGCAGATCCCGGGGATTCATCGCCGGTACCAGAGCGATCGCACCGAGCATAGGTCGGTATTTAAAATGGACCGTCAACTGATGGTCTGACAGTTCTCCCTGCTGATCTGCATACCCGGAATGATAGCCCAGACGATCCGAAACCAGGGCAGGAGCAAATTGCGGCAGGGTGGAAATGGTTGACAGCAGCTGGCTGCGTTCCTCCTCCAGCTGCCGGATGCGGGCCGGCAGCCAGCGCGGAAGAGACCGGCGTTCCGCTTCCTGCATAGCCTGCCACTCCGATGGCCAACGCGGATCCACTGGCTCAGCGCATGCAAGGCCGGACCAGATTAGCACCCAGCCCGCACACCATATCCTGATCAATCGTTGATTCATCATTCAGCGCCTGCATCCATCGTCCAGATTGAACGATATGAAAAATATAGTAACTCTATCAGGAACAAGGAACTACTAGAGGAACCTCTAGGTGGAAACTAATATTCCTATGGTTATTCGACGTAGCTCTTGATTTCGTCGAGGCCTTTGACGGTCTGGTACTGACCTTTGCAGAGCTGGGTCAGCTGGCTGAAGTTGGCCGCGGAGCGTTCATCCGCTTCGGCATCCACCCGAATAAACTGAACTACGTTGAGTGAGAAGTCGACCTTGCCCCGTTTCTGCTTTTTCAGACCGCTGGTCGTTTGGGTTTCCTTTGGACGATGCTCATCTTTCATCATGACGAAAGCCTCAGCAAAATCTTTAGGCTTATAGTAGTAGTAGTCGGGTTCCGGCGGGCGTTGCGTGCCATCGTAATAGGTGCGAATAATGCCATATTCTCCACCGGAAATCACCTTCGGCGGCTGCCCCGCGGCTTTGCGCTGGGCGTTTTCCTCCGCAAGCTTCGCCCTTCCTTTGGCCACGTTTTCCACCCACTTCTTTCCGGCCGAGGTGGTCGCCTTCCATTCCTTCAGCGTCGGCATTTTTTCAAGCGCAACGCGCTGATGCCCCCAGGAATTGCTCAACACGAAGACGGTGTCGGCCTGCTGTTGCATAGCGCACATCACCGCGTCGAACCACACGCGCCCTCCGCTCCAATGGTCACCGTAAATCGACCCGCCCTTTTTCAGCGGCTTTGCAAATTTTCCAATGCGATAATTTCCCTGTTTGTTCACCCCGCCCGGCCCCAGCGTTTGGACTCCAAAATTTCCCGACTTCGCAGAGTCGGCCGCGGAGTTGAGCGGATCCAACCAGCCCTTGGCCTTCGCCGCGTTGCCATCGGTGGCCGCCACCAACGCCGGAAATAGCGTATGCACTTGCCCCCCTTGGAAAATACAGACGTTGAACAACGCCGTGGGCGGGAGTTCCTCGACGATGCGAGTCATTTCATTCTTGATGATCGTGTAGGCGGGTATTCCACCCATTTCATCAATAAGCATGTGGTTGCCGGTATCCAGAATCAGAAAGATTTTTTCCCCTTTCCCCTTCACACCGAAAATCTCGATCTCCGGCATGGAAAATCCGACACCACCCGCACCGCCTATGCCGCCGCCTACGCCACCGCCCAGTCCCCCTTTAACACCGGAGACCTCGGGCATTTTAATGTCCGGCATAGACGAATTCATTTTCGGCTGCACCACAATGCGTTTGCGCAGCTTGGGCTTTTTCGCGGCCTTCTTTTTGATATTGACCGGAACCTGCAGTTTTTTCAGGGCCATTTTAGGACGTTTAATGGGTTTCGCCTCAAACGCCTTCTCTTCCTTCTGGATGACCGTAACTGCCACAAACGACAGTGCCACCAAAATCAAGAGGGCGTGGATGCCCAGGCTTACCAGAGCGGCGCTTGATTTTGCATGTTTAGCAAAGAATCCATTTTTTCGCTTATCCGTCATGTATCACTCCGACTTGTTTAGTCGTCTATTATATCTATTTTAAAAAATAAAAATTAATAAAACCGATTCGAATTAGTTGGGAAGAAACGGCTTCCTTTTCGTTAAAATATTTGTCCCCAGAACCATTCTGGGTTTTCCAAATTGCTGCTGATATTTCGTTACTCGATTTATACACAATAATTTCCCCCTTGGAGGAATTAAATTGAGGATTCGTTTCCGCACCCTTCCGTGTAAGGTCAATATATCGACTTCAGACGGGTTGGCTGGCAACGGTTGCAGTCTTTATCAAAATACTTGCCGACGGGTATTCGCCGTAGGTTTTCCAGATTTTCAAATAAGTTTTCACTGGACGCTTTATACTGAATAATTTTGCCTAGTGAATCCGTTACTACCACCAGGAAGCCCTTGTATTTTTCTCCTCGGTGAAAACCTTGTATAAAATAATCCTCCAGCTCCACGGTATTACCAGTCATTTCGACCATACTGCGGCTGCCCTTGGACAGCAGAATGGACTCCTTCTGGTAGTCGAGCAGTATCCGCTTATCCCCATCGATCTCCTTTCCAATAGCAAAATATTCGGCCTTTAACTCATGCGGATAAAGGTGCGTGGATTTCTGTTTGATCGTCACCTTGAAGTCATAGAGCAGTACACTGGGGATCCCATCGTCGCCCACCCACAAGATGTCGGGATATATCCGTTGTTTCGATGTTTTTGAAAAATTTAAATCCAGCTTCGGAGGACTCTTCAATTCAATATATTCCAGGTCTGCTTCTGAAATTTCATTTTCAGTCAGCTTAACCTGCTTTCCCCGCTTTGTTTTAAGTATCGCTTTCCCACCCATAAGCGTCACGTATTCCGCTTCGAGAGTCTTGCCGTTCGTTAGTGACCATAAGCGCATTTTATCTTCAATAATGGACGGTTCGATCTCCGGGACGGATTCTTTTTCAGCGACCTTACGGATGCTCTCACCGGAACTTTTACCGGAGCTAAAATAGTCCCTGAACACCGGACCATTTGTAAGCGAGCACTCTCCTTCGGGGAGGTATTTTCGAATCTCCTCCAGCTGATCGCGGGTGAACTCCTCCGTTTTAAACGCCGGGAGCAAAGGACCGCCCTGCCGGGTTTGAGGATATTCCACCCCGTCGACCTCCACCAGGAGCATGCCGGTCATCGATCCGCCAGCGTACTCGCCGAACAAAACCTGCATCTCAAGCGGCTCGCCAGCCTTCAAATCGATCCAGTCGCCTATTCTCAGCGGCTTGTTCGCAAGGAAATATTTATCATTGTCCGCATGCGTGCTCTGCCAGAAATCCAACACCTCCAACCGCTGCCGAACGCCGTTAATGAGTACATTTTCACCGTCTACGTTTACCACCAGAAAGGCATCTCCAGCCCCCCAGAAGCGGAACCTGATATCTTCAGGATAAACCAGCTGCCCTTTGTACTTCGCAAAGAACCAATAGCTTTCCATATCGGGTTGGCCAAATACATCCGCTGCCATCGTTGAGTTGACGGGAGGAACCATGATGCTTCTTGTATACAGTTTATCGGGCGTTCGGTAATACCGAGACAACCGAGATTCCCGCCAGCCATTTGCGCAGAATTCCCGTAAAAGATAGATAAACTTGTCACTGTCCATGACGGAGTCGCCACCTCGGCGATCATATTTAAAGAAGTAACAACGCCCTTCAAAGTCGTTCCCGATACTCTGCCCACCGCCGAACACGCTGATTTCACCCAGCTCGGGAACCATATCAAACCCCAAATCAACTCCCAATCCCTCGCCCAGGCCGCTCATTTCCGGAAGCTGAATATCCGGCATAGTGGCCTTTTGAACTTTGGTTACAATGCGCGTTGTGACCTTAGGTTTAGAGTTTTTCTTCACCTTTACCTTCGGCTTTTTCAACTTCATTTTCGGTCGGTCGACCGGTTTCGGCGGGACAAATTTTTTCTCTTCTTTCTGAACCACCGTGAACACGACAAATATTCCGGCAACCAGAAATGCCGCCGCATGAACCA
This sequence comes from uncultured Verrucomicrobiota bacterium, assembly GCA_964486885.1. GTDB lineage: Bacteria > Verrucomicrobiota > Kiritimatiellia > Kiritimatiellales > Pontiellaceae > Pontiella. The sequence goes on from CAZAPF010000001.1 coordinate 204,250, forward strand.
GTAAACTGATCACAAATCCGCTAGGCGCACCCTTGTTGACTGACCTGGATTTTTTCTTGTTTTTCGTCACATCGACTCCTCTTGCAGGAAGTGGATCATTACTTGTTCAGCATGTCCCTTATCCCAGACAGATTTTACGAGGAGTGAAGTGTCCGGCTGAATGCAGAAATTGTCTACTGGCTAAATCTCTAGGTTCGGAGAAGACAAACAGAACGCCGGAACCTTTAAGAACAAAAACCATTGCCGTACCCCACTGCAATTGGCTTATCGGTTCCGTTAGACCAGTTCCGAACTCAACGTTTGAGCAACAACGGTTCTTACGGGCTCACCACCAGCTAACATTTCACGCAAATCATTAACAATATCCGCGGCCTCAGACTCTTTCAACAGGTAGCCTTTCGCACCCGCATCCATTGCCTTCAACACCTTTTCCTTTTCCTGGAAAACGGTAAGGATCATAACCGCGAGATCCGGAACCGTCTTAGCCAGCAAATGAAGTGCATCAATGCCGCTCATGCCGGGCAAGCCCATATCCATCAGCACAACATCCGGAGAAGGATCCGTTTCCAACGCCCGGAAAAACTCAGTGCATGATGGGAATACGCGACCTACAAAAACATCATCTTCCATTTCCAACGACATTCGAAGGTTGCGGCGGTATCCAGCGTCATCTTCTACAATCCAAATATTCATCCGTATTTCACCTATTGATAAACAGTATCCCGTTTATCCGTACAGTCGTCTACTGTAGGAATCTCTAGGTTTCGGACGATTAGATAATACCGGAACGCAATGCCTTGGCTACGGCACCGGTCTGCGATTGAACCTGCAGCTTTTTGTAGATATTGGTAAGGTGAAAGCCGGTTGTGCCCACACTGATATCAAGCACACCCGCAATTTCCTTTACGGCCAGGCCTTCTGCCAATTTTTCAAGGACTTCGACTTCGCGCGAGGATAACTTGAATTCTTCGACTGGAGAGGGTTTACGAAGCTCCTGCACCACAATCTTCGCAATAGCGGGACTCAGCGCAGATCCACCCATAAATACTTCATGAAGCCCTTTAACAATTTCGGAGCCGTCGGATTCCTTCAGCAGATAACCCGCCGCTCCGGCATCCAATGCTTCGAGCACTTTTTCCTTATCTTTGAATACGGTAAGAACCATAACGGCGAGATCCGGAGCGAGATCCGCCAGTTTCCGGATGGCCTCGAGGCCGCTCATGCCGGGCAGGCCGAGATCCATTAGCACGACATCGGGAACCGGTGCGGTCTCCAATGTTTCAAAAAATTCAATACACGAGGGAAAAACGTGATCCACAGTGATGTGCTCTTCCAATTCCAGCGACATGCGCAGGTTGCGGCGGTAACCGGCGTCGTCTTCCACAAGCCATATATTGATCGGTATCATATTCTTAATTCGATGTTTTGTACTGGTGATCAGTTTTATCATTCAATGCACGCATAGGGACGGTCAATACTATAGTCGTCCCTTTACCGGGCATGGAGTCCAGACTCATTTCCCCACCCAGTTCCTGTGCCCGTTTTCGCATACTGTCCACGCCCCACCCGTCTCGTATTGCCGTGGGATCAAACCCACATCCATTGTCCCGAACGGAGATAACAAGCCATTCCATGTCTGCAGTAAACTTCATCCATACCTCTGTTGCATTGGCATGCCGGGCACAATTATGTACGGCCTCTTTGAAAAACATAATCAGATGCCGTTTAAACGTCAATGGAACAACTCGATCAGGACAATCCTCCGAAATTTCGATGGTCAGTTCTACATCGCTAAGCACACGTTCAGCGCGCTCGGCCATTTTCTGCAGCAGCATGGGCAACCGAATAATGGATTGATCGACCACCCAGACGACATCGCGTAATGAGGCGGAAGCCTCGCGGGTCATAAGCGATAAGTCGGAAAGATCTTCAGGCGTTGCTCCTGCTTTTTCCATGCGTCTTGCCGCAAGTGTAATGCTTCCCAGGTTACTGCCCACCTCGTCATGCAGATCGCGGGTAATACGGTTTTTCAGTGTTTTCAGAACCTTACGGCGTTGCAAGCGCTGCAACCCCATTGCCAGAAGCAGCCCTACTCCGATTAAACCGCCGCCCCATATGCTCGCCCGCAGTTTAAGTCCACTCCAGGCATCCCGCGCCAGCTCAAGCTCCCGTTCCACCACAACCAGGCGCCGGTCCAGCGGCCGCCGTTCCGCCAGCCCCCTGATCCACTCGACTTCACGGAGAATACGACGCTTTCTGCTGAAGCCATCCACCAGGCGCGGCAGTTGTCCAGCACCTGCTGATGGAATGCCCGTCGCAGACACAGCGCAATTGAGCGACCAGACCTCATCATATTCCGAAACACGGATTTCACCTAATCCCAGGATTGTCTGCTCTCTGTATTTTCCGAGATCTTCCAAGGTCAGCCGGATATACCTTGCTTTCTTCGCACCGGCAATCACGTTTAACAGATTATCGCGATGCATCCTCTCCCGAAGCTCATCCACCACAAATTCGGTAGCGCCCGTAAAATCCCGGGAATTAGAAAGTTCTACCCGGACCTTACCCGGGAATCCAAATTGAGGAATGGCCATCCCAAGCGGGGCTTGCGCCGGCCAGAGCTGCACACGACCGACCGGCTGCGCTTGGCCCAGATCCAGCATAATCTGAACAGGCTTCTCTCCTGCTGACTGACTGTCCCAATACACCATGAAGTCTTCCACATCGGAAACTTCTTCACTCAAAGGCATGCCCAATCCCACGACGCCATCATTAAGATAGCTGTAATCCCATAACGGAGGCTTGGATAAGGTATTGGATGCGATCACCGTTATCGTATCCCATGCCATCATGTTGTCCCCGAGACGCTCGCTGTTATCGGGCAGGCGAAACATATAGAGCTCGCCCAGCGCATAATAGGAATTACCCGGCCCTTCCGTTCCCCGGGGAATGGTCAGGCGCAGCCGATAAACCCCCATATTTCCGGCAGAAAAAAAGACGGGATACCTGCCAGGATCGGGAAAATCCTCATCCATCCAGTTGACAATTTCTTTCCACTGATATGGAGGTGGTGGAATAACCCATTTACCTCCCGGCCCTCCAACCCAACCGGATCCCCGATCAAGTACCTCGACTTTAAACCGCTTTGGAAAAGCGTAGCTACCTTTCTGGCCCGGAATAAATGCCGGGGCGATAGCGATCGCGCCCAACTTTGGATCAAACTCAAACTGAATCTCAACACGAAGATTTCCATCCTCATCCGCCTCCCATTCATCCCATGGAAGCGAATGATAGCCCATGTGATCCGGCAAGGGCTTCGGATCGTGCTGCGGAAGTTCCGCTATTTTCTGCAGAAGCTGATCCTGCTCTGCTTCCAGCTCCCTGATGCGTGAAGGCAGCCAATGATTTAGCTGCGCGTCTCCCGCAGCCGCACGCGCCGCGAACTCTTCCGGCGTTCGAGGATCCACCGCCTCAGCAGGTTGTAAACCGACGAGTCCCAGCATGCTTACAGCAATAAATAGTCTAATAGTTCTATCCACAGCACCTATTATCTATCAGAAAGATGCGACTGAACAAACTCTTTCATCAGCCACACCAGAGGCTTCACTCTTTTTTGGAAGTGCAATACGACCCAGTCAGCATACTGCTGCATACCCGTTATGCCCCGTTTCAAGAGGTAACGGGAAGCCCATAAAAGGTGGAGTCGAATGAGTCAGCGGCTGGTTTCTTCTGCCGCATTATCAAGGGTACGGATAGTGTCTTGTAAGAAACCCGCACCGAGGTGCAAATCCCCGTGGTGCGGGTGTGATTAAAACCTATTGAATCCTGAAGGCGTATGCGAAATCACATGGCTTATCGACCGGAAGTTCAATTTCCAATCCGGCCTTTGTACGTTTCCATTTGAGCTTCGCATCGGAACCAATGAGTTCGACTGATTTGATTTTACCCGGACGATATTCAGAATCCTTTGCCAGCGATTTAATGCTGGTCTTCCCACTCTCCGGCCAGGTCATCATAATGGCATACACGGTTTTTCCATCCTTGGACTGTGTAAAGCGATAGGCGCCATCCTTATCGGCTTTCTTATAGTCCCACATAATTCCTTCGCGGCTTTCCACCAGCTTCCACGCTGTAATCGGGCCTTCGGCCGGAATTTTCCAGCGGCGGGTATGGTATATGGCTTCGCCATTCACCTTGAGCCAGTCGCCGATCCCGTAGCAGATGGCCTTTTCTTTCGGGTGGATTTCACCCGAGGCCATCGGCGTGAGCGATAACAGATAGATTCCGCCACGCGCGGTCTGGTCGCAGATGGCGCGGACGTGGATATCGGCCCCCAGATTATAGTTCTTGTCGTGGGTGTAGCTCCACGGATAGGAGATGGCCCGGTCGGTCAGCCAATATTCGCCTGCATCCGGAGGCATATTACGGTTGCCTTCGTAACAGCGGATACCGGTGTTTTCCGGGAAATTAAAGTGGCAGTAGTTTTGGCGGTCGCCGCCCGGAAGCTTATTGCAAAGAACGGGCTTCTTGCCGTTGGCCGTCCCGGATTTCAGATAATCCTTCAGTACTTCAACCACATAGTTTTCCGGCGAGTTAGGCAGGGTGCGATTCACTCCATCAAACCAGAGCAGATCGGGGCTGTATTTTTCTGTAACCTCCATGATCTTTGCACGCCATTCGGCAGCAAAATCCTGAACGGTTTTTTCGCCATTCGGCATGCCCCAGAAAAAGTCAGCATTTTCCGGGTCAAACAGATCGAGTTTTGCCTTCTGTTCAGGGGTATAGAAATCTTCGTTGAAATCTTTATACGCAAAATTATACGTGCGGGCATGATGGAACGTGGCAACGGTTCTGAAGTCTACCTTATTCGCAGCTTCAACAAACTCGCCGTAGATGTCGCGCTTCGGCCCCATATTACCGACATTCCAGCGGTTCACTTTACTGTCCCACATCAGGAACCCATCATGATGAACCACGCCCAGACCACCGAATTTGGCTCCGGTGTCCTGCATCAGCTTAACAAAGTCCTCGCCCTTATATTCTTCCGCTTTAAACATGGGAACAAAATCGGTGTACCCGAATTCCGTCGGATCCCCATAGGTTTCAACATGGTGAGGATACGTGATTTCGTTATCCGCACGCGCTCGCCCCTTCTTTGAGGTTGGAGTGTACATATCGCGCACATACGTGTTTCCCCGGAAAGCCGGCACCGAATAGACGCCCCAATGGGTGTACATGCCGAACTTGGCATCAATCAGCCACTCGGGGATCTTGTAACCCGTGATTTCCGCCCAGTCTTCTGCAAATTTCGGATCCGGCTTGGAATAAAGCGGCCGCTTCCATTGGCCGTCAATTTCCGCCAGAGCGGCTGTTTCTTCCGGCCCCAGCTTGGCAATCACCAGATCATCATATTCATTTCCGCGCTTTTCGGCATTGGCCAGGGCGCAGCTCCCCAGCATGGCCAACATCATGATTTTCAGTTTCGATTTCATATTTTCTCCAAAAGGTTATTTGTTCATAGGATGCGCGAACGGGCTCATCCTTATTAATTGAAAGTCCGCCCAGCCGATAGGCTTGATAAAAAATCGACCTTTTCAGCGCTGAATTATTCGAGAAGCAAGCGATAGAGCATCTGCGGCTCAGTGATCATGTTGGTCATACCGACCGGCCCAACCCCGGAAATATGCTCAACGATATTGGTGCACGTGCTGGGAACCAGGTTCGGAGAGCAGGCTGTAGTAACCCCTGCAACAGCCGTGCATATAACAGAAATAAATTGAATCCTCATAATCGTATAACACCGCAAATTTCGGTTTTTTGACTATAAGAGGTTCTGTCAATCCAGCGAAATAGCGGTGGTACCACTATTGAAGGATATCGAATTCAGCAAGCGATGTGAACTGCCCGCCTTCGCCGTAGCTGGAGCGGAAAACCAGGCGTATGCGGGAAGCGTTCAACACCTTACCGAATGGCATGGGATGAAATTTACTGCCACCGAGGCGGCTACTAAACGATCCATTGCCTGAACTCCCTGATGCGCTATCTATATTCTATTTGATCGGTCTGTAGTTGACACCCATGGCATCAAAACGCTTTTCCTGAATCTCGAGCGATTGCATGAAACGAGCTTTATTTTTCTGATCCTTCGGAAGCCACACGACTTCAGAAAGTGCACAGGCACGAGGGAAGGCCATGTATTCAACATGCTTCATGTTGGGCATATATTCTGTCCAGAGCTGACCCTGGGCACCGAGCACACGCTTGGCAGCATTTTCATCCAAGCCTTCGATAATGGGATCGAAGCCATAAACTTTTTCCAACGGCAGGAACCCACCGATGGCCAGCGGCTCGTCTTTTTTGTCGCGACTTTGATAATAGTCAAAATAGAGGTAGGACGTGGCTGCCACAACAATATCGTGTCCCTCTGCAGCAGCCTTCAAAGCGGTAGGTAAACCTTTCTTGCCACGCCACCACATGACCGCCGCATTTTCAGCCAGACCACCCTCAGCGATCTCGTCCCAGCCGATCAGACGACGGTTGTTCGCCACCAGAAAATCATCGATCTGCTTGATGAACCAGCTCTGCATTTCATGCGTATCCTTCAGGCCCCGCTCTTTCAGCAGTTCCTGAACGCGCGGGCTTTTGTTCCACAGGGTTTTCTTGGCTTCGTCGCCGCCAATATGAATAAACTCAGAAGGGAACAGCTCCATTACTTCCGTCAGCACATCTTTACAGAACTGGACAGTCGATTCTTCCGGGTTGAGGATAATTTCGCTGATGCCCCATTCGTTACGAAGGCCGACCTGCTCGCCGGTAACGCCGAGTTCCGGATAGGCCGCAATCGCCGCCTGCATGTGACCGGGCATATCGATTTCCGGAACGATCGTGATGCCGCGCGCCGCCGCATAGGCCACCACTTCGCGGATTTCGTCCTGTGTGTAAAAACCGCCATGGCGGGTATCATCATATTTACGCGGTTTGTCGCGGTAGTGCCCGACAATGGTCTTCTCGCGCCATGCGCCGACCGTGGTCAGTCTCGGATATTTTTTGATCTCGATACGCCAACCCTGGTCTTCAGTCAGGTGCCAGTGCATGATGTTGAACTTCAACGTCGACATGGTATCGATGAACCGCAGGACATCTTCCTTTGGCATAAAGTGCCGCGCCACATCGAGGTGCAGCCCGCGCCAGCCAAACCTTGGAACATCGCGAATTTCAACCGTCGGAGCACTCCAGACTTTGGAAACCTTGCCGACCGAATAGATTTCCGGCGGCAGCAGCTGACGCAGTGTCTGTGCACCATAATAAAGCCCCTCGGCTCCTGCTGCTTTAATAGAAACGTGATCTGTAATGCGTAATTCGTAACCTTCCTTACTCAGGGAAACATCGTCCACTGTTTGGAAGACGATCGCACCCTTGGATCCTTTTTTGACCTTAAGCTTGAAGCCCGTAGCCGGTCGCAACTGGGCTGCAACCAATTCTGCGGATGGCTTTGCCGCCTGATCGGCATACGCAATAACGGCATCGGCCTTCAGTTCAAAAATGCCGCCGGTCTCTTTCATATCCAACGGTTGGGGAATTAAGGCCGGGGCGGCGAAAGCCGCGAAGGCTGTGACGAGTAGTGCTGTGATTATTTTCTTCATTAGATTTCCTTATTTAGATTCATGCGTATGGAGTTTTCCCCAAACCGAGAAGAGAAAACATGCTGCTGCAATGGCGATACCACCGAGTACGAAACCGCGGACGGTTGCGCCATAGACAAAGCTGCCTATGCAGAAGAGCGAGCAGTAAACAAATGCGCAGCCGATAAAGACGCAGAGAATTTCCAGCGGAACCTCCCACGCCTTGCCGTGCTCTTCCCCGTCGATCATATCGCCTTCCGCAACCGCTTTATCGATCAGCTTTTTCCAGCCGGGACCGCCCGGCTGACACTTGCGGTAAAAGGTGCGCAGGGTCTCTTCGGACTCCGGCTTGGTTACCAGTGTTCCGACGATCCACGCAATGGTGGTGCCGAGTACAGCGATCAGAAACTTGACGCTTCCGCCGGCCAATAGAAAATCACCGATTTGCAAATCCAACAGCGCTTCGCGTTCACCGTTGAAAGCAAACGTGAGCACCAGGGCAACCGTGGTGGTGAAGACCATGGCAAAGATTTCGGAATAGGCATTGATACGCCACCAGAACCAGCGCAACAGATAGATTGCGCCGGAACCCGCACCGGAGAGCAGCAGCAGGTTGAATGCCTGTGTGGCATCCGTCAGTGCCAGCGAAAGAACACCCGCAAACAGCATCAGCACCACCGTGCAGATACGCCCCCAGAATACCATATCCTTTTCCGAGGCGTCCTTTTTGAGGAAGCGCTTGTAGAAGTCATTGACCGCATAGGACGAACCCCAGTTGAGGTGCGTGCCGATGGTCGACATATAGGCTGCGATGATCGATGCGATTACAAGACCCAGAAAGCCGGGACTCAGTTTTGAAATCATGGCCGGATAAGCAATATCGTGCCCGACAATGCTTTGATCAACATGGGAGAACGTACTCTGAATATCGGCCACTTCCGGATAGACGACCAGAGATGCCAGCGCGACGATGATCCACGGCCAGGGGCGCAGGGCATAGTGCGCAAAGTTAAAAAAGAGCGTTGCACCAACGGCGTTTTTTTCATCCTTGGCTGAAAGCATACGCTGGGCAATATACCCGCCGCCGCCCGGCTCGGCCCCTGGATACCACGCGGCCCACCACTGAACCGCCAACGGCATCAGCAGCATCGGAACCCACATATTCGGATCGTTGAAGTCGGGAAATATATTGAGCTTGTCTGCCACGTTCGCGTGCTCCAGCAGACCGGCCAAACCGAAACCTTCGGCGCTGCCCGTTGCGGCAATCCCGGCTTCTTTAATAGAATGAATGGCCGCCCAAACCGCACCGAACATGGCAATGGAATACTGGAAAAAGTCCGCCCAGATGCAGCCCTTGATGCCGCCGAGTGTGGCATAGATCACCACACCGACTGAACCGAACACCACGCACTGCCATTTAGGAATACCAAAAAGCAGCTGGCCGTATTTTATAATCGCCAGTGTAACCGTCGCCATGATCAGCACATTGAAAAAGACGCCGAGATAGACGGCACGGAAACCGCGCAGGAAGGAGGCGGGTTTGCCGCCGTAGCGCAGCTCATAGAATTCCAGATCGGTCATTACGCCGGAGCGCCGCCACAACTTGGCGTAGATGAATACCGTCACCATGCCCGTGATGAGGAAGGCCCACCAGAACCAGTTTTTAGCCACGCCGCCCTCACGCACCAGGCCGCAGACCAGGTTTGGTGTATCAGCCGAAAACGTGCAGGCCACCATGGAAACACCCAACAGCCACCACGGCATACCCCGGCCTCCGAGAAAAAAGTCCGCCGAGCTTTTGCCTGCCTGCCGCGACTGCCAGACCCCGATACCAATTACGATCACAAAAAAGATTCCAATGATCGACCAATCCAGCCCGGTCATCGGCACACTCGTTCCGTTCATACCCAACTCCTTCTCTCCCCAGTTGCTCTTTTACTTAATAAAACAACTCAGGTTTATTATGTTTGATCATTAATTTGCGGTTCGCAGAGACTCAGCTTCAGCAGCGCATATTCAGTCGTTAAATGGTAATTCGTCTTTGACACCGGGGGCCACATGCTCAACTCAGGATCTTCCAACGCCGTATTATTATAGTTGTAACGACCGCAGAGCACGGTCCATTCGGCCCCCTCGCCCCAGGCCGCACCCAGTGCCGTCAGTTGCTCTGCAGGAATAAACATATTAGCACTCCAACCGCTTTTCGTGATCTCGGCGGAAACTTCCAATCCATGAAAAGAATGATCGCGCAGAAAATTTTCCACCTCCATGCCTGTTCGTTCGCGAGGAAAGAACAGCGTGGATTTATTGCCGAATGGCGTGGCGTACATTTCCCAATAATAGTCGTCATCCGGCGGCTTCACAAACAGCTCAAAAACATCGCCGGTTTCAAAATGAAGTTGCTCATCACGCCGGTCGTTTGACACTAGAAAATAATCTTCCAGTTCCGCATAAACAAAAAGTCCCTGTTCGTTCCAGGCAAAACGTACCCGGGCCCCTTCAACAGGAAGTCCGCCGACATCGGTGCTGTATGCAAAATCATGGGGGCAGGCATTTTTCCAGAATGGTTCGGCAGGCATCCCTGCAGTAAAAAGTGCTTCACTCGTGCATCTATCCTTCATCAGTCTAACACTCCTTTCGTTATTCTTCACACCATGCCGGATAGCTCTCAACCATAAAGATCTACCACTTATCAATCTCAGCTTTTTTTTAACGATTATGACTAATCACGTTACTTAACCAAAGGGTAATTTCTGTATGAGGTCTCCATTAACCGACCCCGCGGCAATCTTTCCTGACCACCAGGCAATCAGCGGCGTACGGAACGATTCTTCCTACACAAACGTTTATCAAGCCAGCCGTGCTCGCCCATATAGAAGCCCTGGTCAGAGGAATACATAACCACTGTATTTTCGTCCAGAGCGGACTTTTTTATTTCGACTGTGCTTACCCGCTGGAACCGACGGAGACCAATCCACGATTGACTGAAGTGTTTTATTATGGGCGGCAAATAAGTTCTCTTAACCATATTGCACTTAAGCTACCTGTATATGCTCTCTACTGATTGTACAATCAACGCACACCAGTGTACTTTAGCATCTCCGGCTCACCCGAAACTCTTGTCACAAAAATCCGTCTCGACAGAGCTTCCTGAAGACTGCCAACGCACGGCCTCCGGATAGTATGGCTTTGCCACGATTGAGCGCCGTGAAGGTGACAGGAAACTATTCCGTACCACTGTCCACGGCGGATAGTTTGAGCATTGCAGGCAGATAACCCATCCCATAAGGCCACAGCACATAACACTGCAATCAATAAGGAGGTCGTCATTTATTTACTTCATTCTACAACCTGTTTTCAAAGCTCTATTTGAAATACTAAAGCATGCTTTTCAGATGAAGCCGGCGCCACAATCCGAACGCCATCGTCAGATTGCGTCCAGTCAACCTTGCCGCCATTGATGAGCGTGATCTTCTTTACGGCTATGTTCCGGTTCGCGAAGGTTTCCAGCGTAACTCCGGTTCCCGCCTCTGGAATTCCGAGGGTAATGGCATATACGGTCTTTCCATCCTTGGAAGCGGTATAACGAATGTCTTGGGCTGTATACTTTAACTTTAGAAATTTTTTAGCATCGCTGAAACCGCCTGATGGTTCAGCCGTCGGTCCCTCAGCCGCATTGATCCACGGACGCGTTCCATAGATTGCCTCACCATTGGCTTCCATCCATTGTCCAAGACCCAGTAGCGAATCGCGCTGATCCTGTGGAATTTCTCCGTTCGCTTTAGGCGAAATATTGAGGAGTACCACACCGTTCTTACTCACCGTATCCGCGACGGCATGAATAATCTGGCTCAATGGCTTGATCTTGAGATTTTTCGTGTAACACCAGCTACCCGTGCTTAGCGTGTCATCCGTCATCCAGAGTTCCGGCAAAGCCTTCGGTTCGCGCGATTTTTCATGATCGTTCATCGTGAAATTCAGAGGCATATCCTTCTGTTTCCGCACAATCACCACTTCTTTGCCCCATTTCTCAGCTTCGTTTAGATAGTAAGCCGAAAAGCGCTGCCGATAACTTTCCGGAACCCGGTCCAACCAGCTGTCGAACCAAATAATATCCGGCTGATAATTGTCGATCACCTCTTCGAGTTTGCCCAACCAGATTCTTTCATTCCACTCTTCTTCAGGCATGTTGCCATAGAGCAGGCGCAACTTCGGGTCTTCCGAGGCGGTCGGCCAGCCAGGTTTGTAGATATAGTGGCTGTTTCCCCCCTTTTTCTTACTGTCTTTATACCGCTGCAGATTGCGTGCATGGTGGAAGGTCGCAATGGTTTTCATGTCGCGTTTTTCCAGTGATTGAAAAAGATCGCCGAGAATATCGCGTTTCGGCCCCATGGCCTTGGCATTCCATGGCGTGACCTTGGAATCCCACATGGCGAAACCGTCGTGGTGTTCCGCCACAGGACCGGCAAAACGAGCTCCGGCCTTTTGAAACAGATCCGCCCACTCTTCCGGATCAAACTGCTCACCGGTAAAATCCGGAACAAAATCATGATACCCAAACTCCTCGATTGGTCCGTAGGTTTTAACATGGTGCTTGTAGGTCCCATGCCCCTCGCGATGCATATTGTAGGGATACCACTCGTTACCGTGCGCCGGCACGGAATAAACACCCCAGTGGAAGTAGATTCCCAGCTTCGCATCCTTCAACCATTCCGGCGCAGCCTCGTGCTTCGACAGCGACTCCCAGTTCGGAGCATAGCTTTCTCCGGCGAGTGCATAGCCGCCGACCATTAAAAAAATAAAACTCAATACCGTTCTTTTCATGATACGTTCCTTTGTCTCTATAAATACTCTAAACCACTTGATGTTTGGCACGCTTCAACAACCATCCTAATTCCGGAATCGACCGTCTCTAATTAAACTCCGTAAATCCGAAAAATTTGATCGGATAGAATCAGGCAACGAAGTTGCACCAGCGCAGATGCGGGTTTAGCTCAACCGCCAGAAGTAAATCGATCAGGGTATTTCAAGCTGGAATGATAAACATTCAGGCCGGGTTACAGACGGTTCATCGTCAGGCCGCCATCCACATAGATCGCCTGCCCGCTGGCATAGGGCATATCGCCGCGCGCCATCGCCGCCGCGAGTTTTCCGATATCCTCCGGAATACCCCAGCGCTTTTCGATCAGCAGTTCAGTGTTGTTGATCAGATTATCGTATTTCTCGGTCACGCCGGCGGTCATGCCGGTCTTGATGATACCCGGACGGATTTCATAAACAGGAATGGAAAATTCGCCGAGGCGCGCCGCAAAGAGCGAGCTCATCATACCCAGACCAGCTTTGGAAATGCAGTAGTCGCCGCGGTTGGGTGAGACAACCGTCGCGGAAATCGATCCAACGTTGATGATGCATCCTTCGAAGACGTCATCGTCCTTCTTCTGCTCAATCATCCAATTAGCGCAGGCCTGCGTCAGAAAGTAAGGCCCTTGCAGGTTAATCTTCATGATCCACTCAAAACTCTCTTCGGCGGCCTCTAGAATATCGGCCCGAACCTTCGGAGCAACGCCCGCATTGTTGATCAACACGTCGAGACGACCAAACCGCTCTTTGATTTCCGCCAGCATCGCCGCACGATCGGTGGGCGAGGAAACATCTCCGGAGCAGTAAAGCACTTCCGCGCCCAACGCCTCCAACTTCGCGATGGCGTCCGCGACCTTCGATACATACGATCGCCCGCTCAATACCAGATTGAATCCATCCGCTGCGAGTTTTTCGCAAATGCCAAAACCAATCCCGCGGCCTCCACCCGTTACCAATGCAGTTTTTTTCATAATCCGATTTCCTCGCGGTTAAAAACGTTTTTTCTTTCGTATGTGCTGAATGATGATGCGGCAGTCTTCGAGCACCTCATACGTATGTTCAAAAACCGCATCGAACTGAAGACAATCGCCCGTGGCCAACACATGGTTTTCATACGGCAGGTTAATTTGAAGCTTCCCCTCCAGTACCCAGCAAATTTCGAAATCATCGCGGTGCGCATCCGGGTTGGAGCGCGATGCGCCCTTCGGTGCATCGGCATAAAAGCACTTCGAATTGGCAAACTCAATCTGGCGGAAATGAAAGTCACCTGCAATACGTTCAGACTCCTGCTTGCACTGCGCTGTCCGCGATTCCACTAACGACAGCATTTCAGAGGCGGTCAGTCCAAACGCGCGGGCGAGGCGGAACAGCGTTTTCAATTCCGCGGTGGTCTGATTCCGCTCCAACTTGGAAATAACCGCGGGCGAAATTCCCGTTCGCTCCGATAGATCCGCAATCGTCATTTCCGCTCGTTTGCGCAGGTCGCGCACTACAGAGAAATTATACATTTCCGCGGCAATATCATGATTTTCAGTCATTTCCAGCTCCTTCAAACTTCCGGAAATATAGCCCTTGACTTTTTTCCTTTGCAATATAATTTACGCCTATATTTATTTCTGGAGAAATTTTATGCCTATCAACAATAAGCTCGCCGCAACCGATCTGCTTTCCGATCTCGAACGTTTCTGGACGGTTTCCGGGCAGAAGATCAACGACCTCAACCAAAATTATAATCCCGCCAAGGGCTCGCCCGTATTTACAGTCGAAGGAAAATACACCACTCGGGGATGGACCGAATGGACGCAAGGATTTCAATACGGATCCGAAATCCTTCAATTCGACGCGACCGGCGACGACTCGTTCCTCCAGATGGGCAAAAAAAACACCGTTGAAAAGATGGCGCCGCACGTCAGCCACTTCGGCGTGCATGACCATGGATTCAATAACGTCAGCACCTATGGCAATCTGCTTCGGTTGATGAACGAAGGCCGCATTCCGGAAAATGAGTGGGAGCGCAATTTTTATGTCATGGCACTTCAGGCCTCCAGTGCCGTTCAGGCGAACCGCTGGACCACCCTGCCCTCCGGCGGATATATCTATTCCTTTAACGGCCCCCACTCTCTCTTTGCGGATACCATCCGCTCGCTTCGTGCCCTGGCGGTAGGCCATCAGCTCGGTCACTCGGTCATGGGTGAAAACGATAAGAACACCAGCCTGCTTGAACGCATTGTTCAGCATGCGCAGACCACCGCTGACTATGCCGTATATTATGGCGAAGGGCGCGATTATTATGATGTATGGGGACGAACCGCACACGAAAGTATCTTTAACCTGAACGACGGAAACTATCGTTGTCCGAACGCCCAGCAGGGTTTCTCTCCTTTCACGACCTGGACGCGTGGCCTGGCCTGGATCATGGTCGGCGCGCCGGAACAACTTGAATTCCTGAAGACCGTCGACGATGCCGAACTCGAACCGCTCGGCGGGCGCGAGAACATTGAAGCGATGCTGCTGAAAATGGCCCAAGCCACCAATGACTTCTTCATTGAAAACACGGCTACAGACGGTATCCCCTATTGGGATACCGGCGCCCTGAATACCCATAAACTGGGTGACGATGTTTATGAGCGCGAATCGGAGCCGTTCAACGATGCTGAACCGGTCGATTCTTCCGCCGCCGCTATCGGTGTGCAGGGCCTGATCCGCCTGGGCCGTTACCTCAACAACAAAGATGCCGGCAGTGGCGACCACTATGTTCAGGCCGGCCTTACGGTGATGAAAACACTGCTGAGCGATAAATACCTCAGTCTTGATGAATCGCATCAGGGTTTGATCCTGCATTCGGTCTACCACCGTCCAAACGGATGGGACCACATTCCGGATGGGCAGACCGTACCGTGCAACGAGTCCAGCATGTGGGGCGACTACCACGCCCGCGAAGCCGCACTCTATGTTCAACGTCTCGCCCAGAACGAGCCCTACTATAAGTTTTACCTTTAAGCCGTAAGGAGAGGAATATGACTATTGGAGACCTTAAAGAAATTGCGGGCCGCACGTATCCGGCCAAACGCCTGACCCAGAACCTTGTGGGCGGCGCCTCACCCGTACAGTGCAACAACTTTGCCATGGGCTTCGTAACCCTCGAGCCCAATGGCGGCCAGGTACCGTGGCACAATCAGGAGCAGGAGGAAGTCTACTTCGTCGTTAGCGGCACCACCGAGATGTGCCTCGGCGAAGAGCGCCGTGAAATGAAAGCCGGACAGATTGTCCATATCCCTTCCGGAGTCTTCCACCAGATGACCAACATCGGCGATAAAGTTGCAACCTTCATCTACTGCTACGGCCCGGCCGGTGATGTTGCCCACTGGAAGCAGGAGCTCGCGGGAACGCTGCCGAAGGAAGGCATCGATGTCCCTGCCCTGCCCGAAGGCGCACAACCGCAATGTACGGAAATGCCCGAAGGCGGACCCATCATAATTTAGGCAAAAGGCAAAAGGCATGAGTGCTCTGTCGCACCAAAGGTATTCACTCGTGCCTATTGCCACGTCCCTCATGCCTCAACTTTAACACTTAAAACTGAATCGGAGATTCACCATGGAAATCAAACGTATTGGAATCATTATGAACGGCGTGACCGGTCGTATGGGCACCAACCAGCACCTGGCGCGTTCTATCAGTGAAATCATCAAGCAAGGCGGCATCAAAGTTGGTAATGACTTGATCATCATGCCCGACCCGATCCTGACCGGACGCCGCGAATATGCCCTCAAGGAACTGGCCGAAAAATACGGCAACGACGCCCGCGGAGAAGCCTACAAATACACCACCGACGTGCAGGGCGCACTGGATGGAAAATATGGCGACTATGAAATCTTCTTCGATGCCTCCGGAACGCTGCAGCGCGCGGGCTTTATCGAGCAGGCCGTAAAAGCCGGCAAAGCGATTTACTGCGAAAAACCAACGGCTGTCGAAACCAAGGAAGCCGTTCGCCTGGCCAAGCTCGTTGACGACGCCGGCCTCAAAAACGGTGTCGTTCAGGACAAGCTTTGGTTGCCCGGCTTTCGTAAACTCAAAATGCTCAAGGAGCAGGGCTTCTTCGGCAAGATCCTGTCCGTCAAAGGCGACTTCGGCTACTGGGTATTTACGGGCATGGACTACGATCAGCCTGCGCAGCGCCCTTCCTGGAACTACCGTTCCGAAGATGGCGGCGGCATGATGATCGACATGTTCTGCCATTGGCGCTACGTGATCGACAATGTGTTTGGCCCCGTAAAAAGCCTCGTCGCCTACGGCGCGACCGACCTGCCCGAACGCTGCGCTGAAGACGGCACACCGTTCGACTGCACCGCCGATGACTCCGCCTACGCCATGTTTGTGCTCGAAGACGGAACCATGGTTCAGTTCAACAGCTCGTGGTGCACCCGCGTGCGGCGCGACGACCTGCTGACCGTGCACGTTGATGGAATCAAAGGCTCTGCGGTCGCCGGATTACGCGAGGTCAAGACCCAGTCCGCGGCCAACACACCGAAGCCGGTCTGGAATCCGGACATGCCGCAGCCGATCGATTTCCTCGGTGGCTGGGAAGATGTCCCGAACAACATCGACTACGACAATGCCTTCAAGATCCAATGGGAAATATTCATCAAGCACGTTGTGCTCGACGAAGAATGGAACTATTCCCTCATGGAAGGTGCCAAAGGCGTTCAGCTCGCCGAACTCGGCATGGAAAGCTGGAAAGAACGCAAGTGGGTTGATGTTCCGGAGCTGAGCTGATTCAAACATCCAATGCTAGCTGAGTGACTGGACTTGCTCTTCATCTGGCTTCAGTCATATTGGTCGGCCCGGTTGGACAGTTATGTTGTGTGATTGATTATGTTGCGAAGGTTCCTTTTGCTGAGCAAATCCC
>CAZAPF010000002.1:0-155993 GCA_964486885.1 uncultured Verrucomicrobiota bacterium
CCTCGATAGTCTGATCGGCCGGGGTAATGCTGGTGAGCGGAAGACTGGTCAGTCCGGGGCCCGCGGAGCGGAGGTTTTCGGCAACCCAGTCGCGAACTGCGATCACCTTTTCAGGGTCGCTGCTCAGTCCATCCGTCAGTTGAGCGGACAGGGCTTCAGCATCGGTCTGATTTTCCGCCGCCTGCATCAGGTGGCTATGAAGCTCCTTGCCGTAGGTTTTCCAATCGCTGGTGGAAATAAAGACGGCGGGATTAAAGGTCCACCAGGCGGGCAGTCCTTCTTCCTTTTTCACCGCAGACTGCTTTTCCGAAGACCAGGTATACGTAACGGTTCCGTTAGACACCGACTTGCTTTCCTCAATTCCCGTATTCCGAATATTCAGATCCAATGATTCGGGAGCGGAAATCGTCAGCGTCTTGCTGTCGATCGGCTCGTGGCTATTGAAAAGCTGGGAGGAGGAAAAGAACGGTTTTCCTTTTACGGTAGAGACAAACTCATATTCCAGCACGCTGCCGATTTCCACGCCGGGCAGGTTGGCCACGAGAATCTTTTCGGTGGGATAGCGCGGTGCCGAAGCCACCCAGCCGGCATCCATCAGGTTTAATTCGTCCGCACTGATTTCTTTCACAGTGCCGTCTTTGTGGGTGACCTTGGCCTTGGTCAATTCAATATGCTGCCAGGCGGGATTATAGCTCAGCTTGATCTCGGAATTCTTCTTCTTTCCGGCATACGTCAGGATTTTAATTTTGGAGTGCTGGGTTTCTTTCCAGTGACCGGCATCTTCCAGCGCAATTTCAATCTTGCGTTCCAAAATGCGGACATCCGATGCAATGTCGCTTTCCGTGGGCGGATCAAGGATCAGCCTTTTGCGCACGTTGTACTCAATCTCTTTGAGGTTGTCTTTCAGTACCAGATATTCCTCGGGGGTGAATTCAACCGTATTCAGCAGGAAATTATTGGTGGCCATCAGCGTGTTGCCTTGCTGCGCCACCTGTACATTCCAGGCCAATTGATCCGAGTCGATCGGCTGATAGCCCGGAATATTGAGCGAGCCAATGTCGTCCGGAATTTCGAGTTCCAGGGTTTCGCGGATGCCGGCCGTCATGCGGGTGTAGAGCGGATACTTGCGCTTTTCCAGGCCGGTCTGGCCCAGCAGGAAATTGGCATATCCCAGCGAGCTGCCCAGCTTTGGCAGGCTCAGCATTTTATTTTCGGCCCCTTCGATCAACAGGTTGTCGGCCGAATAGGCCAGTTTGATCGTCAGTGGTTGGGTGGTATCGCGCAGTTCCTTCGGCAGAATGGTGAAGGATTCCAATGTGGCGGTCGGCATGGACTTTTTAACGTGGCCCTCAAAAAAGCGGCGGCGTTCTTCCGGTTTGATCTTTGAAAAGTAACCGCGGTAGGCCGTGTCGTTAATGCCCTCGAAAACCAGTGAGCTTTCCGCCTCTAGGTTCCCGGCTTTATCCAACGACCCGGTGGAGGTGATTTTCAGCAGGTTGTCATCCGCCGGAATGATCGGGGAGGTCCGCAGGGTGTCGCCTTCGGGGCGGGCCACGATATAGCTCATATTCTGCAGGTAGGATGGAAAGATGTCCTTCGTATTTTCATCGGTCGAATCCATCAGCACATATTCACCGTTATCATCCAGTGCGGCGGTTACGGCATGGTTGAAAAAGGCCTGCGGTACTTCTTCATCCTTTTTCGGTCCGGCCATAATGATGACGGGGAAGGCTTCCACATCCACAATGCGCAGCATCGAAGCCAGCAGGGCAGCCTTGTCGCGGCAGACGCCATAGCGGTTGGAAAAGGTCAGGCTCACATCGTGCGGTTCATAACCCGGTGCTTCCTCCTCGGTGGTGATGCCCATGTAGCGGATATCCTGCGAGACAAAGTTAAAGACGGCTTTGATTTTATCCATCGTATTGGTGCTGTCCGCCACCAGTTCTTTTGCCATCGCTTCCATTTCCGGGGTGGTGGATTCCAAGCGGGGCAGGCAGAGATCCCAGTACCATTTGGAAAGGTCTTCCCACTCCTCCATCGTGCTCACCAGCAGGCGCTGGGCAACGGTGTAGGGGGTGGGCATATTCGGTTCCTCGAACAGACGCGGCACATTGTTGACTTCCCAGGTGTAGACAATCTCGTTGCTCTGCTCCGTCTTCAGTTCATTAAACGTTACGGTGTCGGGAATTTCCGCTTTATGGGCAATCTTAACCAAGGGCCGTTCCTTGGGGGCAATCACCTGATAGGTCATGCGCTCCAGCGGACTGGTATGTTCGAAAACCTGATAGTCGCTCCAGACATCCGGCACTACAGCCTTCGTTGATACATCATAGCTGATGTACCGCAGGGTATCGCCGATCTCCAGTCCCGGAACCGAAAGCCTGAAAATTTTAGAGTTGGGATTATAAATGTTCGCGCTCATCTGGCTGGGATCCACCATCACCTTGCCCTGCGCTTCAATATCCACTTTCACCGGTGTGCCATCCGGTTTAATGACCTGCACCTGGGTGAAGGTATTGGTGCCGTAGGAGGTATTGAAGCTGAGTGTCAGGGTGCGGTTACTGCGCTTGCCCTTTTCCGTCAGAATCTTGATAGCGGTGTCATCCCACTTTTCGGAGGTGCCGTCCGCCTGGTAGCGCACCTGGATAAAGTCATCGATCAGTACCTCATCCGAATCCGGATATTTTTCCGGCGTAGCCGCCGCGGCCCTTTCTATAATCGATTCCAGCTCCAGGAATTCCTTGGCCGAAAGCGGGGCAGTGATGCAGAAAACAGTGAAGACCAACAGGGCAGTACGAACAAAAAGCGTCATAGAAATCTCCGATAATAAACTTAGGAGAGACTACCGATGCGCAATCCCTCCCGCAAACTCTTTCTACCGACAGCGTATCGGGAGAAACGTTGAGGGCTTATAGTCGATGTTATAGTTGACGGAGAACGTTGCGGATGAGCATACCCCGAAATTGACGTCAACCTAATTAACCGGCGTGCAACGGGGTAAGCTCAAACCGCCGTTGGGATTTTATAAGCCGCCCATCCTTGGGAAGCTTAGTATGTTTATTACTCTATAATAATCCTGAAATAGATCCTTGATGTAGCATGCAAACATCATATTTCTCAGCAGGATATAATTCATTTCTCCGGTGTAGTAATCTTTGATTAACCTCTTTGAATGCTGCATGGAAGAGTGCTGAAGAGCGCCATTAAATAAATAGTCGAAATCCGATGCCTTTATAATATTTCGAATAGCTTTTTTCTGTAAATCTAGGTGCTTTACAAAATCTAAAGTTACATCTTCATTTTCAGCATTAAGAACTGTGATAGACAATCCTTTTGAGTGGTCTCTATTTACTAACTTCGTTCGGTAGATATTACTTATTTTTCCGTAGTAGATTGGATCATCATTATTCCAGAATATTGATCTATACTCGTTAATTCCTGCACGAATATCACCAATCTCTCTTAGGTAATATTGTCCATTATTCCCATCTATGGTGAAATCAGTTAGATGTGGTAAATGATCATATCTAAACACAAAAACCATTGACGAATTTCTCTCACCAGGAGTGAGCTCAGGAACGGGGGCACTGATTTTACAAGAGAACCGTAAGTTTGACGTGTCAAAATCGGTTAAGCACTCAGTCGACTTTTGTACAATGGACTGGGTTTCATTCTGATGATCTTCAAGTTTATTAAGAATCTCAGGAGGTATATTCATTTATTTACCATTCCCAACAGTGTGTTAGATCGAGTGTTGATATGCAGGTCAATTACTGCGTGTGTATATCCCATTATCAGCCCGCAGTTTGAGCACTATTATTCTTAATTAGGCAGTGTAGCAAAGGGGTTTATGCTGTCGAAAAGAAAATGCTTTTTTACAGATTTTGGATGGTTTTTTGTGTAGCCGCGATCCGAGATCGCGGTTCAGGTGACGGATCATCCTGGATCGAATACACTCACTTCAGGACCGTTTGGGCGGAATACGCTCTCCGCTGAGCTGCGAGCGCACTACAAAGGAGTCCACAGTGAAACTTCTATGTAGTTCCATCGAAATGCAATGTAGATGGTATTCAAGTTTAAGTTAGCGGATTTCTTTGCGTGCGTGCGGCTCGCCTGGCGGTTGCGCCCCATCTTATAACCCTTGACACCTCGCACACATACCTATAGAACCCCGCCAAGTTTCATGGACGGTCGCTCTGATCGATCCTCTTTTTCTTCACTCCACCGGCGGCGAGCAGAAAAATTATTTATTCGCCGGATAGGAAAAACATATGAAGAAGAACACCGACCTCAATGGGGTATTCGGTTCGTTGCTGCCGGAAATTGGCCGCGCGGTATCCGAAGCGGGCTATCACACACCCTCACCAATTCAGGAGCAGGCGATTCCGCCGCTGCTGGCCGGTCGCGATATGATCGGCTGCGCCCAGACCGGAACCGGAAAAACAGCGGCCTTCACGCTGCCGATCCTCCAGTACCTGGTTAAAAAGAATAAACGTCCCGTATCCAAACGCCCGGAAGTGCTGGTACTGGCGCCGACGCGTGAGCTGGCGGCTCAGATTGGCGAAAGCGTGGATAAATACGGTAAGCACACCAAAATTTCAAACACGGTGATCTTTGGCGGTGTAGGGCAGAACCCACAAGTCAAAGCGATGCGCCGCGGCGTAAATGTGTTGGTGGCAACGCCGGGCCGGCTGATGGATTTAGTCAACCAGAAGTGCATTGATCTGGGCGGCGTGGAAATCTTTGTGCTCGACGAAGCCGACCGCATGCTGGACATGGGTTTTATCCATGACATTAAGAAAATCATTAAACAGCTTCCGAAAAAACGCCAGTCGCTCTTTTTCTCTGCAACGATGGAGCCGAAGGTAAAACAGCTGGCGGAATCGCTGGTGACCAATCCTGCACAGGTGGAGATTGAACCGGATAAGCCGGCTGTCGACCGCATTATCCAGAAAATCATGTTTGTGGATAAAAAGAATAAGGACGAGCTGATCATGACGCTGATGGCGAGCAAGAAGCTCGACCGCGTAATTGTTTTCACGCAGATGAAGCATGTGGCCAATAAGGTGACGCGCAAGTTGGAAGGCATCGGCATATCCGCCGCGGCCATTCACGGAAACAAGAGCCAGAGCGCCCGTACGCAGGCGTTGGCTGATTTTAAATCCGGCAAGCTGCGCGCGCTGGTAGCCACCGATATTGCCGCCCGGGGTATTGACGTGGACGGTATTTCGCATGTGATCAACTATGACATGCCGGTGGAACCGGAAACCTATGTGCACCGTATTGGACGTACCGCACGGGCAGGGGCGGATGGCGATGCCATTTCGCTTTGCTGCGCGCCGGAACGTGACTATCTGCGGGCCATTGAAAAACTGATTAAAATTGAAATCCCGGTTGATCTGAAACATTCCCTGCATTGCGAGAAATCGATGAATGCAACGGGTGCCGATGCCAAACCCGGCCCGAAGGTTCGCCAACAGCGCGGTAAAGTGACGGTTGGAGCCAATGGACGGGCAAAGCATACGGGGCATAACAAGCGCCCGGGTAAAGTAAAGAGCCGCCGCTCCCAGAACCGTCGGAGGAAAAGCCATGGTTGAGGACTTTGCTTGCAGGGCAGGCTGGACGCGAAGCGAGGCTTTCGAAATGAAAGCAACGACCGAAGGGAATGGCAACCCTGCGGTACGTATCGCCGCCATCTTGGCGGCCTTTAGCCTGCAGTGTAGGAGTTGGTATCATGGTTGAAGTCGGTAAAGTGAATGTGCTGGAGGTGTCGCGAAGCTCCGACTTCGGTCTGTTGTTTGATGGCGGTGAGCTGGGCGAAATCCTGATGCCTAAGCGGTATGTTAAGAAAACCTATAAAGCCGGCGACAAGGTGGAGGTTTTTGTTTACCTCGATTCCGAGGACCGGCTGACGGCAACGCCAGACAAGCCGAAAGCGGTTGTGGGCGAATTTGCCCTGCTGCGTGTGGTGGATGTAACGAATATCGGTGCGTTCCTCGACTGGGGCATGCCGAAGGACCTATTTGTTCCGTTCCGCGAGCAGCGCGTAAAAATGCGCCAGGGCGAGTCGTACATTGTGCATATCTATCATGACCGGGCCAGCGGCCGCATTGCGGCTTCATCGAAGCTGGATAAGTATCTGGAATCATCGAAAAAGTTTTATAAAACCGGAGAAGAAGCCGACCTAATGGTCTGGCAGAAGAGTGATCTTGGCTTTAAGTGCATCATTAATAATGAGCGCTGGGGCATGATCTTTTTCAACGATGTGTTCCAGTCGATGCAGCGGGGCCAGAAAATCAAGGGCTTCATCAAAAACGTGCGTCCGGACGGCCGTATTGACCTATGCCTGCATAAACCGGGCTATGAAAAGGTAACCGAACTGACCGATATCATTCTGAACTACATCAAAGAGCAGGGCGGCTTTATGCCGATCACCGATAAAAATCCGCCGGAAGAAATCTACGGTGTTTTCGGGGTCAGCAAAAAGACCTATAAGAAGGCGATCGGCGCGTTGTATAAGAAGAGACTTATAGAGTTTGTGGACAATGGAACGAAGTTGGTGGAGAAATAGAGAGACGTATTTCGTACTGCGTATTACGTATTTTTTAACACTGACTCGAGTTTGGTGAAATGAAATGCGCATTACGTAGTAAGGAATAAGGAATAATCATGGGAAGCTTCGACGATCTGGATATTGTTTTTTCAACCGATAAAGGGCGCATTAAGCCTGAGAAAAAGAAGCAGGATGCTCCGAAGGGCGACGGCATTGTGCGCGTCGGCCGCGAAACCAAAGGGCGCAAGGGCAAGGGGATGACTATCATTACCGGCGTACCGCTGCATCCGGAAGGTCTCAAGGATCTGGCTAAAAAGCTCAAACAAAAGTGCGGTACTGGCGGCACGCTGAAAGGGCAGACCATCGAAATCCAGGGCGATCACCGTGACCTGCTCGTCGCCGAACTGCAAACGCTCGGTTACACCGTCAAAAAGGCCGGCGGATGATGGGATTTTTGATTTTCGATTTTTGATTGCTGATTTGTCGAACTCAGACGGCGTTGGCCTTTTGGACGAGAAGCTGTCGCAGACCCACAAATCAAAATTCAAAAATCGAAAATCAAAAATAGGGCAACGCCCTTAGTCGTCGCGGCCGCCGAGGAGGCCGAGGCGCATCATGTAGTAGAGCAAGGTGAGCAGGGCGGATACGGCTGCGGCGACATAGGTCAGGAATGCGGCATCCAATACTTTTCCTGCATCCGCGGCTTCATTCGGCATAACAATGCCATCACTTACCATCTGACGTTTGGCGCGTGCTGATGCATCCCATTCCACCGGCAGGGTGACAAGCGCAAATGCGAATCCCACGGCAAACAGGGCCACGCCAAGCTTTGCCATGCCGGGGCTTTGCATGAACATTCCGAGCATGATGAAAATGTAGGCTCCATAGGAGCTGAACTGCGTGACCGGTACCATGGCGCTGCGGAATTTAAGCGGTACATATCCCGTGGAATGCTGTAGGGCATGGCCGGCTTCGTGGCAGGCCACGCCGATGGCGGACAGGGATTGAGAATCATAGACATCGGGTGACAGGTTGAGCGATCGGTTTGCCGGATTATAATGGTCGGAAAGAAACCCGCGCACGCGATTGATTTCCACATCGTGGAGTCCGTTTCTGTTCAGCATCTGGCGGGCGGCCTGCGCACCGGTCAGATGGGTGCTGGAGGATGTTTTGCTGTATTTGTTAAAGGTTCCCTTGGTTTTGGCCGAGGCGACACCGGCGAGAATCAGTGCCGGGATCATGAAGATGAGATACATGGGGTCAAAGTACATAAACATAGTTTCATTCCTTTTAAATGGTTGCGGAATCTGACTCCCGCCTGCTGGAAATGTTCAAAAATCGGGCGGATAGTAGCTTGTCTGCAGGAATATTTCACGCAGAGATAACAGGGAAAACAGGGGCGCAGTATTCCTATAATCTCTGCTAACCCTGTTAGCTCTGTGTGATACTTTTTTCACCTTTCAGCAAGTTAATTTCATTCAATATGAACGCTAGCAGGAAATACTATGGGAGGGGCTTGACCCGTTCACGATTCTAGGGCACGGTGCCTGCTTTCTAACACAACCCCAACATAACCCGAGGACGGTATGTTATGAGCGATTGGATCGGCCATGAGTGCGGTATTGCAGCGGTACGGCTTCTAAAGCCGTTGGAATTCTACATCGAGAAGTATGGAACTCCGATGTATGCGGTCAACAAACTGACCCTGCTGATGGAAAAACAGCACAACCGTGGGCAGGACGGCGCCGGTGCCTGCGCCATAAAGCTCGATATGCCTGCGGGGGAGCCCTACATCTTTCGAACCCGTTCGGCAGATAAAAACCCAATCATGCAGGTGCGCAACCGCATGGTGAAAGCTTTTGCCGATGCCCGTGAAAAACATCCTGAAAAGATGAATGACGGGGAATGGATTAAAAACAATGTGCTGTTCGCCGGCGAGCTGTTGCTCGGGCATCTGCGCTACGGTACTCACGGGGCACAGGGCGAATCCTTCTGTCATCCCTTTCTGCGTCAGAGCAACTGGATGACCCGTAACCTGGTGGTGGCCGGAAACTTTAACCTGACGAACAACAATGAGCTGTTCGATATGCTCGTTGAGCTGGGGCAGCATCCGCGCAATAAAGCCGATACGGTAATGGTGCTCGAAAAAATCGGCCATTTTCTGGATGAGGCCAACGATTTCCTTTTCCGGAAATACCGCAAGGATGGGCTGAACCGATTGGAGATAACAGAAAAGATTATTCAGGAACTGGATATCTGCCGCGTACTGAAGAAGGCTACGCGTTCCTTTGATGGCGGCTATGTGATGTGCGGCATGATCGGCCACGGAGATCTGTTTGCCCTGCGCGATCCAAATGGTATCCGCCCCGCATTTTATTATAAAGACGATGAAATCGTGGTCATTGCCTCGGAACGGCCGCAAATCCAGACCGCGCTTAATGTGAAGTATGGAACGGTGAAAGAAATTGAGCCGGGCCATGCGTTGGTCGTAAAGCGCACGGGCGAGGTTTCGATGGAAAAAATAAACGAGCCCGGCACTCCGGTACATTGCTCGTTTGAACGGATTTATTTTTCGCGCGGTACGGATCGCGATATCTATCAGGAACGGAAAAATCTCGGGCGCTCGCTGGTCCGCCGCGTACTCGACAGCGTGGACTATGATTTGGAAAACACGGTCTTTTCATTTATTCCCAATACCGCAGAGACCGCCTTCTTTGGTTTGGTGGAAGGCGTAAAGGATATGGTTGGCGAGCGGATGAAGTTTCATCTGCTCAAGGAAAAGCATTTAACGGCTGAACGCATCGACGAATTGCTGGCCTTTCAGCCGCGTGTTGAAAAACTGATGACCAAAGATGCCAAACTGCGCACCTTTATTACGGCCGATGCCGACCGTGAAGATCTGGTGGCGCAGGTGTATGATACAACCTATGGTATTGTTAAGCCGACGGATACATTGGTTATTCTGGATGATTCCATTGTTCGGGGAACCACACTGCGCACCAGTATTCTGCGAATCCTGGACCGACTGGGCATGAAGAAGGTTGTGATTGTTTCTTCCGCTCCCCAGATTCGTTTCCCCGATTGCTATGGCATTGATATGTCGAAGATGAAGGATTTCATTGCGTTTGAGGCAGCTGTTGCCCTGGTTAAGGAAACCGGTCGCGAGCATCTGCTGCAGGAAATCTATGAGGCCTGCCTGGAAGATGAAAAGAAACCGCGTGCGCAGGCACAGAATCAGGTGACCCGTCTGTTCGATCCGTTTACCCCGCAGGAAATCTCCAACAAGATTGCGCAGATCCTGACACCGGAAGGTATGAAGGCGAAGGTGGAAATCATATACCAGAGTATTGGCGGTCTGCACGAAGCCTGCCCGGGGCATACCGGCGACTGGTACTTTACCGGGAACTACCCAACGCCCGGCGGTCATCGCGTGGCCAATCGCTCGTTTATCAACTTTATCGAAAAGAGCGACGCGCGAGCCTACTAGTTCCTCGCGCGTTCGCGCTTCGGAACTATTTTTTGATTGTTGATTTTGGATTGTTGATTTGCGGGTCTGCGACGCTTTTTCCGAATAAAGGCCAATCGCGTGACCACGTTGTCGTGGAATGCGACTCACGAGGAACCGTCTGATACCAACTTCAGTTTGCTTTCGGGATATGGCCGTTATGCCTATCACAGGCATCCTGTCTGCCAAGCCCGCAAGATGCGGGCGGTACAACCGTATCGCCGAGTTGACTCTCCCTTCGGTCGTTGCTTGCTGACGCAAGCCTCGCTCCGCGTCCAGTCGGCTCCTGTAAAGGCCGGTTCCAAACTGAAAGTGGTATGAGTTCCATAAATCGGCAATCAGCAATCAAAAATCAAAAATGCTTTTCCCTACGGTCCGTAAAATTTCAGCTCGGTGACTTCGTTCGGGAACGAGGTGAAGAGCAGGCGGACGGCACGGGTATTGCGTTCGGGGAAATAGAGGGTGGTGACTTTATCTCCGGGCAGGACTTCGGCTTCCAACGTTCCACCGACTCTTCCGGTTGAAAATTCCCAAAGCGGTTCATCGTTTACCACGCTGTACCATGCATCTGGATTGTCGGAGGTCTGGATTTCCAGTCGAACCGCTTTCTGAGGAACACCGTTCAGCCAGTGGATATCCAGCCGATTGATGCGGCGTTTTGCAGAGAAGCGCGCCTGCACGAGCGTGTCCTGATAGCTGTACAGCCCGTTCGCGCTCACAGTCATTTTCTCATCGAAGAAAACTTCGGAAGCGGTGATGTTTCCGCGGTTATCCACGATTTCTTTCATCTCGTTTTTTCCGTAACGCTGATAGAAGGCCTGGAGCTCATTATAATAATCCCGCTCGATCTGCCAGAGTGGCTGGTTCTCTTTCTGGTCATCCATCACTTTACTTTTCCAGAGGCGAGCTGCTTCGCCGCCCCCTTGTTTGACGAAATCGCGGTAGAGTTCATTTTTTGGTTTTCCGGGAATCATCGTGGAATTCGAAATTTTGGATTGGCGCAGGCTTTCTGGTTTTCCAACAAGGACCGTAACCGGTTTGCTGAAACTGATTTCACCACGGGTATTTGTGAGTTTGGCTTTTAAAATCCAAACCCCTTGGTCTTTTGGTTTAAATGCGGTTTCAAGTGTGTTGCTGTCAACCGGGCCGACTTTGCGGAAACCATCCCAAAGGCTGGAATTGGAGGCATAAAGAATCACCTTTTCAATAGCATCCGGCTTCATGCCTTTGCGGAGAGTCAGTTTTATTGGAATGGCTTGCTTTGGATTATGTGCGCTGTGGTTTTCCGGAAATGCGATCTGGATGCCGGAATGGCGGCTGATGGATTCGAATGCTTTACCTGATTCCTTGAGCCATTCGGGACATGCGCCAAGGCGGTGGGCCAGCTGTGCTTCGAACAGGGATTCAGGGGAGGTTGGTTTGCCCGGAGATTCATACGCCAGCAGGTCGGTTTCGATGTCGGGAATTTCGAACGGTTCGCCATGCAGTCCGGCAACGACCGGGTTCAGGAAATAGCCATATCGGTTGCCTTCCGGCCAAAAGTCAAAACTGCCGGGGTGGGTGACGTTCCAGTTCCAGAAAGTCAGGCCTTTATCGTGCATCGGGAAAAAGGTCGCGCCGCCGCCGCGGGGTTCAAAACCGCCTTCGTTCAGGTCATATAAGGTTGCACGCGGATAACCACAATGGGCTTCCATGCTTTTGTATTGAACACACCGCAGGAAAACCGAGTTGACGCCGGAGCGGGAAACGCCGAGTCCATGGTGCGTGTCGGAATATTCCCGGATAAAGGCAAACAGGTTTCCGTAGGAGCTTCTGGCGGTAATGGATGTATGGCCGCAGTTTCCTTCGAGCAGGATGTCGGAGAAAGTATTGAAGCCGCAGAGCCAAAGCTGGATGGCCTGGCTGAATTCCGTAAAACGCACGCGCCGTACCCAGCTGTTGAAGGCGCGGTCGAGTTCGATCATCCGGTAGTCTTCGCCAAAACGTGTGCCGTTGTGGTGTTTAAACTGACCCCGGTAGCCGCCCCGTAAAGAGAGATCCTCGATACCGCATTCGTCAACCGTATGGTCAATACGGTAGATGGCAATATTTTCATAAAAGGGCAGTTCGAGATGGATCGGTTCGGCAAACGTGACGGTATTACCTTCAATGGATTTGATTTCATGCAGTTCAAAAATATCGGTCAGCTTCCCTCCTTTGTTCTTTGCCCGTTCAAGAACGCCCTTGGGGACTGTGTGCGGCTT
Source organism: uncultured Verrucomicrobiota bacterium (assembly GCA_964486885.1). Lineage (GTDB taxonomy): Bacteria > Verrucomicrobiota > Kiritimatiellia > Kiritimatiellales > Pontiellaceae > Pontiella. The sequence continues at coordinate 12,302 of CAZAPF010000002.1, forward strand.
GTAAAACTCGGCGGTTGTTGCCTTGTTCACATCCATTTGCGGATTAAGGTTGATGCGCATTCCGGTCTGCATTCCGTCGGTGCTGCTGACTTCGACCGCGAAAAGGCTGATCTGATTCAGTACCTTGCCCTTCAGCTTTTGGTCGCCACGCCAGTAATCATCTTTTCCACTGGAGGAACGGATGTGGATAAGTGGTTTGCCGAACATGGGAGATTCGCTGAATTCAAGCTGGGTGATGCCTACTCCGCTTCCTTTGATGACGATATTACTACGTTTGATCTCCAGCGGAGGTTTGCCGAAATCGGTTGATTCAAAGAGGCGATAGTTGCCCTCCGGAAAATAGACGACGGCCGGGCCGTCGTGTTTGTGCGCTGCGGCCAGTGCGCCCAGCACGGCATCGCGGTCGGATTTTCCATCGTTGGGAACGGCGCCGAATCGGGTGACAATAATGAAACGATGGGTGTTTTCCGTAATCTCTGGTATCGGCTTTTCGCAACGGTGGTAACCGGCGTGGCTGTAATCCGGCAGTTTTGCCCTTTCGCCTTTTTTCTGAGCGGCAAGATATTCCCCGAAAAGCGTTTTGTCGGTGACCGGCTTCGGATCAGGGTTGGACTCTGGGATTGGTTCGGGATCCACCTGTTTGGGAGGTTGGGTTGGTTTTTGTGGTACCGGTTCAGCCGGGATAATCGGGACTTTAGGTTCCGGAGTGGTTGTCTTTCTTTTTTGGTTAAGTATCAAAATGACGATTACACACACAGCAACCACTGCGAGAACACATGCGATGAGCTTTTTCATAGCTATGATTTTCTATCACAGATTCGGATATCTGGAAGTTTTATCTATTTTTCTCAAAGGTTTTCTGAGGTGGATTCGTATCAGTTTTGGAAGCGGAATTGATAAATAGAAGAAGGAGTTCGCGATGAAACAGCTGGTGGAAACATATCGTGGCATTGTTAAGGGGACTTCCAGTGGCTGGATGGTGAGCGTTCTTTTTCATATCGGGATCGGAGTGCTTGCCGTTTCAGTTTATCTCGTTATTCCCCCGGAACGGAAGGTCTGTGTTTTTCAGCCGGGTATTGTGCGACCGCCAACAAAAATGGAACGGGTTAAGCTGCGGGTGAAGATCAGGAACAGTTCCATGCCGATGCGGCAGATCACACGAATCGCGGTTCCGCGCAATGCTGTTAGGCAACCACAGGTTGAAGTACCTGAACTGGATATTAACATGGGGATTCCTACCACGGAATTCAGTCTGGATTTAGCCGGACTGGATAAGGGGCCGACGCTGGTGGGAGATGAGTTTGGTACCGGTTTTGATCTGGTCGGTACGTTTTATGATTTCAAACGGGATCGTAAAGGTCGGTCGGTCATCATGGATCCGCATAAATTTGTTTCAGAAGTTGCCGGATTTGTACGAAACGGTTGGCGTACCTCAAAGTTTGCACGCTACTACCGTTCCCCCAAGCAGCTTTATGCCAGCTGCTTTATGGTGCCTCCGGTTAAGTCGTCTGTTGCTCCTGCGGCATTTGACGAAGCAGATACCGTGGGTTATTGCTGGCTGGCGCATTACAAGGGGCAGCTGGCTTATCACGAAGACATCACCTTCCGGTTCTGGGGGCATGGGGACGATGTCATGGTGGTGCGGGTGGGCGGGAAAGAAGTATTGGTGGCCTGTTGGCCCGGAAGCACCTGGTCGCCTCAGGAGTCGTTGACTTCGGCGGCCGGCGGATGGCAGAGCTCCTCCTCTAAATCCCGAACCTATTCGCTGGGAAACAATACTGCAGTTGTAGGTGATTGGATCACCTTAAAAAAAGGAATGCCGCTGGATATGGAAGTGATTATCGGCGAAGTGCCCGGCGGAACATTCTGTTCCATGCTGACGGTTGAAGTGCAGGGCGTGGAGTATGAATTGAACCGTCAGCAGGCACCAATTCTGCCCATGTTTAAAACAACTGAACCCAGCCGGAACCTGAAAGATCGAATTTTTGAATGGTTGACCTATGATCATGCAACATTAACCGGCGGGCCGGTTTTTCGTGATATTCCTCCATCATTACCATCCGTGGAAAAAGTTCAGTCAGTCGAAACCATTCCCGAACCGGTTCGGTCGAAAGTACATATCTGGAGTCGGCCGGATGGAGAAACCTTCGAAGCCGAGTTGGTCGGAATGATGGGAGATAAGGTGGTTCTTAAGTCTCCCGGAGGAAAACAGATCCGGGTTCCGGTTGCGCAGCTGTCGGCCAATGATCGGACCTATGTGGAACTGGCTCGACCCCCGAAGTTCAATATCACGTTCACAAAACAGAGTTCGCAACGGATTATCGAATCAACACCGTATCTCAATGAAGTGCCGCCCAAGCTATTGGATTATACGTTTGGCGCAAAATTCAAACAAACCTCGACACGTGCATACGATCATCCGGTTCATGCTGAGCTGTTTGTATTGGGTCAGCAGCGGATTGATGACGGGAAATATATTCTGCTGGATCATCAGACCAGTGCGTTTATTCCGGGTAAAGCCAACGCACGGTCGCATGTGTTTAAAGGAGAGCCGATCGAGCTGATGAGTTACGACGCCTCACAACCGCGCGGTCGGAAATATTCCGACTATTTGCTGATTCTCACCGACGAACGGGGTGACTTGATTCAACAGCGTTCTTCTGCCAGCTGGCTCTATCCCAACCTGGAAAACCTGCGCCAACTGAAGGTGGGTAATTTTCTGGATAAAACCTGCGAGCGGGTTTATCCGACCGGTCCGGGGCCGAGGAGTTTATATTATTAGGTAGGGAAGGCTGTTCCCAGCCGTCCGCTCGCCCGCAGTGCTTATTCTCCGCGCGGCTCGGTGAGACACCGCGCCCTACCTCAACTTAACCTGTGCGAGGCATCTTTTGAAATCGCCGGGCAGGGGAGCTGTCGCGCGAACCACGTCTTTGGTTTTGGGGTGGGGGAAAATCAGTCGGTAGGCGTGCAGCATCTGGCGGGGTTGATCCAGTGAAAGCTCGTTGCCGGTACCGGCATATTTTTTATCGCCCAGAACCGGGTGGCGTTTATCAGCCAGGTGTCGGCGAATCTGGTGGGTGCGACCGGTCTCAATGCGGAGCTCCAGATAACTGGCCTGCTTATTGGAGTCGAGCTGTTTTACCAGCGTAGTTGATTGATAACCTTTGATGTCCGTTCGGATTTCCTTCCATGTGGTCGGGAATTTTCCAATGGTGATGGCGCGGTAGATTTTCATGATATCGCGGCCGCGGAACATAGGAATTGCGAGTTCTTTGGCTTCAGCGCTCTTGGCAAAGATTACGCAGCCGGAGGTTTCTTTATCCAGGCGGTGCACGGCGCAGATATTTCTGTTTTTCTCCTGTTTCTGCAGTTTGGCCTCGATACTTTCATCGGAAGCATTGGTCAGGAAATAGGCCGGTTTGTTGATGACCATGTAGTCTGAATCCTGCCAGAGAATCGCGATGCGCTTGGCTTCCGGCTTTTTCTGGTCCTCGATCAGGATTTCAATGCGGTCGTCTTCCATCACTTCATGCCGGCGAATCCAGACGCGTTTTCCGTTAACCAGCACCCGCTTGGCATCAATAGCCGCCTGAGCCTGTTTTTTAGAAATACCCAGTTCTTCGGCAATCACGGCAAAAAGCCGTTTCCCTTCATATTTATATTTAACGGTAAAAGTCTGTTTTTTCATATCGGTTCCTGAATGAGCGCCGCATCATGTTTCCAATGGCTTAAAAATACAAGGAGCTCGCTACTTTTTTTCAGCCAGCCAGACCGTGTGCCGCCGGCCTTTGGTGCCGCGGGCGCGGACGGTGACTTCATCAACTTTAAAGCTAGCGCCTCGCAACCGTTTAGTAAATGAGCTATCCGGTTCGGCCGACCAGACGCCGAGCAGTCCTCCGGGCTTGAGAGCCTTCTTAGCCGCATCGATTCCACCGCGGGTGTACAGCTTGTCGTTTTCGACGTGTGTCAGCGCATCCGGACCGTTGTCAACGTCGAGCATAATGGCATCGTAGGCTTCGGCTTTTTCATTAATCACGAGGCCGACATCCGATTGTAAAACCGTGGTGCGGTGGTCTTCAAGAGGTTTCCCAGCCAGCTCAGCCAGATGGGTCCGGTTCCATTTAATGACGGCGGGTACCAGTTCGGCCACAACCACTTCGGCATTGTCACCCAGGTTGTCCAGCGCCGCCCGCAGGGTAAATCCCATTCCGAGTCCGCCGATGAGCACGCGCGGTTTTTTCCGTCCGGCAACCGGTTTGCAGCAGAGTTCGGCCAGCGCATCTTCCGATCCGTGCATACGGCTGTTCATGAGCTCGTCATTCTTTACAGAAATTGAAAATTCAAATGCCCGCTGATAGAGCTTCATTACGCTGCCATCGCCCGGCACTTCAACTTCATCTAATAATACCCATGGATTCATAAACACTTCCTGATTAATTGGGAAAGAGCGCGGGATAGTGGTTCCAATGGCCGAAAAATACAAGTGAGCTATTGTCGTTTTTTCCAGTCGGATGGATTTCTACGTACGTGGAACACGGCCAAAACGACGACCCGCGTTGGCTCAATACAATAGAAAATTGCATATGGAAACCTGCGGATGAGACATCGCCGGATTGTTCCGTGCACTGTCGGGTAGATTTCAGGATTTCGCTTGATGGCGCAGAGGGCGGCCTCTATCGCATTCAAATAATCTGAACCAAGTCCGGAAATCTGGTCTTCATACCAACTGAAGGCCTCGGAAAGCTCTGCCTCGGCTTTAGGGCGGATGATAAGGTCATGCGCCATAGTTGCTCTTAATTCGCTCTTTGACGATGCCCCAAGGAGAGCCGGTGTCCGGATCCTTATGATAGAGCGCAAGGCGTTCGTTGAGTTCGGCCTTGTCGGAATCTGACAATTCAACCGATTCAGGAACCTCAGCTACACTATCCCATATATCTTCCACGAGCAGAATCCGCTCTGCCACACTAAGGCTAAGAATGTCGCTATTCAGTAAAGTACTCATGTAGCTTATATACTCTGGTTCGGTGAAAGGTTCAACAAACCAATTAGTCGGGATTGGTGGTGCATAACGGTAATTCAACTACATGAGGGTATCTCAGGTTCTATAAACAGTTCCATAAATTACAGGTAAAGCATACGAATAGTGGTTTCAGCGGGTGGAAAATACAAGACACCTTTCAAAATGCTTTATTTCATTGCCCGAGATAGCCTCTAAGGGCATATTTGCGCCCAATTTGAAGGAAATGACCGCGTAGGCGCGGGCCATTTCAGTTAATCGAGATTGGTTAATGGTTATTGAGTTGTCGATTCCATACGTTCAGCGGCTCAATCAAATAACGGTTAACTAATAACCAATAACGGCTGAGCCTGCGGGCGAAGCGGAGGAGTGTGAATCATGGAAAAACTTAAGAAAAATGTAGCTTTTGGCGGTCCGGAAGGGCCGGTTGTGCTGGTGATTATGGATGGTGTCGGGATCGGAAAGAACCCGGATAGCGATTATGTAAAGATTGCAAACACGCCGAACCTGGACTGGCTGCGCGAAAATGCGATTTATAACGAAGTTAAAGCGCATGGGGTTGCCGTTGGTTTGCCTGACGACGGCGATATGGGCAACTCGGAAGTCGGCCATAATGCCATTGGTTGCGGGCGTGTTTTTGCGCAGGGCGCTGCACTGGTTGGCGATGCGATTTCCACCGGTTCCATGTATGAAGGTTCTGTTTGGCAGGAATTGGTTTCCAACGTAAGCGAAAAGGATTCCGCGCTGCACTTTATCGGCCTCTTTTCAGACGGAAACGTACATTCCAATATCAACCATCTCGAAGCCATGCTCAATAAAGCGAAAGAACAGGGCGTGAAAAAAGCGCGCATTCATCCGTTGATCGATGGCCGCGATGTTCCGCCGACCTCCGTTTTGGAATATGTTGAGCGCTTTGATAAATTTCTCGAAGGTATCAATGCGGATGGCTCGGTAGACTATTCCGTTGCTTCCGGCGGCGGCCGCATGAACATTACCATGGACCGCTACGATGCGGACTGGAGCATGGTGGATCGCGGATGGAAAGCCCATGTGAAAGCTGAAGGCCGTAGTTTTGCCACTATGCGCGAAGCTATTGAAACCTTCCGTTCAGAAACCCCGGGCATCCTCGATCAGGATCTGCCGGCCTTTGTGATTGAGCGCGATGGTGTCCCTGTCGGTCCGATTGTTGACGGCGACAGCGTAATCTTCTTTAACTTCCGTGGCGACCGGTCGCTGGAAATTACCAAGGCGTTCGAGGCGGACGAACTGAGCGAATTTGATCGCGGTCCGAAACCGGCTGTGATGTATGCCGGGATGATGCAGTATGACGGCGATCTCGGCGTACCGGAAAAGTATCTGGTTACTCCGCCGGCGATCGACCGTACCATGAGCGAATATCTCTCTAATGAAGGCGTTAAGCAGTTTGCCATTTCTGAAACGCAGAAGTTCGGTCACGTGACCTACTTCTTCAATGGAAATAACTCCGGTAAGTTTGACACCGAAACCTGGATGGAAATCCCGTCCGATGTCTGTCCGTTTGAAGATGCTCCGGTCATGAAGGCCGTCGAAGTGACTGACGAAGTGGTGAAAGCGATTGAAAGCGGCGAATACAAATTTATCCGCCTGAACTACCCGAACGGCGACATGGTAGGCCATACCGGTGTGGTAGAAGCGGTAAAGGTGGCTGTTGAAGCCGTGGATGAAGGTGTCGGCCGCATTATGGAAGCGCTCAAGAAGGCTAACGGCATCATGGTTTGTTCGGCTGACCACGGCAATTCGGACGATATGTGCGAGCTGGACAAAAAGACCGGCGAACTGAAGCTGGATGATGAGGGCAAGACCAAGCCGAAGACCGCGCACTCGCTCAACCCGGTGCCGGCTATCGTATTTGATCCGGCCGGAACCGCAAACGCCCGGAAATCGGATGTTGCTGATGCGGGCATTGCCAATCTGGCGGCAACCTGTATCACGCTGTTGGGCTATGAAGCACCGGCGGACTATACGCCAAGTATTGTCGAAGTGGGTTAGTGCCGTAGCATGGGCATCTTGCCCATGAAGCCATGCAGGGTTAACGGGCTGGAAGCCCGTTCTACATTGGCGGTCTTTTTGTGTGCCAATAAGACGAACTCAGACGGTATTATAGAATGGTCGCAAAGATGGAGCTGGAGCTTTTATTCTTTGCGGCCTTCTGATTATATAGGTCTCTGGTTTTATGAAACGTATTCTCTGTCAGCTTCTGGTCCTGTCCTCTGTATTCACTGTTGCCTACGCGCAGGACTCTGCTCCTGTGCCTTCCATGCTGGATGAATATATGGAAACCGGCATGGAAGTGGCGGGGGTCCGGGCTCCGTATTATGATGAAGAAGGGAACCTGAAGGCCCAGCTTTACGGGGGATATGCCAAGGTGCTTGAAGGCGGTGTGGCCGATGTTACCAATCTGCGGATCGATGTATTTGAAGATAAGAAGATCCTCATGTCGGTCTTCGCTCCTCAGTGTTTCACGAAGATGGAGGAGAGCGACGGTCAGAAGATCCTGACTGTTTATTCCGATGGGTACGTGCTGATTGATATGGATGAGATGACCATTTCCGGTCGCGGATTCCGCTTTTCTTCAGCGCAGAACCAATTTGAAATCCTGCATGACTCGACCGTGCTGGTAAAAGAATCCGCCCGGAAGATGGAGGACGTAGAGCTGTGATTCGTATGCGCTCCATTTTGATGATCAGCACGAGTCTTGCTGTATTGGTATCCTGTTCCAAGCGGGAGCGTTCTGATCCGGATGCGGAAGAGTGGCAGCAAATTCAGGCTTTGGCGGATGACGCGGTTGTTGTGCCGGCAGCAGGAAATGAGGAAGCATCGAACCAGGTGACCAAGGTTGTATCTGTGAATCAGGCTCCGGAAGGGGAGTTTGATGCCTTTATCCAGCGGTTGCAACAGATGAAAACGGTGGAGCGCGGGATCGGGCAAACCCTGCTTACGGGCGAGCGTCTTGTTTTTGATCATGACCGCCGCTATGTGCGGATGGATGAAAATGTGGTCGTAACGGATGATCAGGGCACGCTGGAGACCGAAAGCCTGATCGGCCGGTTTTCGGTTTCGAATACCGTAGAGTATGTCGAAGCGCAGGACGGGGTGGTTATTCGCAGTGATGAGCGCGAAGCTTCGGCGGATCAGGCGGTATATAATTATCAAAATGGATTTGTCCGTTTGGAAGGGCATGCAACCGCATTTGAGGGGAAAAACCGGCTTTCCGGCGAGCGGATTGAACTTTATATCAAGGGCGACCGCAAAATGATCTGTGAACCGAATGCGCTGCTGGAGATTTCGGGAGTAGCTGGGCTGGAGCTTGACGGGGTTTCCGGGGCTGCGGATGGCGATACGGAAATCCGTGCAGATAGAGTGGTTTACGACGAAAGTCAGGCCCAGGCAGAGCTGACCGGTAATGTCCGGGTCCGGGATTCCCGGGCGGCAATGAACTGTGGAATGGTACGCCTTTTCTTAAAAGATGATAACGAAATAGATTGGATCGAGGCGACGTCCGAGGTAATAATCCAATCAGAAGACAGGAAGGCGCTAGCTGATAAAGCAACGTATCATGCAGATGAAGGAAAATTTACGCTGGAAGGCGATCCCAAGGTTAAACAGGGACCAAATATTATGACGGGTGACCGGATTATATTCTGGCATGAAACCCGGAGAATGGTTTGCGAGCCCAACGCCCGTTTTCTGCTGTATCCGGACGAGGAAACCAAAGCGAAATTCCTGAAAGATTTGAACGATTAAATGGCAACTGAAGATACTTATCTGATCCGAACCGAAAAACTGGTTAAGGCATACAAAGGCCGCAAGGTCGTGCGGGAAGTGGAGATCAATGTGAAGGCCGGCGAAATTGTCGGTTTGCTTGGTCCCAACGGTGCGGGAAAAACCACCAGCTTCTATATGATCGTCGGCCTGGTGCGCCCAACGAGCGGCAAGGTGTTTTTCGACGGAAAGAATGTTACCAACACCCCGATGTATAAGAGAGCCCGTATGGGCATGGGATATCTCTCTCAGGAACCCTCGATTTTCCGAAAGCTGACGGTACAGGAAAATGTATTATCGATTCTCGAAACACTGCCCATATCCGGTAAGGAACGCCGGAACCGGCTGGAACAATTGCTGGACGATTTAAAAATCAGCCATCTGGCCAAGCAGAAAGCCTATACCCTCAGCGGTGGTGAACGGCGGCGGTTGGAAATTACCCGTGCACTGGTTACGAATCCGTCGATCATTCTGTTGGATGAGCCTTTCAGCGGGGTCGATCCGTTGGCGGTCAACGATGTGCAGGATATTGTCCGCGATCTCCGCAATAAGGGGCTCGGCGTATTGATTACCGACCACAATGTCCGGGAAACCCTTGCCGTGGTGGACCGGGCTTATCTGCTTTGCGAGGGGCAGGTGCTGAGCGAAGGCGATAGTGAATTTTTAGTAAACGACGAGGTGAGCCGCGAGCTCTATCTGGGGCCGCGGTTCAGTATGTAACCAAACGAAAGGAGCAGACCATGCAAATTAGCATTACAGGAAGGCATGATGCGGTGGTAACCAGCAACGTTAAAGAGCATATCCATGATAAGCTGGAACGATGTCTGGGCGTGTTCCCTCGAATAGAAAGTGTCCGGGTTATTCTGGATACCGAAAATCGCGATCAAGTATCTGAAATTGTCATTCAGGGATCGAATCATATTCGGGTTACCTCGAAAGAATCGTCCGATAACCTGTATGATGCGATTGATCGTTCGATTGAACATGCAGAGCGACAGATGCGTAAGCAGCGCGATAAAGTTCAGGACAAGCATAAACAGCACTAAGCAAGCACTTCAGGAGGTGAATTGTGGCCATTACCGTTAAGACCTTATGGGATGAGGGCGCTGAAAAGTTAGCGCTTAGCATCATTGCAGGAGAGCAGCATCTGGATCGTAAACTTCCGGAAACCGCCATGAACCGTCCCGGTTTGGCATTGACGGGTTTTTTCCAGTATTTTGCAAACCAGCGACTACAGATTTTTGGTCTGGCCGAGTTCACCTATCTGAAGAGCCTGAAGCAAAATGATAAGTTGAAGCGTTTAAGAGAACTGTTTGAACAGCAGATACCCGGCATTGTTATTACCCGTAACCGTAAGGCACCCAAGGAAATTCTGGATCTGGCCGAGGAATACAAAGTTCCGGTTTTACGCACGACGATGGTTACGATGAATTTCGTTAACGAGTGCACGGTCATTCTCGAAAAACTGACGGCTCCCCAGGAACGTGTACAGGGAACCTGTATGGAGCTGATGGGCGTCGGTATGCTGTTGCGTGGGGATCCCGGAATCGGAAAAAGCGAAACTGCACTTTCGCTCATCGAACGGGGATACAGTCTCGTTTCGGATGATGTGACAGAAGTCCGCCGCACGACCCGTGGCCGCCTTGTGTGCTGGGCCAACGAAGTGACCCGGTATCATATGGAAATTCGCGGCCTGGGTATTATCCATGTCCCGAGTCTGTTTGGCGTGGCGGCCATCCGCCGGCAAACCGAGCTGGATCTTGTAATTGATTTAAAGCCGCCGTCCGGCAACGAAGACCGAACGGGAGTGCATCCTGATACGGTCGAAATCCTGGGCGTGGAAGTCCCCTGCATTACACTGCCGGTGCGTTCCGGTCGGGATATGGCCAATATTGTTGAAGTTGCAGCGCTTAACCAGAAGCTAAAGGAATTGGGGCATGATGCTGCCAAGGAGCTTGATGACAAGATCATAACTCGGCTGACGAGGGGGCGGGTAAGCCATGGCTGAAGCCACGCTGGTTAAGAAATTTAAAGTCACGAATGAATATGGAATTCATGCGCGTCCGGCGGCATTGCTTGTAAAGGCTGCCGGACAGTTTGAATGTGATATTTTCATTGAAAAAGATGGTAACAAGGTGTCGTGCAAGAGCATCATGGGCTTAATGACGATCGAAGGTTACCCTGGCAGCACGATGCAAGTGACGACATCGGGTGATGATGCTCAGGAAGCCATGGATGCGATCGAGGAGTTGTTCGTCAACAAATTCTACGAGGATTAGTTCCGGTGGCCGGAAAGTACGAAAAAAGCGAAGTCATCCTTAAAGGGATCGGGGTTTCCCCGGGAATCGCGGTATTCAAAGCTCAGCTGCTGGCAACGCATACCGACAAGGCCGTTCAACGCACCATCGAAGCCTCGGAAGTGCCGCTGGAAATTGCGCGTTTTGAAGATGCGCTCATTTCAACACACGATCAGATCAGGCATATCCAGAAGCAGGTTGCCGAGGTGCTCGGCGATGAGCACGCCAGCATATTCGATGCACATATGCTGGTGGTTGATGATCGCACGTTTATTGAAGACGTCATTCGCACGGTAAAAAAAGATTTAGTGAACATTGAACCTGTTTTACAGACGGTGGCTAATCGATACGCCGACATGCTCTCCAAGATGGAGGATTCATATCTGTCCGAACGAGCCGCTGATATCCGCGATGTCACTAAACGGATCATGGCCAATCTGGCTGGGAAAACACTCGATCAAATGGCGCAGATCACCGAGGAATGCATTGTTGTTGCTCATGATCTCTCTCCTTCGGACACGGCTAGTATCGACCGGGACAGAGTTAAAGCCTTTGTTACCGATCTGGGCAGTTCCACTTCGCATACGGCGATCATGGCGAAAGCATTGGAAGTGCCAGCCGTGGTCGGTCTTCACAATATCACGGCGGTCGTGGCATCAGGCGATACATTGCTGATTGATGGTGCCAAGGGATTGGTTTTCATTAATCCAACCCGGGAGCGGCTTGAAAAATACCGAAAGCGCGCGAAAGATCAGGAGCTTATCCTGCTGGAACTGGATACGTTGCGCGACAAGCCTCCGGAAACGCAGGACGGTTATCTGGTACCCATTACCGCGAATATTGAATTGCTTGAAGAGCTGGATGTTGTTGGAGCACGCGGGGCCAAAGGCATTGGTTTATTTAGAACCGAGTTTTTATTTCTCGGGGTAGACGTGCTTCCGGATGAAGAAGCACAGTACGCGGCCTATGTCAGGGCGGCCAAAAGTCAGCATCCCTCGCCGGTTGTGATCCGAACATTGGATCTAGGAGCGGATAAACTGCCGGTCGGTTTCAGTAATTCGAATGAGTTGAATCCATTTCTTGGCGATCGGGCTATACGGTTATGCCTGTCGCATCCCGAATTATTCAAGCCGCAGTTAAGGGCGATTCTCCGTGCCAGCAAATACGAAAATATACGCATTATGTATCCCATGGTTTCCTGCGTTCAGGAGGTTATGGACGCCAACACGATTCTGCGGCAATGCATGATGGAGTTGAGCAAAGAAGGCATTCCGTTTAACCAGGATATTCAGATCGGCACGATGATTGAAGTCCCATCAGCGGCGTTGATCGCTGATATTATTGCTCCGCATGTCAGCTTTTTCAGTCTGGGAACAAACGACCTGATTCAATATACGATGGCGGTTGACCGGGGAAATGAAAACGTTGCCCATCTGTATAAGCCAACGCACATGGCCATCATTCGGTTGATCGACCATGTCGTTAAGGTCAGTCATAAACATGGTTTGTGGACTTGTGTCTGCGGACAGATGGCGGCCAATCCGCTTCTTGTTCCGTTGCTCATCGGTATAGGCGTTGATGAATTGAGCGTAAGCCCCTCGCAGGCACCGCTGATTAAAGATGTGGTCCGTAAGCTGTATTATTCAGGTGCGGTGAAGCTGGCTCAAAAGGCATTGGTATCGTCTTCGGCCGAGCATGTTGAGCAAATCTGCCACGAGATGATTCAGGAAATTGCACCGGAAGTGCTCGAGCTTTCAGAATAGCTGAGCCCTACTTAAGCCGCCTTTTCGAATAACTGCATTAAAGTAATCCATCCCGTTAGAATGTGCCGATAGGCATAGCTGTAGGCGCTGGCGGTTTCATGGCCCAGCAGGTCGCCAAAGCTGATGAACCGAGGGGATCCGATTATGACCATCCAGATTCCGATAACCGCTACGTTCATGATGTAAATCACCGCATAAGAAAAAATACGGCCGTGTTCCTGAACATCGGGCTGATGTTGCGAAAGCATGTGAATGGTGAACGTGATATGGAACGACCACGTAAACCCGACGGCACCGATCCACCAGCTCCGATAGGGCTCAACGTCTGCAGTCAAGCCGGTCAAATAATAGACGGCAATCACCAGGAAGGTATAGAACGGGAAAAAATAGGGGGAGAGTGTGATGATAAAATTAGTTTTGGAAAGTTCAACATGGCCGCCAGTTTTGCCCACCTTCATCTTGCCAACACGCCCCCCCATCATCAGCGCCCAAAGTGCATGCGTCAGCTCATGGCCGAGCACGTAGGTTCTGAAGGGGCGGGGCAGAAGGAAAAAAACAATCACCCAGCTCAAAAATCCGATGGGGAGCGCCCATGATTCCCAATCGCTGGCTACGGATGATTCCAGCGAGGTTTGATACAGTTTGTAAACAGCAATGGAAACAGCCCAGCAAAGTGGAAGCAATCCGAGGCCAAGAACCATTTTAAAGAATTTCCACATAGCGCTTCTATAACATGTTCAACGTTTGGAGACAATGGTCCCAAGCCGTACGGTATGTTAATTGCCGGAGCGGAGTTGCTGTTCCATTTGGGCGGCATATCGTTTTGCATCCATCGGCAGGCGTTTATCAAGTTTCGCCTTTTTAAAGATTTCGATGGCTTCAGAAATGCGCCCCTCCCGCTGATAATTGTTCGCCAGCATGAAATAAGCATCTGCTGATGCCCGGCCGGTTGCAATAACGCTTTGCAGCACGCCTTCCGCTTCTTGTCCGCGCTTTGCCTGATTCAGGAAATAGATGTAGGACGACGTATAATTCCAGTTTTCCGGTTCGGAAAGCGCCGCCGATTCCAGCCATTCAAATCCCTCGGGTTTGTTGTCGCGTAAAAGCAGAACACCCAGGTTGTAAGCCGCCTGTGCCATGGGCGGAGTGGTTTCCAATGCAGTTCTGAGGTGCATTTCGGCCTGATCCAGATTGCCGAATTCAGCATCGAGCAGAGCGATGTTAAAATTAACCATTGGATTTTTCGGTTCAATCGTGAGGGCTTTTTTCAGCATCTCAAGGGCATTCGTGCTGTTTCCGGAACGGGCATGTACCATTGAGGCATTGATCATGGGCTGAATGACATCGCTGCGTAGTTCCAGTGACTTTTCATAGGCCGCAAGTGATTTGTCGGGATCTCCCGTTCGATCGAAATAGATGCCCTGATTATAGTGTGTGGACCAGCGGTCGGGGAAAATGACGAGCGAGTTCCAGTATTCAGCGTGGGCCTTTTGGTAGGACTCTTGCTCTTCCTTGGAGTAACCGGCCAGATTACGGCCGAGCAATGCGCCGGCAGCCCGGATACGAACGGTACGGTATCGGTCAGTAGCGGCTTTAAGCAGGCCTTTGGTTGTTTCGATCGATGAATCATATTGAAGCGAGGCCGCAGCAGTAGCGCGCACCCACTCGTGTTTGTTATCAAGTTGTTTGCGGATGGCGGTCCACTTTTCAGCTTGTGGGCAGTTATTCAGCAGACGCAGGATGGCCACCGCGGACGGTGAATCACATTCGGGGCTTTCAAGGTAGGCCAGGATCTCGGGGAGCTTGTCCCAGTCTCCGGCGCGACAGGCCTGAATCGTACGGCCCAGTTTTAAGATCGGTGCACCCGAATCGTCACCATGCCATTCCTTAACGTGTTTATCGGCCCACAGCACATCTTCTTTTTTATGGCCGGAATAGTTGCCCATAATGGCTTCTTTGTTGTTATGGCAGAGGTTACAGGCATTCGGTGATCCGAATTCCAGTGTGGCCGCAGGAGAGGGTGGGCGGAAAGTATGATCGGAACGCGACATAAAGGCCTGCGCGGTGGTGGGCATGTGGCAATCAACGCAGGTTACGCCGGTTTCGGCAGCATGATGTGAGTGCTCGAAAATATCGTCGACCCGCTCCTGGTGACAAGGCAGGCACGACTGGTTAGGATTATCCTTAAAGCGAAAGCGCCCGCTGGAGGTATGGCAGTGGATACATTCGAGTTCGCCGGCAATCGAGCACTGATTGGCCATCCAGCCGGTCTGAGTATAGTTTTCTCCAAGGTCGCGTCCATCAGGCCAGAAATCGCGATCTTCATAGGAGGTAAGGTCATAGTGGTCGAAATAGAGCTCGCCGGGCGTAAAGTCGCGGGTAAGGATATTGCCCTTGGCATGGCAGGGTCCGCAGGTGGCATCGCGTTGCGCCATGTTGAGATCTCCATGGAAAGTGAGTAGCTTGAGGTCGGTGAGTATCTCGCCTTCCTCAGCGGCTTTCCGGGCTGCCTCCACGTGCGCCTCGGCCGGGCCATGACAGGTTTCGCAGTTGATACCGGGCTCTTTCCAGGTGGTGGTATAGCTGTCGTCTTCGGGATTATAATTTTTTTCGAGCTGGCTGACGTGGCAGTCGTGGCAGGACGTGTTAAAGGTCAGCTGGCGATCAGTCCAGTGCAACGCTTCGTCCGCCGGGCCTTCATCCTGAAAGTCGCGGACCATGCTGCCGGCGGAATCGTACCATTTACGCTGGTGCACATAGTAGGCGAGCGGGGCAACCTGCAGTTTGCCCTTGTCCATCGGAATAAGAAAATAGCGTACATTACGACCGCCGAACGAGAAGCGGAGCCGCCATGTGTTTTCCGCACCGCACGGGGAAATACTTCTGAGAATGCCGCCGCCATCATCAAACTCGACAATAAACTTTTCTTCGCCCACCTGGATCGGCTCGGTCATAGGCTCAAGGGTTTTGGCCAGCGAGACACTGAATGCCTCCATGGCTTTCCCGTGGTGGGATGTGCTCCAGAGTTCGTAAAAGCGTTCGTGGCAGGAAATGCAGTCGGAAGACCCGAGATATTCGCCCTGATCGGTAAAATCAATTGCCCGGACAGACGGGCTTGAGAGCAAAATAAAGGAAGCAAAGAGCAGGTAGATAAAGTTTTTATTCATAATGGAACCATTAAACGGGTTGGGTGTTTCGATGTACAGCCCTTTTGCAAGCAGGGTGCACCTAATAAGACGAACGCTTTCTACTGGTTTTGACAACTCCTTCGCTTTATCTTTTCAACGTAATGACAAAGAAAAAAATAACAATTCTGTTCGATTTTGACGGGACGCTGGCCGAAACCATGATGTTGATTCATGATGTATTCAACCGTTTGTCCGGCGTCTATGGGTATCGGCATCTACCGGAAGATGAAGTGGAAGCCTGCCGCCATATGAGCATTCAGGAATTTATCAAGCATTGTGAAATACCGCATTGGAAAGTCCCCATTATTGCCATTCATGCGCGCCGTCTTATGCATCAGGACATGGATCAGATCCATCCGCCGAAAGGTTTGGTGGATGTGCTCACCCGGATTCATGAAAGCGGAAGTTATATCATGGATATTCTTACATCCAACCGCCGGAAGAATGTACTGAAATTTCTCGCTCAACACCGAATTGATTGGTTCGATGAAGTGGAATCTACGCGCGCAATTCTGAGTAAAAAGCGGCGGGTGGAAAAATATATCCGCCAGAAAGGGCTCGATCCATCGAGTCTTTATTATGTCGGGGACACAACTATTGATGTGGAAAGTGCCCGGCATGCCGGTGCTAAAACGGTTGCCGTCAGCTGGGGGCTTAATACTTCGGAGGCGCTATCGCGGGTACAACCTGACCACCTCGTGGATGATCCCCTTGAGTTGCTGGATATTTTTCCCGCGGTTTAGCGGTTTCCAATAGAAGGAAACGCGATATAGTTTATGTTTCCAATGATTGATAGGGCGCATTCATGGCGGACGAAGATAACAAGGATCTGGAGAAGGGATTTAGCGATCGTAACGAAACGTTGCGAAGTTTCTATAATACGGCCGCACTTGAACTTTCGGAAGATGAAAAAACTTCATTAACCCCGATTTTGAACTCCCTGAAGGATGATGTTGCCCGGTATCGGGAGATTGAAAAAATTGCCGAGGGAGGGGAGAAAAAGATCACGCTGGCGCATGATCACCGGCTTGACCGGCGAATCGCGATGGCCCGTTCCGTTCGCAGCAAGGCTCCGCAGGATTTAGAACAGTTTTTGCGCGAAGCCCGTTTGACGGCCAACCTGGCGCATCCGAATATTATGCCGGTCTATAACATGGGGCTGGATCCGGAAGGGGAACCTTTCTTTTCGATGGAGCTGATTCCTGGCGACAGCCTGAAAACAATTGTGCGTAAGCTTCGTGATGGTGATGCCGATTACCGCCGTGACTATCCGCTCGATACCTTGTTGAATATTTATCTGAAAATATGCGATGCCATTGCCTATGCCCATTCGCGTGGCGTTTTACATCTCGACATTAAGCCGGATAATATCCGTGTGGGAAAATTTGGCGAAGTGCTTGTATGCGACTGGGGGCTTGCAAGGGTAATCGATGCGCCGGCGGAGGATGTTGCGGAGGATTCCGCGTTACTGGATGGCGACATATTGAACGATATGACGCTTTCGGGCACAATGAAAGGCACTCCGGGGTTTATGGCTCCCGAGCAGACGCAGGCCTACGGTGACAAGACTCCTCAAACGGATGTCTATGCTCTCGGTGCTCTGCTGTACATGCTCTTAACGTATAAGCTTCCGGTTGAAGGGGAATCAGCCAACGAAGTTATTCGGAATACACGCGAGGGAAGGGTTGTTCCGATGCGCCGCAGGAAGCCCGATTTCCACATTCCTCAAAGCCTCAGTGCGGTTACCATGCAGGCCCTGGCACTGAAACCGGAAGATCGGTATGAAGAAGTCGGTGAGTTGCGGCATGAAATTGCACGCTATCGTTCGGGACATCCCACTGCAGCAGAGCATGCCGGCTGGGTTACAAAGACATCGCTTTTACTGCGCCGGCATAACCGGGTATCCTTTTTGCTCATCTTTTTTCTTCTCGTGCTGGCATTCGTGATCGGTGCAAACCTATTGGCGATCAGCCGGGAAAAAGCCGAAGCCGTTGCTGCCAGAAAAACAGCGGAAGACAACTTTCAGCTCTATCGAAAAGAACAGCAGGTTGCCGAAGCACTTGGCCAGGAATTGGGCGAAGCGGTATCCTATACTGTCAGAAGCCGCGACTTTGTAAATGCACCCTCGATGATTCATCTGTTGGAAACCGGATTGAGTGAGAATATTGATACGGTTAAACAGCAAAACCTATATGAACAAAAAGGGATTCTTCATTTCGTACTGGAAGAATTTCATGCGGCCAATGAAAGCTTTGATGCCGCGGGCAACACAAAGCGTATCGGACAGCTTCGGACGCTAAGCCGAAAATATGCAAAGTTAAAACCGGCGGATAAAAAGCGGTTAACCGATGATCAACTTGCCCAGCTCTTCCATGAAGCCAAGACGGCAAACCAGATGACCTTGTTTTATCTCTACTACCACCACATGCGTCGCCGCCCGGCATCGGCTACGCCAGAGGAATATATTAAACTGGCCGGGGCTGTACTGGATAAGCTCAACTATACCCGACGGTCACTCAAGAATCCGCTGAAGCTTTCAAAACCGAAAAGCGGGTATAAGCTGGATTTATCCCGCACAAGCTATTCTGTCTTCTCCATGAACATTATCGGAGTATACCGCAGAAATGTGCTCGAGCCGTTTAAACTGGCATCGCTGGATATCAGTCATGCAAAAGTGGATGATCTGTATCAGTTTGGGGGTATGAAACTGAATGAACTTCGAATGGAAGGGGTGACCATTGAATTCAGAAAGCAACTGCCGCGTCAATTGCAGCCATTCAAGTTGAAGCGACTGATTTTGACTGTCGACGATTATCCGAAGGACACGATTGCGGAATTAACCAAGTCGATGGTGGTTATCGATGCAAAAACAGGAAAAAAAGTTCCTACTCCAGCTCCTCCCGCAAGTGCCGGATCTCCTGAATCAGCCGCTCCTTAACCCGGTTCTTAAGCCGATAGACCGAATTTTCCTTAAGATCAAGTTCCTTGGCGATCTCTTCAACGCTTTTTCCTTCCAGCGTCAGCCGGAATGCATCGACCGCTTTACCGGAAAAAAGTGAACCAATATTTTCCAAAGCCATATTTGTGAGATGAATTTCCCATTCGCGTTCGGCAATGTTATCGATTTCAGGAAGACGGATCGCTTTCAAATACGTGAGGGTGTCGTCTTTGCTCGCCTTTTCCAGACGGTTGGCTTCACGGATGCGTTTGCGGATAAAATCGGTGACGCAGTTTTTAGTAACCGTACTTAGCCAGCTGCGGAAACGGTTGATTTTATTATAATCCATTTTCGGCAGGCTGTTCCATAGATTGATCAAAACCTGCTGGAGAATATCTTCGGTGTCGTGTTCCGAAATATTCATGCTGCGTATGATCGCGTAGATATAACGCCGGTAAACACGTACAAACTCTTCCCAGGACTGTTCGTCATGCTGGTTTTGTACGCGCTGAATCAACGTTGCTCTCGTTTGATACTGGTCGTCTGCTGCCAAAGTAAACCCCTGTGAAGATTTCAAAGGTACAAGCTATGGGCACGGCCCCCAAAAAGCAAAATAAAACGGCGTGGTTCTGGAGAGTGCAACTCGTGGCTTTTACAGGTTTTGTCTGCATGATAGTCCATATTATCCCTGTCACGAGTATTGACATTCGAAGCAAATAAACCTACAAAGGCAACAGTTTCAGGGGGAAACACTTTCCACATATTACCCGGGATTTCCTAAACAACTGCTCTATCCCAGTATTTTCATGTCGAGTTTTAAAGGTAATGCAATTGTAATCGGTGTGACCGGCGGAATTGCTTGCGGAAAATCAGAGGTCGGCAGGATTCTGAAAGAGATGGGTTTTTCAGTGTGCGATGCGGACCGTGTTGCACATGATCTGATGAAAGCAGGGACTTCCGTAAATCGTCAGATTGCCGATTATTTTGGAACAAGTGTGGTAACGGATGCTGGTGAAATATCGCGTCCGTGCCTCGGAAAGATAGTATTTAATAATCCCGAGAAGAGAGAAATATTAAACCGGATGGTTCATCCGGCGGTAAGAAAAGTTTTAAAAGAAAGGATCGATACGTACCGGTCCGAAGGTAAAAAAGCTGCCGTTTTAATTCCCCTGCTTTTTGAAAGCGGAATGCAGGATTTGGGCTGGGATACGGTGGTATGTGTTTCAAGCAATGAAGATGCGGTTCTCCGGCGGTTGGAAAAACGCGGGTTGAGCACCGTCGAAAGTAAGCAAAGAATTTATTCCCAAATGCCGTTGGCCGAAAAAGAAAAACAGGCGGATTGCGTTGTTCCGAATAACGGAACGCTGGGGGAATTGGAATGGGCCGTGCACAATGTTGTGCAGGTGATAGCAGGTGAAAGGTAATTATGAGCGACGAAAACGAAGTGGTTGAAGAAGCAGTGAAGACAGTCGAGAAGGCAGATGCCCCGGCAAAGAAAAAAACAGCCAAGAAAAAGGCATCCAAAAAAGCTCCTGCTAAGAAGGAAACGGCAGAAACAGCAGAGCCTGCTGCTAAACCCGTTAAGGAAGCTGCTGAAGAAAAACCGGCAGAAACCAAGCCTGCGCCGGAAACCTCTCAGAAGAAGGAAAATCGGCCTCATCAGGAAAGAAATCAGCGTGATCGTAACAATGGTAAAGGGAAGAAGAACCGGAATAAGAACCGTCGCGAACGTGATATCCCACCGCCTAATGTAGACAATCTGCCTCCGCTCTCACTGCATGAAATGCAGGTTACTCCGATTAACGACATTAAAGCGCTGGCCGAAGAATACGGCATGCAGGAATATGACGGTTTCGGAAAACATCAGTTGATTTTTGAACTGCTCAAAACGCATGGCCGTCGCGGTGGGCCGTTGCTGGGACGGGGCGTGCTGGAAATCCTGCCTGATGGATTTGGCTTCCTTCGCTCTCCGTTGAACAGCTATCAGCCGGCTCCGGATGATATTTATGTTTCTCCGTCCCAGATCCGTCGTTTTGGTATTCGTACGGGTGACTATGTGACGGGATCGATCCGCTCTCCGAAGGAAAAAGAACGGTTCTTCGCACTGCTCCGTGTTGATAAAATCAACAAGGAAGATCCGGAAATGGCGCGGAAGCGTGTCCCGTTCGAAAACCTGACACCTCTTTTCCCGGATCAACGTCTTGTAATGGAAACGGACAATCCCAAAGAGATTTCCATGCGCGTTATGGACATTGTTACACCGATCGGCAAGGGACAACGTGGTTTGATCGTGGCACCTCCGCGTACCGGTAAAACCGTGCTGATGCAGAAAATGGCCAACAGCATTTCAAAGAATAATCCGGAATCAAAACTGATTATTCTGCTGATTGACGAGCGCCCGGAAGAAGTTACCGATATGCGCCGCAATACACAGGCGGAAGTGCTGGCATCCACATTTGATGAGCCGCCGGAACGTCACACGCAGGTTGCGGAAATTGTGATTGAAATGTCGAAGCGCCTGGTTGAACAGGGGCAGGATGTGATTATTCTGCTCGACTCCATTACCCGCCTGGCACGTGCCTATAATACGACCTCACCGCATAGTGGTAAGATTCTTTCGGGTGGTGTTGATTCCAATGCATTGCATAAACCGAAACGTTTCTTCGGTGCGGCGCGTAATATTGAAGGCGGCGGAAGCCTCAGTATTATTGCAACCGCTCTGGTCGATACGGGCAGCCGTATGGATGAAGTGATCTTTGAAGAATTCAAAGGTACGGGTAATATGGAATTGGGTCTGGATCGCGAGTTGGTTAATAAACGCATCTATCCGGCCATCAACATTGAACGTTCCGGTACCCGTAAAGAAGAGCTTCTGCTTCATCCCGATGAGCTTCAGCGCATCTGGACGCTTCGCAAGGCACTCAAGGATGTGCCGCAGGTCGAGGCCATGGAACTGTTGATCAACCGGTTGAAAAAGACCAATAACAACCTGGAATTCCTAATGACGCTGCAGGGCAACCAGTAAGCGGAAGTACAACGGGTTGGATAAAGGGCGGTTTAAACACCGCCCTTTTTATTTTGCCGTTTTGACACCGGTTCATCGGTTCAGTAGCATGGTCTCAGCAATGAAGGGGTGCTATGCAGACGACGAATAAGATGAATGCGGTTCTTCTGGCCGGCGACCGCCGGGCCAGTATTGAGCTGCACAACGATAATAAGGCATTTTTTGAACTCAAAGGAGCTCCGCTTTTTATTCATGTATTGCGGGCTTTGCTGGAAGCAAGGCATGTCGGGCTTGTTGCCGTTGTCGGCCCGGCTGATCGGATACAAAGTGCTCTGGAACAGCATGGTATTGAAGACGGCATCGTGGTTGTTGAACAACGCGATAATATGATTGAAAACTTTAAGGCTGGCTTTGTCGCATCGCTTGGTTTTGATGAGTCGGTTCAGTTCTGGGATTTGAAGGATACAGAACACCGGCATACCCCGGTACTCGTTGCTCCATGCGATATTCCCATGCTGATTCCGGAAGAAGTAGATGAATTCCTGAGCCGCAGTAACATGCGTGAATACGACTATTCGATTGGAATCACCTCCAGCCAGGTACTTTCACATTACCATCCGCAGGAGGGGAAGAGCGGCATCAGGATGATCTATATCCACGTCAAGGAAGACCTGATGAGGCATAATAATCTGCACATTGGAAAAGCACTGAGTTTTGAACATCTGGATTATATCGAAAAAATGTATGAATGGCGTTATCAGACCCGGTTAGCCAATATTCTGAGAATGCTCATTTCATTAATGGCGAATGGCTGGCGCCTGATGAAGAGTGTCCGGATATTTATCCTGATGCAGTTGTCGTTGTACTACGATCGGCATGGTCATCCACACCTTTCAGATCGTTTGCGCTATATGGTCGGATTTAACCGGCTGGCAGAGGGAATCGGGAATGCACTGGGAGCCCGGGTGCAGATTATTTATACCCATTTTGGCGGTGCAGCACTGGATGCTGATAATGAAAAAGACCTGGCCGTCATCGAGGAACACTATGACGAGTGGATGGAGTTCCAACGGAACATGCACACTTAGCCGATCTCGATCTCCTCAACGACGATGCGATTGCCGTGAACTTCCACAATCCGAACCGAGCGATCATGCGGAATGTAGTCGCCGAGTGTAACCACATCGATCTTGCGGTCGCCGAAATAGGCCGTTCCGCTCGGGCGCAGGTCGGAATGGGTGATGCCATCCAGTCCCAGTAGGTCGGTATTCTCATCCTCTTCCTGCAGGACGGTATCGAGTGTGATACTTTGAAACATTCGGGTTTTCGGAAGAAACTTTCCGGCAGCAGCGACCAGCGCGAACGAACCGATGAAAGCGAGCATGACTTTGAGCATGGGTACCGAAAAGGTTTCCATATCAAATGCGATCGGTCTCCATGAACCAGGCAAACGTTCGCTCATGGCACTGATGAACGAAATAAATATAAGCACCAGGCCACTGATACCCATTAACCCAAAACCAGGCGTAATAAATATTTCAATAGCCAGTAAAGTGACTCCCGCCGCAAAGAGTAATAGATCCTCCATGCCCGCAAGACCCGCAATATGATGGCCGAAGAAAAAGAGGATCAGGCAGCAAATGCCGGCTATGCCGAAAATGCCGAATCCCGGCGTCTTGAATTCGAGCCACAGGCCGCCCAGTCCCAGCATCATCAGGATCGGGGCAATGCCCGCAATCAGCCGGGCTATTTTTTCCGAGCCGGTTACTTCGAGTGTTTTCTTTCTCGCGTTTCCAAGTCCGATTTTTTCAAGCACTTCATCTATACTTTCAACCGTTCCTTGTGAGAGGAGCGGTTTGGGGTCTTCTCCAACCAGCTGTTCGGCTTCTGTGTTGGTGAGGGTCAGTACATTTCCGCTTTTGCTAATGATGGTATCACCGATTTTATATTCGATATCCCGTCGTACCATGGCCTCAGCCAGTTGAACGTCGTGTCCACCCTGTTCCGCAGCAGACCGGACATGTGCAGCAACGTAAGAAGTCATTTTTTCCTTCTCTGCTTCGGGCATATCCTGGACGCCTCCTGTCAGTCCCATCGAAATAGGGGTAATGTCGCCGATAACTGATCCAGGCTTCATGTAAATGGAGGGGGTTGAGAGGGCAATCATGGCTCCGGCCGATATCGCTTCTTTTTCAACAAAGGTATGTACCGGAATGGTGGAGTGTCCGATTGCGCCGACGATTGCGACAGCCGCATCAACACGGCCGCCGGTTGTATCCATATGCAAAACAATGGCATCGGCCTCCTTGCGTGTAGCTTCATCGATTCCGCGGCGGATCACGTAGAGCAGGGCCGGTTCAATCATTTTCTTAATGGGTATGATATAAACCAGCGGTGTGTCGTTGGTGCTTTGTGCGTGCGAGGTCGAAACGAGCAGGCCGGCTATCAGGGTAAAAAGGATTTTTCGTAACATGGGATCTTCTCCTGTAAGTACAGAGGCATTTTTTTCCAGTGTCCGTAAAAAGGAAAGGCAAAACTTCCAATGTCTGATAAATGCAGGTATTAAAAAGGGCATGATTCTTAAAGGAAAACGGGCATTGGTTACGGGCGGTGCCGTTCGGATCGGCAAAGCCATCACCCTTGCGCTCCAGTCGGCCGGAGCAGAGGTGGTGGTGCAGTACCTTGGATCAAAGGAAGAAGCGGAGGAGCTTTCTGCTCATGTGGTCCATGGAAACCTTCAGTCTCCGGATGAGTGTGCCCGGATGATGGATGAAGCCGGGCCGCTTGATATATTGGTCAATAATGCATCCCTCTTTACTAAAGACCGCTTAGCGGAGGGTTTTCCGGAACGGGTGCAGCGCGAATTTCAGGTTAACCTCTTTGCCCCGATGGAGTTGACCCGACTTTTTGCTGCTCAGGCAGAAGAGGGGGCCGTGGTCAATTTACTCGATCGGCGGATTCGGGCAAATGATCCGACTGCGCTACCGTATTCCATCACGAAAAAAGGATTGGAAGAGTTAACCAAGCTGTCGGCTCTGGATCTTGCGCCGAACATTCGGGTCAATGCTGTTGCACCAGGGCCTATTCTTCCGCTGCCGGGGGACAGCGGTGAAAATTTTGTTGAGATGGCCGGTCGTGTTCCGCTTGAGATTTTTCCTTCGCCCGAAAATATTGCGGACGCGGTGATCTACCTTTTGAAGGCGGACTATTGTACTGGCCAGGTCATTTTTGTGGATGGCGGACAACACCTTTTAGGAAATGGAGTTTAGTATGGATAAAATATTTATTCGGGATTTAGCCCTGCGCTGCATTATCGGAATTTTTCCGGAAGAGCGGCGCGAAAAACAGGACATTGTCATCAATGTCGAGATGCATGCCGACCTGAGAAAAGCAGGCCGGTCCGATAATCTGGAAGATACCGTTGATTACAAGGCGATCAAGAAAGCCATTTTAAAACTGGTGGATGGCAGCAGTTTTGAATTGATTGAATCATTGGCAGAGCGAATGGCTGACATCGCGTTGGCTGATGAAAAAGTGCAGCAGGTTATTGTAACGATCGATAAACCTGGTGCGTTGCGGTTTGCCAAAGCGTCGGCTGTGGAAATTACCAGAAGCCGTTCCTGATCCGGAATGGCATAAAAAAGGGCAGGCTATCAGCCTGCCCAATGGTATAACCCGACCTCGGTCTATCCAACAGATCCTTCAAACTGACCCATGGCCCGGAACTTATCGTAGCGGTCCTGAAGAATTTCTTCATCGGACTTTGCGCTCAGGTCGTCGAGATGGCTGAGGATTGCTTTCTTAAGGTTTGCTGAGGCCTCTGCATGGTTGGCATGAGCACCCCCCTTTGGCTCGGAGATAACTTCATCCGCCAGCTTTAGCTTAATCAGGTCAGGGCCTGTAATTTTAAGCGCTTCGGCAGCTTTATCGGAAAAAGCACGGTCTTTCCATAGAATTGCAGCACAGCCTTCGGGGGAGATGACCGAGTAATAGGCGTGCTCAAGAATCAGGATCCGATTTCCAATACCGATGCCCAGAGCACCGCCGCTTCCGCCTTCGCCGATGATTACGCAAATAATCGGTACCTTGATGTTGAAGCATTCGCGCAGGTTTACGGCGATGGCTTCGGCAATATGGCGTTCTTCGGACTCCAGTCCTGCATAGGCACCCTTGGTATCGATCAGGGTTACAATTGGAACACCGAATTTGTCGGCGAGTTTCATCAATCTGAGCGCTTTACGATAACCTTCCGGATGAGCGCAACCAAAGTTGCATTCCACGTTGGTTTTGGTGTCGCGGCCTTTCTGAGAACCGATCATCATGACTTTCTTGCCATCAATTTTTGCAAAGCCCCCGATGATTGCCCGGTCGTCGCGGTGAATGCGGTCGCCGTGAATTTCGACAAAGTCGGTGGTCATGGAATTGATGTAGTCCATCGTGTAGGGGCGGTCGGGATGACGGGCCACCTGAACTTTCTGCCAAGCCGTGAGGTTGGTATAAATATCGTTACGGGTCTGCTCGATCTTGTCCTTCATGTTTTTAAGTTCATGGGAAACATCGATATCCTGTTCCTGACTGAAAGCTTCCAGCTCTTTGAGCTTGGTTTCCAGTTCCGCGATGGGTGCTTCAAAAGGTAGGCTGATTGGTGCGCTCATGCAGTGCTCCTCGTCGGTAAAAATTAGTCGCTGATTATAACGGTTGATTTGCGGGGAACCAGATCAAACAGTTCCTCAACATCTTCATTCAACATGCGGACACATCCTGCACTGGATTGCTGTCCAACGCTGTCCCGTTCCCAGGTGCCGTGTATGCCGAATCCGGTCAACTCGGGATGATCTTCGGATTTAAGAGCCATCCAGCGCGTGCCGAGCACGTTTTCTGCATCGCCGTATTCAATTTGTTTGTTGTCAGAAGGGCGGGTCCACGGGGGCTCAACGATTTTATCAACGATGGTAAATTGGACCGCCGGAGTTTTGCCGAACTTACCGGTTCCTACCGAATACCGTTTAAAGATTTTATCGCCCATAAACAGGTCGAGTTCATTGCGCGTCTTGGAAACCCGCATGGTAAAGTCGCCATTAAACACCAGCAGGCGTGCCCCAAGACGGATCGTGTCGGTTTCCATTCCGTTCATTTCCTTGATGAGTGCGACGGTCGTTTTATGGTTTTTGGCTATTTTCTGCAAATAATCGCCGGATTGGATTACGTAATATTCCTTCCCCGGCATCATGAGAGGTGACTTCAGCAGTTTCATGTTCACTTCACCCAGCAACTTGATGGCTTCTGCATCGGGAGAGGTGGCCACCAGTTTATCCAGCATGATTTTTGCATCCGCCAGCTGGC
This sequence comes from uncultured Verrucomicrobiota bacterium, assembly GCA_964486885.1. Lineage (GTDB taxonomy): Bacteria > Verrucomicrobiota > Kiritimatiellia > Kiritimatiellales > Pontiellaceae > Pontiella. The sequence continues at coordinate 39,653 of CAZAPF010000002.1, forward strand.
CGCCATCAATGGCGGCACGTGCATCGGATACCACCGCTCTGGATGCCGGAGTAGCCGCAACTGCTGCGGGGGCAGCTGGTGCAAGATCAAGCAGGGGAGCCGGAGCGGGTTCGCCGGCTATGGGAGCCGTTGCCGCCGGTGCCGGAGTTTCGGCACTCTCGCTTTCGCTCTTCTTGCCTTTGGTATACATCAGGTAGACGCCCACGAGGACGATCTGAATCAGAATAATTACGATAAAAACGGACTTCCATCGACCGCTTCCGCGGTTGTTGTAGGTACCTGCATAAATTGGTTTTGCCATAGTCTATAAACCTTCGTTTGTCACAAGACGTCCATTTATGCCGAATCGCCTTTTGCGGTGCAATAATAATACGTTTTCAGATGCTTCTAAGGGGGTGATTCCTGAGGGATTACAGGAAATAGATATCGGCATAAACTGGTACTTTAATGTTCTCATAGGTGGCCATTTTGATACGGTGTCTCCGTTTTAAAGAAGTAGCAGGGCTTTGGGAGAGGCTCTTTGTTAGGGAGATATGAAGTTTTTCGTAAGTACATTTATACTACTTGTGGCAATGAGTATGCCCATTAGGGTTGTTGCGCAGCAGGAAAGTACCAATATTCAGCCCATGTTGTCATCGGAGCCGATTGCTGCGGAAGATAAAGCCGCCAAGGTCACAGCGGTGTACGGCGTAACGGCTGATGACTATTTGCCTTCAATCGAAGTGGCTAGGCAGCACCTGAGACCAAATGTCCGGAAGGCGGCCTCACGTCCGGGGTTTGATCTGCCCGATGCCTTCTATTTTATTGGCGGACCGATCTTCCTGCTGATTTTACTGCGTGTTCTCGTAATTTTCCTCAACGGTTTTGAAGAAAAACGGAAAGAAGAGCAACGGGCGGCAGCCAGCCAAAATGCCCATACCAAATAATCCGGCTTGCGCTCGGCACCAGCTTCATTGAATACTCTCCTGCAACATGCTCAGAACGCTAAAAATCAAGAACCTTGCACTGGTTGATGATGTCCAGGTCGGCTTTAACGACGGTTTGAATGTTATCACCGGGGAAACGGGGGCCGGCAAATCTTTAATGATAGGTGCCCTTCGGTTGCTGTTGGGCGAACGCGCTGATAAATCGATGATCCGAACAGGGGAAACCTCCTGTTCTGTGCATGCTGAGTTCGGCCTGACAGATTCCTCGCAAATTGATGAAGTTCTCACCGACATTGGGATGGAACCCTGCGATGGTGGTTTGTTGATCATTCGACGGATCATCACGGAATCTTCCAATAAGACGGTGGTGAATGACGAGCCGGTTACCTTGCAGGTGCTTAAACGCATGGGTGAAGTGCTGGTGGATATGCACGGACCCTACGATCACCAGTCCCTGTTGGATCAGACTGTCCAGCTCGAAATTCTCGATGCCTTCGGTCAGTTGGAAAAAGAGAGATCGGCATATAGCACGGAATATAAAAAGTACCGCGAAATCCAAAAGCAGATCGATGCGCTCAACTCTGATAATGAAGAGGACCTGCAGCGGCAGGTTGAATTTCTCGACTACCGTGTAAACGAAATCGAATCCGCAAAACTGACGGCCGACGAAGAGGCCGAAGTGGAAGAAGAGCACAGTGTAATTGCCAATTCACAGCAGGTAATCGAACTGGCAAACGGTGCGGTGCAGGCGCTTACCGAAGGCGAAGGCTGTGCCTTCGATGCCTTGGTTGCAGCACAGCAATCAATGAATCAACTCATTAAGCTGATGCCGGAAGCGCAGGAATGGCACGATGAAATTGAAAGTGCCGTAACATCCGTGCAGGAAGTCGTCCGTTCCATCGAAAATTCTGCCGCAGGCATCGATGGAAGCGCCGAACGCATGCAGTGGCTCGATGAACGTCTGACGACCTATCAAACGCTGAAACGAAAATATGGCGCAACCGTTGAGGAAGTGTTGGAAAACGGCGAAACCTGGAAGCAGCAACTGAAAGATCTGCGCGGTCGCGACAAACGCCGGGCAGAACTTCAGGGAGAACTGGATGCGATATTCCAATCCGTGGAAAAAGCAGGTGCAGCACTGCGGAAGCAACGCGAGAATGTGGCCGATAACCTTTCCGAATCAATTACACGTGAACTGGTGGATATCGGGTTTGAACATGGTTTCTTCGATGTGCAGATCAATCCGTGCGAGCCCGGTCCTTCGGGAATGGACGAAATCGACTTTGGGTTTGCGCCGAATGCCGGTGAGGACATGCGGCCTTTACGGATGATCGCATCCAGTGGCGAAATTTCCCGCGTTATGCTGGCAACCAAAGCGGTACTGGCTAAACAGGATAGAATCCCCGTACTCGTATTCGATGAAATCGATGCGAACATTGGTGGTGAAATCGGCGGAGCAGTTGGTCGGAAGTTGGCTCAGGTTGCGGAAAGTCATCAGCTCATCTGCATTACCCATCTGCCACAGGTGGCGGCATGCGGCACGACGCACCTTGCGGTTTCCAAAAAAGTGGAAGAGGGCCGGACCTACACCGAAGTTGAACTGCTGGATTCAGAATCCCGCCCGGAAGAAATTGCCCGTATGCTCGGCGGAAAAGACAGCACCAACGTAACCCTGCAGCACGCGCAGGAAATGCTGGAACTATAAAAAAGTTTGGAGCCTGTTCTGGAGTGCGGTGGCAACTGAAAGGCGACACCGCTTTCCGTACGCAAAGAGCGGTGTGGCGCTTTGTTTCCCACCGCACTCCAAATTATTTTACCCTAAAAATCGTCGGGTACATTAATGCGGTCCGTTTTAAAACGCGACAGCGTATTAATATGAGAACGTTCAGCATTTCGCTCTAGCCAGGCCTGCGAACAGCACGCATAGTTTGCGGCATTATCAATCACCCCATGATGTACCGGGTTTTGGTGCACATAACGAAGCCGTGCAAAATATGACGTTTGGTGTGTAATACGGGTGTCCCAGAAATTATGCCAGACTTTCCTTCCCGGAGTATCATCCAGCTGATTGAGTTTCTTTGCGCTGTATTCATGTAATCGGGATATCAAGTCCGCGAGTGTAGAGGGATTTTCCGGTGCTGTCGCAATGAAATGATAATGATTGCCCATAACGGCCCAGGCCTGAAGCTCCCACTCAAACTGCAGTGCATATTTAAATAGCATATCACGCACGAGAGTAAGTTTTTTGGGCGTATTTAAAAGGAGCTGTTTTTGGTAAATACCGGCTGTGACCATATAGATGCCCTGTTCTGTAAAACTGTGCTTGGGTGCATGCGGCCAATAGGGTGAGCTGTCTTTCCTGTGTACATGCTAGCGTATGTTATCAACGGAAAGAATAAGAATGTTATGGTAAGAATAGCGATAATTCGGAATGCAGACTAAATCTGGAGTGCGGAGGGAAACAAAGTGCCACACCGCTTCTCCGCCGAAAAGCGCCGTCGTCCGTTGGTTGCCGGCGAACTCCAGAGCTCGATTACCTTTTAGTTGCTGTCGTGCTCCAGAATGAGAGCAATCAACTCTTTCAGCATGGGCGTGGTTTTTTCTTCATCGAGGCGGGGATGCCGGCCGCCTAGGGTCAGATATTCTTTATTCTTTGAAAGCATGACCTGCTGTTTCCGGACAATGACGGATTTAATGCCTCGATCTGCCGCAACGATCCGTAGCTCGGCAATCAGCATCAGCCGCTGAACTTCCTGGGGCAGCTTTCCGAAGCGATCTTTGATTTCCCGCTTCATCAGGGTTATTTCCTGTTTCGTAGCCAGTGCGGAAATACGTTGATAGAGGCGCAGGCGCAGGTTTTCATCTTCAATATATTCATAAGGTATAAAAGCGCCGTTTTCTTTGTCTCCGGATTTCGGTGACAGGTCGAGAAAGTCGATTTTTACGACCACGTCCATCAAGGGCGGCGGTTTCTTACCCTGGAGGATTGCGATAGTCCGTTTAAGCAACTGGCAGTAGAGATCGAAACCGACGGCGGAAATATGGCCGCTTTGTTTAGCTCCCAGCATATTGCCAGCACCGCGCAGCTCCAGGTCCCGTAGCGCCAGCCGGAAGCCGGAGCCGAGGCCTGTATAGCGTTTGATGGCATTCATTCGATCGCGCGCGGCATCAATGACTTCGCCACCGGGCGTCAGCATCATATAGGCAAAAGCCTTATGGTTGGAGCGGCCGACCCGTCCCCGGAGCTGGTAGAGATCCGACAGGCCAAAACGCTCGGCATTTTCCACCAGCAGGGTATTGCAATTGGGAATATCAACACCGCTCTCAATAATGGTGGTGCACAGCAATACATCGAAACGTCCCTGAACAAAGGCGTGCATGATGTCGGAAAGTTCTTTTTCACCCATCTGTCCATGGGCCACCGCAACCCGGGCTTCGGGTACGAGTGCACGTAGCTTGGTTTCTACAAGGTGGATGGTTTTAACGCGGTTATGCAGATAAAAAACCTGTCCATCGCGGTGAAGTTCCATTCGGATCGCTTCGGCAATAATTTCCTCGTCGTAAGGAATCACATTGGTATCAATGGGCTGGCGTTCCTGCGGTGCGGTCTTGATGGTGCTCAGGTCGCGCACACCGGTCAGACTCATGTAGAGTGTGCGGGGAATCGGGGTGGCTGACATCGTGATCACATCGACCTGTTTGCGGAGTTCTTTTAAATGTTCTTTTGCCGTAACGCCGAAGCGTTGTTCTTCGTCGATAATGACCAGTCCAAGATTTTTAAAATTTACGTCCTTTGACAGGATGCGGTGCGTACCGATCAGGATATCAACGTTTCCTTCTAACGTTTGGGCCAGGGTCTTATTTTGCTGGCCTCGCGTGCGGAAGCGACTAACCATATCGACGCAAACCGGGAAAGCGGCCATCCGTTCGGCAAAGGAATCGTAGTGCTGCTGGGCCAGTACGGTAGTTGGAACGAGTACCGCCACCTGCATCCCATCCATGACCGCCTTGAAGGCTGCACGCATCGCCACTTCGGTTTTGCCGAATCCAACATCCCCGCAGAGCAGGCGGTCCATCGGACGTAGTTTTTCCATATCGCGTTTCAGTTCGCCGGATGCCGAAAGTTGGTCGGGGGTTTCGGTATAAGGGAAGGCGGCCTCGAATTCGGCCTGCATGGCCGTGTCTTTGGAAAAACGGTAGCCCCGTTTGGCCTGCCGTTCTGCCTGTGTTTGCAACAGTTTGGCCGCCAGGTCCTGTACGGCTTCTTCGGCACCGGCTTTATCATTACGCCACTTCCGGCCGCCGAGGGTATGCGGCTTGGGCTTTTGTTTGCCCATACCTTTGTAGCGGGTGAGCAGATGCGCCTGGGTAACGGGAAGATAAACCTTTTCACCTTTGGCATATTCAATGGAGAGCACTTCCATGCTTTTTCCACTGAAGGAGGTTTCAACAATGCCGAGATATTTCCCGACTCCGTGTTCCACGTGTACCACAAAATCGCCCGGCTGGATGTCCGCCGCTTCGGAGACGCGGTCTTGCTGTTTATGGAAGCGTTTGGCCTGGCGGGCATGGGCACTGCGGTTGGTGTGATAGGCGTAAAAATCGCTTTCGGTAACAATCAGTATTTTGCGGGTATGATCGACGGCGCTTTCGTGCAGCACACCCTGATGAAGGTTGAGTGAATGGAAGCCATCAAGTTCTCCGTAAAGTTCACGGAAGCGGGTACGCGTGCCTTCGGTTTCAAAATAGAAATGAATGCACCAGTCGTTGGATGCTTCGGCACAGCGTTGATCCACAAAACGGCGTCTGGCCTGTTCGGCTTCCTTCGGATGAGTATCATAGGATACGGCAAAAAGTCCTGTGTCGTAAAAATAGAATCCGGAGTCTAAATTTTTGATTGTCGATTTTTGATTGCTGATTTGTGGGTCTGCGACGCCTTTGTTGGTATCTGGATTTACGATCAGCGTGTTTTCAGGAAGCAGTTCGGTTAGCGAGCAGGTGTCGTCGCCGGCAAAACCAAAATCGAGCTGAGGCAGCTCAACGGTTTCTGTTTTTTCTATGGAGCATTGGGTTTGGTCATCGAAAAAACGGATGGAGTCTATTTCGTCTCCGAAGAACTCGATGCGGACGGGGCGGGGTGATCCGGGCGGCCAGCAGTCGAGAATTCCGCCGCGCAGGGCCGCTTCTCCCTGAGCATAGACTTCCACTCCGAATTCATATCCGGCATCGCTCATCCAGTCGGTCAGTTTATCGAGACTGTGGTCGGTTCCGACCCGCAGCGTTTTAACCGCCTGTTCCGAAGATTCGGCAACCGGGATTTCCTGTTCCAGTGCCTGCGGACAGGTAATGATGATGAACGGCAGGTCTTCTTTCAGCAGTTTAACAAGCTTAAGATGTTCCCCGAATACCGCCGGATCTTTTTCCATAGGTTGGAACATTTTGATCGTAGAAGCGACGCCTTCGTCGCTTTGCGTACGCCGGGAACGCGACGAGGGCAGATTGCTGTCTGAGGTCGCAATCACATCTACATTCCTTTCCACTGTTTGGACGGACTCAAAAAGGCGCTCCATTTCGCGAACATCGGCTGCAATCCATAGGATAGAGCGCTCTTTTGACTGAAAAAGCTGTCGGCACAGCAGGGCCTGGGCACTGATCGGCGTGTCGATAATCTGTAATTGATCGGCGTTAACGCCATTAAGCACCGCCCCGTCTACCCGGGGGGTGCTGTCTTGTTCCTGATTTTCCATGGAATGAACTTAAGGAAAGAAATGGGGGATTGGAAGGGTGGACTTTATATTTGGGTGCGCTATTATTGCCCAATCGTTCAACCGGGGGAATAACATTATGGGTACGGAAAAAAAACTGAGTGATATTGAGTGGCAGGATTTTAAAGCGCTGCCGTTGACTGAAAAAGGCGCCTATTTTCAGGGCGCACCGCCGCATACGCTGATTGCCCAGCAGTTTTCGCGCGAAAAAATTGAAGAACTCTGTGAATTGGCAACAAAGATCAAACGCATTAATAAACGGCGCGACGGGGCAAACTTTCTTAAGTCATTACTCTCGGATAAGCGGGCCATGCTCTATTTTGCCCAGCCTTCTTCCAGAACCTATCTTTCCCATAATGCCGCCTGCCAGATTTTGGGGCTCGATACGATGGATGTACGAGACAGTAAAACATCGAGCGAGATCAAAGGCGAAACACCGGAAGACACGATCCGGACGTTTAGTTCGTATGTAGACATGATTATTATGCGCCATCCCGTTGGTGGTTTTGCCGAGCGCGTGGCCTGGATGATGGCACATACCGGCCGTGAAATTCCTGTCCTGAATGCGGGATCGGGTGCGGATCAGCACCCGACCCAGGCCCTGCTGGATATTTATACCCTGCAGCGAAGTTTTGAAAAGATCGGTGGGGTCGACGGCAAACATATCGCCTTTGTCGGTGACCTGGCCCGGGGGCGTACGGTGCGCTCGCTGGCATGGATGCTTGCGCTGTATAAAGATATGACACTGTATTTCATTGCTCCGGAATCGCTGCAGATCGGGCAGGATATTCTGGACCTGCTGGACGAGGCAGGAACTGAATATGTTGTTACGCAGGACTTTGCTTCTGTGATGCCGATCGCCGACGCAATTTACATGACCCGTATTCAGGATGAGTGGGACGTGGAAGGAGAGAGCAGCACGACGGATGCATCGGATTACCATATCGGTGCGGAGCACATGGATACGATTAAGGATACCTGTGCAATTCTTCACCCACTGCCGCGACGACAGGAAATCAGCACGGACATCGATAATGATAGCCGGGCGGTATACTGGCGCCAGATGCGCAACGGCATGTGGATCCGTGCTGCATTGATTCTGACCACCTTCGGCCGCGAAGACGAAGTAAACCAATATTATAACGACTACAAACCAGGTGCTTGAAACCTGAAATTACGCAGTACGTAATACGCAATACAAAGGTGTACACATGGAACATTTAATATCACTTAAGGAGTGGAGTCCTGAAAAAATCAGGGCTGTGCTTGATCTGGCAAGGGATGTGAAAAATCAGCCTGAAAAATATGCGGATGCCATGGCACGCAAAACCCTGCTGATGATTTTTGAAAAGCCCAGTTTGCGGACCCGGCTGTCTTTCGAGGCCGGCATGACGCAGATGGGGGGGCACGCCATCTATTATCATACAGGTAATTCGCCCATGGGAAGCGGCAAGGAATCCATCAGCGATTCGGTTAAAACCGCTTCGCGGTTTGTCGACTGTATTATGGCGAGGCTCTTTAAACACACCGATCTGCTGGAAATGGCTGAATATGCCACGGTTCCCATAATCAATGCGCTGACGGACGACAGTCACCCGTGCCAGATTTTGGCGGATCTGCAGGCGATTGAAGAAAAGAAGGGGAGTCTGAAGGGTTTGAAACTGGCGTATCTCGGAGACGGATTTAATAATGTGACCCACTCGCTGATGTTTGGCGGAACCAAAATGGGCATGCATGTCAGTGTCGGTTCTCCGGCAGGTGAAGACTATTCTCCCCGGGCCGATGTAGTGGCCGCTTGCGAAGGCTATGCAGCTGAATCCGGAGGGTCGGTTGCAGTAACCGCTGATCCAGTTGAAGCCATCAAGGATGCTGACGTGGTCTATACGGATTCATGGATGAGTTACCATATTCCAAAGGATCAGGAAGAGGCGAGAATTGCCAAGTTTATGCCCTATCAGGTGAACAGCGAACTGATGGCACATGCGAAGACGGATGCAATCTTTATGAATTGCCTGCCGGCCATCCGGGGTTGTGAGCAGACGGCAGAGGTTATCGATGGTCCGCAGTCGATCGTTTTTGACGAGGCGGAAAACCGGCTTCATGCACAGAAAGCGGTCATCCTGACACTCTGCGGCGCGGCCTGATTTCCTGTATGAAGATTCTGATCGTAAAAACCAGTTCGCTGGGAGATTTGTTTCATGCGGTGCCAGCCGTGCACCTGTTGAAAGAGGCGTATGACGCTGAGATCGATTGGGTCGTGAATACAGAATATATCGGGTTGGTTGAATGCTTTACGGATGTCCGGAAGGTGATCCCATTTCCGCGTAAAGGTCTGCTTTCCAACTTCAGTACTTTCCGCGAAACATTACAGCAGGAAACCTACGACCTTGTCGTCGACCTCCAGGGCCTGATGAAAAGTGCTTTTGTCTGCCGGTCAGCCAAACGATCGAAGGGGGCTAAAATTCTCGGCCCCTCATTTCAGCGGGAAGGCGCGCGGTTGCTGTATTCCGCAGTGGTCGGGAAAAAGGATAAAAACCGCCATGCGGTAACGGAAAATCTGGATGTGCTTAGGTATCTGGATAAACCGGATGGACCTGTGGAGTTTCCCATTACCTTTCCTGCGGTTGATTTCCCTTGTCTGGATCAGCGTCCGGTCGTTGTTTTTGCACCCTGTTCCCGTCATGCTGCCAAGAACTGGCCGGCTAAGCGGTTTGTAGAGCTGGGCGAGCAGCTGAATGCGCAGATTGTTCTCGTCGGTGCGCCGGACGATCTCGAAATCTGTACCCGGATCGAAAACAAGCTTCCGGAGGGAGCGGCAACCAATCTTTGTGGAAAGACATCGCTGCTGGAGTTGGGTGGTGTGTTGCAACGTGCCGACCTGGTGGTAACCGTAGATTCCGGACCGATGCATATGGCGTCGGCGGCGGGCACGCCCTGTCTCGCAATTTTTGGCCCGACGGATCCGCTACGGGTTGGACCGTTTGGAGAGCAGCACCGTATTCTCCGTAAATCAGAAGTACAGTCCTATTCAAAACAGGATATGGAGAGTATCAGAAAGGTAGACGTTGAAGATGTACTTAATACCGCAAGGGAAATGCTGAGTTATGACGCTATGGGACTATGACGCATTTATTCTGGATCTTGATGGAACGCTGATTGATTCAGGAAAATACCACTCGCAGGCATTCGCCGATGCTGTATTGGCTCAATGCGGATATCGACTGAAACCGGATGAGCATCTGGAATTCTTTGGAAAACACAGCACATGGTTTTCCGGCATTCTTAATGAAAGATACAATCTGGGTCTGGATCCGGAACAAGTCCTTAAATTCAAACGCGAACGGGTGCATGAAATTTTTGTGGCCGAGCCCTTTGCCGGTGCAAGGGAGTTCCTTGAAAAATGGAAGGGAAAAAAGCCGATGGCCCTGGCGTCCAATTCACCCTTGAATTTTGTTGAGCCGGCACTCCGCGAGGCGGATTTACTGAAGTTTTTCGACTATATAACGACTTCTGATGAGGTGACGCAGAAAAAGCCCCACCCGGAAATGATATTAATAACAGCCGAAAAACTGGGTGTTGATCCGGTGAAAACACTGGTGTTTGAGGACCAATTGGTTGGCATTGCGGCGGCTCAGGCCGCGGGAGCACGGGTCGTAGCGGTCGATAACAACCAACCCATAAACTATCCGGTCGATGTTGCCGTACATACCTGGAACCAGCTTCTTAAACTTTCGGAAATATATTAATGGAACCCAAGCTTTTAATCTTTGACCTCGATGGAACGTTAATTGATTCCCGTGCCGACCTAACGGCGGGCATTAACCATATGCGCACGCATTACGGACTTGATCCGCTTCCGCTTGAAACAGTGAGCGGCTACATCGGGAATGGAGTCCGTGCATTGGTTGAGCGTTCTCTGCAGAGGGCGGATGTAGATGTGGATGAAGCATTGCAGATCAATAAGGACTACTATTTTGCACATGCCACGGTTCATACCCAGCTATACGAAGGAGTTGCGGAAGGTATTGCCACGTTGGACGAGGCTGGGCATCAGCTCGCCGTGCTGACCAATAAACCCGGAAACCCAAGTCGGGAGATTCTTAAACATTTTGGTTTAAGTGACCATTTTATGGCGATTATCGGTGGAGGGGATGTTGAACGACTTAAACCGGAGCCGGATGGAATTCTCCAATGTTTGGAAATATCGGGAGCCGATGCTGCCCAGGCCTGGATGATCGGCGATCACTATACGGATCTGGCGGTGGCGGAAAACGGGGGTATTCAGAGTGCTTTTGTACGCTATGGTTTCGGGGAGGAGCGGGGGCATAAACCCGATGCATATTTTGCTTCGTTTTCGGAATTGGTCGGGTACTTTGTCTGAGCTATGAAATCATACCTTTCCGAAATTTTCAGTTCTGTTCAGGGCGAAGGCCCGTATGTTGGCGAACGCCATCTGTTTGTGCGTTTTTGCACCTGTCACCGTTCCTGTATATTTTGCGATACCGATACCGAGCGCAGCGAAACCGTTTTGGTTGAAAAAGATCCGGGATCCGGCAAGTTCGAGCAGGTTCAAAACCCGCTCTCTGCTGAACAGGTGCTGGAGCTTGTTCGCGAGGTCGATCGGAATAAAAACAACACCCGTATTTCGCTGACCGGTGGTGCGCCGCTGCTGCAGTTTCATTTTCTGAAAGAATTGCTGCCCTTGTTGGAGGGCGATGGACATAGTATCTATCTTGAAACCGCCGGAGACCTCCCGCAACAGCTGAAGTCGATCATCGAGTGGATCGATGTGGTTGCCATGGATGTTAAGCTGTCGAGTGTAACGCATGAGCCGAATACCTTCCCGGCCCATTGGCAGTTCCTGAAAACCTGTCGGGACTATGATGTCGAAACCTTTACCAAGCTGGTTCTTTCAGCAGAAACCCACGACGGTGAACTGGTAGAAGCAGTTAAAGGAATAAAGAAGGCCGGTGGCGCCGATACACTGGTGGTTATTCAGCCCATGAGCAAGGCGGCGAAGACCGATGCAGTGCCTACCGGTGAACAGCTTCTCCGCTGGCAGGATAAGGTAGCGGGAATACTGCCGAATGTACGCGTGATCCCGCAGACGCATAAAATGATGGAAATGCTTTAATGACCGATGCGAAGAAAAAAGCAGTCGTACTGCTCAGTGGCGGATTGGATTCTGCCACTGTGATGGCGATGTCTTTGAAAGAAGGCTACGAGATTTATGCGGTCTCATTCCGTTACGGTCAGCGGCATTCAGTCGAACTCGACTGCGCGGTGGATCAGGCGGGTGATGCTAAACAGCATAAGATTGTGGATATCGATTTGAGCTCATTCGGCGGATCGGCGCTTACGGCCGATATTGATGTGCCTAAGCATGACGGCGTGGAGGATTTGACGGATGAAATTCCCGTTACTTATGTTCCGGCCCGCAATACCGTTTTCCTTTCCTATGCCCTGGCCTGGGCGGAAGTGCTCGAAGCGAACGATATATTTATAGGGGTCAACGCGCTCGATTACAGTGGCTATCCTGACTGCCGTCCGGAGTTTATCTCGGCCTATGAAACAATGGCGAATCTGGCTACCGTAGCCGGCGTGCAGGGAAAAAAACTGAAGATTCATACGCCGCTGATTGATTTAACGAAAGCGGAAATCATACAACGGGGGCTTGATCTGGGTGTGGATTACGCTAAAACCACCAGCTGCTACGACCCCGCTCCAGATGGGCAGGCCTGCGGACACTGTGATTCCTGTCTGTTGAGATTGAAGGGTTTCAGTGATGCAGGTAAAGCCGATCCACGGGAATATGTAAATAACGCGTAATGAGTAATACGTAATTGTGCTCTGCGGATAATGAGAGGGATTACGCATTAAGGATTACTACCATGCCGAAAATGAAAATCTACAAAGAGTTTAAGTTTGATTCAGCGCACTGGCTGCCGCACGTTCCCCCGACGCATAAATGCGCCAATATGCATGGGCACACCTATTATATTGAGGTGCATGTGGAAGATGAGCTGGATCACAAGCTGGGCTGGGTGCTTGACTACAACGACCTGAAAAAAGTCGTGAAGCCGCTGATTAAGCAGCTCGACCATAAAGTACTGAATGAAATTGAAGGGCTCGAAAACCCGACGGCCGAAATGATTGCATTCTGGCTGTGGAATAAGATCAAACCCGACCTGCCGCAACTGGCGCAGGTCGTGGTGAAAGAAAACCCCACGAACGTCTGCATCTATTCAGGCGAGTGAACGTAGCACGGGCTTCCAGCCCGTGAGCGGATGCAGGGTAACGGGCTGGAAGCCCGTTTTACATTTTACGCTTCCGCGGAATCAATCTTCACTGACGAGGTAATCCCGCCGCGCGCGGTAAAGTCGCCGTTTACCACCAGTCGCTTAGGCTGAAGTTCTTTTTCCAGATCGCTGTAGATGCGGTTCACAATTTCTTCGTAGAAGGTGCCCATCTGGCGGAAGGAAAAGAGGTAGAGCTTCAGCGACTTGCTTTCCACGCAGATTTTGCCGGGAATATATTCAATCGTAATCGTGGCAAAGTCCGGCTGGCCGGTAATCGGACAGAGTGAGGTGAATTCCGAAGTCTGGAAGGTGATCCAGTAGTTGCGCTGCTGGTTAGCGTTTTCAAAGGTTTCGAGCTTTGCTTCATCCGGCGAGGTCGGATAGCGCGTTTCGCCTTGTTTGAGCAGGGTCAGTCCCGTTAGTTTGCTTTCATCGGTCATAATAGATTCCTGGGCCGTCTGCGACGGCAGTTATCAGTTAATGGTTACGGGTTAATCGTGGAATAGAAAGAGCAGGGAACTATCCTGATAACTATTAACGAATAACAATTAACTGGAGCAGTTCTACTGCTCCTCGAAATTCGGGCGCCATCATATCCGGCCGAATGAAATGGGCAAGCCCGATATTCAACGTTGCAGTGGAAGGGCTGTCGGATAACTTATCGTCTTTGCAAGATTGACCGGACAACACGGTTGCGGTCTACTCGGCGGGATTTTGAAAGGAATATATGTTTAACCGGGAACCTCAGAATATTGGAAGTATGGCAGCGATTTCACCGGCGGTGAAATTTTTGCTGATCCTGAACGTTAGTGTATTTTTACTGGAATCAGTATTTAAAATCCCGCTTTCCAGCTGGTTTGCACTTCCGGCCGTGTGGTGGAACACCTTTTCGATCGGACAGCTTTTTACCTATATGTTTGTGCATGGGGGAACTACCCATCTGTTTGTCAACATGTTGGGATTATTCTTCATCGGGCCGACTGTTGAGCGAACCATCGGATCCTATCGTTTCTTTATTCTATATTATGTAAGCGGTATTCTCGGTGGACTCGGCTGGTCGTTGCTCGCTCAGCAAGGAACCTGGTGCGTCGGTGCCTCCGGCGCGGTAATGGGCATGCTTGGAGCATTCGGAGCCCTGTATCCGAATGCAAAACTTCTGCTTTGGTTTGTGATTCCGTGCCGGGCCTGGGTGCTGGTGCTTGTTCTGGCCATATGGGAGTTGCACGAAACCATCAGCACGCCTTATATCGGCGGCATTGCCAATGCAGCCCACCTGATGGGAGGTATTGCCGGTTTCTGCTATGCCATGTCGCTGAAGCATCCGCATCTGGTAGCCGATCTAAAGCGCAAATTTCCAATGTTGGGAAAAACGGCGCCCAAAGCAAAATCATCCCCACGGCCAGAACAATTATCGAAAGAAGATGTCGACCGGATCCTCGATAAAATCGGTAAAGAGGGAATGGGTGCACTCTCTCCTAAAGAGCGCGAAATGCTCAAACGCGCCACGCGAGGGTGAGTGTGGCATGGGCTTCCAGCCCATGATTCACGGGCAAGATGCCCGTGCTACTGTTTTTTTTCGAGATCCTTTATTTGATCGCGCAGGATGGCGGCGCGTTCGAATTCCAGCGATTCTGCCGCTTCGAGCATTTCCTGCTCCAGCTCATGGATCATTTCATTAACGTCGTAGTCCATTCCATCTTCAGCCACGGCGGCTTCTACGGTTTCTTCCGCCGTTTCGTAGATCGTCTTCAGGCTTTCAGCGATATCCTTCTTAATGGCCTGCGGAACAATACCGTGTTCCTGATTATAGGCTTCTTGCTTTTTCCGCCGGTGATCGCATTTGTCGAGCATGCGCTGCATGGAGTCGGTAATCTTTTCAGCATACATAATGACGAGTCCGTCAATATGCCTCGCCGCACGTCCGGCCGTCTGCACCAGCGCGGTTTCCGAGCGGAGAAATCCTTCCTTGTCGGCATCGAGAATGGCTACGAGTGAAACTTCCGGGAGATCGAGTCCTTCCCTCAAAAGGTTAATGCCGATCAGGCAGTCAAATTCTCCGGCACGCAGTTCCCGAAGAATGTCAACACGCTCAAGTGCGGAAATATCGGAATGCAGGTATTGAACTTTCAATCCGGTTTTTTCCAGATATTCGGTCAAATCCTCCGCCGTGCGTTTGGTGAGGGTGGTGCAGAGCGTGCGCTCGCCCCGCTCGGCACGGCTGCGGATCTCTTCCATCAGATCGTCGATCTGATTTTTCAACGGGCGCAGTTCAACCGGCGGATCTACGATTCCCGTCGGCCGGATAATCTGTTCAACCGGTATTCCACCATGTTCCTTTTCGAAGGGGCCCGGTGTGGCGGACAGGAAAATCATTTCATGGGTAATGGATAGGAACTCATCAAAATTCATGGGGCGGTTATCCAACGCCGAGGGCAGACGGAAACCATGTTCAACCAGTGTTCCTTTACGGGCCTGGTCACCGTTATACATGCCGCGGGCCTGAGGCAGGGTGACGTGCGATTCATCGACCACCATCAGGAAGTTGTCGGGGAAATAATCGAGCAGGCATTCGGGGCGGTCGCCGGCGTTACGTCCGGCCAGATGGCGGGAATAGTTTTCGATGCCGCCGCAAAATCCGATTTCCTTCATCATTTCAAGGTCGTATTCCGTGCGCATTTTTATCCGCTGAGCTTCAATCAACCGGTTTTCGCGTTCGAATACGGCAACCTGTTCTTCCATCTCCTTGCGGATAGCCACCAACGCGGCATCAATTTTGGTCTGTGGCATCACGAAATGCTTGGCCGGCGAAATCATAATGTGTTCAAAAGTTTCAAGGGTATCGCCGGTGAGTGGATCAATCTTCTTGATCGAGTCGATATCATCGCCCCAGAATTCCAGCCGCATGCCGTAGTCCTTGGCATAGGACGGAAAAATATCGAGCGTATCGCCCCGCACGCGGAAGCGGCCGGGGCCGGGTTCATAGTCGTTGCGCTCGTATTGAATTTCCACCAGCTTTTTGAGCACGTCATCGCGGTTAACGCTTTCGCCCACATCAGCACTGACCACCATCTTCTTGTAGTCCTCGGGGGAGCCCAGACCATAGATGCAGGAAATAGAAGCGACGATAATGACATCCTCGCGGTTGAGCAGGGCATCGGTTGCCGCCAGCCGCAGGCGCTCTATCTCATCGTTGATGGCTGAGTCCTTTTCAATAAAGGTGTCGGTCTGCGGAATGTAGGCTTCGGGTTGATAGTAATCGTAGTAGGAAATAAAATATTCAACCGCGTTATCGGGGAAAAAGGCTTTGAGCTCGGCATAAAGCTGGGCCGCCAGTGTTTTATTGTGTGAGAGCACAAGGGTGGGGCGGCCATGTTTGGCAATGACGTTTGCAACCGTGAACGTCTTTCCTGAACCGGTTACTCCTTCGAGCGTCTGGAATTTCCGGCTCTTGGAAAGGCCTGTGCACAGTTTTTCGATAGCCTCCGGTTGATCCCCGGTTGGTTTAAAATCCGCAACAAGCTGGAAAGTTTTGTCCATAGAGGGCAAACTATACACGTCTATCTGAAAAAGCCAATCGAAGGGGATAATGATGAAAAGAGTGATACTGTTGGGTTGCCTGTTGATCGTAGGGGCCGTGCAGGCTGCTGATCGGCCGAATGTAGTGATTCTTTATGCGGATGATATGGGGTTCGGGGATCTGGGGGCCAATAATCCGGATTCCAAGATACCGACGCCGAATTTTGACCGACTGGCCGCCGAAGGGCTGCGCTTTACGGACGGACACAGTTCATCGGGCATCTGTACACCCAGTCGTTTTGCACTTTTAACCGGGATGCATCACTGGCGGCGCTTTCATGGGATTACCACCAGTTTCTCAGATACGGTTTTTAAACCCGATGATTTTACGTTGGCAAAAATGTTTAAAAGCAAGGGCTACAACACGGCTGCGATTGGTAAGTGGCATCTCGGCTGGGGATTTGATGACCTGAAACAGAAGGATGCCAAGACGGAAGAGGTGGTGCAGTGGGGAAAGAAAAAGAAAGCCTATAAACCCTCCGCCTTTGATTGGAGTAAACCTATCCCGCGCGGACCACTCGATCAGGGATTTGATTATTATTTCGGCGACGGCACCATTAACTTTGCACCCTACTGCTTCATTGAAAATGATCGGGTGACGGAAGTGCCGACGGTGATGATGAACACCAAAACCTTTAAAGAAATTCCCGAAGGCAACTGGGAGTTCCGCCCGGGGCCGATGGTGGAAGGATGGGATCCATATCAGGTGCTTCCCACGCTGACCGAAAAATCCGTAGCATGGATCGGTAAGCAGAAAAAGGATCAGCCGTTCTTTATGTATTTTGCTTTCCCGTCTCCGCATGCACCGATTATTCCGAATGATGAATTCCGCGGAAAATCTGAAGCCGGCCCGTACGGCGATTTTGTTTTTGAAACCGATGCGATGGCCGGAAAAGTGCTGCAGGCGCTTGAAAAGCATGGTTTTGCGGAAAACACCGTGGTCGTATTTACAGCGGATAACGGGCCTGAAAAATATGCCTTTGAACGCTTTAAAAAATATGGCCATTGGAGTTCCGGCATTCTGCGCGGTCTGAAGCGGGATGTCTGGGAAGGCGGGCATCGTGTTCCGTTTGTGATTAAATGGCCGGGCCGGATTCAAGGAGGGGCGGTATCCGATGAAACCGTCAGTCAGGTCGATCTTGCTGCCACCTTTGCATCGATGCTGGGATATAATCTCAATTCGAAGGATGCGGTGGACAGTTATGACCTTTCGCCCGTGTTGGATGGCAAAGAGCTGAAAGAGCCGCTTCGTGTTGCAACGGTACAGAATACGAAGGCAAATATCTATGGCCTGCGGAAAGGTGACTGGATGTTTATCAACTCAAAATCCGGAACCCATTCCAAGCCACCGGCCTGGTATGAGGAAGAGCATGGCTATCAGAAAGAAACTACGGAAGGCCTGTTGTTTAATTTGAAAAAAGACCCGGCGCAGAAGGAAAACCTGTACACAAGCCATCCGGAAAAAGCGACGGAGATGAAAGCGTTGCTTGATCGCTATATTGCCGGCGAAAGCTGTGCGCCGCATGCAAAGTAATTATGCCCGCAGATGACGCAGATCACGCCGATAAGGAATGTAATCTGTGTCATCTGCATAATCTGCGGGAGAAAAAAATGAAGAAGAGTTTAGTTGTCAGTTTGGTAGTGGGGTTGTGTGGTGTGGCTGCAGCGGAGAAACCGAATATTCTGCTGATGATGGTGGATGATCTCGGCTTTGCGGATTTCGGGTGCTACGGGTCGGAGATTGAAACACCACGGATTGATCAATTGGCGGAAAAGGGACTCAGGTTCAGCCAATTTTATAATACGGCCAAGTGTCATTCCTCCCGTGTTTCCCTGTTGAGTGGGCTTTACTGCAATCAAGCCGGAAGTTCGAAGCTTAACCGTGCCACAACCATCGCGGAGGTGCTCGGTAAAGCCGGATACTTCACCTCCATGAGCGGAAAGTGGCATCTCGATAAACAACCGACGGATTTTGGGTTTCAGCGCTATTGGGGGCACCTTTCCGGTGCAACTGATTTTTTCGTGGGAGACAATACCTTCCGGATGAACGGCGAAGTATGGAATGAATTTGACAAGGATTTTTATACGACGGATGCCAATGTCGATTATGCCATGAAATTTATCGATGAGGCGCTGGATAGCGGGAAACCGTTCTTTCACTACATCGCATTCAATGCGCCGCACTATCCGCTGCAGGCACCGAAGGAGGATATTCAAAAATATCTGGGGTGGTACGATGAAGGCTGGGATCAGATCCGGAAAATCCGTTTCGCGAAACAAAAAAAGCTGGGCATCTTTCCGAACGAAATGCTGCTTCCGTCTATGCCGGAACATGTCCCCGAATGGGATAGCCTGACGGATCAGCAACGCGAGTTTGAAAGTTTCCGCATGAGTATTTTTGCGGCGATGGTAGACCGGGTGGATCAGAATATCGGCCGGATGGTGGATTATCTGAAGGCAAAGGGTCAGTTGGATAATACCCTCATCATGCTCTGTTCCGATAATGGTGCCTGTCCGTTCGAGCGCAGCAAGAATATCGATATTCCGCCGTGGAAAGGGAAATCCTTCTATCTGTACGATGCCAGCTGGGCCACGGTCGGTAATACGCCGTTAAAGCATTACAAGCAGACGCAGCACGAGGGAGGCATTTCTTCGCCGCTGATCGTGCACTGGCCTGGTAAGATAGCAAATGAGGGAACATGGGAACGAAGCCCCGGGCATCTGATTGATGTCATGTCTACCTGTATTGAGGTCGGAGATGCCGCTTACCCGGCGACGGAAGGGATTGAGCCGCTACAGGGAAAATCGCTCGTGCCGCTCTTTGATGGAAAAGGCCGCGCGGGGCATGATGAAATCTATTTTGAATTTGGCGGATGCCGTGCACTGCGCGTCGGCGACTGGAAGCTGGTGAGCTTTTATCAAAGTAAATGGGAGCTCTACAATATTGCCGAGGATCGGACAGAACAAAACGATTTGGCAGATAAGTATCCGGAGCGGGTAATGGAGCTTGCTGCCCGCTGGCATGAACTGGCGGAAACCAAAGATATGCTTCCTCAAAAGAAACGGAAGCCGGTTAGCCAAAAAGCTTCAGCTGAGGAAAAGAATACCTGGCACAATTTAAACGTGTCCAAAGAATGGAAAATTCCCAGCTTGTAGTTTCTAGCGTGGCATGGGCATCCTGCCCATGCTACGATTTTAAAATCAACCTTCAGGATTCACCCAGACTTCATCTTCGATACCGTCGAGTTTGGATGCATAACGGGCGAGTACAAACAGGGTGTCGGAGAGTCGGTTGAAATAGGCCAGCAGAATGGGATTCACATCAGTGGTTTCGCGTAGGGTAACCAGTCGGCGTTCCACTTTCCGGGATGCGGCGCGGGCCACATGTAGATGGGCGGAGGTTTTTCCCCCGGCGGGCAGAATGAAGTTGGTGAGCGGTTTCAACTCCTCCTCGACATCATCGATCAGTTCCTCCATGGCCGTAATGTTGCCGTCTGTAATGAAGGGCAAGCGATTGTCGTGACTGACATTGGTGACTTCGGATCCGGCAACCAGGAGAAGGCTTTGGAAGTTCTTTAATATTCCATTCAGCTGATCGTCTTTAATATAGGCGCGTGCAAGGCCGATGGCGGAATTGCATTCATCAATGGAACCCTGCACTTCCATCTGGGGATCATTTTTCGGCACGCGCGTTCCGTCAAAACGTCCGGTTTCGCCCTTGTCTCCGGTCTTCGTGAAAATCTTCGGCATATGTGTTCTCCATGGTTACGAAGGACTTTACGGCCGAAGGCTCCATTTTCCAACGGCATTTTCAGGTCATATCCAATACCGGACCGGACAAAATATAAGACAAACAAAGAATGGTATGGATAGTGCTCCTGTTAAGAGTAGGCGGTTCATCAATCATGTATGTGCCCACTTTTTTGATGCTGGACATTTTATGAAAATATATATCCCAAAATGGGCTGTTTTTTTGGTTATAAGCACTTGGGCTGCAGCGCTGTGTGCGCATCCGGTTTTGGGTGTGGCAGCTGTTGGTCGGCCGGAGACATCGCTCTCCTTTGTATCCATTGCGTTGGCGGTCATCTGTCCGACTGTTCTCTTTGTTTTGTACTGGAATCGCAAACTTGCGCAAAAAGTTGATAAGCACAAACAGGAATCCGCTGAAAATGAGGAGCGTCTACAGCTCATATTTGAGTATTCTCCGGATGCGGTTTTCGTGGTGGAACAAAGCGGGCACGTGGTCTCGGCCAACAGCCGCGCGTGCGAATTGGTTAAGCTGTCGAAAAATGAAGTATTAAAGAAGACGGTATATGACCTGGCGCCAAATGAGTTTCATGACGACGTCAAAGCCAATTTGGATCAATGGTTTTCCGGGCAATTGGAGCAGTGCGAAGGAGTTGCTCTTGTTTCAGACGGGACAAGCATTCCGATTAAAATGGTCGGACGGACGTTTCAGTTGGAAAACCGGCAGGTACTTCAGTTGCATGCCCGTGATATTACGTTGCGGCGGGAAGCAGAGGAGCGCATACATGCTGCTCGAGCCATGGCGGAGGACTCCAAAGATCTGGCCATTCATGCTTATGAAGTGTCGGAAAAGGCCAGCCGTTCGAAGAGTGAATTCCTGGCAAATATGAGTCGGGAAATCAGGACTCCCCTGAACGATATCATCGGCCTTGCCGGATTGCTGAGCGGAAAGAATCTGACCGCCGAGCAGAAAAATTATGTAAAAACCATTCAGCAGTCATCCGGCGGGCTGTTGAAGATTATGAACCACGTTATGGATATTGCCAAAATGGAAGCCGGGCAGATGGATGTGCAGGAAGAGGTGATTGACCTCTGGGAACTTTGTAAAAAACTGCAGCAGCGTTTTCAGCCGGATGCTGATGAAAAAGAGCTTAAGCTGATCTGTCGATGTGAAGAAACGGTACCGCTCTATGTTGTTGGTGACGGCGACCTCATTGAACAGGTTCTGGAAGAACTGCTGGATAATGCGCTGCACAACACAACGGAAGGAATGGTTGCTCTTAATATCGAGTGCCATACAACCACGCCGTCCGGTATCGGAATCTATTTTCAGGTTGTTGATACCGGTGCGGGTATTCCGATTGAAAAGCAGGCCTCCATATTTAAAAAGAAAATTGAGGCTACGGGATCCAGCAGGTTGTTCGGGGGACTGGGGCTGGCCATTTGCAAGCAGCAGGTTGAACTGATGGGCGGTGTGATCGGGCTGACCAGTAAGGCGGGCAAGGGATCGGACTTTCATTTCAGCCTTTCGCTGCCGCAGGCGATCAATCCGGACTCCATTAAGGCGATGGAAAACAACCGGGCAAGAACGGTGCAGAAAAAAAATACACGGGTGCTACTGGTTGAAGATAATAAGGTAAATCAGAAAGTCGGCGTTGCGTTACTGAATAAAATAGGGTGCCGGGTGGATGCCGTTGATAACGGAAAGTATGCTGTTAAAAAAATCCGCAACGAAAACTATGACCTGGTTTTTATGGATTGCGAGATGCCGGTGCTTGACGGTTTTGAAACCACTTCGGAAATCCGAGCCATGAAAGAACCCGGCTGCAGTGTGCCGATCATTGCGATTACGGCGAATGCGATGAAGGATGATGAGCAGCGGTGTATTGCCGCCGGCATGGATGATTATATTTCAAAACCGGTAAGCCGGGAAATGCTGGTTAAGATGATTAACAAGCATACTGCGGCTGCTTAATACATAGACCGCCGTAAATCTTATTTGCTTAAGCCGTGGATAAATTTCCGCAGCACCTGTTCGGGGCATTTGCGGTAGTTGCGGTGCCCTTCTTTCCGGAAAAAGGAGCCGAGCTCCGCTTTCGTGACGACAAACTCCGCTTTTTTAAACACGGCAAGCACGTCATCTTCTTTCAGCTCCAGTGCAATGCGCAGTTTTTTCAGGATTTCATTATTGGATAGAAAGTCCAATGGTTCGGGTACGTTCCCGGACGGGTGCGGTCCGCGCTTGTCGATGATCAGACCGTCCAGAAAACGGCAGAGCAGGGTATCGGTCAGTTCGGTGTAGCCGGATTCGTCTTCGCGCTTGAGCCATTTGACCACTTCATCGGCTTCGGTCGAACGACCTGTAAGCGCAATCGTTTCGGCCACTTTGGCATCATTGATATCCAGTGCATAGCGGAGGCGGCGTAGCGTATCGTTATTGGTCATGACTTTCCTTCTTTTTTCCGCCGGGCATTCCGTATCAGGTTCATGGCCTTGAAGCTGATCAGCTTTTTATTGTCTTCATCCCAGAGGTGAATGAACAGCGATTTAAAACTTTTACGAACCCCCATGGGTTCAATGTGCTGCAGTTTCTGGATTTGGTCGTGGCAGGGCTGCAGGTTGTAGTTGGGAATCGATGGATTGAGATGGTGGATATGGTGCAGGCCGATGTTACCGCTGAACCACTGGGCGATTTTGGGAAGTTTGTAGTAGGAACTTCCTTCCAGCGCGGCTTTGAGTGAGTCGCGGACATCGTTGCGTTCCCAGTAGACCTCTTCGTATTGATGCTGCACATAGAACAACCAAACACCGAGCGTGGCGGCGATAATGACGATCGGCAGTTGAATGGCCAGATACGTTTTATAACCAATGGTTGCCCCGCCCAGCAGCAGCAATAGAAGCAGTACAAGGTTTGTGATATAGACGCTGAGCCGTCCCTTGTGCTGAATTCCTTTCTGAGAAAAGCGGTGAAAGACCAGGAATACATAGGAAGGGCCAACGCCAAACATAAAGAGGGGATGTCGGAAGATCCGGTAGGTGATGCGTTTAAGCTTCGGAGCCGTAATGTATTCTTCCACGGTCAGCGTCCAGATATCACCAACGCCGCGTTTGTCGAGGTTGCCTGCCGTGGCATGGTGGCTGATGTGTGCTTTCCCCCAGTCACGGAACGGAGTATGCGTAAGAATTCCAGTGAAATAGCCGACGAGTGTATTTGCCCAATTGGATTTGAAATAGGAGGAATGGCAACAATCATGGAAAATAATAAAGATCCGAACAAGGAAGGGGCCGGCAAATAGAATGGCAAGAATTCCGATCCAATTGGGCAATTCCGTTTTAAAGGAATAAATCGCTAAAGCCCACAGCAGGAAATAGGGGATCAGAGTATTAAGGATCTGCCAGGCTGCTTTCCAACGAACGGGGGTGGTAAGCGGGATGATAATTTTATTCAGTGCCTGCCTGCTTACCGGCTCATCTGAAATTGGTCGTTCTTCGCTTCCAATTATTTGTTTGCTCATGCTGCGTGCCTTGCCTTTTTCGTGATTCGCAAGCTGGTGTGTCAGCAATCACGTGGTATCTCCAAACCGATAAAGTACCTCAACGGGACGCAGTGGCGAGCGTATAATAGTGTTAAATAGGCACGGTCTCAGCAAACTTTACAAATGGCGAGAGGGGGAATACGGGCAATGAACTTTTTCGCTTTGCCTGCAAGGCGGTTTCCGCTTAACTCGGCGCCCTTTACGAATCAGGAATAACCATGTTTGAAAACCTATCCACCAGTTTACAGAAAACCTTTAAAAATCTGCGCGGCTACGGAAAGCTGACCGAAAAAAACGTTAAGGATTCAATGCGTGAAGTGCGTCTGGCTCTGCTGGAAGCCGACGTAAACTTTAAGGTGGCGCGCGATTTTGTGAAACGTGTGCAGGAATCCTGCATGGGCGAAGAAGTGCTCGGCAGTGTTACGCCCGGGCAGCAGGTCGTGAAGCACGTAAATGATGAGCTGGTCGAATTATTCGGCGGTGCTCATAAGGAATTTGACCTAACGGGCAGTCCGGCATCGGTGATGATGATGGGACTTCATGGTTCCGGAAAAACCACCACCTCGGGCAAACTGGCTCTGCGTTGGAAAAAGTCGGGCCGCCGCGTTTTGCTGGTAGCCTGCGATATCCGCCGGCCGGCAGCGGTGGAGCAGCTTACAATTCTGGCAGGGCAGGTGGGGTGCGACATTGTGAAGCCCGAGCCCGGGGAAACGGTTCCTCAGTTAGGTGCGCGTGCTGCAAAATTTGCCAAAGATGAAAAGTTTGATGTGGTGATCTACGATACCGGCGGGCGTTTCCAGGTGGATGATGAACTGGTGCAGGAGCTCAAGGAGTTTTCCGCTGAAACCGAGCCGCGCAATACGGTGCTGGTACTGGATGCGGCCATTGGTCAGGAATCGGTCAATGTGGCCGAGGCCTTCCGTGATGCCGTAGGATTGACCGGCCTGATTCTTACCAAACTGGATGGAGACGCACGTGGCGGCGCGGCCCTTTCCGTACATGCCGTAACCGGATGTCCCATTCTGATGACGGGTTCGGGCGAAAAAATGGACGATCTGGAACCGTTTTATCCGGACCGCATGGCCTCACGTATTCTGGGCATGGGCGATGTCGTCAGCTTTGTGGAAAAGGCGCACGAGCTGGTGGATCAGGAAGAAGCCATGAAAATGCAGGAAAAACTGGCGAACAATCAGCTGGACCTGGAGGATTTCCTGACACAGATCCAGCAGATGAAGAAACTGGGCTCGATGAGCAGTCTTTTTGATATGATGCCGGGCGATGCGCTGAAGATGGATGCAAAGAAAAAAGAGGCCGTGGCGAATGCATCTGACCTCGAAATGAAGAAATTTGAGTCGATCATTCAAAGTATGACGCCTTGGGAGCGCCGGAATCCCAAGGAAATCGACCGGAGTCGTCGGCTCCGGATTGCAGCAGGCTGTGGACGCAAGCTGGCGGATGTGAACCAGTTGCTAAAGAGATTTGGCGAAATGGGGAAGATGTCGAAGCAGTTCAAAAAGATGGGAAAAAGGTTGCGGCACCTCAAGAAGTTCACTACAAAGTAGCCCCTTTAGCCCAAATACCGGGTTATCACTACGGAGAAAATACGATATGGCAGTAAAGATCAGACTACGCAGAATGGGCACCAGAAACGCTGCATTCTACCGTGTAATCATTCAGGATTCGCGCCGCGCACCGACCGGCCGTTTCATCGAAACCATCGGCTGGTACGACCCGAAGCAGGAAGGTAATAACTTTTCGCTGAACCTCGATCGTGCCGACTACTGGCTTTCCAATGGCGCTCAGCCTTCTGATACCGCAGCCAGCCTCATTAAAAAGGCCCGCGCTCTTCCGGTTGAACAGGCTGTTTCCGGCGAAGTAACCGAAGAAGAAGTTCCTGCAGCAGCTGTTGAAGCGGAAGAAACCGCTGAAGAAGTTGCCGAAGAAACTCCTGCTGCCGAAGAAACTCCTGCTGCTGAAGAAGCCGCAGAAGAGGTTGCTGAAGAAGCTACCGAAGAAAAAGCTTAGTAAATGAAAGCCATTCTAGAGTCCATTGCCAAGTCATTGGTTGACGCTCCTAATGAAGTGCAGATTACCGAAGTCGATGGCGAAAAAACCATTATCTTTGAACTGCGCTGCAACGCCAAGGACGTAGGCAAGATTATCGGGAAAAGCGGAAAGACCGTTGGTGCCATGCGTACCATCATGAATTCCATGGCCGCCAAGCAGGGCCGCAAGGCTATGCTCGAAGTAGTCGACTAAGCGTTTCCATGATTGGAAACAGTGAAAAGAGCGGTTCTGCCGCTCTTTTCTTGTGTAGAGGTAGCACGGGCATCATGCCCGTGACATGGGCTGGAAGCCCATGTTACAAACATTGCTATGAGCGAAGTACTTAAAATCGATGTGGTGACCATCTTTCCGCAGATGCTGAACGGCTTTCTGCAGGAAAGCATGATGAAACGTGCATCGGATGCCGGGCTGGTGGAGTTCCGCATGGTTAATCCGCGCGACTTTACAACCGACAAGCATAATACCACGGACGACCGTCCGTTTGGCGGCGGTCCGGGGATGGTGATGAAGCCGGAGCCGCTGTTCGCAGCCATCGAGTCCATACAGACGCCGGATAGCCGCGTGATTCTGATGACGCCCTCCGGTAAGCCGTTTGTACAGGCGGATGCGCGTCGTCTTGCGAATGACAGCCAGCATCTGATATTGCTCTGTGGGCACTATGAAGGAATTGATGAGCGGGTTCGGGAATCGCTGGTGGATGAAGAGATTTCGATCGGTGACTATGTACTGACGAACGGGGTGCTTTCTGCCGCCGTGGTAATTGATGCCGTGGCCCGTCTGCGGCCGGGCGTACTGGGCGGGGGCGAGATTGCAACCGAAGATGAATCCTTTTCTGCGGGATTACTCGAATTTCCCCAATATACGCGGCCTCCGGAGTTTCGCGGCATGAAGGTGCCGGAAATCCTGTTTGGCGGGGATCATGGAAAAATTGCCGAATGGCGCCATGAACAGGCCCTGCAACGGACAAAAGAGCGCCGCCCCGACTTATTAAAGAATAAGGGTGAAAATGGCGAAAACAACGCTTGACCCCCATGCGAAGGTCGCTATTATCTAGCGCTCTTTGAATAAATCCAGAAGCGAGAGTCTTTTATGAACACTGTAGAAAAAATTAGCCAGGAACAGGCCACCCAAGATCGTTACCCAAACTTCGTAGTCGGCGATACCATTCGCGTGCATTACAAAATTAAGGAAGGCGACAAATTCCGTATTCAGGTTTACACCGGTGCTGTTATCGCCCGCAAGGGAAGTGGTGTAATGGAATCCATCACCGTTCGTCGTGTTTCCTATGGCGAAGGCGTTGAGCGTGTATTCCCGCTGAACAGCCCGAACATCGATAAGATCGAAATTGAGCGTCACGGTAAAGTTCGCCGCGCGAAGCTCTACTACCTGCGTGATCTTGCCGGTAAGAAAGCCCGTATCAAAGAACGCCGCGTATAAGGATTTTTGATTGCAGATTGCTGATTTTTGATTTGTGGGTCTGCGACAGCCTTTAATCGAAATTCAAAATTCAAAAGTCGAAAATGCCAAATCCCGATGTCCTGCTTTATGAAAAGAAAGCCTGGTCATCGGGTTTTTTGCGTCTGGCAGGAATTGATGAAGCCGGTCGCGGTCCGCTGGCCGGTCCGGTGGTGGCTGCCGCACTCATCTTTGATTCTGAATATATCCAAAAAGAACTCGTTGCGACCTTCGGTCGGCTGACCGACTCTAAGGCCATGTCTGAAAAGCTCCGCGAAGAATACTATGAAGTACTGGTGGAATCGGACTTTACTACCATTGGCGTTGGGATTGTCGAACCGGCAGAAATCGACGAGATCAATATTCTCAAAGCCACGCATAAAGCCATGGCGAAGGGGGTAGGGCAAACGGATGCTCAGCACGCGCTGGTGGACGGCCTTCGGGTCAAGGGACTTCCTGTTGAACATGAGGCTATTGTTAAAGGCGATGCCTTGAGCATCAGTATCTCGGCGGCCAGCATTATTGCTAAAGTAACCCGCGATCGCATGATGGTTGAGCTGGATGGTCAATATCCGGAATACGGATTTGCTAAACACAAAGGCTACGGCACCAAACAACATCTCGAAGCACTGCGGAAACATGGAGCTGTTTCCGCTCATCGGAAAACCTTCCGTCCTGTTGCTGAACTAAATCAGCTGAACCTTCTTTGAACTGGACTACCAGTTATAATGCCGGTTGGATTCTTCGAACGCCTGAACGAATTTAACGAACTGCAAGAGTTCCCGGGATCGCCATAGGAACTGGTTTTTAAGGAAAGGCGTTGTTCCCTTTTGCTCAGAGATAAACTGAAGGTTCTTTGCTTTTGCCGAACAAATATTGCCCAGGGCATTACAACTGTCGCTGAAATCTTTCCGGAAGGCTTTCTTGGGATCGGAACTACCCTTGGTATTACGTTTTTTGCTTAGATTGCTCACCATACCGTTGTGCTGCTTGATCCAGCGGTCGACATCAAGGCTGACGTTCTCTTCCGTCTCTATTTTTGACTTCAGGTTTTTCATCCAGCCACCGGCCAGTCTGTAGATCTGCTCCCGGAAGTTATCGGCCGCGCGGAGCGGCTTCCCGAATGACTTGTCGTACTGCTTCCAGTTGGGGGAAAACCAGGATGTGCCCTCAATCCGGTAAATAAACAGCCTTGTGGCGCTGTACCATTCTCTGTTCTTGGATTTAAAATAATCGATCTTACTCGGCAGGCCGCAAACCTGCATGTCCGCATTGAGTACCGGACTTCCGCAGTGTTCCACCTTGATCGGGGTGGTCAGGTCAAAACGTTCTTCACTGGCATTCTGGACCGCAGCACCTATTTCCGAAAAAAAGCTTCCGGGTGCTGCAAAGTCAGCGAGCACGACCTGATCGTCGTCTGCGATGCCGGAGCCCAGGTTTAATCCGGCGTCCGATTCAATCTGGATGCGGGCAATATCACGCGTGGTGGACAGTTCGATTCGGGAGGGGCGTAATGCAATCCCGGAGAGGGTGGATAAGGTAAAACGGTTATGACCGGAAATAAGCTGCGTGCTGGTCAGCACATATTTCTTCCCCTGTATGTCCGCAATAAAGCCGCAGACAGATGTTTTTTCCAGTTGAATGCGAACCAGCATAGAGCTCAGCAGGTCGGGATCAAACCCAAAGGAGGTCATTGATGCAGCTTCCTCCGGGGTTGCAAATGTGCTCACTCCTGCAGAACTGATGAGTAAGGATACTAATGAGGCCTGAGCCTGGATCGCCTTCCGCCTTGTGCTGTTCATATTCCCCCCTGTTTTAGCTGTTTAGTACAACGAATAAGCAGAGTGTTAACAGAAAATACAAATTAAAATCGAGACCATTCTTGATGCCGTCGCCTATTAATTTGTTCGTCTTTAAGAGGGGATGTGACCTAAACCACGATAGCAGGAATTTGTCCGAATACTAGGAGAGGTGGTTTGGTGTAGGTGAGATCCTCGATCTCGCAACCCAAAACTATGCCAGCTTGAAAATTATGGACCTTATACCGCTAAACTAAGGCCCTTACGCACGAGATACGCTCTCCGCTTTGCTTTGAGCGAACTACATAGGATCCCGCTGAGAAATCTCTATGTAGTTCCATCGAAATGTAATGGAGATGGTATTCAGGATTAAGTGAGTGGCATGGGATGGTGGATCGCGCCTAGAGAATAAAAAATTCCCTATGCAAGCAGGTTTTCGACGAGGCCGTCTTTTCCAGCTTCTTCAAGCCAGGCGGTTTCGGTGTTGAGCATGGCTTCTTTTTTTTCGGGGGTGTCGTCTTCGGATCCGGTTAGGTGGTCGAAGCCGTGGGCGATGTAGAGCGCGAGTTCATAATCGGTACCATTCTGTTCCGGGCCGACCTGGATTGCCCGGTCAACGTTAACGATCAGGTCGCCGGTAATGCCTTCTTCGCCCGGGATGGGGTCATAGCGGAAGCTGATGACATCCGTCGGGCGGTCTTTCTCAAAGTAGTCCCGGTTGGTCTCGGAGATGCCTCTGTCGTCGGTCAGAACAATGCAGACTTCGCTCCAGACTTCAGGGGCTGTTTTGGCTTCTACGGTCCGGCCCAGCCAATCAGCTAGCTTTTGGAGTCTGGGCAGCTGAATCGGATGATTTGTTTGTTGATTTAGAATTGTTGTTATCATGGTCTTTTGGATACGGAATACGCCCGTGAAGCATGTTGGAGAGGGAGAAGATGAAAGATTGTTTAACAATATTGATCTGCGCCATGGTCAGGTTGGCATAATCCATCTGTCCGTCGCGGATCTTCATGGCAAAGATATCATCCATCATGTTGGAAATTTTCTGAGGGGTTGGTTTTTCGATGGAGCGCGATGCGGCCTCAGAGGCATCGGCCAGCGAAAGGATGGCCATTTCCGGGGTGACGGCCGGGGCACCGCCGTAACGGAAATCGGAATCGTTGATGACATCCTTCATGGTGGTTTTCCCATCGCCCTGCAGGGTTTTGGCTTTGTGGTAGAAGAAGGAGATAAGGCCGTTTCCGTGGTGCTGCTCAATCGCATCGAGGATGGGTTGCGGCAGCTTATGGCGCTTGGCAAGGGTCAGGCCTTCTTTCACGTGCGATGAAATTACCAGTGCACTCATATGTGGTGATAGTTCGTCGTGCGGATTTTCTTTGTGTTGAATATTTTCGGTGAAGAACTCGGGCTTGGCCATTTTTCCGATGTCATGGTAGTAGGCACAAACACGGATCAGCAGGGAGTTGGCTCCAATCGCTTCGGCGGCATTCTGGGCCAGTGTGGCTACCATAAGGGAGTGATGATACGTGCCGGGGGCCTGCATGGCCATTTTCTGCAGTAAGGGGTGGCCCATATCCGAGAGTTCAAGCAGGGTGATGTCCGTGGTAATCTTGAAGAGTTTCTCGAAGAGCGGAATCAGCAGCAAGGTCAGTACGGTTGCCAGCATACCGGAAACAATGGCGGATAATACCTGTCCGATCAGCACGGGCATAACCGGCCGGTTCAGAATGGCGACAATCAGTACAAAGAGAACCTTAACGGCACAGACCCATATGCCGGCGCGGAACAGACTGGACCGTCGATGTACGTTGCGAACCGTACTGGCGGCCGTAATGGTGACCAGTATACCCAGGGCGAATACGCCGAAGGATTGGTCGAATAAAACCGCGGAGGCAAAACTGCACCAGAATCCAAGGCAGATGGCTGCACCGCCGCCCAGCAGGATTCCCGCAAGCAGGACGCCTAGAGCATAGGGCACCAGGTACATCAGCAGGGCCGGCGCAATCAGCGTGTACTGAACCGACAGATAGGTCAGCAGGCGCGCAATACCCAGCGTGCAGAGGGATAGAAGAACGAGTAAAAGAAGTTTCTCCGGCTTGCGGATTAATTCCGGATTACCTACCCGCAGAATCACGGCGGTTGCAATAAGTCCGGCCAGAAGAAGGATTCCGTTGCCGATAATTTCAAGAGCCTGTTCCAGTACATCCTGATCGGCCAGTCGTTGTTGCTCATGTTGTTTGAGTAGAAGCAGGGTTTGTGGGGTTGCGGCTTCGCCCGCTCGGATCAGAGGGGTGCCCGCTGGGTATTGTTGGATGACGGGCTCTATGGCTGCGGCAATTTCTTCGCGCTGATTTTCCGTTTCGACTTCGTTGTATGTCATGTTGTCGACAACGAACATCGGAAGCAGCCGGTCAAGAGCCTGGCGCTCAGGACCATCTTTAAATTTCCCGCTGATGGACCAGACTGCTGTGCGGGTGGAAAAAATATCCTGTTGTGTGACCGTTTCTGGTGGAGTTTCGGAATCCCTTAATAAAGTAAGAGGTCGGTCGTTGGCGTCGCGGAAGAGCGTTACGCGGTATTCATCCGACAGGATGCCCGTTTGCATCACACCGCTGATGTTCTGGAGTAAAATAGTCTTGGTTTGGGCAATCGTATTGGAAGGGAACACGGCGATGAGTTCTTCAGGTTCAACCTTGGAGCCCAGCAGGAGGTCCTGCATTGAATTTACGATGACCTGGCGCTGATTGGTTGGGGCAACGGCATATTGCCCCAGGCGGTCGAAGAGGGTTTCCACCATTTTTCCGGCGTGCTCAGCCGGAACGGGATCAAGATTGAAAACAGGAGGAACCGCTCCTGCTGCTTTATTTCTGCTGAAAGAAGTTTCGTACAGATTTTCGCACTCAAAATCGACTGATGCCACGATGGTTGCCGGGGCCTTTTGCCCTTCAGCCAGATCAATCGTACGCACAATGCCATGACCAAAGAACAGCCAGGTTACGATGAGCCAGAGCAGCATGCCGAGTCCGACCGCTTTATAGGGCACCTCATGCTTGCGTTTAACCTCGGTTTTACGCTCGGCGATGCCTTTTTGCTTTTTCTTAAATAGTTTTGTTTTCACGGGGTAACTCCGTTTTCGATGGATTAGGTGTTCCGTCTTTTCTGATAGGCTTCAATTACTTTCTGCACGAGCGGGTGGCGAACCACATCGCGTTCGGTAAGCTCAACGATTTCCAGACCCGGGATATGGGAAAGGATGGAGCGCGCCTCACGAAGACCGGACTGATTCCGTTTTGGAAGGTCAATCTGGGTCATATCGCCGGTAATGGCGCATTTGGAATCGTACCCGAGCCGCGTCAGAAACATCAGCATCTGCTGCTGGGTTGTGTTTTGTGCTTCGTCAAGAATGACAAAGGCATGGTTCAGTGTGCGTCCGCGCATGTAGGCCAGTGGAGCCACCTCAATAATACCTCTTTCAATATAGGTATCAATCTGTTCAGCCGGCAGCATGTCGTGCAGCGCATCGTAAAGCGGGCGGAGGTAGGGGGTAACCTTTTGTTGGAAATCACCGGGCAGATAGCCCAGATTTTCTCCGGCTTCAATCGCCGGACGCGTGAGAATGATCCGGCTGACTTCGTCTTTCAGCAGGGCCGAAATTGCCATCGCCATTGCCAGATAGGTTTTTCCGGTGCCGGCCGGGCCGATTCCAAAGGCAATCGCATTTTCCTGAATGGCGTTCAGGTAGATCTGTTGTCCCAGAGTTTTCGGGAAGATAGCCGGTTTTCGCGGACTCACATCGATGCGAATCGCCGCGAGTTTTTCGAATACCTGCTCTTCACCACTGTTGAATGCATCGTAGGCATAGCCGACAGCATGCTGATCAAGACGCGTGCGGTTACGGGCTTCGCGCAGATCTTCAATAAAGCTGCCGACCTTCATTGCCCGGTCTTCCGGACCCAGGATATTGGCCGTGAGATCCCGGACAACCAATTCCAGGCCGTAATCATGTTCGATCCGGTCGACCAGCGGGTCAATGACCGCGCTGATCTCGCGGGCTTCACTGGCATTATCAAAATGTATGGTAGTTGTGCTCATAAAAGGGTGGGTCGGTTTTGGGCATCCGTTGTGTTCATGCCCTCGCTGTAGCGATTTATATGCCTGTTTGGCTCAGAATGTAATTTTTTCTCAAAAATCAGTATTTGAAGTTAAGGCGATTTTACGGCCTTCGTCAATAGGTATTCCATGGAACTCAGAACCTCAAAATCCTTTAAAAAAAGTAAAAGTATCCCGATGTTGGAACGGAAGATGCTTAATCAGTGCCTGTTATTACCAAACATATGAATGAACCATCTAGGGGTATTATAAAATGAACAAACAAACCGTGACAAAACTAAGTATCGCAGCGGGACTGATCCTCGCATTTGCACTGTCGGGATGCGCTCCCGTAACCGTATCCAGTGTGCCATCCGAAGCAAAGGTATACAAAAAGAACAGCGATAAGTTGCTGGGCACAACACCGATCAAGGTCAACCTGATTGCGAATGAAAAGCAAGTGGTGATTCGCAAGGCTGGTTATTTCTCTAAAACCGTCGAGCTTTCTCCGATTGATCCGGAAAATATTGAAGTGGAATTGAAGCGCCGCGATAAAGTTCTGTTGCTGTCCACTCCCGATGGAGCCGAACTGTTTGTTGAAGGCGTTGGGCGTGTCGGGCGTACCCCGTATCGCGTGGATTATAAAAAACCGTATAGAACATTCGAAATGCGGGCTCCGGGCTACGCAACCCACATACTCACGGTTTCAGACGATCCTGAAGGCGATTATATTATTGATCTTGATCGCGATAATTCCGTTGTAGTGGTCAGCAAACCTAAGAATGCCGATGTCTTTACGCTAGACGGTAAAAAGCTGGGCACAACGCCTCTGGCTGTGTCTGCAGGCGCTGAGCAGACGCTGGAGCTGCGTAAAGACGGATATTATACCGCCGAATTTAAAGTGGATGAAGAGACGGTAAGCCCCTTTATGGTGGAAATGGCCCGCGAACCCATCATCATTGTTTACAGTGAACCGGAAGGCGCATTGATTGTTCACCGTGGCGTGGAACTGGGAAAAACTCCTTTCCGCCAGCTGGTGCAGAAAGATATGGAAATCGAAGTCAGCTTTGATCGTCATTATACGAAGAAAATCACTATCGCACCGGATTCCCCCCGCGAAGTGCGAGTTGCGCTGAAGGAAAAGCCTTACGTTTCCATTACCAGTAAACCATCCGGCGCTGCGCTGTATCGTTCCGGTGGTGTGGAGCTCTTGGGCACCACTCCGGTAGAAGTGCTTGTCGAAAAGGATACCGCATTTGAAATTCATAAAGTCGGGTATGATATCAAGCCTTTCATGCTCTCTCCGGAATCCAATCGGGAAGTGGTTGTACCGCTTAAGCAGTCTGCTGCTTCCATGGAAAAAATGGTTCTGATCGACAGTAAACCGAGCGGTGCAAAGGTTTACCGCCCCGGTGGAGCAGAGTTTATCGGTGAAACCCCGCTCGAACAGCATGTTCGTGGCGAACGCAGCTTTGAACTGCATCTGGATGGTTTCAAAACAAAGATTGTAACCGTTGCTCCGGATTCGGCCGACAACGTAGTTTTTGCACTGGCTAAGGATGAATCGGCGAGGAATGTCACGGTCAGCGACCCCTTGTTGAATACCCCTTCATCTTTTTAGCCAGTGCATTTTTTAAAATAGAAAGACCAAACTGCCCCTAAGTGAACAACTTAGGGGCTTTTTTAGTTAAAAACAATATTGATACTGTGTCTCAATAGCCTGAATAGCTTATATTTACGTAAAAATTCCTGTTTAAAAAACTTTCAATTTAACTGAGTTGTGGGATTATGCGGAACTTTTACGGGGTAACCCCAGTGGACAAGTGCGATATAGGTATGATTTTCGTACTTTTTACAAAATCAGGGATGTCTAACTAAGGAGTACATCGATATGAGCAAGAAAATGGTCACTATTGACGGAAATACAGCAGCAGCACACGTTGCATATGCTTTTTCCGATATTGCAGCCATCTATCCAATTACACCTTCATCTAATATGGGTGAATATTCGGAAGAGTGGGCAAGCAAAGGAAAGAAAAACCTGTTCGGCAAGACGGTCGATGTGGTTGAAATGCAATCGGAAGCCGGTGCGGCCGGTGCCGTTCACGGGTCGTTGAGTGCAGGGGCACTGACCACCACATTCACCGCTTCTCAGGGTCTTCTGTTGATGATCCCTAATATGTATAAGATCGCTGGCGAAATGTTGCCGACCGTTTTTCACGTTTCAGCCCGTTCGCTGGCTGCGCAGTCGCTCTCTATTTTCGGCGACCATTCTGACGTGATGTCCGTCCGCAACACCGGCTGGGCTTTGACCGCCGCAAGTTCCATTCAGGAAACCATGGATATGGCGATCGTTGCTCACCTTGCGACGTTGAAAGCACAGATTCCTTTCCTGAACTTCTTCGACGGCTTCCGTACTTCGCACGAGCTGCAGAAGGTTGAGCAGGTCGACTACGAAGAAATCAAGGATCTCATCGAGCCGGAATACATTGAACGCTTCCGTGCCCGTGCCCTCAAACCGGAAAATCCGGCTGTAAAGGTTGCCGCACAAAACCCGGACGTCTATTTCCAGGGCCGTGAAACCAGCAATAAATATTACGAAGCCATTCCGGAAATCGTCCAGGAATACATGGACAAGCTCGCTGCCAAGTTCGGCCGCCAATATAACCTGTTCGACTATGTTGGTGCTGCTGATGCCGAAAAGGTCATCATTGCCATGGGCTCCGCCTGCGATACCATTGAGCAGACCATTGAAAAGCTGAATGCCAACGGCGAAAAGCTCGGTCTCGTTAAAGTTCGTCTCTACCGTCCGTTCTCCGCAAAGGCATTTGTTGGCGCCATTCCGGAAACCGCGAAAAAGATCATTGTTCTCGACCGCACCAAAGAGCCCGGTTCTCTTGGTGAGCCGCTCTATCTGGACGTGGTTGCTGCGCTCGAAGGTAAAGGCTGCAAGATTATCGGTGGCCGCTACGGGCTTTCTTCCAAGGAATTCCTGCCGCGCATGGTTAAAGCCGTATACGACCACATCGACAATGGCGCATGGCACGGCTTCACCGTCGGCATCAACGACGACGTCACGAACCTTTCCATTCCAGTCGGCGAAGAGTTCGGTATCGAGCCTGCCGATGTGAAGAGCTCCATCTTCTGGGGCTTTGGTTCAGACGGTACGGTCGGTGCGTGTAAAAACACGATTAAGATTATCGGTGACAACACCGACATGACTGCACAGGCCTACTTCGTATACGACTCGAAGAAGTCCGGCGGGGTAACCACATCGCACCTGCGCTTTGGCGACAGCGGTGTAAACTATCCTTACCTGGTTCAGCACGCGGGTTATGTGGCCTGCCATAACGTGTCCTATATCGGCCGCTACGACATGCTGGGTGCAATCAAAGATGGCGGCACCTTTGTGCTTAACTCCGAGATCCCGACCTCTGAAGTGTTCAACCACCTCACGAAGGAAGAGCAGCAGATCATCATCGACCGTAAGATTAACTTCTACAATGTAAACGCGCTGAAGATCGCTCTTGATGTCGGACTGGGCTTCCGTATTAACACGGTCATGCAGACGGTTTACTTTGAACTGTCTGGTGTATTGCCTCCGGAGCAGGCCATTGACCTGATTAAGGACTATGCCAAAAAGACCTTCGAAGCGAAGGGTATGGACATTGTTGAAATGAACTGGAAAGCCATCGACGCTGCTGTTGCGGCCATCGAAAAGGTTGAAGTTCCTTCCGAAATTACCGAGTCCTACGTTCTGCCCGACCTGCTGCCGGCCGATGCTTCCGACTTTGAAAAGGAAGTTATTCTGCCGACCATGATGCAGAAGGGCGATGACATTCCGGTCTCCAAGATGACTTTCGACGGCACGTTGCCGACAGGTACTTCCAAGATCGAAAAACGCTGCATTGGTCCGCGTGTTCCGAAATGGGTGAAGGACAACTGCATCCAGTGTAACCAGTGCATTATGGCCTGCCCGCACTCCGTTATCCGTGCGAAGCAGCTCAAACCTTCCGAGCTCGAAAGCGCTCCGGAAACCTTCGTGACGATTAAGTCCAAGACCAAGAACGAAAACGATCTGGAATATAAAATCCAGGTTTACATCGAAGACTGCACCGGCTGTGGTGTCTGTGTGGAAACCTGCCCGGCTAAAACCAAGGCACTGGAATTCACAACACTCGACGACGAACGTGCTGCGGGCGAAGTGGAAAATACCTACTTCTTTGAAAACCTGCCGGACAACAACCTCGAAGGTGTAAAGGTTGAAACCGTCAAGGGCATTCAGATGAAGAAGCCGTTGTTCGAGTTTTCGGGAGCATGCGCCGGTTGCGGTGAAACTCCGTACGTCAAACTGGTCACGCTGGTTTGCGGTGAGCATATGATCACTGCCAACGCCACAGGTTGTTCCTCCATTTATGGCGGCACCTTCCCGACCACTCCATACTGCACCAACAAGGATGGTCGCGGGCCGGCCTGGGCGAACTCGCTCTTCGAAGACAATGCTGAATACGGCATGGGCTTCCGTCTGGCGGTAGACAACAACCGTGCGCTGCTGCGCCAGAATGTTGCCGCACTGCTGGAAATGGGCACAACGGCTGATCTGACGGCTGCGCTGAATAAGGCACTCGAAATCTGTGTTGATAATGAACTCGGCGAAGAAGCTCTAGCTGCTCAGAATGCGGTTAAGATTCTGCTTCAGGGCGCGTTGGCGGAAGCATCTGCTGAAGCGGCTCCGATTGTTCGTAAAGTGATCGAGCTGCAGGATTACTTCATCGATAAAGCCGTCTGGATCTTCGGTGGTGACGGCTGGGCCTACGACATCGGCTACGGCGGACTCGATCACGTGGTTGCTTCCGGCAAAAACGTAAACATCCTCGTTGTTGATACGGAAGTATACTCCAACACCGGCGGCCAGGCTTCCAAGTCGACTCCGATCGGTGCGGTGGCTAAGTTTGCGACAGACGGTATGCGTGCCGGCAAAAAGAACCTCGGTTTCATGTGCATGAGCTACGGTAATGTATACGTTGCGCAGATCTCCATGGGTGCCAACCGCGTGCAGACGCAGAAAGCGATCCAGGAAGCAGTGGCTTACAACGGTCCTTCACTCATTATTGCCTATGCTCCATGTATTGCGCACGGCATCGACATGATGAAGACGCAGACCATTGCCAAGAATGCGGTTGAATGTGGCTACTGGCCGCTTTACCGCTTCAATCCGACATTGGAAGAGGGATCTCAGTTTAGTTGGGATGCCCGTGAGCCGAAGGGCGACTTCCAGGCCTTCATCCGCAACGAACGCCGTTATACGGCGTTATTGAAAACCGCTCCTGATGAAGCAGAAGAGCTGTTCCAGCTCGCAGAACAGGATGCCAAGAAGCGTTGGAACTTCATGCAGAAGCTCGGTGAAATTATGTAACCCGGCTGCATCGCAAAAAAAGCCCGCCTGTCCGGTGGGCTTTTTTTTGTGCCAGTGCTGATGCGCCGCCCCGCCCAATGAATCCTTTAGCGTGCAGCTTAGCCCAATTTATGGGCTTGGATTCGGGCGGGTTTTCTCTTCTGGAAGTCGAAAGTTATAATGCAACCATCGTCATTGCTTACTCGAGCTGAAGGCCTGAACGCGGCGGCGCTCTTCTTCTTCGCTACGGAACTGGATGCTTTTCCAGTCCTTTGATTCTTCTGCGGAAAGGCCTCCATAGTTTTTACGGTATGCAGAGGGGGTAGCTCCGGTGGCCTGCTTGAAGGTGTTGGCAAAATATTGGCTGGTTCCATAACCGCATTCAAAGGCAATATCGATAATTTTTATATCGGTTTCCCGCAAGAGTGCCTTTGCCCGTTCCATACGAATGCGGAAAAGATATTCCATGGGTGTGCTGCCGGTCAGTTTCTGAAAGATTTTATTCAGTTGTGTGCGCTGAATACCACAATCATCGGCCATTTTGGTCAAGGTCCATTGCTGGTCGCAGTTGGCCGGCAAGGAGGCGATGAGGGCCTGCACCTTTTGCTCCGAATAGGTATATCGTCCCGTATCGAGCACTTCGCCTTCAATAATGCGTTTGAGTTCAACGAGAATAGCGCGAAGCAGCGTGGTTGTATGCGCGTCCCGTAATTTGTGCGTGCTCTGCAGTTCGGCAATCAGGGTCGGCATCAGGCCCCGAATGGCGGGGGTGGCCGGAAAACTGTGGTGTGTGCTCCCGGCGAAGGTTGTGCTGAGAATTTCCATCTCTTCGTTACTGAAACCAAATGATTTCGGGAATTTAAACTGGGGTCTGGCGGTGGGGTAATCTTCTTTTAAATGGAAGAGGACGTGCCAGATCGTATTGTCGGGTTCTTTCGGATTCACACTTCCATGCACCTGCCACGGAAGGGTGAAATAGATGGTTCCGGATTCCACGGCTTCGGGTACGCCTTCGACCATCCATTCCATCATACCCTTTTCAATATAGGTTATTTCCATGCCGCGGTTCTTATGCGGTGTAAGTTCCCTGCACTGAAAACGCCCGTAACTGATAATGTCATCCATGTCTATTCTCTCTCTTAAATTGTGTAAAATATACCACCATCAATCCTGACCGACAAGGCGGGAACTTGGGTGTTTCATAATGTCATCAATCGAAAATTAAGGAGATATTATGAGTGCAGCTAAAACCTGGATCACAAAACTACCCAAGATCGGCATTCGCCCGACGATCGATGGTCGCTATGGCGGTGTACGCGAATCGCTGGAAGATCAGGTCATGAATATGGCCAAAGCGGCCGCTGAGCACATCAGTTCAAATTTGAAATATCCAAATGGCGAACCGGTCGAGTGTGTAATTGCGGACAGCTGTATCGGCGGTAATGCAGAGGCCGCGGCCTGTGCAGATAAATTCGATGCGGAAAATGTCGGGGTATCCCTGACGGTTACACCATGCTGGTGCTACGGCTCCGAAACGATGGATATGGATCCGCTCCGCCCGAAAGCGGTATGGGGATTTAACGGTACAGAACGTCCCGGTGCGGTTTACCTTGCGGCGGTATTGGCTGCCCATGCCCAGAAGGGCCTTCCGGCATTCGGAATTTACGGTCGTGATGTGCAGGATGCCGGCGACACCACCATTCCTGCCGATGTGTCTGAAAAGCTGCTTCGTTTTGCAAAGGCCGGTCTGGCTGCGGCCATGATGAAAGGCAAGGCCTATCTGTCCATGGGCGGTTGCTCCATGGGTATTGCCGGTTCAATTGTTGATCAGCCTTTCTTCGAAGAATATCTGGGCATGCGCGTTGAAGCGATTGACCTGACGGAAATGCACCGTCGTATTCGTGACGAAATTTATGATGCCGCAGAATATGAAAAAGCACTCGCATGGGTGAAAGAAAACTGTCCGGAAGGGGAAGATGTTAATTCTCCTGAAACCACGCGTTCCCGTGAAACGCTGAATGCCGAATGGGAAATGTCGGTCAAGATGGCGCTGATCACCAACGACCTGATGTATGGCAACGATAAGCTGGATGAAATGGGATATAAGGAAGAAGCGCGTGGTCATAACGCAATTGTTTCGGGTTTCCAGGGGCAGCGTCATTGGACTGACACCTATGCAAACGGCGATTTCCTTGAAGCCATTTCCAACAGTTCTTTTGATTGGAACGGGATTCGTATGCCGCGTTTGGTTGCAACGGAAAACGATGCGCTCAACGGCGTGCCGATGCTGTTTGGCCATCTGCTCACCAATACGGCGCAGGTCTTCGCCGATGTTCGTACGTACTGGAGCCCGGATTCCGTTAAACGGGTAACCGGTCATCAGCTCGACGGTATTGCCAAAGACGGCATCATCCACCTGATCAACTCCGGTTCCGCCGCGCTGGACGGCTGCGGTCAGCAGAGTGTGGATGGTGAACCTGCCATGAAACCGTTCTGGGATATCTCGGAAGAAGAAAAGAACGCCTGCCTGAAAGCGACCAGCTGGCATCCGTCTGTTACCGAATATTTCCCGGGTGGAGGCTGGTCTTCCAAGTTTGTAACGAAAGCAGGTATGCCGATCACCATGAGCCGCGTGAATGTCGTCAAGGGACTGGGTCCGGTGCTGCAGATTGCGGAAGGCTGGACGGTTGAACTTCCGGATGATGTGCACAAGAAGCTGGATGACCGGACCAACAGCACCTGGCCGACCACCTGGTTCGCGCCGCGTATTACCGGTGAGGGCGCATTTGTGGATACCTATTCCGTTATGGCAAACTGGGGAGCCAATCATGGCGCATTCAGCTATGGTCACATTGGTGCCGACCTGATCTCGCTGGCGGCGATCCTGCGCATTCCGGTCTTCATGCACAACGTTGAAGACGTGGATGTCTTTAGACCGGCGGCATGGAGTTCGTTCGGAACAGATAACCGTGAGGGTGCGGATTTCCGTGCCTGCGAGACCTACGGCCCGATCTACGGGTAGTTGGCAGAAAAAAGGAACCCGGATGCCCCGGGTTCCTTTTTTTGGATTTAGGGGATTTAACCAAAACACAATCGGAATATGAAAAAACTATCAGATATCATTCCTGGAAATATTGTATTTCCGTTCATCCTGCTCTCGACCTGTTTTGCTATGTGGGGATTGTCGAACAATATGACCGACCCGCTGGTGAAAGCCTTTCTGGATATTTTTGATGACCTCAGTGTTGCCCAGACCGCGCTGATTCAGAACGCGTTTTACGGCGCCTACTTCTGCCTGGGTATCCCGGGGGCGATTATTGCCAGAAAGTATGGATATAAAAAAGGAGTACTGGCTGGGCTGGGGATGTATATCCTGGGTGGACTGCTTTTTTATCCCGCCAGCATCATGCTGCAGTTTGAGCCGTTTCTCATTGCGTTTTTCGTTCTGGCAGGAGGGCTTTCGATTCTGGAAACCAATGCAAATCCCTATATCATTGCGATGGGGCCGGAAGATACTGCAACGCAGCGCCTGAACTTTGCGCAGTCCTTTAATCCGGTGGGATCGCTGATTGGTTTGTTCGTCTGTAAATTTGCGATCCTGAGTAAGCTGGATGTTATAAATGAACAAAAAACGGATGGGCTTTCAGAGGAAGCGCTTTTGGCTATTCAGACGGATCAGCTTTCCATTGTTATGACGCCTTACTTCATTGCGGCGCTCTTACTGATCGTTCTTTGGGTGTTGATTGCAACGTACAAAAAAATGCCGGATGTTGCGGAGCATGATTCGAAAGCTCACCTGGGTTCCACCCTTAAAGAGCTGTTTACGAACAGGAATTATGTATTCGCTGTAATTGCGCAGTTTTTCTATGTGGGAGCGCAGATTGCCGTCTGGACCTACACCATCCATTACATTACCGGGCAATTGGGCATATCAAACAGTGAAGCAATGAACTACCACATGGGTGCCATTATCACCTTTTCGGTTAGCCGCTGGGTGTTCACAGGCCTGATGCGTGTATTCAAGCCGAGTGTGCTGCTGATGGTTGCTTCGCTATTGGGTGCCGTGTTGACCTGTTCCGTCATTTTTGTTCAGGGCATTATTGGTGTTTACAGTCTGATCTGTGTTTCTGCATGCATGTCTCTCATGTTCCCGACCATCTTCGGTCTGGGTTCCCGTGGACTGGGCGAAGCCACCAAGATCGGAGCTTCCGGTTTGATTATGGCCATTCTGGGAGGGGCATTGCTCACACAGCTTCAGGGTAAATTGATTGATGTTTTTGGCGGAGCAGATGCGGATGCAATGGGGGCGGCGGCTGCCAAATCATACCTGGTTCCGTTGATCTGTTTTGTTGTGATTGCCCTCTACGGGCTATATGCGAGTAAATCGGATAACCCTCAGGAAGCTGAGCAGTAAGGCATCATCCAGGGGAAGAAAATTTATAGGAGTTAAATGAATACGTATCTGCTGACAGTGATTGCGGCGGCCTGCAATGTCGGCACAATCATATGCATAAAAAAATGCAAGTTTGGTGTGTTGAATGGGTTGCCCGTTTCCGTGTGGATGCTCGGGATTGCGGCAACCATTTTGGCCACTCAGTTTTTGCTGCTGCGGGCTGATATCAAAGGGGCTTCACTTGGTCTGGTGGTTTCGGTTGTGATTGCATCAGTTATGGTTGCGGCGGCATTTATCGGGCTTGATGAGGAGACCGGTAAACTGGCCTTAACACTGAAGCATCTTGCGCCGCTGGAAATTGCTGGCTATGCGTTGGCTGTTCTGGGTGTGCTGCTGGTCGGAGTTTCTCAACAGATCAATTCTGCATCACCGCCAACGTCGGAGTCTCACCGGCCGGTTGTATTGGGCACGGAATAAGGCTAAGATCCGCATACAACCAGAGGCGCGTATGAAAACTGATCCCCAAAAATCGACCTACCTGCTCAAATGCATGATGGATAACATGTCTGACATGATCTATTTCAAGGATAGTGATTCCAGGTTCATTATGCTGAACCAAGCTGCCGCGCACTGGCAGGGCGGACGTTCACCGGAAGAACTGGTCGGGAAATCCGACTTTGATTCCTATTCAAAAGTAGATGCGGAACGGATGCGGCAGGATGAGCTGCGGATCATGAAAACCGGTGAGCCGCTACTCGGCGTGGAGGAGGGCGAGACCTGGAAGAATGGAACCCATGCCTGGGTGTCGACCACAAAGATGCCGCTGCGTGATGAATCGGGCGAAATTGTCGGCATCTTTGGAATCTCTCGCGATATAACCGAGCACAAAGAGGCTGAAATACGTGCGGCTAAATATGCGGAGGAAAACCGCAGGTTCCGTGAGGAGATGGAAGACGAGCTGCTCATGG
Source organism: uncultured Verrucomicrobiota bacterium (assembly GCA_964486885.1). GTDB lineage: Bacteria > Verrucomicrobiota > Kiritimatiellia > Kiritimatiellales > Pontiellaceae > Pontiella. The sequence continues at coordinate 83,668 of CAZAPF010000002.1, forward strand.
CCGCACAACTTCAGAAAACCTTTTTTCCAACTTCATATCCGTCCTTCCCGTCCGACTTGGGTGCTGTGGAGGGTTCGGTTCAATTTCATCACCTTCATCATGCGGGCAGGGTGATCGGCGGTGACCTGTGCGCTATCCGTAAACTTTCGGATACCGAGGTTGGAATCTTTCTGTGTGACGTCATGGGGCATGGGGTTCGTGCGGCCTTGGGGACCAGCATTGTACGCGCAGTAGTTGAGGAAATATCACATAAGGAAAAGGATCCGGGCCGGTTTTTAACGCATATGAACCAGGTGCTGATGCCCCTGTTCAGACAGGAAGACCAATTCTTATACGCCACGGCCTGCTACATGGTTTTGGAGGTTTCAACAGGGATGGTGCGTATGGCTAACGCCGGGCATCCCATGCCGATACATTTTGATGCAGCCCGGCGCCGCGTCAATTGCTTTGCAGGGGATTGTTCCTTTGCCGGACCGGGCCTGGCCATTGCAGAAGGCACGGAGTACCGGAGTGCTGAAATGAAAATCGAACCCGGCGACACGGTGTTTATGTATACGGATGGCATCAACGAAGCCGTCGATGCCCAGCAGGAGGAATATGGTGAGAAACGCCTCATGTTATCCGCCCGGCAACACATGGATCTCTCGTTGCCGGATCTGTTTGCAGCGCTTTATGACGATGCATGCAAATTCGGGGATGTTGCTTCGCTTGAAGACGATGTCTGCCTGGTTGGGTTCAGTTTAGGAAGGCCATGAGACAGGGTGCAAAAATAGAGCCGGGTCTGATTTGTTTTGCGACCGGCCGGAGCACGGAATCATTTAAACTACAGGAAGGAACAGGGGAATTATGAAAAAACATTATCTGGCAGTCGACCTCGGTGCATCAAGTGGGCGAACAATTGTGGGTACGCTCGATGACGGCAAGCTGACGCTTAAAGAGATGAACCGGTTTTGGAACGGACCAACGGAAATTAATGGAACGCTCTACTGGGACTTCGTTCATTTGCTCAGAAATATCAAAGAAGGCATTGCGCTCGCAAAAAAGGAATTCGGCGATGATCTAATCTCTATGGGTATTGATACGTGGGGTGTTGATTTCGGACTGGTTGATACAGACGGAAACCTGATTGGAAATCCGGTTAACTATCGCGATGCCCGAACCGAAGGCATGTTTGATAAGGTTTTTGCCAACGTTCCTAAAGCGAATGTGTACGAAAAGACCGGTATCCAGTTTATGGAACTGAATACACTGTACCAGCTGATGGCGTTGAAGGAGTCGGATTCTGCCCAGTACAAAATGGCTGACACGCTTCTTTTTACACCGGACCTGCTAGGTTACTGCCTGACCGGTAATAAAGTTGCGGAGCGGACGATTGCCAGTACGTCCCAGTTCTATAATCCGGAAACGCATGACTGGGCGTATGATCTGCTTGAGGAACTGGGACTCCGAAAAGACCTCCTCGCTGATCTGGTTGATCCCGGAACCGTGTTGGGAGAATACCGTGGTATTCCGGTGGTTTCTGTCTGTGGTCATGACACCGCCTGCGCCTACGCAGCGGTTCCAACCATGCCCGGTGAAAAGTCAGCCTTCATGAGCTCCGGAACCTGGTCGCTGCTCGGCGCCGAGCTTGCTGAGCCGGTAATCAACAAAGACTCACTTGCGGCAGATTTTACCAACGAAGTCGGTTTAGGACGCACCATCCGCTTCCTGAAAAATATGTGCGGTTCCTGGATTCTGCAGGAGCTTAAGCGTTGCTGGAACGAACAGGGATGCTCCTATGGCTGGCCGGAAATGGATGCACTCAATGAAGCTGCTGAACCGCTCAAGTATTTCATAGACCCTTCTGCTGACGAATTCTACACGCCGGGTGACATGCCGACGCGTATTCAGGATTATTGTGAACGAACGGGGCAGGGCCGCCCGGAAGATCACGGTTCCATCATACGTTGTTACTATGAGAGCATGGCTCTGCTCTATGCCGATGCCTTTCAGGGATTGGAAAAGGTCATTGGCGATGAGCTGGAAGCCCTGCGTATTGTTGGCGGTGGTTCCCAGAACTTTGCACTGGATCAGTACGTGGCGAATGCCATTGGACGCCCGGTCATTATTGGTCCCATTGAAGCAACCGCCATTGGCAACCTTACTACACAGATGCTCGCCATGGGCGATATCGCATCGCATGACGAAGGCCGAACTATTATTCGCGAGTCCTTTATTAAGGAATCACAGACCTTTGCTCCACAGGATACCGAAGTGTGGCAGGATGCACTGTCCACCTGGCGGACAACCTGCACGTCCGGTTAATTTCATCATCATGCATGTCCCTGGACATGCACGGGGCTCTATTTAGGTGGAGCCCCGTTTTTTTCGACACCTATTTTCAGAATGCGATGTCGTAAATGCCCTGGCTGTCGACGGCGAACGTTTCAACGGCCATATCGGTCATGGGATGACTGCGCAGCGCTTCGAGCAGTTCATAGTTGATGGTAGCGGAATGGCATCCGCGTTTAATGATGCGGTGCACCTGGTCGACGGTTTTGAAACTGGCAGCCAGCACCTTACAGTCATATCCGAAGTGATTCAGCGATTTAGTGATATGTTCGACCACTTCAATACCATGTGACGAGATGTTGTCGAGGCGGCTGACATAGGGAGCAACAAAATCCGCACCGGCCTGTGCGGCAACCAGCGCCTGCTGATGGGTGAAGATGGCGGTGGCGGTCACATTGATACCGGCCTCTTTAATCATCGGGATCGCGCGCAGTCCTTCCGCGGTGACCGGAATCTTGGAATAGTATTCATCGCCAAACCCGAAGTGCTCTTTGTATTTCAGCGCTTCGCGCAGCATTTCATCGGCCGTCTGGCTGGATACCTGGAAGTGCATCATGCCGCCGCCGACAATTTCCTGGATCTGCGGAACGATTTCCGAGACCGGCTTTTTCTCAACGGCCAGAATGCTGGGGTTGGTGGTTACTCCTGCCAGCGGGAAATAATAATAGAGCTTCTTCAGTTCTTCGATATTTGCAGTGTCAGCCATATAGATCATGGTCGGTCTCCTTTTGTTGTTTGGGGTTGGGTCACCAGGTTTGCGGGCTGGCGGCTCGGCGAAGGTGAATACAGTCAATTGTTATTGCAGGCGGCAGTGAGCAGAGGTAGGCCACCGCATCGGCGACATCCTCCGGCTGGATCATCGCGGAAAAATCAGTGAGGTCGGGGCGGGACTGTTTGACCATTTCAGTGGCTACCCCGCCGGGACAGATGGCGTGGACGCGAATATTGTGTTCGCGTCCTTCTTCAATGGCGGTTTTAGTGAGGCCGAGCAGGGCATGCTTGCTGGCTCCGTAGGCGGCCTGGTTGGGATAGCCTTTAACCCCGACCACGGATGAAATATTTATGATACGTCCGCCACCGGATGTTTTCATGCGCTTCATAGCTTCGCGCAGGCAAAGAAAGGCGCCTTCCACATTGACCTGGTGAATAGACTTCCAGTCTTCCAGTTTAATATTTTCAATCGCATCGAAAATACCGAAGCCGGCATTGTTAACCAGCAGATCAATGGGGCCGGTGGTTTCGAACAGGGCGATGATTTCCGCTTCGTTCGATAAATCGGCAGGAAGGATGTCGACCGCTGCATCCATTTTTTTGCACGCGTCTCTTACGCTTTCAAGCATGGGGAGGTCGCGGCCGGTCAGCATCAGGTCAAAACCGGTTGAGGCAAGTTTCAGGGCAATGGCTTCGCCGATTCCGCGGCTGGCTCCGGTAATTAGGGCTTTCTTTTTTTTCATATGCACATCCTTTGGTGGACTTGGATCGTTCTCGAGAAAGAGGGGATTAATTTGGTGGAAAGCGAACGGCGGATAATGGAAAGTAGATCCCACGTTAAAAGGAAACGGGACGGAGCATGAATAAAAACTTTTCTGAGCGCAAAACGGTAATTCTTGATCTTCTGATGAAGGAAGGGAAGGTAGGCGTATCCGGTTTGGCGAAGGAACTGGATGTAACCGTGGTGACGGCCCGCGCAGATCTGGTTGCTCTGGAAGAGGAGGGGCTGCTCGTCCGCACGCACGGCGGCGCCGTTCCGGCTCAGCATCCGAAAATTATGGCGCGTATGCAGGCTGAAAAAGGCGTGAAGGGCGAAATCGCTAAAGCCGCAGCTGAAATGATTGAAAACGGCGACACCATTATTGTTACGGCCGGAACCACAACGGCGCTGATTGCAAAATACCTGCTCGGCAAAAAGAATATCCATATTGTCACCAACAATACGCTGCTGCTCTCTTACGCCCGTACCAACCCCCAGGTGCGCGTCACCTTGGTTGGTGGAGAGTTTCGTCCTGAAGAAGAGGGCGTTGTCGGTCCCATGGCTTTGCTGGCGATCGACCAATTCTATGTTTCTAAAGCCTTCATTGGCATTGATGGCGCTTCGTCCAAGCAGGGCTTCACCGCCCACTTTGTGGAAAGTGCTGATCTGGTGCGAAAAATGGCGGAGCAGGCGGATCAGGTGATTGTGCTGTCCGACTCCGGGAAATTTGGAAAGCCCGGATTTGCCCGGATTCTTCCGTTCAGTTCGGCAGATACGCTCGTGACTGATCACGATTTTACGCCTGAATTTGAAGAGCAGCTGACTGCCGCTTCCGTTCAGGTCGTGAAGGCCTAGCGGTTTCCTGAAAAATAGCACCATGCGGAGCATCGTGCTGCGTTGAGCAGTGCTTGGCGCTGTTTTTTCTTTTTTTCCCAGTATTTGGAAATTCATCCGTCTGTAATCCCGATATGGAGGGTTTTTCCCGTATTCTGCCCGTTTTGTTCATTTTTCCAGGTTTTGGATTCCTTCTTTTTCCTGTTTTGTTTTCGTTATTGAGCTAAATAAAAATCAAAAAACAACTTGAAGCAAAGAAAAAAGAAGGTAAAAAGAAAGATATCAGATAGCAATAAGGAAGTTGTTTGGCCTATGAGTACAAACTTTGCAGAGCGTAAATCAGTAATTCTGGATCTCCTGATGAAGGAGAGCAGCGTCAGTGTGTCTGAACTGGCGAAAAAGCTGAATGTGACCGTGGTTACGGCCCGCGCTGATCTGGCCGCTCTGGAAGAAGAGGGGCTTCTCGTCCGCACGCACGGCGGTGCCGTTCCGGCCCAGCACCCGAAAATTCTGGAGCGGATGCAGGCCGAAAAAGGCGTGAAGGGCGAAATTGCCAAAGCGGCTGCGAGAATGATCAACGATGGAGACACGATCATCGTTTCTGCGGGAACCACCACGGCCCTTATCGCCAAATACCTGCTCGGTAAGAAAAATATCCATATCGTGACCAACAACTCGCTGCTGCTTTCCTATGCCCGAACCAATCCGCAGGTGCGCGTGACGCTGGTCGGCGGTGAGTTCCGGCCCGAAGAAGAGGGCGTGGTGGGCCCGATGGCCCTGCTGGCCATCGATCAGTTTCATGTATCCAAGGCCTTCCTCGGTATTGACGGTGCCTCAGCCAAGCAAGGCTTTACCGCCCACTTCGTTGAAAGCGCAGATTTGGTTCGGAAGATGGCAGAGCAGGCGGATGAAGTAATCGTTCTTTCCGATTCCAGGAAGTTCGGCAAACCGGGTTTTGCCCGAATCCTCCCGTTCGATGCAGCTGATGCATTGGTGACGGATAAAGAGTTTACCCCAGAATTTGAAGAAAAACTGGCGACCGCTTCGGTGCGCGTCGTTAAAGCGTAAGTTTAAGGAGAATTAACCATGGCCACAGAAGTATTAATGCCGAGACAGGGACAATCCGTTGAATCCTGCATCATTATTGAATGGAGCGTGAACGAAGGTGATGCGGTCACCGAAGGGCAGGCGCTTTGTGAGGTAGAGACCGATAAAGCAACCTTTGAAGTGGAAGCAACTGCATCCGGTACGGTGCTGGGAATCTTTTATCCGGCAGACTCTGACGTTGAAGTCCTTAAGCCTATTGCTGCGATTGGTGAGCCGGGCGAAGATATTTCGAGCCTGCGCCCCGAAATGTCAGAGGACAGCGATCAGACGACAGAGGACAGCACTCTCGAGGCTGCCGCTCAGCCGGTCGAAAAAGAAATTCCGACCTCCGACCTCCGTCCTCTGTCCTCTGGAACCAGCTCCGGAACTTCGCCTCGGGCAAGAAATTTGGCTCAACAAAAAGGTGTCGATATCACCTCCATCGCAGGCACCGGTCCGAATGGCCGTGTGATTGAACGCGACGTTGCCGCAGCTCAGGCCGTTACACCGGCAGCAGCAGCCAAGGCGGCCTCAGAGGGGCTCAGCATTCCGGCCGAAGGATCGGGAATGGGAGGGCGTGTGGTTGCCTCCGATCTGATGAGTGTTGCTCCGGAAGCCGTCGGCGCAGCCGTTGCTTCCATGGACTTCCCGGGTAATGCTACTGAAATTCCGGTTAAGGGTGTTCGTAAGGTGGTTGCGGGCCGCATGATGGCCTCACTGCAGAATACAGCACAGCTGACGCTCAATACTTCAGCCGATGCCCGCTCCGTACTGGGTTATCGTTCGAAGTGTAAGAACGCTCCGGAAGAAGCCGGCGTCGGCGGGATCAGCATCAACGATGTTGTACTCTACGCGACCATCAAGACGCTCGGCGAGTTCCCGGAACTCAATGCCCACATGCTGGGTGACAAGATTGTGGAATTTGACAACATTCACCTCGGTTTCGCGGTGGATACCCCGCGTGGCCTGATGGTTCCGGTTATTCGCTACGCTAACCTGATGACACTCAAGCAGCTTTCTGCTGAAGCCAAGCGTCTGGCAATGGCCTGCATCGAAGGTACCATTGATCCAGACGCCCTGAGCGGCGGAACGTTTACCGTTACCAACCTCGGTGCGATGGGTATCGAAAGCTTTACGCCGGTACTCAATGCTCCTGAAGTCGGTATTCTCGGTGTCTGCTCCATCCAGCCGAAACCGGTAATGAATAAAGACGGCGGTGCCGACTTTGTTCCGCACATGGGACTCTCGCTTACATTTGACCACGCCGCAACGGATGGCGCACCTGCTGCCCGTTTCCTAGCCAGTATGCGCGACAAGCTGGCTGCGTTTGAACTCACCCTCGCAGGATAAGGAACCGAATTATGGCTACTGAAGTTTTAATGCCGAGGCAGGGACAATCTGTAGAGTCCTGCATCATTATCGAATGGAAGGTTGCGGAAGGTGATGTCGTAACGGCAGGGCAGGCGCTCTGCGAAGTCGAAACCGATAAAGCGACCTTCGAAGTGGAAGCACCTGCTGCCGGAACGATGTTGGGCATCTTTTATCCGGCCGATGCGGACGTGGAAGTACTCAAGGTAATTGCTGCGATCGGCGCTGCCGGAGAAGATATCAGCAACCTGCGTCCTGCGGACGCGATTGCTGAGGTGAAACCTGAAACTGGAAATGTGAAACCTGAAAAGGAAACGGCTCCGGTGGAGGAAAAGCCTTCTTCAAGTTTCAAGTCTCAGGTTTCCAGTTTCGATTATGATCTCATCATCATCGGCGCCGGACCGGGAGGCTATGAAATGGCCGAACGGGCAGCGCACAAGGGCCTTAAGGTGCTGTTGATCGAAAAGAACCATCTCGGCGGTGTCTGCCTGAACCATGGTTGCATTCCGACTAAAACCCTGCTCAATTCCGCCAAGCATTATGTGCATGCCAAGGAAGCGCCGGAGTTCGGCGTGACTACAGGTGAGGTTACGTTTGACCTCGGCAAGACCATGGCCTGGAAACAGGACGTGATCGAAACCCTGCGCGGCGGCATTGCCGGCATGATGAAAAAGAACAAGGTTGAAGTGCTCTACGGCGAAGCCAAGTTGCTTGGATCCCGCAAGGTGGAAGTAGGCGGTACGGTTTACGAAGGGGACAATGTGGTCATCGCCACCGGTGGGTCGCCGTTTGTTCCGCCGATTCCCGGCGCTGACCAGGCGCACGTGATGACCAGTAAGGAAATTCTCAGTGTTGAAGAAATGCCGAAGTCACTGGTGGTGATTGGTGGGGGCGTGATCGGTGTCGAATTCGCCAGTTTCTTTAGTAGTCTCGGCGTGAAGGTGGATGTCATCGAAATGCTCGACGAAATTATTCCCTTTATGGACAACGGCCAGGCGGCAGCATTCCGCAAAGCACTGAAAGGTAAAGTTGATTTTAACCTCGGTTGCCGTGTAACGGCGATCGATGGTCATGACGTTAAATACACGACGAAGTCAGGCGAGGAAAAATCGGTGAATGCCGATATTGTCCTGATGTCGGTAGGTCGTGCTCCGAACCTGTCCGGTATGGGGCTGGAAGAAGCCGGGCTGGATTTTGACCGCCGCGGAATTAAAGCGGACGATCAGATGCGCACCAACCTGCCGAATGTCTATGCAATCGGCGACGTGACCGGCAAGTCTCAGCTGGCCCATTCTGCAACCCGCATGGGCGAGGTTGCATTGAATACGATTCTTGGAAAGAAAGACCGTTTCCGCACCAATGCCATTCCGTGGGCGGTTTATTCCATGCCCGAAATTGCAGGATGCGGGATGACAGAAGACGAGGCTACAGCTGCCGGTCATAAAGTTGAATCAGCATCGCTGCCGTTGATTATGAGCGGACGTTTTCTGGCAGAGAACGGCAAGAAAGGTCCGGGTTCAGTAAAGGTAGTGATCGATTCCGAAACGCGTGAACTGCTGGGTGTTCATGCATTCGGAGCGTACAGCTCGGAATTTATCTGGGGGGCTGCGGCGCTGATCGAATCGGGTCTGCGTGTTGAAGACGTTCAGGAAATTGTCTTCCCGCATCCGACCGTTGGAGAAGTTATCCGCTCAACCATGTTTCAGTTTTAACAGAATTAATCAGGAGAAAAACAATGCCTAAAGATCAAGTGATATGCCCCGAAGAATCCCGCAAAGCGGGTGAGGTTACCTTCAAGCCGATTCCGATTAATAAGTATAAATCGGACTACAAAAAAGAAGAAAAAAAATACGGTAAAGACCGCCTGGTCAAAATGTATTACGACATGCTCGTGATCCGTGAATTCGAAACCATGCTGAACGAGATCAAAGTTCAGGGTTCCTATCAGGGAATGGAATACAACCACCCCGGACCGGCCCACTTGTCGATCGGTCAGGAAGCCGCAGCGGTGGGTCAGTCGGTTCACCTGGATACAGACGACTATATCTTCGGTTCGCACCGTTCGCACGGTGAAATTATGGCCAAGTGCCTATCCGCTATCAGCAAGCTGGACGATGAAAAGCTCACCGGTATTATGGAAGAGTTTTTCGATGGAGCTACGCTGAACGTGGTGAAAGACGGTTCACACGAAAGCGTGAAAGATCTGGCGGAAGACTTCATCCTCTACGGAACGCTGGCGGAAATCTTTGCCCGCGAAACCGGTATCAATAAAGGCCTGGGCGGCTCGATGCATGCCTTCTTTATTCCGTTCGGTTCCATGCCGAACAACGCCCTGGTGGGCGGTTCTGCGGACATCTCGGTTGGTTCGGCCATGAACAAGCTGATCAACCGCAAGCCCGGCATCGTGATTGCCAATATCGGCGACGCCTCCATGGGCTGCGGTCCGGTTTATGAAGGTATCTGGATGGCGGCGATGGACCAGTATGTTGAGCTGTGGGACAAAGAATTCGGTCATCCTCCCGTTCTGATCAATATCATGAACAACCAGTATGGCATGGGCGGACAGACCGTGGGTGAAACCATGAGCTACAAATTCGCCGCGCGTATCGGAGCCGGTGTTAATCCCAATCAGATGCACGCCGAGCGTGTGGATGGCTACAACCCGCTGGCCGTGGCTGATGCCACAGAGCGTCAGAAGAAAATCTTGCTCGAAGGTCTCGGTCCGGCACTGCTCGACATCGTGACCTACCGTATGTCCGGTCACTCACCATCCGACGCTTCTTCCTACCGTTCGAAGGAAGAAATGGAACTCTGGGATGCGGCCGATTGCGTGCGCACGTTCGGGGAATACCTCATCAGCAACGGTGCCATCACGGAAGCCGATGCCGATGCCATGAAAGCGAAGATTACCGGCAAGGTCAGCAAGGCCATGAAACTGGCTATCGACGAATCGGTTTCTCCATATTCCGACGTAAACCTGATTGAAAAGGTGATGTACTCCAACGGTAAGGTTGAAAAGTTCGACGACCGTGAGCCGGAACTACTGGAAAAACTCGAAGACAATGCGCGTGTTAAAAAGCTGAAACGCAAACAGCGTTATGCGTTCGATGGCGATGGTAAGCCTTACAAGGCCAATCAGCTTTACACCTTCCGTGACGGAATCTTTGAAGCCATGGCACACCGCTTTGTAACAGACCCGACCATGATCGCTTACGGTGAAGAAAACCGTGACTGGGGTGGAGCCTTTGCCTGCTACAACGGTTTGACCGAGTTGCTCCCGTACCACCGCCTGTTCAACTCGCCGATTTCAGAAGGTGCGATTGTCGGTACCGCCTGTGGATATGCGCTCAGTGGCGGCCGGGTCTGCGCCGAGCTGATGTACTGCGATTTCATGGGCCGTGCCGGTGACGAAATCTTTAACCAGATTTCCAAGTGGCAGTCGATGTCGGCCGGTATCCTGAAAATGCCGCTGGTTCTCCGCGTATCCGTGGGTAACAAGTATGGCGCGCAGCACTCGCAGGACTGGACTGCAATGGTGAACCATATTCCTGGCCTGAAGGTTTTTTATCCGGCAACGACCAACGATGCGAAGGGTATGCTGAACCTGGCGCTGGCCGGAACCGATCCGGTGATCTTCTTCGAATCACAGAAGACCTACGGTGTGGGCGAACTCTTCGAAAAGGACGGCGTTCCGGAAGGCTATTTCGAAACCGAAGAAGGCGAACCGGCTGTACGTACACAGGGTAAAGATCTGACGCTGATCACGCTCGGGCCGGTTCTCTACAGCGGAATGAAGGTGGTGGATGAAATGAAGGAAAAATATGGAATGGACGTCGAGCTGATCGACCTGCGTTTCGTTAATCCGCTCAACTACGACAAGCTGGTTGAATCCGTTAAGAAAACCGGTCGTGTGGTTCTGGCATCCGACTCGGTTGAGCGGGGTTCCTGCCTGCACAACATTGCCGCGAACCTGACCAACCTCTGCTTCGACTATCTGGATGCTCCGCCGGTAGTGATCGGTGCGAAAAACTGGATCTCGCCGGCGGCGGAAATGGAAACGGATTATTTCCCGCAGGCCAGTTGGATTATTGACGCGATTCACGAACGGATTGTTCCGCTGCCGGGGCATGTTGTTGAACACAACTACACTAATGGAGAGATGCAGCGTATTGCGCGTCTGGGTGTGTAATGTAACGAGTAATTCGTAATGCGTACTGGCTGTTTAATTACGCATTACGGATTATTTAACCAAAGGTTGAACCATGGGTTATGAAGAATTAAATGATGCGCCATCGGCTGAAGCCCGGCTCTCCGCTGTGCGGGAGTTCGGTCCAGAGCGGTGTCGCCTGGGGGTCACGCCGACCGAAGAGGTGAACAACCATGTTCATTCGATCTATTCCTTCAGTCCGTATTCCCCGACTATGATTGCGGTAAAAGCAGTTGAGGCGGGATTGCTTACGGTAGGAATCATGGACCACGATTCGGTGTCGGGTTGTGCAGAATTTCTGGAAGCGGCCAAGGTGCTGAACATTGCGAGTACGGCCGGTTTTGAAATGCGGGTTAATATGGATGACACCCTCATGCAGGGGCGCAAAACCAATAACCCGGACGAGCCGAATATTACCTATATCGCATTTCATGGGATTCCGGCGAACCAGTTCGAGGCGGTTGCAGCATTTCTGAAACCGATTCATGATGCCCGTATTCAGCGGGACCGGAAGGAAGTGGAGAAGCTCAACGAAGTACTGGCGGAACGCGGTGCACCTACATTGGATTTTGATACCGATGTATTGGCGATTTCACAGGCGGCCCATGGGGGATCGATTACCGAGCGCCACATTCTCTATGCGTTGTCGCTTAAGTTGATTGAAACTTACGGGAAAGGGCAGCCGCTGGTCGATTTTGTTGAAGGCCCGATGCAGGTTCCATTAGCGGGTCCGTTGCGCGACCTGCTGCTGGAAGTTTATAACCCGCACTATGCCTATGATCTTCTGGGGGCATTCAAGGCTGACCTTGTACCGGAATTTTTCCTGCAGTCGGGCTATGATGAGTGCATGACGGTGTATAAAGCCGTTGAGTTTGCCAATGAAATCGGAGCCATTCCTGCCTATGCGTATCTGGGCGATGTCAGTGAATCGCCGACCGGAGATAAAAAGGCTGAAAAATTCGAAGATGATTTTCTGGATGACCTTATTCCGGAACTGGCGAAAATCGGTTTCCAGGCCATCACCTATATGCCCCCGCGCAATACCCTGGAGCAACTGACGCGGCTGCAGCAGCTTTGCCAGGAAAACGGCCTGATGGAAATCAGCGGCGTGGACATCAACAGCTCCCGCCAGTCATTTAATTGCCCGATTCTGCTGGAGCCTGAATTTGCTCATTTGGCTGATGCGGCATGGGCGCTGATCGCTCATGAAAAACTGGCAGCGGAAGATCCGAAGCTGGCCTTGTTCAGTCCGGACAATCCAATGGCATCCAAAATGTTGGAAGAGCGGATTGCCCACTATGCTGACATCGGAAAACGTATGGATCACTCACAACCTGAAAAGGCGATAGAATTGATATGAACACACTTGAAATAGCACCATTATTAAGAGGTCTGACGTTCGACGGGGAAAAAGGCGATATTGTGGTATCCCGTGAAGCGCTGGATAGTGCGGAGCTTACCTGTACCGCTGCCGAATTGACGGAAAAATTTAAACCAGGCACGCGTTCGGTCATGGTTGATGGAGTAGGGGGATTCCTCCTGGGTGAAGATTATGACGATGCCGTAAACGGTACGTCTGCTGTCGCAAAGGTGACCGGCCGTGCGGGTGTGGTGAATAACAAGGTTTGCGTTGTGACAGGCGGAGCGCAGGGCTTCGGCGAGGGAATCGTGCGTGAGCTCATTAAGAACGGCGCAATAGTTTTTATTGCCGATATGAACATTGATGGGGCCAATGCGTTGGCGCAACAACTGAACGAACAACAGGGCCGGACGGTTGCTTTTGGCGTTTCCGTGAATGTGACTGACGAAGAATCCGTCCTGAAAATGGTCGGGGAGGTTGTAAAGACCGTGGGTGGTATTGATCTGTTTGTCAGTAACGCGGGAGTACTCAAGGCGGGCAGTGTAAAGGAAATGTCGCTCAAGGATTTTGAATTCGTGACGGATGTCAACTATGTCGGCTTTTTCCTGTGCACCAAGCATGTGGCACCGGTTATGGAAATCATGAATCAGCCATCCGGAAAGTACTATACCGACATCATCGGAATCAGCTCCAAGTCGGCCCTCGAAGGGTCCAATAAAAATGGGGCCTATGCCGGTTCCAAATTTGGATCAGTCGGTCTCGTGCAAAGTTTTGCCAAAGAGCTCGTCGTCGACAACACCAAGGTCAATACGGTCTGCCCTGGTAACTTTTTTGACGGTCCGCTCTGGAGCGATCCGGATCGTGGGCTCTTTGTTCAGTATCTGAATACGGGAAAGGTTCCGGGAGCGGAAACCGTTGAAGATGTTAAACGCTTTTACGAAGCACAGGTTCCCATGAACCGTGGATGCGATGGTGAAGATGTGACCAAGGCCATTCTTTATTCCGTGGAACAGAAATACGAAACCGGCCAGGCCATCCCCGTTACCGGCGGCCAGGTCATGCTGAATTAACCTGAGCGAACAACACAAACGCTTAACGCTTAAAACCTAAAACTTAATACAGGTAAAACCCATGAAAACAAAAGCAGTTAGACTTTACGGCGAAAAGGATTTGCGACTGGAGGAGTTTGATCTCCCCGCTATCGGCGAAAATGAAATCCTGGCCAAGATTGTATCCGATTCCATCTGCATGTCGTCCTACAAGGCGGCGTCGCAGGGCATAAAGCATAAACGCATCCCCAATGACGTAGCAGATGATCCAATTATTATAGGTCATGAGTTCTGCGGCGAAATCGTTGAGGTCGGCAGCAGATGGACGGATCGTTTTAAAGCAGGCGATAAATTTTCAATTCAGCCTGCGATTAACTATGAAGAGGGGCCCGTCGGAATCCTTTCCGCACCGGGCTATTCCTACCGCCATATTGGCGGTGACTCGCAATATGTAATTATACCGGCGGAAGTGATGGAGCAGGATTGTCTGCTGCCGTTCGAAGGCGAGGCCTACTACCACGGTTCGCTGGCGGAGCCAATGTCCTGCATCGTCGGTGGGTTCCACGCCAACTACCACACCACACCGGGTAGCTATGTCCACGAAATGGGCATTGTTGAAGGCGGCGCAATGGCGCTGCTTGCGGGAGTTGGCCCGATGGGGCTGGGGGCTATTGATTATGCGGTCCATTGCGATCGCAAGCCCGGCCTGCTGGTCGTTACCGATATTGATACCGCCCGTTTGGAACGTGCGGCTTCGATCTACACGGTAGAAGAAGCCCGGGCTAACGGTGTTGAACTGGTATATGTCAACACGGCCGAAGAAGGAAAGGGTGTTGATTATCTCAAATCGCTCACTCCGAATGGTGAGGGCTTTAATGATGTCTTTGTCTATGCGCCGGTTCGTCCTGTGGTGGAGCAGGCCGATAAGATTCTGGCCTTCGATGGCTGCCTCAATTTCTTTGCGGGCCCGTCCAATGCCGATTTTATCGCCGAGTTTAATTTCTACAATGTCCACTATGCCGCCACGCACGTCGTGGGCACCAGCGGTGGCAATACCGATGACATGGTTGAATCACTAAAAATGATGGAGGCAGGCAAGCTGAATCCATCTACCATGGTTACCCATGTAGGCGGTCTGGATGCGGTTATCGATACCACGTTGAACCTTCCAAATATTCCGGGCGGAAAAAAACTGGTCTACAACAATGTCAGCATGCCGCTGGTGGCACTCGATGATTTGAAGAATCTGGACGGCGACTTGTATCAGGGATTGGCTGAAATTGTTGAAAAAGAAAACGGTCTGTGGAGCCCGGAGGCTGAACGCTTCCTGCTCGCAAACGCACCGGCCATCTAAAGGACTCTGATGGACAGCCTGTACGGTCTGATTTTCGATGTGGATGGCGTGATCGCCGATACCGAGCGGGTGAACGCGGAAGCCTCGATCAGGGTTTTTGCGGATCTGTTCGGAGTGAAGGGTGTTGTCCGCGCGGATTTTGAGGCCGGTCTGGGGCGCGGCGCGGCGGAATATGTCCGTTCTGCTGCACGGGTGCATGGAATCGAACTGTCCGATGAACAGGTCAGTGCTGCAACGGCAGCGCGGCAGGCGAACTTTCTTTCCATGCTGGAGGCGGAACCGCTGCCGGCATTTTCCGGTGTGCTGGATTTGATGCAGAGCGCCTCAGCACGCGATGATTTTTTTGTCGGCATTGCCACGAGTAGTACACGGGAAAAGTCCGAAGCCGTTTTGAAGTCCGCCCGGGTTCCATATCAGGAAATGGTCTATGTGACCGGAAGTGATGTGAAACACAAGAAGCCGCATCCGGAACTGTTTCTGAAAGCAGCCGGAAAGCTTGGGCTGTCTCCTTCGCGGTGTGTGGTGATAGAGGATGCGCCAAATGGAATTGAAGCGGCACACGCGGCGGGTTGCTGTTGTGTGGCTGTAACCAATTCAGCCAGCCGGAAAAAACTGGATGAAGCCGATCGGATTGTCGAGTCACTTGAAAGTGTAGACCTTCAGATGCTGATCAGCTTGCTGAAATAGGGTTGGGGAATAATCAGCGTGTTTGAGCGCTGAAAGATATTAACTTAAAGGGAATAAAAACAATGGATCTTAAACTTGTAGCAAACACAATTCGTGGACTTTCAATGGACGGCGTGCAGGCTGCCAATTCCGGTCATCCGGGCATGCCGATGGGGATGGCCGATGTGGCTGCTGTATTATGGACTCAGTACCTTAAGCATAATCCGCAAAATCCGGAATGGGTTGACCGTGACCGTTTCATTCTGTCGGCTGGGCATGGCTCGATGTTGATCTACTCGTTGCTGCACCTTGCGGGTTACGACCTGCCGATTGAAGAATTAAAGAACTTCCGTCAGTGGGGTTCGAAAACTGCCGGACACCCGGAATACGGTCATACGATTGGTGTGGAAACCACCACGGGGCCGTTGGGGCAGGGTTGCACCAATGGTGTTGGTATGGCCATCGCCGAAAAAATGCTGCAGGCGCGTTACAACACGGCCGAGCAGAAGATCGTTGACCACTACACCTACATCATTGCATCGGAAGGCGAATTTGAAGAAGGCGTATCGCACGAAGCATTCTCGCTGGCCGGTAACCATGGCCTCGGCAAAATAATTATTTACTACGATCAGAACTTTATTTCGATTGAGGGCGATACACACATTACCTATACCGATGATGTCACGAAGCGCATGGAAGCCTACGGCTGGCATGTTCAGGACATCGATGGCCATAACCATGAAGAGATTGCCCGGGCCACGGAAGCCGCACAGGCTGAAACCGAAAAACCGTCGGTCATCATCTGCAACACCACTATCGGGTTCGGTTCGCCGAACAAAGCCGGCGGGCACGATGTGCACGGCGCTCCGCTGGGCGAAGAAGAAGTGGCCGCAACCAAGAAAAACCTCGGCATGCCGGAAGATAAATTCTACGTGCCGCAGGAAGTTCGCGATGTCTTTGCCGCCCGCGTGGAGGAAATGGAAAAGGTTGAAGCAGGATGGAATGCAGACTTCGAAGCATGGACCGCAGCCAATGCTGACCTTTCCATGGATTGGCAAGCCGCCATAAACGGTGATATTCCTGATCTCGAAGGAAAACTCCCCGAGTTTGAAAAGGGTTCCTCGCTTGCGACACGTTCGTCTTCAGGGCAGACCATTCAGTCGCTGGCAAAGGAAATTCCATTTCTTATCGGCGGTTCGGCTGATCTGGCTCCGTCAAACAATACCTACATGAAAGGTTGCGGCGATATCGGCAAGGATGCCTTTGACGGGCGTAACTTCCATTTCGGGGTCCGCGAGCTCGGCATGGCCGGTATTATGAACGGCGTACAACTGCATGGAGGCTTCCGTATCTTCGGAGGAACATTCCTCGTCTTCGCCGACTATGTCCGGCCTGCGGCCCGTCTGGCCGCGCTGATGGGGCTCCCGGTCATCTATGTATTCACGCATGATAGTTTCTGCGTCGGCGAAGACGGACCGACCCATCAGCCGATCGAAACCATTGCCAGTCTGCGCATGATTCACAATATGACAGTCATCCGTCCTGCCGACGCCACCGAAACAGCCGAAGCCTGGAAAGCAGCGCTTAACAACAAGACCGGTCCGACGGTACTTTGCCTGACCCGCCAGAACCTGCCGACGATCGATCGTTCGGTGTACCCCGCGGCCGAAAATGTTGCCAAAGGCGCGTATGCGCTATGGCAGAGCGGAGAGGGCACTCCGGATTTGCTGATGATTGCCACGGGTTCCGAAGTTGAAATCACGCTCGCCGCTGCGCAGAAGCTCGGTGAAGAAGGAACCAATGTGCGTGTGGTAAGTATGCCGTCTCAGGAACTGTTTGAAAAACAGGATGCCGCATACAAAGCGTCTGTGCTACCTGCTGCTTGTACCAAACGCATGGCGGTTGAAGCCGGTACTTCATTCGGCTGGCACCGTTATGTCGGCATTGATGGTGCTTTGGTTACTAAAGATGACTTTGGAGCATCAGCTCCATTTAGCGTTCTACTCGAAAAGTTTGGATTCACTGTGGACAATGTTTACGCGAATGCGCTCGTCCTTCTTGGTAAGAGCGAAGTTGCTGAGTCCATGGAGACGAATGGATAAGCAGTTTTTTTGCTGAGCAGAGATAGCAACGGTCATATATGGCGCTGGCCAAGACCTTGGATAACTGGAGCTCGGAGATCGCCTGCATGTGGCGGTTCACGAAAAATAATGGAATCACAGAGGGGTTCCATACGAAGATGGAAGTGATCCAGCGCCGGGCGTATGGATTTAAGAATTTTACGAATTACCGGTTGAGGGTAATCGTAATGTGTGGTTAATAAAAATTCGCCCTTGCCCCCGTCTTTGGGGGAGAGCCTGTTGGTGTAGAGATGGTGCCCCGGAGAGGGTTCGAACCTCCGACCTACAGATTAGGAATCTGTCGCTCTGTCCAGCTGAGCTACCGGGGCATATTTAATGCGCCTTAAAAGAGTCCAAAACCGCGCGCTCAATTGCAATCCCGAACCTAAAAGAAAACCCGGTCTGCATCAGCAAACCGGGTTAAATTGGAGCGAGCGATGAGATTCGAACTCACGACAGTCACCTTGGCAAGGTGGGGCTCTACCACTGAGCTACGCTCGCTTTTTCTCGTAAGAAAGGCGCTATTATTGGAATCCGCGTTTTGTTTGCAAGCCAAATTCCTTTAAAAAATGAGCAGAATATAAAAATTGGGGTCGAATGGGGTGAATTAGGCTGATGTGCGAGTTTGTCTTAGGAATAATCCTCCAGGGTAATGCAGCTATATTGGGATCTTGTAAAAGAAACGGTTTGGGTGTACCAATATTCGTTTGCAAAGCAAGGTCGGCGGGAATTGTATTATGAATCCAGAAAAAAACAGTAATGCTTTGATATGGAGTGATCGATGGCGCTTGGGGGCACTCGATAAGAACGAGCTGATGAACATCGGGTTTGTTTCGGTGATTATTGGGTTGCTTTTTATCCTTTTCCATTTATTTGGAAATACCGTTGAAAACATTGGTAGCGGTTCTGCATTTAAGTGGATGATTGCTCGTTGGGGTGATAAGCAGTCGTTTGGTGCGGACTATTCGCATGGTTATTTGATTCCTTTTGTTAGTCTGGCGGTTGTCTGGCACAAGCGCGAAGAATTTTTTGCAGCTCCCAAACAGATCTGCCAATTCGGCTTGTTTGTAGTTATTGCCGCGCTTGCCATGCATTGGATGGGTGCAAAGATGCAGCAAACCCGTATTTCGCTGATGAGTCTAATTCTTTTGATCTGGGGAATCCCCTTGTACTTTTTTGGATGGAAAGTGGCGAAGCTATTGATCTTTCCCTGCGCGTATCTGATTTTCTGTGTTCCGCTAAACTTTCTGGATGCTTTGTCCGGGCCATTGCAGCGCATAGCTACAACGATGGCTCATTCCATGCTTGGTGGAATGGGAATTGAATGTGAGCGGGTTGGAACGCAGTTAATGTCTCCCTATTTCCAGTTGAACGTGGAGGCTCCATGTTCCGGGCTGCGCTCCTTGCTGGCTATGACGGCGTTGACTGCAGTATATGCCTATTTTACACAGAAAACATTCGTTAAAAAATGGCTGCTTTTTCTCTTCTCGATTCCAATTGCGGTGGCCGGAAATGTTGGCCGAATTATTTCCATTGCTTTGGTGTCGATTACCGCAGGTCAGCAGTTCGGTACCGGATTGCACCATGACTGGTCAGGCTATGTTCTGTTCACCGTTGCAATCAGTTTGATGGTCGGTTTTGGAAAACTGCTAAACGTTAACTATAAGGAGCTTTTTGCATCATGGAAAAAAGCCTACTTAAACCATTCCTGAGTATTGTTATTGTCATGACGCTTTCTATCTTTGCACTGGCCTTTACGGTTGGTGTGGAATTGAGCTTTGTACCTGGTGTCGAGATGTCGTTACCCGAACAGGTCGAAGGCTGGGATGGAAATGAACTCCGTTTTTGCCACAATCCGGAATTGTGTGCCCGGGATTATAAGGATGCATCCTATTATACCAGCGAACTTGAGATTCCTGATATCTGTCCTGAGTGCGGAGATGGGTTATTCAATATGGCCAGAGCTGAAAAAGAGCAGCTTCCGGAGGATACGGAGTTTGTAAAGGCTGCCTATACGAATGACGCAGGCGCACGCTTGTTTACATCGATTGTGTTATCCGGAACAGCTCGCGACAGTATTCACCGTCCTCAGCGTTGTTTGAAGGGGCAGGGGAATACGCTCGATGGTGAATATACGTTAAAGGTTCCGCTGGAAGGGCGGGATCCGCTCAGTGTTCGTGTGATTAAGACCTCTCGGACCTATCGGACCGCTGAAGGTCCGGTTCCTTATTATTCTTTTTATGCCTATTGGTTTGTGGGGCAGGATCGCGAAACTCCCTATCACCTGGGCCGTATGTTCTGGCTCGCTTGGGATCGTGTTGTTCGAAGTACAGCCAATCGGTGGGCCTATATCGCTGTCCAGGGAACGCGTGAAGCGGAAGGGACGGACTATGAAAAAGACATTATCGATTTTGTACAGAAGGTATATCCCCATGTTCTGACAGAAAGTCTGAGGGAAAAGGTTTATTCGCAATAATCTTCCGTACCTTGGAAGTTGCGAAAGCCCGCGGTTTATTTATACTGCGGGCTTTATTTTTGTGAAATTGAAGGTGGAAAAATGTCCGAAACACACGAAGGAATGGATGTCGGCTATGTTGCAAAGCTGGCCTGTATAGATTTGACCGATGAAGAAACTGCACTTTTTCAGGGGCAGCTTGATCAGGTGTTGCATTATGTCGAGCAGTTGGATGAACTGGACGTCAGTACTGTGGAACCGACCGCACATGCAATCCCTGTCTTTAATGTTCTTCGAAAAGATGAGGTTGGTGCCAGTTTGAATCATGCGGATGTCATCGCCAATGCGCCATCTGCTGCCAATGGCGAAGTCCGCGTCCCCAAAATTATCGATCAATAGGAATCACATGGCTGATCTACATAAACTTACTATAACGGAACTTTCCGAAAAACTAACAGCAGGTGAGTGCACATCTGTAGATATTGTCATGGATGTACTCTCTTCTATAGATGCCCATGACGGGAAAGTCGGAGCTTATCTGACGGTTGATCGCGAAGATATCCTGGAGCAGGCAAAGGCCGCTGATGAAGCCAGGGCATCCGGGAAAACTTCTCCTTTGTTGGGAATTCCGGTTGCGATCAAGGATTTACTCAATGTTAAAGGGCAACCGTGTACCTGTTCCTCAAGAATCCTTGAAGGCTATACCGCTCCCTATGACGCTACATCCATTGCCAAGCTCCGTGATGCCGGGGCCGTATTGCTCGGTCGCGTCAATATGGATGAGTTTGCTATGGGATCCAGTACCGAAAATGCGGCATTGGGAAAGACATCTAACCCCTGGAGCCAGGATCATGTGCCCGGCGGTTCTTCCGGTGGATCAGCCGCCTGCGTTGCTGCGGATGAAGCAATTGCATCGCTGGGTTCGGATACAGGAGGATCTATCCGGCAGCCCGCTGCTTTCTGCGGTTGTGTGGGAGTTAAGCCGACGTATGGCCGCGTTTCGCGTTATGGTCTTACGGCCTTTGCTTCGTCGCTCGATCAGATCGGCCCGCTGACTAAAACAGTGAAAGATTCGGCCATCCTGCTGGAAACACTGTGTGGTCTGGATCAAATGGACTCTTCGTCCATTGATGTGGAAGTTCCGGCCTTCGGAGCGAACCTGACTGACAATACTTCGCTGGAAGGAATGAAGCTTGGCTTGCCGAAGGAATACTTTGTCGAGGGTATGGATCCGGAGGTTGAAAAGGCCGTTCGCGATGCGGTTGAACATTGTAAGAGCCTGGGTGCGGAAATCGTAGATGTCAGCCTGCCTAATGCCAAATATGCGATCGCAGTGTACTACATTATCGCTACCGCTGAAGCTTCCGCCAACCTGGCCCGTTTCGATGGTATTCGCTACGGCATGCGCATCGACGGAAAAGATCCTGCTGACCTCTATGCCAAAACCCGAGCTGCCGGTTTTGGGCAGGAAGTTAAACGCCGGATCATTCTGGGCACCTATGTGCTGAGCAGTGGTTACTATGATGCGTATTACAAGAAGGCGCAGAAAGTGCGGACTCTGATCCGTAACGACTTTAAGGACGTGTTCTCTCAATGTGATGCCATTCTTGCTCCGGTTACACCGACTCCTGCCTATAAAAAGGGCGAAAAGGCGGATGATCCATTAAAAATGTATCTCGACGACATTCTAACAACACCTGTTAACTTGGCTGGGAACTGTGCTCTTTCGCTGCCGTGTGGGTTTGCCTCGAATGGTATGCCGATCGGGCTTCAGCTTATCGGCGATGATTTTCAGGAAGAGACTATCCTGAAAGTTGGACATGCCTACGAGCAAACAACCGAATGGCATAAAAAGCGTCCTGCCCTCTAGATTAACCTCTGCGAATTATATTACGGATTACGATCATGAAATACGAAGCAACCATCGGTCTTGAAACACATGTCATGCAGAAGACGAACACGAAAATGTTCTGCTCCTGTAAATATGAATATGGAGCAGCACCCAATACGCATGTTTGCCCGACCTGTCTGGGTTATCCCGGCGCGCTGCCGGTGATGAATGAAAAAGCGATAGAGCTTATTTGCAAAGCGGGAATGCTGCTGGGTTGTGAGATTAATCCATATAGCAAATGGGACCGTAAAAACTATTTTTATCCGGACATGGCTAAAAACTATCAGATCACTCAGGCTGATGAGCCCCTTTGCCTAGGTGGTCAGGTTGAGGTTGAAGTGGAGGGCGAAATGAAAACCTTCACGCTGGAGCGCATCCACCAGGAAGAAAATGCTGCCAAAAACACACATGTAGCCGGAGCCAGTCTGGTCGACTACAACCGTGCTGGAACAGCGCTGATGGAAATTGTTTCCAACCCCTGCATGAGCTCTGCAGAAGATGCTCTGGCCTATATGGCATCAGTAAAGCAGATCATGCAATATGGCGGCATTTCCAACTGCGATCAGGAAAAAGGGCAGATGCGTTCGGACGTCAATGTATCGATCCGTCCTGTGGGGCAGAAAGAGCTGGGATCGAAGGTTGAAATCAAAAATATGAACTCCTTTGCCTTCATTAAGGATGCCATCGAATATGAAATCGATCGTCAGACGGCAGTACTCCAAAGCGGCGGAACGGTTGATCAGGAAACAAGGGGATATGATCCGGATCGCGGCGAAACCTTTACACAGCGTACTAAAGAAGATGCCCATGACTACCGCTATTTTCCTGAACCGGACCTGATGCCGGTTAAAGTTTCGGAGGAACAGCTGAAACAGTGGCGTTCTGAGCTGCCCGAGCTTCCTGCACAACGTCGGGAACGCTATGTGAAGGAGTTGGGTTTGCCGGAATATGATGCCGGTGTGCTGACTGCTGATATGGCGACATCCGACTGGTTTGAACGGGCCATGCAGTACACCAAAAATTCCAAGGCGGTCTCCAATTTTATCATGGGCGAAATGATGCGTTTGCTCTCGGAGCAGAACATTCAGATATCCGAATCCAAGGTTACGCCTGAAAAACTTGCTGAAATCATTGAGCTGATCGACGCAAAAACCATCAGTACCGGCGCGGGAAAACAGGTTTTTGAAATTATCTTTAACGAAGGCGGAGAGCCGAAGGCTGTTGTTGAAGAAAAGGGTATGGCTCAGGTTTCTGACGATTCGGCCCTCGAAGGCTGGGCAGACGAAGCGATCGCCAACAATCCGAAACCAGTCGAAGAATATAAAGCAGGCAATCCGGCTTCAATCAACTTCCTGATGGGACAGGTGATGAAAGCCAGTCGCGGGAAAGCCAATCCCGGTGCTGTCATGCAAATGCTCAAACAAAAGCTGGATGCGTAATAAAGGAGCAATGTGAGGCTGAATCTAAGAAATATTTTTCTAATTCTATTCGTATTGGGAGCTCTGTTTTCTCAAACGGTATTTGCAGATGAAGCAGTACGGTTGGATAAGGAAAACGGCCCGCTGGAAAACCTTCAGGTTGTTTTATTATTTCTCAGCTCTATTGCATTCCTGCTGCCGGCAGCTCGTGCGGAGCGGAGTTATCGCTGCGTATTGCTGGCCGGAGCCATGTTGTGTTTTTCATTCATTCTTAGGGAACTCGATGTAGAAGATTTAGCCGTTCCTCAATGGGTAATTGCGGTGGGAAGTGGTACGGGTCGGGATGTTCTGTTAGGTACGGGTTGGGCCGTAGTGGGCATATTAAGCATAAAGTCGTTCGCCCTTTTAAAAGTAAATCTGAAGGCCATCCTCTTTTCCCGAACAACATTGTTGCTGTTTATATCAGGGCTCGTTTTGTTCTCCGGATCCATCTTCGATCATAAGGATGATAAAACGCCTGCCGATCAGCTGGCTGAAGAAATTATAGAAGTCGCAGGATATGGCATTTTCTTTCTGGGTGCGGTTCTTTCGCGTTACACGGCCCGCTCCCTTGCCAAGGCGTCCAATGAAACAGCCGGTTCTTAGCTGAGTCCGACGTATTTCACTTATGAAGAAACTTGTTCCTTTAAGGAATGAGGTTTATTTTACTAATACACAAACGGGGTGAATACGATGAACGGGAAACTTGTAGCAGGATTTTGTGTCGGCGGAATCATAGTTGGTGCTCTCTGGTATATTCAGATGGATCAGTGGAACGCACCTGCTTCGGTCGAAGCCATCAGGCCCCGTCAGTTGGTATACGTCGGCGATACACAGGACCGGGTTGATGAACTGCTCGGCACGCCCAGTATTGAATTTCCGAAAGCCGGGTCAGTAGTGCGCTGGTATGCAGGCTATGAAATTGCTCTTAGCAACCGGGTCGTTACCGCTGTGAAAATGAGACCGATTGAATCTGAAGAAGAGCGGGCCGAGAAGGAACTCCGTGCCAGGCTTGCAGAAGATCGGTTGAAAACGGCCTATGATGCCATGGCCCAAAATGAAAAAATTTCCTATAACGCCTGGTTGAAAAGGGAAGAAAAGCGGCTTCAGGAAGAGCGGGAGAAACGGGCTGCGGTGGAAGCCTATGAGCAACGGAAATCCCAGGAGAAAAAAGCCAGCATCTATGCGGAAGCCATAAGGAAATCATGCGGTTGCTACCGCGGGCATTATTGTTACCGGTGCAGGTAACTGGCATTCAAGGTTGCTGAATAGATTTTTCATCTGCGCTATGCGTTGCTCGTACTTGCGCAAAACACACATCGACCAGGTTGGCAAAGTAGAAAACCAGGGCAATGATCAGCGGGGGAAACATTCCGGTAATATTCGGCGTTTCTGCAATGAAATCCGGATCAAAGGCTAGCCGGTAATAGTCGATGATAATCTTAAGTGCCCGCACCATAAACCAGCAGAAGCCAATGATAAATCCCGTGGCAAAAACAGAGCCGGCCAGCCAGCGCTTCTGTACAAACTGTCCGGCTCCCGGACAGACAAAGGCGGATAGCAGTATGGGAATGCGGGAACTGTGTTTCATGGATACGCTTTATGCTAAATCCAGTTTGATATTGGGATAAACGGCGGAAAACATCAAAGACCTCCTGCCTGCTGAGCCCGCAAGATGCGGGCGGTAAATGTATCGCCGAGTTGACTCTCCCTTCGGTCGTTGCTTGCTGAAGCAAGCCTCGCTCCACGTCCAGTCGGCTCCGGCAAAAGGCCATATACAAACTGAAGAAGGTATTAGTCAGGGCGCTGTTGACCCTCTTCGGCGGAATCGTCCTTATTGCCTTGTCGGCGTTTCCGTTTCTCTTCCTGTTTTTTCTTTTTCGCCAGTTCTTTTTGGCGCTTCTCGTATGAATAGTTCGGTTTGGCCATTTCAGCTCCTTAATTAATCGATTCCAAATTTATAGCGTATATCAGAGGAATATCTTGCACCAAAACGAGAGCTTCTTGTCTCAAACTCAAGCTTGGTGCACATTTTCTGGAGGTCAACGCTTTGTCGAAGCCGTAGCGGAAATAAAATTTAACCACCGGAATGAAACAGGCCGATTCATAAACGGGGCTCCGACGGAGCGTCGCCCTCCAAAGTGCAGGGTCAGTTTTAGGTATACAAAAGGCCAAGTCGCTCGCATGCGTTGTGCAGGCGTTTATCCTTGGTCAGGAGTTTTACTTTTTCCAGTTTGCAAGCGGCAAGCAGGTGGGTGTCAATCAGACCGATGCCGAGTCCCATCAGCTTGTGTTTTTCGATAAAAAAAAGAACTTCATCGTCCTCGGCTTTTGTCATGTGGGGCAGGGCATGCAGGAGAGAAATAATCTCTTTACGGTTTTTCAGGTTCCCGCAGGCCAGCTCTCCGATAATGAACGGGTGTATTGCCGCCTCACCGTCGTTCAGTAGTTCAGTGAGTTTGGCGTTTCCAATTCGTAGATGATCGATCCAGATAGAGGTGTCCACCAAAACCATCAGGCGGCACTCCGACGGCGTGGCACGGGCTTAAGATCCTTTTCCGACCCACCCAGTGCCGCAAGCCTCCGACTGCTTTCCTGCGCGATCAACGCTTCCAGCCCTTTGCGAACCAACGTTGTTTTTTCCTTAATCCCTGTCAATCGAGCCGCTTCCGCCATGATTTGGTCATCAATATTTAATGTCGTTTTCATACATATATATATGGATTAAATGGATGGGTATGTCAAGTGGGCTCTGGGAGCAGGTTGATCTCCAGATCAACCTGCGTCGTTCTGGAGAACGACACTCCCGGGAGTTTTGCTTGTAGCCGGTGGCGGCGACTCCGGATTCGCTGCTGGGTCGGGATCAACGTCCTGCCTACAGCAAATGACTATAAAAACAGAACAGCCATCTCATAAACCAGCTGTGACTCTTGAAGTTTGTTAACTATCGATAGCGCCCATGCTTAAGAGTTAGCGTTATTTCTTTACTCATTTTTTGCTCCAACTATTTAATGCGCCTCCAGCCAATTATCCCCTGTGCCGGATTCGACGAGGATCGGGATTTCCATGGGGATGGCAGACTTCATTTTTTCTTCGATCAGGGGGATGAGCTCGTCTTTTTCGTCGAGGGCTAGGTCGAAGACGAGTTCGTCGTGCACCTGAAGCAGGAGCTTGGTTTTGGTCTTCTTTTCTTCGAGCATTTTCTGGATGCCGATCATGGCAATTTTGATCATATCAGCCGCAGTGCCCTGGATCGGCGCATTGATGGCGTTGCGCTCGGCACCGGAGCGGACCATCGCATTGCGGGCGTTGATGTCGCGGATGTAGCGACGGCGGCCGGTGATGGTTTCCACGTATTCATTTTTCTGGGCAAATTCGATGGTGGAGTCCAGGTAGTCCTGAACTCCGCCATAGTTGGCGCGATATTGTTTGATGATCTCGGCGGCTTCCTTACGCGGTATGCCGAGGCGCTGGGAAAGTCCGAAGGCTGAGATGCCGTAAATGATGCCAAAGTTGACCATCTTGGCTTTGCTGCGCATTTCACGGGTAACATCACCCTTTTCAACGCCGAAAACGCGTGAAGCGGTAGCAGTGTGAATGTCTTCGCCGTGAATAAAGGCTTCGCGTAAACCGGGGTCGCCGGAGAGTTCGGCCATAATGCGTAGTTCAATTTGAGAGTAATCACTGGCGAGCAGGGTAAACCCTTCGCGCGGAATAAAGGCCCGCCGGACTTCACGTCCTTCTTCGGTACGGATCGGAATATTCTGCAGGTTGGGGTTAACCGACGATAAACGCCCGGTGGTGGTAATGGCCTGACTGAAGGTAGTATGGATTCTTCCGGTTTCCGGAAGCACTTCCTTGGGCAGTGCATCCACATACGTGCTCTTAAGCTTGGTGAGAGTACGGTATTCCAGCAGCTTGCGGACAATTTCGTGATCATGCGCCAGTTCGGAGAGGACTTCCTCGTTAGTTTTATATTGTCCGGTTTTTGTTTTCTTTGGTTTTTCGACCAGTTTCAGCAGGTCAAATAATACTTCGCCCAGCTGTTTGGGGGAGTTGAGGTTAAATTCCATACCGGCCATGGTGTAGACGGCACCTTCTAATTCCTTGATTTTTTCACCGAGCCGTTCGGAATAGGCCTCTAGGTTGGAAACATCGAGGTTGATGCCATTGTATTCCATCTGGGCCAGTACCGGCATGAGCGGGGTTTCAATTTCGTAGAACACCCGTTCCTGTCCGCGTTCCTTAAGCATCGGTTTAAGTTTGTGCCAAAGCTGGAGGGTGATGTCGGCGTCTTCGGCTCCATATTCGCACAGCTCGTCCGGATCGACATTGCGCAGTGTTTTCTGCGTGCTTTTCTTTTCTCCGATTAGGGCCGTGATCGGGACGGGAGAATAGTCGAGCAGGGTTTCCGCCATGTGATCCATATTATGCCGTTGATCGGGATCAATGAGATAGTGCGCCAGCATGGTGTCGAGCAATTCGCCCCGGACTTCAATGCCGTGCCATTTCAGAACACTGACGTCGTATTTCAGGTTCTGACCGACTTTGCGTACATCCGGATTCGCAAGAATAGGTTTGAATTTTTCCAGGGCCTTGAGGGTTTCTTTCCGGTTTGGAGGGAGGGTAACAAACCATGCTTCATGCGGTTCCATGCAGAATGATATGCCGATCAATTCGGCAGTGCGTACGTCAAGGCTGGTAGTTTCTGTGTCGAAACAGACCTCGTAGCAACCGGACAGTTTTTCAGCCAGGGCATCGCGCTCGGCTGCTGTAGTCACAAGATGATAGTTGTGTTTTACATCCTTGATGGTTTTAAAGCCGGGGACCGGTTCCATCATTTCCGGTTTGGAGGCGGCGGCAAAATCAAACAGATCGCCTTGTCCTGTGGATGCTGCGGCCGTTGCCACGGATGCGGGAGTAGGGGATTCGCCGAACAATCGCTTAATGAGCGTTTTGAATTCCAGCTCTGTAAATAAAATCTTCAGGGCATCGTCATTGCGCTCTCCGATCAAAAGTTTATCCGGAGTCTCTTTGACGGGAACATCGCATTTGATGGTGACCAGCTTTTTGGAGAGCAGCGCCTGGATTTTATTGTCCTCTACTTTTTCCTTCTGTTTGCCTTTCAGCTGATCCGTGTTCTCCAACAGATTCTCAACGGAGCCGAATTGGGCAATCAGTTTCTGAGCCGTTTTCGGGCCGATTCCCGGAACGCCTGGAATATTGTCGGCGGTGTCGCCCGCCAGACCGAGAATATCGATAACCTGTTCAATTTTCTGAATATTCCACTGTTCAAGAATTTTGGATACCGTCAGTAATTCGGAATCGCCACCACCGCGACCGGGTTTAAGCATAAATGTATGTTCGTCGACGAGCTGGGCATAATCTTTGTCAGGGGTGACCATATAGGTCTCAAACCCATCTTTTTCAGCCTGGCGTGCGAGGGTTCCGATGACATCGTCAGCCTCGAAACCTGGATATTCGAGCACGGGAATATTAAAAGCCGCGAGCAGGTTCTTGATGTGGGGAACGCCGGTTCGGATGCCTTCAGGTGTTTCATCGCGGGTGGCTTTATATTCCGGATATTCGATATGCCGGAAGGTGGGCTCGTGCGTATCCAATGCTACAGCGATATGGGTGGGTTCATAGGTATGAATAATATCCAGTAGGGTGTTTATAAAACCGAACACAGCAGAGACATTTTCGCCCTTGGAGTTAATTCGGGGATTACGGATAAGACCGAAGTAGGCGCGATAAACAATGGCCATACCATCGATCAGGAAAAGTTTTTTCGTCATATGAGGATTCTCGGTTGTAAGGTTATCGATTAACGAACGACCAATTTACATGGCTGGCTTTCCAATGTCTGGAAAATCCTGTATAAATTCTTCAAATCAGTTAAGGAGGAAGAGATGAAAAAATGGCTGTTAGCTGTGATTTTATGTTCATGGGCATGTATTTCCATCGCAGAAGAGGTTCCCAAGGGAAAATATGCAATTATTCTGCAGGCAGGGAATGAAACCAACGAGGGCATGGCCCGTGCGATTCATGCCTTGCTGTATGCCACGGAGTTAGCCGAAAACGGGTATGAAGTGGTGCTGATTTTTGACGGAGCCGGCACTGGATGGGCAAATGAACTGCGAAAACCGGAGAATCAACTGCATAAACATTACCTTAAAATACAGGAAATGGGCATGGTTGAGGAAATTTGCGACTATTGCGCCGAAAAATTTAAGGTGAAGGGGCAGCTTCCTCCGCGGCAGCAGGACTTGCTGGTCGGGGATTATGAAGGCCATCCAAGTCTGGTTAAGTGGGTCGAGAAGGGGTATCAGATTATTGTTCTCTAATGGGGGGTATTCAGCTCATAAAAGGCGTGAAATCACCGCGCCTTTTTTGCTTTTTGTACGTTGCTTAATGCGTTGCGGTTCGCTAGATTCCACCCTTCATTTTTTAAGCAAATACGGGTGTTTCCCTTAATTTGCACTTATATACGGAGATTATTGATGAGAAAGAAAATTATTGCTGGTAACTGGAAGATGAACAAAACCGTCGAAGAAGCGGTTGAACTGGCGAATGCCATCAAGCTGGAACTGGCTGACTGCAACGAAGTTGACGTGGTTCTGTGCCCTCCCTTTACTGCCATCAAATCCGTAAGTGATGTAGTTTCTGAAACCCTGATTAACGTGGGTTCCCAGAATATGTCTTCCGAAGAAAACGGTGCTTACACCGGTGAAATCTCCCATGGCATGCTGAAAGAACTCTTTGTTCGTTACGTGATCCTCGGTCACAGCGAACGCCGCGAATACTATAAAGAAAATGACTTCTGGATTAACAAGAAAGTCATCAAGGCCCTCGAAAAGAACCTGCGTCCCATTCTTTGCGTTGGTGAAACCCTCGAAGACCGTGAATCCGGCAACACCGAAAAAGTGGTTGAAGTTCAGGTTCGTGAAGGTCTGAAGGACGTTGCGGCCGAGTCTTACACCGAATTGGTAATTGCATACGAACCGGTTTGGGCCATCGGTACCGGCAAGGTTGCAACATCGGAGCAGGCACAGGAAGTACACGCATTTATCCGAGGAATCGTTAAGGACATGGTGGGTGCAGAAGCGGCAGACGCTGTTCGTATTCAGTATGGCGGAAGCATGAAACCTGATAACGCCCCCGAGCTGCTTTCACAGCCCGATATCGACGGCGGCCTTATTGGCGGGGCAGCACTGGATGCGGCTTCGTTCGCAGCCATCGTTAAAGCTGGTGTTTAATAGAATAGAGGAAACGTTATGATTTTTATGAAAGCCCTTTTAATCGTGGTTTTGGTTCTGAGCAGCCTGCTGCTCATCGGCCTGATCCTGCTTCAGAAGTCTAAAAGCGAAGGTTTGGGACTAGCATTCGGTGCAGGTGCCGGTGAATCGCTTTTCGGCGCACGTGCAGGCAATGTACTTTCCCGGGCCACTGTAGTGCTGGGCATTGTCTTCATGGCTTGCGCGCTGATTCTGGGTGTAATGTTCGGTCAGAAAGATAAAACGCTGATGGATGGCGTTACAAGCGATCCGCTACAGGCATCGGCCGTTCAGGCTCAGCCGCTCGATGGGCTTGATCTGGGAACTCCGGAAACGGAACCTGCTGCTCCGGCTGTAGACGTTCCGGCTGCTCCAGCTGCTGAGTAAGTTTTAACTTACACCAGATAATTCAAAACCCTCGTTGTCTTCGGACAGGGAGGGTTTTTATTTATACAGGATACATTTGCAGGAATGGGTCCCGCTGAATGAAGCCTGTTCGGGATAAGCTGCCGCACACGCTTCGGTGGCTTCCGGACAACGCGGGTGAAAATGGCATCCGTCCGGCGGATTGATTGGAGAGGGAACATCGCCTTCCAGAATGATCTTTTTAAGCTTCCGGTCATTGGAAGCCTGTGGTGCGGCTGAAAGCAAAGCCTGCGTGTAGGGATGCTTGGGACTCTCAAAGATTTCAGCCGTGGTGCCTTCTTCAACAATACGGCCCAGATACATCACGGCAACGCGGTCCGCAAGATATTGCACCACGCTCAGATCGTGCGTAATGAAAATATAAGAGAGATCCAGTTCAGCCTGCAGGTCCTTGAGCAGGTTCAGAATCTGCGCCTGCACGGAAACATCCAATGCACTGGTGGCTTCATCACAAATCAGCAGTTCAGGATCTGTACTCAACGCACGTGCCAATACGATACGCTGTCGCTGCCCTCCGGAAAACTCATGGGGATAGCGGTAGATCATATCCGGGTTAAGGCCGACGCGCCCCAGTAATTCCTGGGCTTTTTTCAGTCGGTCTTTCCGGGAACCGCCGATGCCGTGCACCACCATACCTTCGGTTATAATGTCGCCAATGGGCTGACGGGGATCGAGGCTGGAAAACGGATCCTGAAATACAAACTGGATATCCTGCCGCATCGATTTCATGGCCTGCTTATCGAGACTCGCGAGATCCTGCGACTTAAATTCAACGCTTCCGTCCGTCGGTTTCAGCAATTGGATGATGCTTTTCCCAACCGTTGTTTTCCCGCAGCCGGATTCCCCGACCAAAGCCAGGGTCTCTCCTTTGTGCAGTTGGAGCGATACGCCGTCGACCGCTTTTACATGTCCCCGCGATTTCCCCAGAAAGTTTTTCTTCAGCGGGAAATGCATTTTAAGATCAGTGGTTTGCAGCCGGACCGTATTTGAATCCAGCGGACTCGGCAGTGCTTTTTCTCTGGTAATCGGCAATTCGCCGCGCTCTTTTGAATTGCTGAATAGATGGCAGGCTGCGGTGTGATTGTCGGCGATGGCCACTTGTGGAGCAGGGGTGGTCAGGCAGCAATCCATGCGGGCCGGGCAGCGGTTCTCAAAGCGGCAGCCCTCCAGCTCCAGTGTGGCTTTGGGAACTAGGCCCTCAATCGTATCCAACTTATCCTTCCGGTTGCTTTGCGACGGTAATGCACGCATCAGAAGTTCGGTGTAGGGATGCGCAGGCCGGTTGAACAGTTCCTCAACGGGGGCCTCTTCAACGAGGTTGCCGGCATACATGACACCGACGCGGTCAGCATTTTCGCGCACCACACCCATATCATGGGTAATTAAAAGAATGGCAGTTCCGGTTTTTTTCTGAAGCTCGGACATCAGGGTGAGAATCTGCGATTGAATCGTGACGTCCAGCGCAGTTGTGGGTTCATCGGCAATAAGCAGTTTAGGTTTGCAGGCCAGTGCCATGGCAATCATAACGCGCTGCTGCATTCCGCCGGAAAGCTCGTGCGGATAGTTTTCAAAGCGGGCTTCGGCTTCCGGAATGCCCACCGTATCGAGCATTTCAATGGAATGTTTTCGCGCTTTAGTTTTGTCCATGTTCTGGTGCAGGCGGAATACTTCGCTGATCTGGTGACCCACCGTAAACACCGGGTTCAGGGCCGTCATGGGTTCCTGGAAGATCATGGAGATATCGTTGCCGCGGATCTCGCGCATTTCATCAGTCGTATTATCGGTGATATCGTCACCGCAAAAGCGGATTTCCCCGCCCTTGATATAGCCGATGGACTTCGGCAGCAACCGCATGATTGAAAGGGCGGTCACCGACTTGCCGGAACCGGATTCTCCGACCAGCGCATACGTTTCACCCGGATCGATAGACAGCGAGACTCCGTTCACCGCACGGGCGGGGCCGGCGTCGGTATGAAACCAGGTTTGCAGATTGTTGATTTCCAGCAGCGGCGTATCCATTAGGACCTCCCCTTCGAGAACCGTGGATCCAGCGCATCACGCAGCCCGTCGCCCAGGAAGTTCATTGAAAACAGCGTGACCGAGAAAACAATGGCTGGCGAAATCAACAGCCAGGGATAGGTCTCCATAACGGAGGCCCCATCTTTAATCAGCAGTCCCCATGAGCTCATCGGTGGTTGGATTCCCAGCCCGAGAAAACTCAGGAATGTTTCCATCAGCATGACATGCGGGATCGTCAGCGTGGTGTAGACAATAATAATCCCGAGTACATTCGGAATGATGTGCTTAAAAATAATGCGTCTGCGCGAAGCACCAATGGCGATAGCCGATTCGATAAATGCCTGTTTGCGCAGGGCTAGAACCTGTCCCCGGATAATGCGGGCCATGACCAGCCATTGAATCGCTCCGATCGCACCAAACATGAGCAGAATATTCCGTCCGAAAACGACCATCAGGATGATGACCAGAATGGTGAAGGGCATGGTGTAGAGAATATCGACAATCCGCATCATGACCGAATCCACCTTGCCGCCGGCATATCCGGAGATAGCACCGTAAGGAACGCCAATCAGCAAGGAGACGGCTGTGGCACAGATGGCAACCAGAAAGGACGTTTGGCCGCCATACAGCAACCGGGTGAATAAATCCCTTCCCAGCGTATCCGTGCCAAGCCAGTGATCCAGCGATGGCTTGCTGGCACCGAGAGCCAGGTTCTGCTCTTCAAAGGAATAGGGCGTAAGCCACGGAGCTAGAACAGAGGCTGAAATCAGGATGATTAGAATAATCAAACCGGCGATTGCGGCATGATTTTTACGGAGCTGTTTCCATGAATCAGCCCATAACGAATTTTTACGCGGTTTGGAATCGCTCATGAGTGCATCCTCAGTTTTGGATTGAGCAGGCCGAGCAATATGTCGACCACCGCATTAAAGACCACTACCAGCAGGGCAAAGAAAACGACCAGCCCGAGGATCAGGGTATAGTCGCGGTTAAAGGCTGCGAGTACAAACATGCGGCCCATGCCGGGTATGTTGAATATGGTTTCCACCACGAAGGAGCCGGTCAGGATACCGGCCGTCGCCGGTCCAAGGTAAGAGACGACTGGAAGCAGGGCATTTTTGAGTGTGTGTTTAAAAATGACATTCGCTTCGGAAAGGCCTTTGGCTCGTGCTGTTCGGATATAGTCCGACGGAAGGACTTCCAGCATGCTGCCGCGCGTGAGCCGGGAAATGTAGGCGGCGTAGGCCGAGCCCAGTGTGATAACCGGGAGCACGCGGTCGATCGGCAGTTCCCAGCCGGAGGCATTAAACCAACCCAGCCAGAGACCGAAGACCAGGATAAGCAACGGCCCCAGTACGAAGGAAGGCATGCAGATGCCGGTCATGGCCAGCCCCATGGGGATATGGTCCTGCATGGTATTGGGTTTAAGCGATGCGACGATGCCGGCAATCAGGCCAACAACAAGGGCAAAGAGCATGGCCAGTGCGCCAAGCTCCAGTGATACCGGAAAGGTTTCCTTTATAATGTCGTTTACGGTGCGGCTAGGATATTGGAAAGAGGGGCCGAGGTCGCCCTTGAGGAGGTTCAGCAGATAGTTTCCATATTGAACCATAATGGGTTTATCCAGCCCATAATGTTCGTTCAACCGCTCAATGGCTTCCGCGGTAAAACTTTTTTCGGCGGTGAAGGGGCCTCCGGGTGCAAGGCGGACCATGAAGAATACGAGGGTGATGGAAATCAATAGAACCGGAATCAATTCCAGTAGTCGTCGTAGTATAAATTTAAGCATAGTCTCCCGTCATTGGACTTCGAGTTGAATATATTTATACGGATGGTGATCTAAAATCGAGGGATTCCATCCCTTAAGTGAAGGTTGGATCAGGGATTTGCTCGGAAGAAAGAGCAGGGGGATAATCGGTTGGTCGTCGATCAGAATGGTTTCCGCCTGCTGGAACAGCGTATTCCTTTCGGCCTCTCCGGTGGAGAGCGAGGCTTTTTGCAGCAATGCATCATACGAGTCCGATGACCAGCCTGCATGGTTATTGCCCCCGCCGGTCTTCCATACGTCGAGAAAGGATGCCGGGTCGACATAATCGGCGATCCACTCTGCCCGGGCAATGTCATATTGCCTGTGCTTGCGCCGGTCCTGATACACTTTCCATTCCACATTTTCGAGGGTGATGTGAATGCCCAGGTTTTCTTTCCACATCTGCTGAATGACTTCTGCGATGCGCGTATGCAGATCGGACGTATGGAAAAGCAGGGTCAGTTCCGGAAAGTTTTCGCCATTCGGAAAACCGGCATCCGCCAGTAGTTTTTTTGCAGCTTCTACATCCGTTGAAAACCGGCGGGGCGGTTCGTATGTGTTTATGTGGGGCGGGGTGAAGGAATAGGCGGGTTCTTCGCCGGAGCGGGTAACATAGGAGGTTAGTGCTTCGCGGTCGATTGCCATGGCCAGCGCTTTTCGGACGAGCAGATTATCAAGTGGCGGTTTATTAACATTCAGCAGGTAATAGTAGGAACGGAGATAGGGATCGAGCCTCAGCACGTCGGGTTTATTTTCTTTATAATAACGGACGCGTGTGAGCGGAACGGTTCCGGTAACGTGCAATTGTCCCGCCCGAAAGGAACGTTCTTCGATCATATGATCACCGATCGGATGAAAATGTATTTCATTCAGCTGTACGGTTTCGGCATCCCAGTACAACGGATTTTTCTGCACAACGATGGATTGGTTCTGTCGCCATGCCTTAAGCGTGAACGGGCCGTTCCCTACATAGGTTGCAGGCTGCGTCCACGGGGTACCCATTTCATCCAGTTTGCCATGTTTTAAAATCGTTGGCGGGTGCACCGGGAACCAGGACCAGTGATTCAGTTGCGATAAAAAAGAAGGCGTCGGATTTTCTAGGGTCAGCTCAAGGGTTTGGGGGTTGAGGGCCTTAACCCCCACTTCATTGAAGTATTCCAGTGTTCCCAGATTGTAGGCTTTTCCGTTCTTCAGGAGATGCAGCATATAGGCATACGGGCTGCCTATGGAAGGTGACAGCATCCGCTGATAGGAAAAGACAAAGTCATCAGCCGTTACAGGGTCGCCATTGGACCACGTTGCATTGTTACGCAGCGTGAAAGTATAGACGGTTTGATCGTTGGAAACGGTCCAGCTTTCAGCAACTCCCGGCACGGCCTTCAGCGAAGGATCGTTGGGATCTTCAGTAACCAGGCCTTCCAATAAGGCGGAAATCACATTGTAGGCTGAAACACTGGTTACCACATGCGGATCAAGATCCTTCGGTTCCGACAGATTACCCAGATGCAGAATCTTTTCGCGGTTTCCAATTTCGACGGGTGTTTCTCTTTTGGAGCATCCGAAAAGAAGGATTAGGATGGAGGCAGTGAACGCTCTACTCATCGACTTCGAGATAGACATATTTATAAGGATGACGGTCGAGCGGGTTCGGTTTCCAGTTTTTGACGGCCGGATGCACCAGAGCTTTGTTTCGGTAGTTATAAATCGGAATAATCGGCACTTCGGTCATTAGGATTTCTTCAGCTTTCTGGAAATGTTCATACCGTTTTTTCTGATCCATTTCTGCACCGGCTTTCTTCAGCAGGGCGTCATATTTTTCGTTCGACCAATCCGCATTATTATTGCCGCCCCCGGTAATATACATTTCAAGGAACGTGGAGGGATCAATGTAGTCGCCGATCCAACTGGCACGGGCAATTTGAAACTTATGCTCATGCTTCATGGCCAGATAGGTTTTCCATTCCATATTCAGCAGTTCAACATCAATGTTCAGTGTATCTTTCCAAAGTTGCTGAACCACTTCCGCAATTGCCATATGCGCTTTATGCGTATTGTACAGCAGCTCCATTTTCGGAAAGCCTTCTCCATTAGGATATCCCGCTTCCGCCAGTAGTTTTTTAGCTTTCTCCGGATTGAATTCGACCTTGGCCCGGGAGGTATAGCCGGCGGTGTCCGGAGGGGTCAAATTATAGGCTGCGGGTTCTCCGGCCTTGCAGACATGCTTGACGATTAATTCGCGGTCAAGCGCCATGGCAAGGGCCTGTCGAACGCGGACATCATCCAGCGGAGGGTGAGATGTATTCAGTTCGTAGAAATAGGTTCCCAGCCAGGGTTCGAGACGGATTTGCTCAGGATGGTTTTCCCGGTAAAACTTAATGCGCTCCGGTGGGGATTCTTTGGTGATGTGCAGCTGCCCGGTGCGGAAGGCCCGTTCCTCGGAGGTCATATCCTCAATCGGATAAAAATGGATCTCATTGAGCTTCACGGAGGCAGCATCCCAATAGTGCGGATTCCTTACCGTCTTTACTTTGCGGTTGGTTTGCCAGAATTCCAGTTTAAACGGACCGTTGCTGACCAGGTTGCCGGTGTGCGTCCACTTGGTGTTGCGCTGATCCTGTTTTCCAAATTTAAGGATCGTTGCAGGATGTACCGGATAGGCGGATCGATCCCGAACAAGCCGGAGGAAGTAGGGGGTTGGTGCTTTAAGTGTGAATTGCAGCGTATGATCATCCATTGCCTTTACACCGACTTCCCCAAAGTCCGTGATTTCCCCTTTAGTGTATGCTTCTGAATTTTTAATCACATAGTGCATATAGGCATAGGGCGCGGAAAGGGCGGGGGAAAACAGCCGCTGGTACGAAAAAACAAAATCATGCGCGGTTACCGGATCGCCATTCGACCATTTAGCTTCTGGCCGGAGGTGAAAAGTATACACCTTGCCGTCCTTTGAAATGTCCCAGCTCTCGGCTGCTCCGGGATAGGGATCCGTATGATCTGGATGCCATGAGACCAAGGCTTCAAACAGGGCATCCTGGATGTAGGACTCAACGCTTCCGGTTGTGGTTTGCGGATCAAGATCCTGAGGTTCCGATCCCGCATTACGGTGTAAGATCTGCTCACGGTTGCCAATTTGAACGGGCGTTTCACGCCTCTTGCAACCGGCAAGAACGAGCAGCGTGCAGAGCAAAAGGAAATAGTTCTTCATATTCATCAGGATCCTTTCAGTTACTCAGCAGTATCGTTCAGCCAATCGGCAAACGGCTCGAAGCTATAGGGGCGTCCGAGGAAATCCGCCACCAGGTCAGCCGCATCCTTGGAGCCGCCGGCTCCGAGAATATAGTTGCGGTAATCGGCCGCGGTTTGCGTGTTCATCATGCCTTCCGCATCGAACCGGGTGAAGAGGTCTTTTGCAATGACCTGCGACCACATATAGGTGCAGTACATAGCCGAATAACCCACCAGATGGCCAAAATTGGCATACATGTGTGCATCGGGCACATGGTTGAACAGGGAATATTTATCCTGCAGACCATCCATGGTTTTGGATAGATCAAGGTCGGTCGGATCGCAGTCATAAAATCTGATTGAGGTAGAGGCATAAAACATTTGGTGGGTTACAAATAGGCCGGTACCGAATTCTTTGGCCGCCACCATGCTTTTGACCATTTCCGGAGGGATGGTTTCGCCTTCCGCATTGCGGGCGAGCATTTTCAAGGTTTTTGCATTCCAGACCCATTCTTCAAGCATTTGCGAAGGCGCTTCCACAAAGTCGAGTTCCGTCGCGATGCCGGAGAATCGAATCCATTCCTGTTCGCCGGAGAAGAGGTGGTGCAGTAGGTGCCCGAACTCGTGCAGGAACGTTTCCACCTGTGCATGTTCCATGAGCTCATTTTCATCATCTTTGCCAGGGAAGTTACAGACGAGTGCGGAAACCGGAAGCTGGTGATCGGTCATTCCGCCCTGCAGGTCAAAGTGCGCGGCGTGTTTATATTTATTTTCCCGCGGATGCAGATCGAGAAAAAAGCGGCCGATCACTTCGCCGCCATCCACCAGCTCGTAGGCTTCGACTGCCGGATCCCAGACCGGGGTATCCCATTCGCGGAATTCAACCCCGTATAGCGCGCTCGTCAGTTCGAAGATGCCATCTCGTACATGGCCGAACTGGAAGTAGCTGCGAATTTTCTTGGCATCCACATTATACTTTTCTTTACGAATCAGTTCTTCCAGATAGGTTTTCTGCCAATCACCGACCTTGGTCGCGGAAGGATCGATCTTTTTCAGCCGTTCCAGCAGGATGGCATATTCCTTTTCAGCCCTCGGCCGGGCACCCTCGGTTGCTTCGTCGATAAAGCTGCGGACGGTCTTCACGTCTTTAACCATTTTGGTTTCGGTCACGAAATCCGCATAGTTGTTGTAGCCGATCAGCTGGGCCAGCTCATTGCGCTTGATCAGGATGTCCTTCAGTACCTTCTCGTTTACGGGATATGCGCGGTTCTTGAATTCCTTATACAACGCAAGTCGGGCTGCATCATTTTCCGCATAGCGACTGAAGGGGATATAGTCCGGATAGTCGGTGGTGATTTTTATTTTGCCATTTTCGTCCGGCTGGTGGGCGGCGATATAGTCTTCCGGTAGGCCGGCGAGGTCATCGACGGAATCGAGCGTGATACTGCGCACATCCTTGCGCACATTCATCGAAAATTCCTGACTCAGTTCGGTCAGTTCATTGTTGAGTTCCTTAATGCGGGCAAGCACGTCGTCGGACTTATCAACACCACTCCGTCGGAAATCACGCAGGGTGTGCTCCAGATAACGTTGGGTCTGTGCGTCAGCCCCGGAAACATCAACGGCCTTGCACGCTTCGTAAAGCGGACGGGAAAGGCTGATCTCATTATAAAGCTTGGTGAGTTCCTTCTGCTGATTTTCGGCAATATCGCGGATTTCCTGGGAAGGGTGAACATTATAGCAAAGCGAAGCCTTGCTGGCACTCTTGCTCAGAATCAGTTCCAACTCGTTCAGCGGGACCAAGACTGATTCAACCGTTTTAGGTCCTTCCAGCTGTTCGATCCTTAGGAAAATGGCTTCGGATTGGGCCAGCTCCGTTTTACAGGTTTCGCTGTATTCGAGCGGGTCGTTCTGCACTTTTACCTCGTTTTTCCGGGTGTGTTGGCATCCGGTTAAAAACATAAGAACTACAGCGGTTATCAGGGGAATAGACTTCATATAAAACCTCACGTTAAATCTACGACATAAACAATGCGGAGATTGTTCATATTTAACGGGGTTTAGTCAAGTAGCAGCGCTACTGCGAAGTAAGTTCTTTCAGGGCCATGAGTGCGGCTTGGCGTTCGGCTTCGCGTTTGCTGCTGGCGGTGGCTTTCCAGGTTTTGCCACAGGCGGTTACTTCGACGGTAAATACGCGTTCGTGTTCGGGGCCGGCGGTTTCGACGGTTTCGTATTCCGGGATCCCGCCGTCATGGCTTTGTGCATATTCCTGAAGGTTGCCTTTGGGGTTGCTCTGAGCGGGGGCTTCGTCGAGCTTGTCGAGCTCGGGAACGAAAACGGTTTTAAATATTTTATTGGCGGCGCGTGCTCCGCCGTCGACCCATGCTGCTCCAATAATGGCTTCGACGGCATCGGCCAGGTTGGAGGCGCGTATTGCTCCGCCATTTTGTTCTTCGCCGCGCCCAAGTCGAAGAAATTCGCTGACTCCAATCTTCGCGCCGATTTTTGCCAGCTTGCGGTCCTGCGTAAGACGGCTGCGCAGTTTGGACATATCGCCTTCGCGGGCGGCGGGGTTATGATTAAATAGGTATTCTGCGGCAATCAGGCTGAGCACGGCATCGCCAAGATATTCCAGGCGCTGGTTGTCGTCGGCCGAGTCTTTGTCTTCGTAGCGGAACGAAGGGTGGGTGACGGCAAGTTGGAGCAGGGCTTTCTTTTTAAAACGATAGCCGATGGACTGCTCAAGTTTGCGGTAGTTCACCTTCATTAAAAGGGGGCGGCGGTTCCGATTTTGGTGTTAATGGCGGCTTCGGCGATGGAGCGCCCGTCGATGAGTTTAGGCTGAACCCGCGGGCGCCAATGGCGGCGACGGCTTTTTACAAGCAGCTTGTGACCGGGCAGGAATTCAAGTTTGGATAGCAACCAGCTGATCGGATAGGTGATTCCGGCAATGCTGTAAAGCCGGTTGTATTTATACAGCTCTTCTTCGCGCACCTGTTTCCTGATCTTCCAATAAGGGCCGTCGGTCAAAGATTTCTGGAAAAAATCCCCGATGGTGGAGGCCGCTTCGAAAAGTCCATTGGAGTAGGTGATGGTTTCCGGAACATCGTAGCCATCTTTCAGAATATTGAAGAGTTCGTTAACCGTGTATCCATTCCGGCGTGCGCCGCTTGAAACCGGAGTGACGCCAAATATTTTCTGAAACAGGGCAACCAGGCTTACGGGGGCTCGGCGGGTTTCGCTGATGATGACCCAGCAGTCGTTTTTAAGAACGCGGTGGCATTCGTGCAGAAATTCATAGTCATCGGCAAGGCCTTCCAGGGCGTCCACGATAACTACGCGGTCAAAGGTATGATCTTCGAAGGGGAGTTTGCCATCTTCAGGAAGTACGGTAACTTCGCCAATGGAGTAGGCCAGCGAATCTGCGGCCTCTGCATGAGTAACCATGGTTTTCCAGCTCCCGCCCAGTGAGCGCAGGCTGGTGCTTAGGCTGCCGTCGCCTGCGCTGATTTCCAGGCACTGGAGGTTAATGGTTCCGCCGATAAGTTTGGTCAGCCGGTCGAGTTTGCGGCTGCGCCGAATGGAGCGGCTCAGGAGCTTTTCCTGCCAACGTTTAATTTCGGTATCTATATTAAGGTTTCTCATAAAGTGCTGTGGAATATAGGAACGTGCCGGACAGGATAAAAGTCTATTTATCCGCTAATGCCGTTGATGGTGGCTTTTGTGATTTCAAGTTCGATCACCTGCTTTCGCAGATTCTCCGAAGATTTAAACTCTACCGGGATATAATGCTGGGAATAGCCGGTTGAAATTCCATCTTTAGAGGATTCGACCAGCACATCAATGTTGCGGCCGACGAATTGGCTGTGGTAGTCGAGTGCCATGGTTTCGCCCAATTCTCGCAGACGTTCACTTCGCTCAGTGGCAATAGCGCCGTTAACCTGACGGCCCATTTTAGCGGCCATGGTTTTGGGGCGCGGGGAATAAGTAAAGACGTGCATCTGGGAAAAGCCGACTTTTTTACAAAAGTCATAGCTTTCGTCAAAATAGGTGTCGGTTTCGCCGGGAAAGCCTACAATCACATCGGTCGTGAAGGCCGGATTATCCAGCACAGCGCGGGCGCGTTCAACGGCATCGTAATATTCGTCTGCCGTATATCCGCGGCGCATGGCATGCAGTACGGCGTCGGAACCGGACTGCAGGGAAAGGTGCAGATGGGGCATCATATTAGGAGATCCGGCCCAGACTTCGAGCAGTTCTTCCGTCAGCTCACCGGGATGTAGGCTAGACAGCCGGATTCGCCCGATATCAGGGATTTCCACCAAGTGCCGCAGCATTTCGGCGAGCGAAGTGTTGTTCTGGCGGCCGTAGAGTCCCACGCTGACTCCGCTCACCACAATTTCCCGATGACCGGCTTCGGTAAGGGCGGTGGCTTCTTCGACGGCGGCTTCGATGGTTT
The DNA here is from genome assembly GCA_964486885.1 of uncultured Verrucomicrobiota bacterium. Taxonomy (GTDB): domain Bacteria; phylum Verrucomicrobiota; class Kiritimatiellia; order Kiritimatiellales; family Pontiellaceae; genus Pontiella. The sequence continues at coordinate 126,530 of CAZAPF010000002.1, forward strand.
TATCACGTGGCTCTTTACGCAGCTGGGGAATGATGCAAAAGGAACAGCCGATATCGCAGCCATCCTGCACCTTCATAAAAGCACGGGTGTGGTCGCCGAAGTTCGAAATGGTGAAGGTGTCAGTTTCAATTCCACCGGCCACATCGGTATTAGGTGTGGCGAAGGAATTAACGATTTCCGCTAGACGCTGCAGCCAGTCGGCGCCGGCTTCCACCCGGAATACGGGATCCTGACCAACCTGTGTAAGCTCATCGGTAGCGGCGCAGCCTGTTACGATGATGCGGGCAAGGGGATTATCGCGCTGCATACGACGGATGGTCTGCCGGGATTTTTGAGCGGCCGCAGCGGTTACGCCGCAGGTGTGAACTACGATGACATCGGCATCATCTGTTTGATCGGTTTTTTCAAGTCCATAACGTTCGAGCAGTTGCTCGATCTGCATGCCGTCGTATTTGTTGACTTTGCAGCCAAGCACACATACGAGATAGGTTTTTAACGGGTTCTCATTCATAAAAGGCTGTTCCTAATACGTTTTCCGCTGCTGGTAATCAAGCGGAATCAAATGGGCTTATTTGGACTCGGTTTAAATATACAAGATATTCAGGTTATTTCTTCCAAAGTTATGCAAGATCAGGCACGGTAATTCGATTCAAGCGTAACATGAGTATCATAGTCGGGTATTGACCGCTTTTCATTTTCGCTTCAGTGGGGGAGAACGATGGTTTTGAGTAAAAGGGTAATTGGATTGGGAGCCGTGCTGGGCGCTCTGATTGGAGCGGGTGCGTTTACCTTTAGGTATGCCGAGGGCCTGTCCTATTTCAGCACCGACCCGAAAGCCTGTATGAATTGTCATATCATGACGCCGCAGTATGAATCTTGGCAAAAATCCAGCCACCATCACGTGGCCGGATGCGTGGACTGTCATCTTCCTCATACCTTTATTGCCAAATATATCGCCAAGGCGGAAAACGGCTATCACCATTCCAAGGGGTTCACGACGCAGGATTTCCACGAACCCATTATGATCAAAGGGAAGAACAAAAAGATTCTTCAGCACAACTGCGTCGATTGCCATGCAGATATGACGCACGAACTATTTAAGAGAGACGTGAGCGATCCGGATGCAGTCAACTGTATTCATTGCCATGCCTCGGTTGGCCACGGAGCGTTGCCAACGAGTATTGGCGGGGCCGATCTAGGAGAGAAAAGGGAAAGGAAAGATCATGAATAAACTAAACAGAAAACAGGGAAGTGCTGGAATATTCATCGGGCTGATTATTGTTGTTGCCCTTGTAACGGTTGCTGTTATGGCGCTGTTGACCAACATCATCGAACGTAAAGTGGAAGCCAAATCCCAGTATGTGCGGGTGGTGGAAGTCACAGAAGATACCACCGATCCGGCGGAGTGGGGCAAAAACTGGCCCAAGCAGTATGATTCCTATAAGCGTACAGCGCTTCCGACCAAAACCAAGTATGGTGGACATGGCGGAAATGAAGCCCTGCCAGAGCAAAAGATTGAGCGCCCGGAATATCACTGGCTTAAACGTATGTTTAAGGGGTATGCCTTCTCAATCGATTACCGTGATCGCCGCGGACACGCCTATATGCTCTCCGATCAGGAAGAAACCAAGCGGCATAATGTGTCGCAGTGGGGTTCCTGCATGCACTGTCATGCTTCGATTATGCCGGTCTACCGCAAGCTCGGTGACGGCGATGCGATTGCCGGCATGAACAAAACACACTCTATGCCCTATGAGGAACTCAACAAGATGGTTCATGACATGGGCCATGGTCATCCGGTGTCCTGCGTGGACTGCCATGATCCGGAGTCCATGCAGCTGCGTGTAACTCGTCCCGGCCTGCTCGTTGGTCTCCAGCGTCTGGCTGAGTCGGATGCCCCGGTTCCGGCCATTCCCTCGATCGATATCTGGCGTCAGGGTTCTCGCTCTAAACCGTATGATCCCAATGTAGACGGTACCCGCAACGAAATGCGCTCCTTTGTTTGCGGCCAGTGCCATGTGGAATATTATTGCTCCAAGGACTTCCCGCTCACCTTCCCGTGGAGCAATGGTCTGGCCATGGAAGACCTGGAGAAGGAATGGGACGAGACCAAACTGCCCAACGGCGAACGTTTCTTCGATTACAAGCATAAGGAAACGGGCGCACCGATCCTTAAAACGCAGCATCCGGAATTTGAGCTTTGGAGTCAGGGGATTCATGCTCGCAGCGGCGTTTCCTGTTCGGACTGCCATATGCCTTATCAGCGCGAGGGTGCCTCCAAGGTTTCCGATCACTGGGTTCGCAGTCCGTTGCTGAATGTTAACCGTGCCTGCCAGACTTGCCACCATGTGGATGAAAAGGAAATTCTGGCCCGCGTAGAATCCATTCAGGACAAAAACTACCACCTGCTGCTTCGCGGTGGTGAAGCACTGAATGACCTGATGGATGCCGTCATGGCCGCTAAAGAAGCCGGGGCAACGCAGGAGCAGCTGAAGGATGCTCTTGAATTCCAGCGTAAAGCCCAATGGCGTCTGGATTACATCGCGGCTGAAAACTCCATGGGCTTCCATGCTCCACAGGAAGCAGCCCGTATCCTGGCTGAAGCTGCCGACTATGCCCGACAGGGACAGGTCGAAGCGCTTAAACTAGGCAAATAATTTCCAATGAGGAACATTGAACAGAGCGTCCGGTTTTCGGGCGCTCTTTTTTTAGACAAGAGAATGATTCGGCAAATCCCACTCGACGAAATCAGCCTGAATATGGAAAGCTGGCCGAGTTGCTGATGAAACCAATTTTGAAGAAGGAGAGTTTATGAAACAGGAAGAAGTATTTAAATTGTTCGAGGAAACCAACGCGTTGCTGAACGGTCATTTTGAACTGCGCTCAGGATTGCACAGTAATCAGTTTTTCCAGTGTGCTCTGGTGTTGCAATACCCGGTTATTGCGGGCCGGTTGTGTGAAGCACTGGTTGAAAAGATGAAAGAGGAACTCAAGGATCTCGAAGTGGATACGGTGATTGCTCCGGCTATGGGCGGAATTACGATCGGTCACGATGTGGCCCGTGCCCTAGGTGTTCGCTTTATTTTTGTCGAAAAGGAAGATAATACCCTGGTTCTCCGCCGCTTTAAGATCAAGGAAGGGGAGCGTTTTGTGATTGCTGAGGACGTGGTAACCCGTGGGGGTCGCGTTCAGGAAACCATAGATATTGTTGAAGAAAATGGGGGTGTAGTTGCTGCAATCGGCATTCTGGTCAACCGTAGCGGGGGCAAAGCTGCATTCAATGCCCCGTTGGTGAGCCTGCTGGATATTGAGCCGGTAACGTATGATCCATCGGATTGTCCGCTCTGTAAAGAAGGGCTGGACCTGGTGCATCCGGGAAGTAAATAAGTCTCGGCATCGCTTTGACTTGTGCAGAGTGAAGGGGTAGATTCCCCGCTTGATTTTAGAAAACTGAATTTGGAGGTCGCTCGTGTCGCATCCCTTGGAACCGATATACGCATTGCAGAAAAAAGATCGTAAGCTCATTAAAATTACCCGGGAAATACGTGATATCCCGAAGCGCAAAAGCGATATTGAAGCGCAGTTAAGCGGTACGAAGCAGAAGCTTGAAACAGCACTGGATAGTAAGAAACATACGGAAGCGACGCTTAAAGAGCAGGAGCTTGAGGTTGAATCGCTGAAAGAACGCGTTGTTAAGTATAAGCAACAGCAGATGGAAGCCCAGACCAACGATCAGTACCGTGCCTTTGTAAAAGAAATCGGTACCGTAGAAGACGAAATCAAGGCTCTTGAGGAAAAAGAAATCCAGCTGATGGAAGCCCTGGAACAGGGGAAAGCCATTGTTGCAGAGTGCGAAGAAAAGCTGAATGGCGAAATGGCCGGTATTTCGGATGAGCTGGCTGAACTCGATGACCGTGCGGCACAGCTGCAGGAGCGCGCCGACAAAATGATGACTGACCGGAGACGGGCGGCAGAAGGTTGCGATCCGGCGATCCTTCAAAAGTATACCCGCATCATGAATAACAAACGCGATTTTGCGGTTGTAATGGTTGAGCCCGGTGGGCATTGCGGCGGATGCCACATGAAACTGCCGCCCCAGGTAACCAATGATGCGCGGAATCCTACCAAGATTGTGGGCTGTAACTTTTGCGGCCGCATCGTATACAATCCGCCGGAACGCGGATAGATAAGTTTTAAGAGTTAGGTTTTATGTGTTAAGTCCTTCTCGGGATCAGACTTAAAACCTAAAACTGAAAACGTAACACTTTTATTAGCAGGCAGGGTGTATCGGTCGCTCTTCGCTTCGGCGGAGGGAGGAAAGTCCGGACTCCGCAGGGCAGGACGTCCCATGGTTAACGTGGGAATCCGTGTGCCAGATCGCACGGAATGGAAAGTGCCGCAGAAAATATACCGCCCCGATTCGTCGGGGTAAGGGTGAAAGGGTGGGGTAAGAGCCCACCGCCCCAAGGGTAACCGCGGGGGCAGGGTAAACCCCGTCCGGAGCAAGACCAAATAGGAAACAAGGAGCTGCCCGTTCCATTTGAGTTTCGGGTTGGTCGCACTAGATAAATGACTGACTCCGTAAGGAGAACAGAATCCGGCTTACCGCCCTGCCTGTGTTTTTTGATGCGCTACGATTGACCCGTGGTTTCCGTTTGACCGGGTCTGCTGTTATTGAAACGCCTCACGCCTCAATCTGGAATTTTTCCCTGTTGAATTACTTCATAGGCGAAGCGGTCCAGCGCTTTCCCATTGGGCAGTTCCAGTTTGTTTTTAATATTGATACGATGCGTATCAGCTGTATTGCGGCTTATATTGAGCTTCTCACTAATTTTCATCGTATCCAGCCCCTGCCCAATCAGTTTGAAAATATCCATTTCGCGGTTTGAAAGTGAATCGAACAGTGACAGAGGTCCCTGACTTCTACCAGCCTGCCTTTTCTTGATTCGTTTTAATATGGAGGTAGGAAAATAGGGTTCATCTGCCAGCAGGTTCCGTATGGCTTGCTTAAGCTCGGTTGGTGAAGATGTTTTCATCACATATCCATCAGCACCGGCAATAGCAGCCCGTTCGGCGAATAGTTTTTCCTCCGACATGGAATAAACCAGTAACCGCATTCTGGGGTATTGCGTTTTAAGCCGCTGGATGAGATAGGTTCCATCGGAATCACCCAGTGAAAGATCGATGATGGCAAGATCCGGCTGCCCGTCTTCCGCTAGTTTATCTGTGGCTTCTGACGCGGAAGTAGCCGTCATGCAGATCTCCAGATCTTTTTCGGATTTCAACAGGGTTTTCAGACCATCATGAATAATGGGGTGGTCATCGATAATCAGAATTGAACTTTTAGTGCTCTTCATGCCTTCCTGCTTTCTCCTTCAACGACTCAGAATATATAAAATAACAGAATTTAAATGAAGGCGTTTCTTTCCGAAAAAAAAGAGTGTAGCCTTATGGTAATATAGGTTCTTTTTAATAGTTTGAACTCAGGCCTTTATGCGTTGAGGTAGCATTCCGTAGATTAGCACCAGGATCAGCAGTACGGCCCAAAAGATATCCTTGGCTTCGTCGCATGAACAATCCCGACACACGCATTCCGCAATGCCGAATGCAGGATCAAAATAATTCATCAGGAATCCAGCGGCCAGTGCGCATACCGAGAGGGTGGCCAGAAAGACAGCCAACTGTTTCTTTCCGATAATTTTCCACAGGGTCGTTAATGTCGCGGCATTTGTAGCTGGGCCTGTTATGAGAAAGACGAGTGCCGCTCCGGGTGATATTCCGGCTTTAATAAAGGCCAATGCAATCGGCACGGATGCAGAAGAGCAGACATAGAGCGGAATTCCGATCAAAAGCATAACCAACATGGCAAATGGTGAGTCGCCCATGTGATCCGCAAAAAAGTTTTCGGGAATCAGGCTGCTCAGCATGCCGGAAATGACAATGCCTACGACCATTGCGCGGGAAATGTCTCGCGGCAAAGATATAAATCCATAGGAGAGCATGCGAACCAGTATGTTGGGCTGCTCGGATTGACAACATTCATCTTTGTTGTCATCGGATTCTTCAGTCTCCTGTGTGGAAACGAGGGACACTGCCGTTCCGCAGAGTATTCCTGACAGGAATGCGGCCATTGCGCGAAAGACGGCAAAAATCCAGCCCAACAGGGCATAGGTAATCATAAGCGAATCCACGCCGGTCTGCGGTGTTGAGGCTAGAAACGATGCCGTTGCACCCCGGCTGGCCCCGTGTTTTCGAAGGGATGCGGCCAGAGGAATCACGCCGCAGGAACAGATTGGCATCGGCACGCCGATAATTGCGGCTTTTAAGGAGCCCATCCAACCGTGACCCCCAAGATGACGTCGGACATAATCTTTTGAAATCAGCACCGAAAGAATGCCGGCCATCAGAAAGCCAAACAGGAGGTATGGAGCCATCGCCACTGTAACCAGCCAGATTTCATTTAGAATATTTAGCAGGATCTTCATATCTTGATGCACCATGCTGATACCTTGTCTAAACAGGCACAAGCCTTAATTGTCAGGAAGCAGGAACAGGAATAATGCTTTTAAGAATAAGAATTCACACAACTTTTTCGCAATAGTGCAATTGAGCCGTTAAAGGTGCGTATCCAGCGGTGATTTATTCCCTTAATTTCAGACCACTATATATAGATTAAAACGGAATATTGGAAAGTGTATTAAATACTTTATTATATGGCATGTAGCATGCGTGGATCATACGTGTCAGGTACATGACCTTGTTGGAGGAAAGCACTGCGTTTTTTAAATGTAACTGTAGCGATCAATAACGGAGAGATGGATATCAACTTCGGGAGCGGCAACGATTTGGCAATCAAGCTGATGGTATAATGATATATTCCGAAAGTTTAAACTGCGAGGAAGCAAAGGCATGGGTTTTTGGACTTTTGATTGAATGCCCCCTGCTGAGTGGATTGGGAAATTGCCCGGCGAAAGATATCAGGAAACTGCCGCTCAAGGAACGCTATGCATATGTGGAAAAACTGGAAACGAACCAAATTTACGAGATTCTAAAACATCACCGGCTCTGTTTGGCAATGCAGGAAGGTTGCATTCCGGTTTGGATGGATAAATGGCTTTATAATCAGAGGCACCAAGACCAAACCTACATAAAAAAGGGAGGAACAATGAAAAGCTTTCGTCGAAAGGTAAGTATTAAAAACCGGCTCGGATTGCATATGAGACCGGCGGCCGAGATTTCACGGATTGCCCATTCCTACGATGCCGAGGTGACGCTGATAAATTCAAATAACTGTGCCGATGCCCACAGCATATTCGATCTCTTAATCCTAGGTGTTGTGTATGGAGATCGATTGGAAATATTGGCAAGAGGATATGACGCTGAGATTGTTTTAACTGAAATAATCGATTTTCTGAACGCCTATTCAGATTGTGAACAACATGACTTAGAAGAAGAATTCAGAAGTGATTCGTATGCTGCATAACAGGGTTGAAATATTGACGGTTTGAGTTGATGTGAAGTGAATAAATGAAATTAAACGGACAACTACCTCAGCTTAAATCGTACGGTGCGTTACATCAATCGATTGTTGCCGTTGTGCTGATGACGATTATTCCTTTGTTATCGATTCTGTATATGGGCGCACTAATCTGGTTCCAGGCAGAGCGTCGATCGATTTTTCCACCGTTGTTTATTTTTATTTTAATGGTGATTCTGGCTTCCGTCGGCTTTTTGATGCTTCTGAAGTTCCCTAGAAATATTATTCGGCTTCGTCGGTATATCGCTGACGTTGCCGGGGGGGGTGCTCCCCGAACATGTCACTTTGCTGGATACGCAAAAGTCAGATGATCTGCAATTTATTGAACAGGGTCTTAATGCCGTGCTGGAGGAAATGCGGGTGCGAATTAAGTTAGCCGAAGAAGTGCACTGCGTAGAGTGTGAGTTAAGAAAAACCATCGAAAGTCAGCAGAAAGCTCTGATTCATGCAGAGCGACACCGAACCATGGTTCAGGGGTTAGGTGCGGCCTCCCATCATATTGGCCAGCCAGCTACTGTGTTGAAAATGCGTTTGTATTTATTGAAGCAGATGGCAACCTCTATGGATCAAGTCGCTGAAATTGAGGAATGCGAAAAGGATATCAGAGCGATTATTGCCATCATCGAGAAGTTACGAGCGGTCAATGAGTTTAAAGCAGAAACGTACATCAACGGTGAATCTTTTGATGATCTCAAAATCCTTTCTATATAATTCGTTAAATATCCGAATCGCCATGTGAGCTAGGCGATTCGGTTGCCTTGTCGGGGGACATCTGTATATTTCCCCGCTATGGAGCACTCGAAAATCATCAAGGAAAAGCTAAAGGCCCTGCCGGATAAGCCGGGGTGCTACTTGATGCGCGACCGCGACGGAAAAATTATCTATATCGGCAAGGCGGCTTCGTTGCGTAAGCGGGTGCAGAGTTATTTCCGCCAGCATACGAAACGAACGGCACAACCCAAAATCCGTAGCTTGATCAGCTCCATTGCAGATTTTGATATTGTCGTGCTGAAGTCCGAAGCCGAAGCCATTCTGACCGAAGGGAAACTGATTAAAGAATACCGCCCGCACTACAATACCTTGTGGAAAGACGATAAGCGGTTCGTGATGATTCGTGTCGATATCCAGCATCCGTTTCCAATGATCAGCAAATGCCGGATCAAAAAAAACGATGGGGCGGCATATTTCGGCCCCTATACCTCCGGGATGGCAGCCAAGGTTGCGGTTGAATTTCTGGAGCGGCGCTTTGGCCTTCGGCGGTGTCGGCCGCGTGAGCCGGATGCCGATACCTATAAACACTGCAGCAACGATATAATTGCGAACTGCGCCGCTCCATGTATCGGGAAAGTCACGCCCAAGGAATACCGTCTACGTGTGGAGGAAGCCTGTGCTTTTCTTCGTGGCGAGCGGATGGAGTTGCTGAAAGATCTTCGGGCGGAAATGGAAAAGGCTTCCGGTGAACAGAGGTTTGAGGAGGCAGCCGCATTACGCGACATGCTGCTGCACCTGCACCAGGCTGTGAAAGAAAAAGCCAAGGTTCGGAAGACTCCGAAAATGAAACAGGATGAAGCGCGGTTGGGCTTGAAGGAACTGCAGAAGCAACTGAAGCTTTCGGCAGAACCGCGCGTTATTGAATGTTTTGACATTTCCAATATTTCCGGCACCAACTCAGTTGCCAGCATGGTGTGTGCGGTGGATGGCGTTCCCTATCCAAACCGCTATCGTCGTTTTCGGATCAAAACGGTAGAGGGGGCGGATGATCCACGCTCGATGGCTGAAGTGGTACACCGCCGGTATTCCCGTTTGCTTCGGGAAAAGAAACCTCTGCCGGGATTAGTGATGGTGGATGGCGGGATTACCCAGCTGCGTGCTGCTAAGGCCGAATTAGTGCTGCTGGGGTTGGATCAGCTTCGCATTGTCGGGTTGGCCAAACGCTATGAAGAGATTGTCTGGGATTATACCGACAATTCCGGGAATTTGATTCTGCCGCGGCATTCTGCGGGGCTGACAGTGGTAACGCGCCTTCGCGATGAAGCGCACCGGTTTGCGATTACCTATCACCGTGACCTTCGGCGTCAGCGGATTATGGAATCGCGGTTGGACGAAATCCCGGGGATCGGAAATTCAAAAAAGGAAATGCTTCTAAAGCATTTTGGTTCGATAGCGCGATTAGGGCGGGCTACAGTTCAGGAAATTTCAGAAGCACCCGGTATTGGAAAAAAAACCGCGGAACTGATTCGCGGTGAACTCGATAAAAAAGGCTAAAGCATGCAGGTACCAACACGACGATTTGGACGAACCGAACTACAGATGCCCGTACTTACATGTGGGGGGATGCGCTACCAGCAGGGCTGGGATGATCTGGAGCCTTCAAAGATTGAAAAGACAGGCCAGGAAAACCTAGAAGCGACGATTCATTATGCGGTTGAAAATGGAATCAATCATATTGAAACCGCGAGGGGGTATGGCCCTTCCGAAATGCAGCTGGGCTGGGTATTGCCACGGTTCGAGCGGGATAAATTGTTGGTTCAAACGAAGATCGGTGTGAAGGATTCGGCCGAGGAGTTTCTGGAAACCTTTGAAACGTCGATGAAATATCTGCAGCTCGAATATATTGATTTCATCGGGATCCACGGCATCAATCTGCCTGAACACATTGATATGTGCGTTCGGAAGGGGGGCTGTCTTGACGCCGTTCGCCAGCTACAGAAAGAGGGGCGCGTCCGGTTTTGCGGCTTTTCAACCCATGCCGGTCCGGAAGTGGTCATTCCTGCCTGTGAAACCGGGGAGTTCGATTATGTAAACCTTCATTGGTATTTTATCTATGATCAGCTTCATCGTTCGATGGTTGATGCCGCAGCGAAAATGGATATGGGCGTCTTTATCATCAGCCCTAACGACAAAGGCGGAATGCTGTATAATCCAACAGAAAAGATGGCAAAGCTATGCCGGCCGCTCACCCCAATGCAGTGGAATGACCTCTACTGCCTTGCCCGCCCGGATGTTCATACCCTGAGTATAGGGGCCTCTAGACCTTCCGATTTTGATGAGCATATTGCGGCAGTGACCAACTATATGAACGATCCCGTTGTTAGCAGTATTGAGCAGCAGATTATTCAATCCCTGGAAGCGGACCTGGGAGCCGACTGGGTTCATGGATGGCATGAAGGATTACCGCACTACACGGAAACACCGGGTAATATTAATGTGAAGGAATCCTTGCGCCTCTGGACATTTAGCAAGGGGCTTGGTTTGGAGGAGTTTGCGAAAATGCGCTATAACCTGCTCGGTAATGCCAGCCACTGGTTTCCCGGACAGCAGGTAAAAGAAATTGAAGGGATGGACTGGTCCTGTCTGGAAAAAAGTCCATTTGCCGAAAGAATTCCGGATGTTCTGGCGGAAGCACATCAGCTGTTCCATGTAGAGGCCGACGTTAAAAGATTGAGCGAGTCTTAAATTAGGTGGAATGTAAAATAGCTTATTGTTTGCTCGCAGTTTGTCCCGTTTCAGCACATAAAGGCAAAGTGTATCCAGTACCTATGGCTTTCTGCCGGTATTGATAGAGAGGGAGACGATGAAGTTCGGTGCGGTAATAATGTTGATGATGGCGAGCGCGATGCTGGCTGAATCGGCGCAGGTCAAAAGCAGCTTTGAATCCGGCGATTTTACAGGTTGGAATAAGCAGGGCGAAGGCTGGACCGTTTATGCCAAAGCAGCCAGTAAAGGCGAAAAATCCGCTATGTACACCGTTGCAAAGGGTGAAGAAGCCGGATTGAAAGCCTGTGCCCGTATCGTTGAAAATGCAGGGCCCGGATGGGTGATTACGGCCCAGGTGGATATTGCCGGGAAAGCCAAATCAAAGAGCTCCAAGGTTAATCTCGCTTTAATGTGCATTGATGCTGAAGGCAATACCCTTCGGGAGGTTAAGAAGCAGGTAACCTCTCCATCCGTAAAATTTCAGAAAGTTACGCTGGATGAGCTCATTGTTCCCTCCGGCACTAAGGAAGTCTATTTTATGATGGTTGTTGAGGTCACGCAGGTCGCCAAAGCCAAAGAATGGTGGCGATTCGACAACATTGTAATCGATGTTAAATAGCTCCCGGTTAATGCCTGCCCACGCTCCGAAAGTTCAACTCATATGCCTTATTGCCTTGACTCAAAACACGGTTTTCCAATGATGGGGCCTTTTGCGGCGTATTCATATTATTGAAGAAGGAGAATGCGATGATTTCAGGCGGAGGAATAATCAAATCGGCAATGACGAAACGCGGATTCAGGCACCGTCGTACGGAGGATCAATTTACGATCCGGGGCGAGTATGCGAGGAATCTGCAATTTGTCTTTTCGAGAGAATATCAAACCAAGGACGGCCTCGTGGTTGACTTGGTATATTTTTCGGTGGATGTGCTTAGCGAAAAGCTGGTGGTGGGTCTTTATCGTGAGAACCCGACTATCGAAAACGGCGTTTATGTGAATGCCTCCCGTTCCATAAGCCTGCAGGATTTTAACAGTGAAAGTGTGAACAAGGAACTGGACAAACTGATCACCAAAGTGAAAGACCGATTTAAATAAGGAGAAATTGAATGAACCATGAACAACTTTTTGCCGATCGTATCGGTGGAACCCAATTCGGTAAATCGACCGAAATCTATAAGTTTGAAAAAATCAAACGCGCAAAAGCCAAAGCACGAGAACTGCATCCCGATCTGGAAATCCTCGACTTCGGTGTAGGCGAGCCCGATCAGATTGCTCCGGCTCCAATTCGTGAAGCACTGAAAGCTGAATGCGACAAACCGGAAAATCGCGGCTATGCCGATAACGGCGGTCCTGACTTCAAACAAGCGGCTGCTGACTACATGAAAACATTTTTCGGTGTTGAAGTTGATCCTGCAAAAGAGATCAATCACAGCATCGGCACCAAGCCGGCTCTGGCCATGCTGCCGCTGGCGTTCGTAAATCCGGGCGATGTGGTTTTTCAGACCGTTCCCGGTTATCCGGTCATGGCCACGCACTCCAAATACCTCGGTGCTGAAGTGGTGGACATTCCGTTGCTCGAAGAAAATGCATTTCTTCCAGACCTTTCCAGCATCGATCCCGAATTGGCCGACCGCTGCAAACTTTTTTATATCAACTATCCGAATAATCCGACGGGTGCCGTTGCCACGCCGGAGTTCTACGACGAACTGATTGCCTTCGCGAAAAAGCACAACATCCTGATCGTACAGGATGCACCGTATTCCACATTGGTTTATGACAGCGAACGTACATCGCTCCTTCAGCGTCCGGGTGCCAAGGATTGTGCGCTGGAACTGCATTCAATGTCGAAAGCGTACAATATGACCGGTTGGCGTATTGCATTCTTCTGCGGTGCCGAGTGGGCGGTTAATGCACTGGCGACCATCAAAGACAATTGCGACAGCGGTCAGTTTCTCGCGATTCAGAAAGCGGCTTGCGCCGGCATTGCCGATGTGAGCCTGGCTGACGGGATCCGCGATCACTACGAACAGCGGCTTCGTAAAATGGCCGAGGTGCTGAAAGAGGTCGGTTTCGATGCCCAAATGCCGGGCGGCACCTTCTTCATGTACCTGAAGGCTCCGAAAGGCGCGGGCGATGTTGAGTTTGCCAATGCGGAAGAAGCTTCACTCTTCCTGATTGAAAACTACGGAATCTCCACCGTGCCGTGGGATAACACCGGTCCGTTTGTCCGTTTCGGTGCGGTATTCGAATCTGCCGGCGATGCAGATGACGAGCGGGTTCTGAACGAGCTGGCTGCGCGCCTGAAAAAAGCCGACCTTAAATTCTAAGGAAGAACAGGGCGGGATCGGCTGAAGTGTTGGCGTGCGCCTCGCTTCGCGTCCCGCCACTTTTTTGCCCATGCTCTGGATTCTTTACAATCTGCTGTTTCCGATCGTTTTCCTGTTTATGCTGCCGAAGTTTATTTCTCGCATGCTGAAGCGGGGAGGCTACGGGCAGCATTTTGAGCAGCGGGTCGGCCACTTCGGCACCAAGACCAAAGCCCAGATTCGAGAACATCGGCGTGTTTGGGTGCACGCAGTCAGCGTAGGCGAAATCTATGTCGGCCTTAAGTTTATCAAGGCCTATCGCGAAAAGTATCCGGACACCTACTTTGCCTTGAGCACAACCACCTCAACGGCCCATGCGATTGGTCGGAAAGAGATCGATCCCAGGGATGTGCTGTTTTATTTTCCTGTTGATCTTCCGGTCATCATCCGCAAGGTGCTGCGCATCATTAATCCGGTACGGATCGTTTTGATGGAAGGGGAGTTCTGGCCCAACCTGATCCGATTGGCCGATAACCAGGGGATTCCAATTTCCCTGGTTAACGGGCGTATGTCGGAAAACTCATACAAAGGGTATTCCCGACTACGACCACTCACCGCCGATGTATTGCGACGTATTAATCCCATCTGTGTTCAGGGAGAGGTGGATGCATCCCGCATGATCGGTATTGGTGCACCAAAGAAAAATGTACACCTGATGGGTACAGTGAAATTTGATGTTGCCGAACGGGATCCTGCCGGAGAACAGACGGCTATTGAAATTATGCGGAAGCTGCACATTCCGGAAGGGGCCACTGTTTTGCTCGGAGGATCCACCTGGCCGGGCGAGGAGGCTATCCTCTGCGATTTATACAAAAAGCTGAAAACAGAATATCCGGATCTGTTTTTAATTCTTGTTCCGCGTCACGTAGAACGTGCGGAAGAAGTGGTGCAGTGTTTGAAAGAGCGGGGGTTGAGCTTTGTTCGCCGGAGCCGGATCGAGGATTTTAAGGAAGCAGAACAACCGGATGTATTATTCATCGATACAACAGGCGAACTGCGTAATTTTTATTCGCAGGCCGATATTATTTTTGTAGGGAAAAGCCTAACCGAACATGGCGGGCAGAATCCGATTGAACCAGCGATGTATGGTAAGGCTGTGGTGGTGGGTCCTAACATGGAAAACTTTCCCGCAGTCATGCCTGTGTTCATGAAGAAGAATGCATTGCTGCAGGTGGCTGATGTTGAAAGCCTGGAAGCGGGTATTCGCAAACTGCTTTCCAATGGCGATATGTGCCGGCAGCTAGGTGAATCCGCGGCCAAAGCGGTTAATGAGAACCGCGGGGTGATTCAGCGGACGGTGGAGCTTTTGGATCGGGATTAGTTGGACGCGTTCCAATGTTTGAGCTACTTTCCCTGTTTCTTTAGCAACAGGATTTAACATGTCTGATACTGATATTTACAAGGAACGCGAACCGATGCCTATCGGCGGAAATAAACCCCCGAAAAAAGGTCGGCGGCGTCGTTCAGCCTCGAAACCTGCTTTTGATGAAACGCGTAACCGTAAGCGCCGCAGCAAGAACACGGGGTTTCGTCGCTTGCTTCATTTGTCGCGTAAATCAGACAACGAAAAATATTTCTGGAGCAGCATGGGGGCTATAGTCATCGTGTTGCTGGTGGTGATTGCGGTCTGGCAATTTGTGATTGTTGAGCATCTGGCCCGTCAGGAAGATGCAAAGGACGACTATATGCAGGTTCAGCCCAATATTCCCGAAATGCAGACCTCGGAAACAGAATCACCGGCGGAATAGTTTTCTTAGCTTTTCAGAAAACGATTCTGTGCTGCCGCCGCCCGTTGCGTAGGGAGGCGGGCTGACTTCTACATCAATCTGTCCTTCGCGGTTTCCGCTGAACCGTTCAGCCTGATTTTCCATCAGTACCATCCGGTATTCCGTTTGGCCCGCGAAATAGATATAGCCGCCAATAAACGCCAGCATAAAGCTGGGTTTCATTGGTCCGATCGAGAATGATCCTATCGAGATTAACTCGAATGGCATACCAAACAGGCCGACTAGTACAAACAAGCCACAGAAATATTTTCCCGTTGTAGCCGCCATGCGCGTGGCTTCCACCCGGCCATGCTTCAGCGTCAATGCCGCGCGCAGCACCCGCCCCCCATCCATTGGAAAGACGGGGAGTATGTTGAAGAAAAACAGCATGGCGTTTATGTAGCTGAGAACGTAAGACAACTCCGAATTAATTTGCCTGAAAAACAGGGCCAGCAGCAGGCTCACAGCAGGGCCTGCCAGCGCCACCATGATTTCGTCCACCGGACGTTTCGGAATATTTGAAATCTTTGCGGCTCCCCCAAAAGGGTAGAGCACGATTTCGTGGATATAGCCTCCCTTTGCCCGGGCAACGACAGAATGACCCAACTCGTGCAGGGCAATGCTGCCGAAAATTCCGACGGCAAGAATTAGGATGGCTAAAAAACTCAATCCGGAAACGAGCGACAGCACGAGAACTGCAATCAGCAGTGAGACATGCAGTCGAATGGGAATTCCGATCACGGAACCGATCGAAAGTGCGTTATTTTCCATTTTCATTAAAATCTTCCTGAATTTCGTAAAGCGGGTACGGTCACGGCATGCGGGTATAAAAACAAGCGCAAATCATCGATTTTCACGCTCCGACGTTGACAGGAACGGGGAAATATCCTTTTATCCGGAAATTCGGATATATGGATAATGAGTGATATTCTTGATATTTTTAAGGCTTTGGCAGATGAGGGGCGCTTACGTATTCTGCGGTCGATTGATCAGGCGGAGCTTTCTGTGGCTGAGCTGGTTCAGGCGCTGGAAATGCCGCAATCGACGGTTAGCCGTCACCTTAAACCCATGCGGGAAGCCGGGCTGGTTGCCTCCCGCCGCGACGGGACGTCTGTGTACTACAATCGCGGGGAACTTTTCCGGGATGCTTCTTTTGCCCAGATTCTGAATGAACGGCTGAAAGATATTCCGGTTGCAAACCGGGATGCGGCGGCGGTCGATCGCGTGCTGGATCTGCGCCGGCGTAAAAGCCGGGAATTCTTTGATGAAATTGCCGGACGCTATGGATCGCTCACGGAACCGGGCGGGGGCTGGCAGGCATTAGCAGCCGGACTGGCTGCAGGATTTGCCGGGCAGCGGGTGGCGGACCTTGGCTGCGGCGAAGGAGCGCTAGCGCTTTTGTTGGGACGCTTTGCTGAAAAGGTGGTTGCCTTTGACCAGTCGGAAAAGATGCTCAAGCTTGTGTCCGAACGTGCCGCTGAACAAAATATTTTGGATAAGCTCGATCTGCGGGTTGGCAATCTTGAAAGTCTGGATCTGTCGGGCGAGGCATTTGATGCCGTGTTCCTGAGTCAGGCATTACATCATACCTCGCACCCGGAGGATGTAGTCCGTCTGGCGGCTGAAGGGTTAAGGCCGGGCGGGCAGCTTATTATTCTCGATCTCGTACGACATGAACATGAATGGGCTCGTGAAGAGTGGGCGGACCAATGGCTGGGGTTCGATCCCATCGAAATCCGGGAGTGGCTGCAGCGCGCAGGCATTGAACCGCAGGTCATCGACTCGCTTGCGGGATCCATCCCGGATCTTTCCGTCTTAATCGTGGTCGGCAACAAAACTACTTAAAACCTAAAACTTAAACCAAACGGAGACTTCCAATGGCAGGAAAAAAGAAAGCGGCTAAGAAAACCGCGAAGAAAAACGTACAGGACTATGTAATTGCAGATATTTCACTGGCGGAGTTCGGCCGCAAGGAAATGGCGCTTGCTGAATACGAAATGCCGGGGCTGATGGCTCTGCGGGCAAAGTATGGTGCAGAAAAGCCGCTGAAGGGCGCGCGCATTACCGGATCGCTGCATATGACGATCCAGACCGCCATGCTGATTGAAACGCTGCAGGCGCTGGGCGCAAAGGTTCGCTGGGCAAGCTGCAATATTTTTTCCACGCAGGATCATGCCGCGGCTGCCGTTGCCAAAAAGGGCACACCGGTTTTTGCGGTTAAAGGCGAAACGCTGGAGGAATACTGGGAATATACGGATAAGATTCTGGACTGGGGCAACGGCAAGGGGCCGAATGTGATTCTCGACGATGGTGGTGATGCCACTATGTTTGTTCAACTGGGTGTAAAAGCAGAGCAGGATCCGTCAGTTCTAGATAAGACTCCCGAGAGCGAAGAAGAAGCGGTTTTCCTGAAGCAGCTTAAGAAAGCTCTGAAAAAAGATCCGAAGCGTTTCTCCCGCATTGCGAAAAACATCCTTGGTGTTTCTGAAGAAACCACTACAGGGGTTCATCGTTTGTATCAGCTGGAAGAAAAGGGCGAGCTGCTCTTCCCTGCTTTCAACGTGAATGATTCCGTTACCAAGTCCAAGTTTGACAACCTCTACGGATGCCGTCACTCGCTGGTCGACTCCATCATGCGTGCCACCGACGTGATGTTGTCCGGTAAGGTTGCCGTGGTTGCCGGATACGGTGATGTCGGTAAAGGGTGTGCCCAGTCGCTCATTGGACAGGGAGCCCGCGTTATCGTAACTGAAATCGATCCTATCTGCGCGCTGCAGGCGGCGATGGAAGGGTATGAAGTGATGAATATGAACGATGCCTGCCTGATCGGCGATGTCTTTGTAACCACCACCGGTAATTGCGATGTTATTACAGAACGTCACATGAAAAAGATGAAAGACATGGCGATTGTCTGCAACATCGGTCACTTCGATTCCGAGATCCAGGTTGAGAAGATGAAGAAATACAAGTGGACGAACATTAAGCCGCAGGTCGACAAAATTACGATGCCGAAGGGCAACAGTATTATTCTGCTGGCCGAAGGCCGTCTGGTGAATCTTGGTTGCGCCACCGGCCACCCGAGCTTTGTAATGTCCAACAGCTTTACCAATCAGGTGCTGGCGCAGATGGAACTGTATTGCAATCCGGGCAAGTATCCGGTCGGTGTTTATGTGCTTCCGAAGTTCCTCGATGAAGAAGTGGCGCGTCTGCATCTTGAAAAGGTTGGCGTAAAACTCGATACGCTGACGAACAAGCAGGCGAAATATCTCGGTATTCCGAAAAAAGGACCGTTTAAACCTGAGCACTATCGCTACTAGCTTTTCCGTGGTGATGTAAGTGGGAAGGGCGGCTTTTCGGCCGCCCTTTTTCATGATCCGAATGGCAATTCCTTAAGCAAAATGACCTTCCATCCAGGAAGCAGGTGAAACCGGCATTTTTGATCGTAGGGGCGGATTTATGCGTCTGTCGAGTAGGTTGAAAAGCGAGGAACATTGGGTGGAGGGCGAGGCTCTGTCCGAGCTGCCTTGCTTCGGTGTGGCTCGGATGGAACCTGGCCCTCCAGTCTGAGATCTTCATGCAAACGGCCCTTTAAGGAAGTACCATCCGGTTCATGATCCATTTGCGTGGAGAAAAGCGCATGCACTGGATGTAGACGCGACGCCCTCGTCGCGTTCCCGCCGAACGGAAGACTATGCGTGTGCAAAGCGACGAGGGCGTCGGTTGGCTTCGCCTTCGTGTCTACGTTGCCGATTACACGGAAATGGGGCATGAACCTTTTTTATTACATAAATAACGCCATAGCGGCGAGGTAGAGTATGAGCATGCTGAGCGCGACCGGAATGGACGTCTTGTTTGATTTGGTGCGCAGGAGTGCGCTGGCCAGCAGGGTCAGCGAAAAGATGAGAATAACACTCATCCAGTGTTTGGGCGAAGCGTGTTCAAGCAGGTTTCCTTTTCGCATGGCAACATCGGCCACAAAGATGATCAGCAGGTTGAACATATTGCTGCCGAGTACATTTCCTACCGCCATGTCCAGAAATCCCAGGCGAATACTGGCAAACGATATGACCAGCTCCGGCAGGCTGGTTGAGATGGCGAGAAATAGCGTTCCGATCAGGCTGGCTTCCAGTCCGAAACCGCCTTGTTCCGGTGGAAGCGCCATACGGGAGCCCAGGATGGAAAGTATGATTCCTCCGAAGATGATAAGTCCGCAAAGTCCGAGCAGAACACTGTAAAAGCGAATTGCGGGAAGCTGGGTGAGTTTTGTTTCTTCCGGTAGATGAGGTTCATCCACCTCTTGGTGTTGCCGATGTTCCCGCACCAGAATGAAGCCATAGGCAAGAGGGAGTAAAAGTACGAACCACGAGCAGTTAAGGATGGGAGCTGTCCTCGGTACCCAGTCTGAGGCGATGTATGCTCCGGAAAAAAGGATAAGCATCACCAGTCCGTATACCGTGGAATCAGTGTGAGCGTTTTCCATCTCCTGCGGCTTGAATTTTTTTGCGAAGAGCAGCGCCATAAAGGCGAGGATCAGCAGGTTGAATACATTTGACCCCAGCATATTTCCGGTAGCCAGATCGGAGCCTTGGGCCAGAGAGGTCGCATTAATGACCGAAGTCAGGGATACGACCAGTTCGGGTAGGCTGGTTACGCCGGCAAGAAAAATAAGGCCGATCAGGCCATTTCCAAGTCCGGTTCTGTCGCCAAGCGCATCGCCATAAATGCTGAGCCGGATTCCGGCCAGTACCACGAGGGCAGCGGTTGCTATAAAGGCCAGAACCAGGCCCGATTGTGTTCCAATGAGTTGTTCGAAGAATTGCATCGGGAATTTCTACACAACTTGCCGTCTCTGGAACATATTTTTCTGATAGGGATACTGAGCGAATAGTTTAAAATCGCGGACTATTAGGCATTAAGGTTATGCATATACTGCATTTAGGATAAAAAGTGATCTATAGTCTGTAATATAACAATGGCGGCGTGGTAGTAAAAAATACTAGCAACATCGTTGACAATTGCCCCGCTGTGACTAATCTGATCATGTTACGTCGGTAGGAGTGGGAGGACGCGTTATGCTGCGAATGTTGAGGGTCACAGGGATTGTTATATTTGCGTTGCTGGTAGGGGTATCAGCAAACTCTTTATACGATATGCATGAGTCGGGGCAGTTGCTTGAAAAATACAACAGCTCAAGGAAATCCAATATTACGCTTTTAGGGGTTTCGATACTGGCACTTGGCGTATTAGGCTTTTTTGAGCTTACGCGTGTAAGGCGGACCGAGGCGCGTCGCGGTTATGGAGGAAGTGCATACGATTCGGACCCGGAGGATGCTGTTGACGGGCTTGATACCACCAGTATTTATGCGGCCCCGAAAACAATGGATGCCTGGCAAGGGCGCCGAACGCATGCATCAAAATCACGGAGCAGAAAACAGCAGTTTGAGATGACCGATGTCTGGATGGGGTTATTGCGAATCTGTTGTATTGTTCTTCCGCTTCTCTATCTAGGACTGCTGGTGATTAACCTGATAAGGATGAATGCTGCCGAGGGCGTGGTATGGCTGCTTCCTACGGTGTTCTCGGCTCTGATTTTTTTGTCGTTGGTGACCGCGTTCGGTGTATTCAGGAAAAAGGGCTGGGGTATGTCGTTGGGGTATGTACTCGCCATTTGTAATCTGCTGGTCTTTCCGTTCGGAACTGCTATCGGATTGTTTCTCCTGATGGGCCTTGTTGGATCAACCCCTCTATTTGCAGTTCCTGCGAGTGAGCGTCGTCGCAATGCCCGCCGTAAAGCGGCAAAGAAGGTTCAGGCGGCAGCAATTTAATTTCGGGCCTGTTCAAACGCCCGCTGAACCGATTCGTCGGGCTTCGCTTCCATACGGCTGAAAATAATAATCAGCAGTGTGGAAGCGAGGAACCCGGGAACAATTTCGTAAAGATCGAAAATTCCGCCCTCAAGCTGCTTCCAGATTAGAACGGTCATACCGCCGCCAATAATACCGGCAATTGCGCCGTTGCGCGTCATTCTTTTCCAATACAGCGACATCAGGACCAATGGACCAAATGTTGCGCCAAAACCCGCCCATGCATAGGACACCAGGCCCAGCACGCTACTTTCAGGGTTGATGGCAATCAGGCAGGCAATAATCGCAACCCCGATAACGGTGCCCCGGCTGACCCATACCAGTTCCTTTTCCCCGGCTTTCGGACGGATCATTACACGGTATAAATCTTCAGTGAGAGCCGACGAAGTGACCAATAGCTGTGAATCAGCCGTGCTCATGATGGCTGCTAGAACGGCGGCGAGCAGTATGCCCCCAATTACAGGATGGGTAAGCTGATTGACGAGGACCATGAAAATGGTTTCCGACTGAGTAGCCGGCAGTTCGTTTCCAAGGAGAGCTTTTCCGGCCAGTCCAACCAGCAGGGCCCCGGCAAGACTGACAACCACCCACGTAATGGCAATTCGCCGGGCCGGTTTGATTTCATCGGGTGAGCGGATGGCCATGAAGCGGGTTAGAATATGCGGTTGCCCAAAATATCCGATTCCCCACGCGGCCAGGGAGATGATGGAGAGCGCAGTAATGGGCTGCCCGTCGACTCTGGTAAACAGGTTCAGGTATCCGTCGTCGCCGGTCTGCAGGGTGGAAAGCGTTTGATTAAATCCGCCTGATGCATGGATGGCCAGCATCGGTACGGTGATGATGGCAAAGAACATGATGATGCCTTGAAAAAAGTCGGTCCAGCTGACCGCCATGAAGCCACCGAGTGCGGTATAGGAAATAATGACGGCCACGCCGATGAGCAACGCGCTATGGTAGGGCAGGCCGAATATGGTCTCAAAGAGTTTGGCCCCGGCCACAAACCCGGAGGCGGTGTAGATCAGGAAGAAAATTAAAATAAATACGGCCGAAAGTACCCGCAGCAGACGGTTGTGGTCGTTGAAACGGTTTGCAAAATAATCGGGCAGGGTAATAGCATCGCCCGCGATTTCCGTGTAGCAACGCAGCCGCCGAGCTACAAATTTCCAGTTAAGATAGGTGCCAACGGCCAGTCCCAGAGCAATCCAGCAGGCTTCCAGACCCTGTAGATAGGCATATCCCGGCAATCCAAGAAGAAGCCATCCGCTCATATCCGAGGCCTGTGCGCTCATGGATGTGACCCACTTGTTGAGCTTGCGGTCGCCAATCAGATAGTCCGAAAGCGATTCATTCCGTTTGTAGAAATGTGAGCCGATCGCCAGCATGAAAATGAGATAGCCGATGAATGTAATGATGATACTTAGATTTTCCATAGCCTATCCGGATTTCGATTAATGCTGACATCAACAAAGCCAGTAAGCTATTGCCGGAGGATTTTGAAGGAATTGATGGCTCCGGTAAACCCTGTAGAAGGGACATTGGAGTTTTTAAACGGATTAGGTAGCGTATTATGATTTCCAAGTCGCAAGCGCAGGTTTTCGCCGTTGAGAGCCGGTTGCTGGCGCACCATGCCTACCCGTTTTCGGTTCAGGTTCATCAGCGCCATGCCATCCTTGATGCGTAATTCAATGGTTACCCAGCGTTTGGTATATTTTTGCCGACCGCGGTCGGCTCGTTCCTGAAGCGTGAATGTTGAGTGGCCACTACGTACAGCTGCTGAGATGTGTCCGTCTTTCATATAAATTGCATAGCCATGATCATCATTGCTTTGCGATACAATAATTCCATCCGTAAGAGGAAAGGCGCGAATGGAAATAATCCACTCGCTTCCATTTGGATCGAGCAGTGAACTGTGGGGAATGTTCAGTCCCTGACCAAACTGGAAGGCCAGCATATTGCGGTTATTAAAGCTTTCAATTCCGAGCTCTCCTTGCGGGATATACAAGGGAAAGAGTGCTTTGCTGGGAATCAAACCGTCCCGGACCTGTTCAAAGTCCATGTTGAGCACAAGGCCCTTCGGCAGTTCGTCGGCAAGCTGGGCACTGGTTGAAATGCTTACAAAAATCAGAATGGATAGTAGTTTTATCAAATTATCTTTCCTGTAGAGAGGGCCTGTCGGTCTTCAATGCGTTGATTTGGTACTGTTTTAGGTTAAGCATGGCAAGAGCAATAGAATGTGGGAAAATATAGGCGATTGCGATTGACTAGAAAAGCGTTCTCCGAACAATTGAAGATCTATGCAGATTGAATGCAAAAAAATAAAACTCAGGAAGTGGACCGTCAGCATTTGTGGGGTGACTGATGCGAAGGGATTTGCTGAGTTGTGTTGTGCTGATTCGAAAGAGGATAAGCCTAATTTTGAGGCAATCAAGTGTTCAAAATCGACCCGGGTTTATCGTTTTGAATGGGCCGGAAAAATGTGGTTTTTTAAGGAATTCCGGTATCGCAATCCGCTGAAACAGCTAAGAGTGTTAAATCGCGGAAATCATCTCTATCGTATGGCGCATGCATTGAATCGTAATGGTTTTGAAACACCTGACATTGTCTGCCATGCCCGTAAAGGAATGCGGACTTTTGTTGTGTCAGAAGAAGCGAATGCTGATGACAGTGTTTATAACTATCTTATGGAGAAGTCGGAAATCACGTTGTCGGACCTGCAGCGCTTTCGATTTCTCTTCGGGCAGGAAATCGGTCGGTTACACGGGGCCGGTTTTGTGCATGGGGATTTACGCTGGGGCAATGTGCTCGTGCGCGATGCACAAATGGCTCAGCCTGTTTTTATCTATATCGACAACGACCGCACACGCCAATACAGGCAGATTCCTGAGCGGGAACGCATTAAAAATTTGGTGCAGATCAAATATCCGGGCAGTTTGCTGGATAAACCAGAGTCGGATTGGGATGCAATGTGGAAAGGATACGTTGCAGGCAATCCCGACGTCCGGCAGTCGGCAGAGGTTTGGCGCTTAAAGGTAGATTCTAAAAACGAAAGGCGTGTTGCCGCCTGGTGGAAAAAACCACGAAACCGGCATTTGCTGGAGCAAAGGAAACAAGCTGAAGGGGCTAAGAATGAAGCCTAGGCTGGCCTTTTTACTATTCAAATACTTTCCCTTTGGCGGTTTGCAGAGTGATTTTTTACGCATTGCATTGGAATGTCGGAAGCGCGGGTATGCCATCGTGGTTTATACTCGATCGTGGGAGGGCGATATTCCGGAGGGGTTTGATGTTCAGCTGGTTCCCAGCCGATCGGCAACCAATCATGGGAAAGCCGCCCGATTTACCGAATATGTTCAGGATGAACTGAAAAAGAGTCCAGTTGATGGAGTCATCGGTTTCAACCGCATGCCAGGACTCGATGTCTATTTTTCCGCCGACAACTGCTATGCGGAAAAGGCCAAAACCCAACGGGGTCCATTCTATCGACTTAGCAGCCGTTATCGTACCTATGCAGCTTTTGAAGAGGCCGTTTTTTCTCAACGATCTGATACGGAGATTTTGTTGATATCCGAGCGTCAGATGACCGGGTATGTCAACTTCTATCATACCCCTGAATCCCGCTTGCACCTTCTTCCCCCGGGAATGGATCCGTCGCGTCGAAAACCGATTGATGCGAATGAGGTGCGCGATGAGCTTCGTGCAACAATTGGTGTTGGTCCGGATGAGAAAATATTGATCCAGGTTGGTTCAGGTTTTATTACCAAGGGGCTGGATCGCTCGATCCGTGCCTTGGCTTCTCTGCCCGATGTATTACGCGGAAAAACAAAACTGCTGGTGGTTGGAAAAGATCGTCCCGCTCGATTCATGAAGCTGGCAAGAAATCTCGGGGTTTCGGAACGCGTCGAATTTTTAGGAGGGCGGGACGATGTGCCTCATTTGTTGCTTGCGGCAGACCTGATGATTCATCCCTCCGTAAATGAAGCCGCAGGAATTGTTTTACTTGAAGGACTGGCGGCCGGTCTACCTATAGTTTGTTCGGCGGCTTGCGGCCATGCTCCGTATATTGAGCGGTCAGGTGGCGGTGTCGTACTTGCCGAGCCTTTTGAACAAGGGCAGTTGAACAGTACGTTAAAAAGGTTGCTCTCCGAAGCTGATCTGAAAAGATTGGGAGCCAATGGGCTGGCCTATGCGGCGGAGACCGACCTTTATAGTCAGCACGAACGCGCTGCAGATATTATTGAGCAAACGATGGGGAAGCGGGATTGATGGTTTATCTTCGGGAAGAGTTTAAGCAGGCATGGAATGGGCAGGACCCTTTCGATGCTACCGACCGTTTGGATGGTGATATTTTTCGTGCGGTGAAAAGTCGTAGGACCTTGCGCTTTTTCCTGAACGGAAAAAGTTACTTTGCAAAGATTCATCATGGTGTGGGATGGAAAGAAATCATCAAGAACCTGCTCCAGTTCAAAAAGCCGGTGCTGGGTGCGGAGAATGAGTGGGCGGCGCTTAAAAGGCTCACTGAGTTGGGCATCGATACCATGGTTCCCTGCGCATATGGAACGCGAGGCAATAACCCGGCCTGGCAGGATTCCTTTATTATTACCGAGGATCTCATAGACACGGAAAGTCTCGAAGATTATTGCCGTGACTGGCCGGACAATCCGCCGACTTTTGCATTAAAAAAAGCGCTCATAGAAAAGCTGGCTACGGTCAGCAGGAAAATGCATGAGAGCGGGATGAATCATCGTGATTATTATATCTGCCATTTCCTGTTGGATGTTTCCTGCGGCCGGGAAAATGTTGATCCCTTAAACTTTACCGCTTCACTGATCGATTTGCACCGCGCACAGATCCGAAAGAAAACACCGCGCCGCTGGATTATAAAGGATCTGGGCGGACTCTATTTTTCAGCCATGGAGATAGGGTTGACGCAGCGCGATCTTTTCCGGTTTATGCGTATCTATGCAGATGCACCGCTGCGAGACGTGCTTCAGAGTAACCGGGCCTTCTGGGCAAATGTGAAGCGGACGGCGGAATCTTTGTTTTTAAAGGAATTCGGTGTTTCGCCTGATGAAAAAGTGGGCCGGCAATCTCGTTAGCAGCAGAGAATCCTGTTTAGTGATACGGGGCCACTGGGTTACAGCAGCGCTTATTGATATTAATTTAAGTAGGGTGGTTTATGAGAAAACGGGCGATCAATGGTGGTGAGCCTCTATTTAAGGATATGCTTCACGTCGGCCGTCCCAATATCGGGAATAGAGAAGAATTGATGTGGCGTATCAACGCTATACTGGACCGGAACTGGTTGTCTAACCATGGTCCCATGGTTTCAGAATTAGAGCAACAATTAGCAGCACGGTTGAATGTGCGCCATTGTATCGCAATGTGTAATGGAACGGTTGCACTTGAAGTTGCAATCCGGGCTCTAGGTCTTAAAGGTGAAGTAATTGTGCCGTCGTTAACGTTTATTGCCACGGCCCATGCATTGGAGTGGCAGGGCATTACCTCCGTATTCTGTGATGTTGACCCCGAAACGCTGTGCATTGATCCAACACAAGTTGAAAAGTTGATTACGCCGGACACTACCGGAATTATCGGTGTTCATTTATATGGCCGCCCTGCGGATATAAACGCATTGAAGGAAGTTGCGGATAAATATAATCTTAAACTGATGTATGATGCGGCACATGCTTTCAGTTGCTCTGCCGAGGGAACAATGATTGGCAATTTTGGCGCGTGCGAGGTCTTCAGCTTTCATGCCACCAAGTTTTTTAATACGTTTGAGGGTGGCGCTGTTGTTACCAATGATAATGAACTGGCAGAAAAAATCCGAAAGATGCACGACTTCGGTTATGAAGAGTTGGATGACGTTATATATGCCGGGACAAATGGAAAAATGACCGAAATATGTGCAGCCATGGGTTTAACCGGATTGGAATCTCTGGATGGTGTCATTGCTGTGAATAAGCGGAATTATGACTTCTATCGGGAGGGGCTATCCAGGATTAATGGCCTTGAACTACTCGAGTTTAATGAGGTGGAACGCTGTAATTATCAATATGTTATTGTGAGGGTCGGATCGGAATACCCTTATTCCCGCGATGAGTTAATGGAGATATTACATGCTGAAAATATTCTCGTTCGGCGTTATTTCTGGCCAGGTTGTCATCAAATGGAGCCCTATCGAACAAGGCTTGCGCAGGGTGCATTATCTTTGCCGTTCACAGAAGAGGCCGCTATGGAAGTCCTTGCTTTTCCAACGGGAAAAGCGATCTCGGAAACAATGATTGATCAGATAATTTCTGTACTTTGATACTATTTTTCTAAGGATAAGCAAAAGGAACTCGTGAGCATGAAGATTTGTGCTTTGAAGACTAAAGATGCCGGTTATGTCCGAGCGGTAGCTGAGAAGGTGATGCAGACATATGACGGTTGTGGAATTGAGTGGAAACACCCTGTAGATGATCCCGAACTTTGGAAGCTGAATAGTGGTCAGCGGGCTGGAGTTGTTGGCGTGAAACTCGGTGGCCGCCGGTGCTGTGTCAAACTCTTCTATGATGACCGGATGCGAGCAAAAGCTCGGAACCTGTGCGGATTATCCAAGGCAAAGCGGGCCTTTGCCTCTGCTCTTAAACTTAAGGCCCGCCAGGTGGCATGCCCTGAAATGATCGGTTGGGTCAGGGTACGGGCCGGCGGACCGTATATGGTCGTTTCTGAGCTTTGCGACTATGCCCACCGAACGGATCATTATATCCGGGAGCATGGAATCGATTTGGATCTGGTTAGGCTCTTTGCGGGGTTTGTGCGGAATATGCATGGGAAGGGCATCGGGCACGTTGATTTTTCCCTGCGCAATACCATGGTTGTGGTGAGTGACCGGGCACCGCGTTTTCGCTTTCTGTTGCTGGATTATGAGGATGCCCGGTTTGGTTCTGCACTGTCGCGCGGTAAACGACTGAATAATCTTCACCATCTTCTAGAGCGGGCGCTGCCGCTGGTCCCGCTAAAGTGGCGGGTGGTATTCCTTAGGGAATATCTGCAAACCGAAAATATACGCGAGTGGGTTTATGCACTAAACCGGCTGCTGAAGAAATATCCATCGAAATATACGGATCATCTTTCAGTTTAAGGGGCTTCGGATCGTAAGCCGGAGGATCAGTGCCGTGTCGGCTGTTTTGTTTTAGACCACGGCAACTTATTGATTTGTCTTTGGAGCTTTTTTTCAAACTTCCAGAAAAAGGAGTTCGATAACGCTCGTTGTTGGCGTAGGAGGGCATTGGTCAGAATCATGGTTGCGGCTTCAGCCGTCAGCCCCGGATATTCCGGAAGGGTACATCCGGAACCGGCATCAGGGAAGAGCGAGCCAGAGGGGTCGTTGAAATATTCTTTTGCCACACGGTCGTTAGATTCTGCGTAGTTGGCCAGCAGTACGCTTCGGTTTTCCATATTTAAGAACGCGTATTTTTTAGCGGGTAGGTTGGAGCTGGTTTGCTGAAGCATTCGCCGGAACTTTTTTCTTTCAGCTTTATCCAGAGTAGGGTTTACGAGACGGGCGATCTCAAGTGCATCGCGGGAATAGCTTTGGTTCGAGGTCGGGGCATGGGAGTGTTTTTCAAGGGCTTTGCTGTTAGCTATTCGGGCAAAGTCGATAATCAGTGAGTCCCGGGCGGGAAGGGCTGATTTATCGTATCGCCGGGCAATGATGTTTTCCTTTCCAAAGAAAACGGCATAGCTGTTCAGGAGGTTTTCCCAGTTGAATGGTTCAGCGGAAAACTGTTGTCTGAATGCATTGAATGAAAGGGATTCACCTTCGTGGATGGCCTGGGTGTATAGTGATTCGATAAAAGCATCCTGCTGTCTAAGATAGACGATAATGTAGGTCTCTATTCCTTTGGTAATTGCGCGCAGGTTTTCCGCAATTGCGGAGCTGTTCGCATAGCCTGAATAAGCTTCTCCGCTCAACTCTTCCCATGTGAGGATGAATATGATAGCTCCTTTTTTCTTGTAGATGTCAATGGCTCTCCAAAGTTCTTTTTTGCATTTGGCGACCTGTTCTTTTTCAAGATGTCTGCACGTTGCAAGTCCTCTGAAGCTCTTTGGTAGCGGAAGGTAGGCCATGCCTTCTTTAAGAAGGTCTTTTGCTGTGTTTCGTAGGGCATGCCGGATGGCGGTTGATCCGGTCTTGTGGGTGCCGATATGGATGTATAGCTTTGTAGCATTCATAAATACCCTGTTTGTAAAACAATTGAATGGTTAACTGGAGGGGAGATGCTATAACCTATTCTTAAATTAAATCAATCTATTCATATGGCAGATAATAAAAAAGTATTAGTGACGGGAGCGGATGGATTCATTGGCTCGCATTTGACGGAAATGCTCGTCCGTGAAGGATTCCTGGTTCGGGCCTTGACGCAGTATAATTCATTTAATAACTGGGGCTGGCTGGAGGATTCCAATTGT
>CAZAPF010000002.1:156003-174481 GCA_964486885.1 uncultured Verrucomicrobiota bacterium
CAATATCCCTGATAATCTCTCTGCAATTGTCTGAAAGATATCGAAGTGGTGTGTGGAGATGTTCGTGATCCAAACTATTGCAGAGAGATTATCAGGGATATTGATGTGGTTTTTCACCTGGCGGCACTGATTGCCATACCTTATTCCTATGTGGCTCCGGACAGCTATGTAGATACGAATATTAAGGGGACGCTCAATATTTGTCAGGCGGCCAAAGACAATGGCTGCAGCCGGGTGATTCATACCTCGACAAGCGAGGTGTACGGAACTGCTCAATATGTTCCGATTGATGAAAAGCATCCCCTGCAGCCCCAGTCTCCCTATAGCGCCAGCAAGATTGGCGCGGACTCCATGGCCATGAGTTTTTTCAATGCTTTTGACCTGCCGTTGACTATTGCCAGACCGTTCAATACTTATGGGCCGCGTCAGTCGAGCAGGGCGGTTATTCCGACCATTATCGGCCAGATTGCAAACGGAAAAAAACAGATTAAGCTGGGCGACGTCACGCCAACCCGCGACTTTAACTACGTGTTGGATACCTGCCGCGGTTTCATTGCTCTGGCAGAGAGCGATAAGGCCATTGGAGAAACCGTTAACATTGGCTCGAATTTCGAAATAACCGTTGGGGATACGCTCAACAAGATTAAAGAAATAATGAACAGTGATGTGGAGTTTATCACGGATGAGCAACGGTTGCGCCCAGGCAAGTCGGAAGTGTTCCGCCTGTGGTGCGATAACTCTAAGATAAACGAACTGACCGGCTTTGAGCCGCAATATTCTATTGATCAGGGGCTGAAGGAAACCATCGATTGGTTTGTGAATCCCGAAAATCTCGCGAAGTATAAAACCGATATCTACAATGTTTGATGAGATTATTGATTTTATCCGGTCGAAATTTGATACGGATGAATTTATTCCGTTGCATGAACCGTCCTTCACCGGCCGGGAGCATGAATATGTCA
This sequence comes from uncultured Verrucomicrobiota bacterium, assembly GCA_964486885.1. Classification (GTDB taxonomy): domain Bacteria; phylum Verrucomicrobiota; class Kiritimatiellia; order Kiritimatiellales; family Pontiellaceae; genus Pontiella. The sequence goes on from CAZAPF010000002.1 coordinate 156,966, forward strand.
AAGATTGCATCGACTCCACGTTTGTTTCCAGTGTGGGTCAGTATGTAGATCGCTTTGAAAAAGAGCTGGCGGCTTACACTGGAGCCGGATATGCCATCGCAACGGTAAATGGTACTTCTGCGCTTCATACCGCACTGGTGCTGGCTGGCGTTTCAGCTGGAGATGAAGTCATCACACAGGCCGTAACCTTTATTGCAACGGCCAATGCCATTTCCTATTGCGGCGCGACACCGGCATTTGTTGATGTTGATCGCGAAACAATGGGGTTGAGCCCCTATGCATTGCGCTCCTTTCTTGAAGAACATGCGGTTCTTGAAGCTGGTGTCTGTAAAAATAAAACAACCGGACGAATCATTCGTGCTGTTGTTCCGATGCATACCTTCGGGCATCCGGCTCGAATCGATGAACTTGTAGAGGTATGCAATCAATACGGCATCCCCATTGTGGAAGATGCAGCGGAATCGCTCGGCAGTCTTTACAAAGATCAGCACACGGGAACGTTTGGTAAAATGGGCGTACTGAGCTTTAACGGCAACAAAACGATTACGTGCGGTGGGGGCGGGGCGATCATCACCAACGACGAAGCGTTGGCTAAGCAGGCAAAACATATCACGACAACCGCAAAGGTTCCGCACCGGTGGGAATATGTGCACGACTGTGTTGGCTTCAACTACCGGATGCCTAATTTGAATGCCGCCCTGGCCTGTGCGCAGCTGGAACAACTCGACGGCATCATCGAAAATAAACGGGTGCTCGCCAGTGAATACGAACGGTTCTTTCAGGAGCAGGAAATTGGTTTTGTGACAGAGCCTGAAGAAGCCCGCTCTAATTACTGGTTGAATGCAGTGGTTCTAAATGATCTTGAGCAACGGAATGCTTTTCTTGAACAGACCAATGCTAAAGGCGTGATGACGCGCCCGGTTTGGCAATTGATGCATCGGCTGGAAATGTTTAAAGATGCTCCACGGGGCGATTTGCTTAAGTCCGAGTCGCTGGCAGACCGGGTTGTTAATATTCCGAGCAGTGTGTGCTTATGAAAGAGAAAATCATACTAGTTGGTGGTGGCGGTCATTGCCATTCATGCATTGATGTCATTGAGGCCGATGGTACGTACGATATCGTCGGGATCATTGATGTTGCAGATAAGGTCGGCGAACAGGTTCTGGGTTATTCTGTTATAGCATCCGATGAAAAACTGCCTGAGTTGGTGGAGGAAGGAGCGGCTTTCCTGGTTACGGTGGGGCAGATTAAGTCCAGCTCACTTAAGAGAACCCTGTTCGATAAACTGAATTCTCTAGGTGCAATATTGCCATCTATTATTTCGCCGCGGGCCTATGTGTCCCGGCATGCCTTCATCGGCCGGGGAACCATTGTTATGCATGATGCTTTGGTTAATGCCGGCGCTTGGGTCGGATCCAATTGCATACTCAATTCGAAATCATTAGTTGAACATGATGCTCGCGTAGGAGATCATTGCCATATTTCAACGGGTGCAGTGATCAATGGAAATGTGCAGGTAGGTGACGGCGTTTTTGTTGGTAGTAATGCGGTTACTGTTCAGGGAACCATCATTGCGCCGGATTCATTTGTTCGTGCGGGGAGTCTGGAGCTTGGGGCATGAAGGATCGAGTCTTCATTATTGCAGAAGCAGGGGTTAACCATAATGGTGATCTAAAGCTGGCTAAGGAGCTGATTGATGTGGCGAAGCGTGCCGATGTTGATGCAGTAAAGTTTCAGACCTTTAAGGCGGATCAACTGGTTTCTGCTGAAGCTCCCAAGGCCGACTATCAGCAACAAACTACGGATTCCAAGGAATCACAGCTGGAGATGATTCGAAAGCTGGAGCTATCGGAAGCGGATCACCGAGAACTATTAGCATATTGCCGTCAACAGAACATACAGTTTCTATCCACCCCGTTTGACTTTCCTTCCATTGATTTTCTGGAGGAGCTGGGAATGGAAATTTATAAAATTCCTTCCGGTGAAATAACCAACCTTCCTTATCTTCGGAAAATCGGGACGCTTAACAAAGAGATTATCTTATCCACTGGAATGGCGAATCTTGAGGAGGTTCGTGCTGCCCTGAAAATTCTTGTTACAGCAGGAACCCCAATAGAAAAGATCACCATTTTGCATGCCAATACGGAATATCCCACGCCTTTCGAAGATGTGAACCTGCGGGCCATGCACTCTATAGCTGCCGCGCTAGGGGTTAAGGCTGGCTATTCTGACCACACCCTTGGAATTGAAATTCCAACTGCAGCGGTAGCATTAGGTGCGTGCGTAATAGAGAAGCACTTTACGTTGGACCGCAGTATGGAGGGCCCGGATCACAAGGCTTCTCTTGAGCCGGCTGAGTTAAAATCTATGGTTACAGCCATTCGGCATATCGAGTTGGCCATGGGTGAGGGAATTAAGAAACCATCTGCTTCCGAACAAAAGAATATTCCCGTGGCAAGGAAGAGTATTGTTGCGGCGAGAGATATTGAGCTGAATGAAATCTTCACTGAAAATAATTTAACAGCAAAAAGGCCGGGCACCGGAATTTCACCAATGCGCTGGGATGAATTGATTGGGAATAAGGCGGAGCGCAGCTATCGGAAGGATGAACAGATCGATGCGTAGGGTTTGTATATTTACCGCCACAAGAGCTGAGTGGGGGCTGTTGCGGGGCGTTGTCGAGGAAATTCGTAAGCGTCAGGACCTCGATCTACAGCTGTTGGTAAGCGGTACCCATTTATCTGAACAACACGGCATGACGGTATCCGAAATTGAGGCGGATGGTTATGAAATAAACGCACGTGTCGACATACTCAAGTTCGACGACAGTACTGAAGGGATCTGCAACACGATGGGGAAAGCACTGGCCGGATATGGAGAAGCGCTTTCCCGTCTAAGGCCGGATGTTGTGTTGGTTTTGGGGGATCGATACGAAGCATTATGCCTTGCCGCGGCAGCCCAGATATGTCGGGTGCCGGTTGCGCATATCCATGGCGGCGAGACCACCGAAGGCGCAGTGGACGAGGCGTTCCGGCATTCCATCACCAAAATGTCCCAAATTCATTTTCCAGCCTGCGAAGAATATCGTCGCAGGATTATTCAACTAGGTGAGCAACCTGGCAGGGTGTTTAATGTGGGAGCTCTCGGTGTTGAAAACATTCGGAAGATTCCGCTGATGTCACGCGAGGAACTTGAAGAATCCATCGGATTTGGACTAGATACTCCTTTCTTTCTTGTGACCTTCCATCCTGTAACTCTGGAACAGTCGACGGCAGGGGAGCAGTTTGAAAACCTGCTGGGTGCTCTGGAGCGCTTTCCTGATCACAAAATTATCATTACCGGAGCCAATGCCGATCCAGATGGTTCTTTGATCAACGCACGAATTCAGGAATACACGTCTTCGGTCCCGGAGCGGTGCATAGCAGTAAACTCACTCGGATTGCGGCGCTATTTGACGGCTATGAAATACTGCGATGCTGTTGTCGGAAACAGCTCGAGCGGAATCATTGAGGCCCCGGCCTTCAAGGTTCCGACGGTTAATATCGGAGACCGGCAGAAAGGCCGCGTCCGGGCTGAAAGCATTTTTGATTGTGGTACGGATCATGAATCGATTGTGGAAGCTATACAGCATGTCCTTGAACCCAAATTTTGTGATTCACTCACCGACATGAACCATCCCTGTGAAAAAGATAAAACTGCCGCAAGGATCGTTGAGGTGCTTGCTGAAATTCATTTGAACTGTTTGTTAAAGAAAAGCTTCAACGATCTGGGAGAAGGGTGTCGTGTATAAAAGAAAGTCCATACTCGCTCTGATTCCTGCCCGGGGAGGGTCTAAAGGGGTTCCTGGGAAGAATATCAGGATTTTGGGAGATAAGCCCATGATTGCCTGGACAATTGATACAGCAAAACAATCCAAATACATAGACCGACTTATATTATCGTCAGAAGATCAGGAGATAATTTCTACATCCCGGAAATATAGCTGTGAGGTTCCATTTATCCGGCCGACTGAACTGGCTGACGATGAAACTCCAGGAATTGAACCTGTTCTACACGCACTAAGCGCTCTCGATATGGAATATGACTATCTAGTGTTATTGCAACCGACCTCCCCGTTTCGATCTGTTGAAGATATTGATTGCGCAATTGAAAAATGTATCGATTCAGCCGCGGCATCCTGTGTGTCGGTCAGTGAATCCGCTAAGCATCCGGCCTGGATGTATGAAATCGATGAAGCCGGGTTTCTCTACCCGTTTCTGAATTCTGATAAAACAGCGGATCGCAGGCAGGAACTGAGTCCTGTACACTCCCTAAATGGTGCGGTTTATGTGGTAAAAACCACTCAACTGATGGAGCATAAATCATTTGTTTTCGAGAATTCAACCGTTGCACATTCAATGCCGCCGGATCGGTCGATGGATGTGGATACACAATTTGACTTTCTGCTTTGTGATCTTTTGGCAGATAGAATTAAATCGGGACTGCTGAAATTCTCAGGATAAACCGTTAATATTCTGCAAATACGACTTTCACATAGAGATTGGAGTCTATTCCGAATTCAGATATAACAACCCGTTTAATTGGGAGATAGTACCCAGTGGATTTATCAATCATTATCGTTGCGGATTACATATGCATCATAGAGTTATTGCAAAGTTAGACATTAAGGGCCCCAACCTTGTTAAGGGCATTCACCTCGAGGGATTGAGGGTTATGGGAAAACCGGAGGAGTTTTCCAGAGACTATTACGAACACGGTATAGATGAACTGATTTATATGGACGTCGTGGCCAGTCTTTATGACCGTAATTCAATTCATGACCTGATCTCCAGAACCGCTAAAAACATATTTATCCCGTTAACCGTCGGCGGAGGTCTGAGAAGTCTGGACGATATCCGGAAGGTGCTGCGGGCGGGGGCGGACAAAGTTTCACTTAATACAGCGGTGGTTAAGAATCCTGAGTTGATCAAGCAGGCTGCACACTATTTCGGTTCTTCAACCATCGTTGTAACTATTGAAGCGATTAAACAGACGGACGGAACCTACGAAGCCTTCATCGATAACGGCCGCGAAGAAACCGGCAAGGAAGTGTTGGCGTGGGCCAGGGAAGTGGCAGATCTCGGTGCCGGTGAAATTGTAATCACATCGGTCGATCAGGAAGGAACCGGGTCGGGGTATGATATTGAGCTGACTAAAGCAGTTTCCAATGCAGTCGATATTCCTGTCATCGCATCCGGTGGAGCCGGGGCTGTGGATCACGTTGCTGAAGTGTTAACCGCCGGGCAGGCCGATGCCGTAGCTTTGGCATCGGTATTTCATTACGGGCACATTCATAACACCGAAGGATTGGGACATCATGATCAGGAGGGTAATATTGAGTTTCTGAAAAAGAAACGGGCCTTTGGCAATATTTCCTCGGCGAGTGTCACTGAACTGAAACAACACCTATTGGATAATCAAATTTTGTGCAGGAACTGAAATGAAAAGTCCGAAAATAGCTATTATCGACTATGAAATGTGCAACCTGTTCAGTGTTAACCATGCCTGTCTGAAGGTTGGACTTGAACCGGTTATCACGCGTGATCCTGTAAAAATTGCTGCGGCGGATGCCATCATTCTTCCGGGTGTGGGAGCCTTCGGGGATGCGATGAGCAACCTTGAAAAATACGATCTCATTGATGCGTTGGAACAATCCTACAGGACAAAACCTTTCATGGGAATCTGTCTGGGCCTGCAGCTGTTGTTCTCCGACAGCAATGAGTTCGGCAAACATAAAGGGCTAAATTTTATCGAGGGACACGTTGAAAAATTCCCGACAGATTTTTCAGGACAAAAAATAAAGGTTCCGCAGATCGGCTGGAACAAAGCTTCATTCAGCCCTGAAGAAGCTGTTTTTGAAGGGATTCCTAACGAATCTTTTTTTTATTTCGTGCACTCGTTCTATGTGAACCCCTCAAATAAGGATCATGTTCTGACTTCGACAGATTATGAAGGGATTAATTATTGCTCATCGGTTAAAAACGGTAATATTTTAGCCTTTCAATTCCATCCCGAGAAAAGCGGCATTTTGGGATTAAAAATTTATGAAAACTGGAAAAAGCTGATTCAGGCAGGAGAGTGATTTATGGAGAAACTTGAAGCAAAATACGGATTGCCGCAAGATGTTAAGTTTTGTGCGAAGTGTGTAATGTCTAACCAACGGCCGGCGTCAACGGTTGAGTTCAAGCACACCAAAGACAGCAAAAAAACGACCATGAATTTTGATGAGGAGGGCGTGTGCGATGCGTGCCGTCATGCCGAACACAAAAATTCAATTGATTGGAAGCAGCGGGAAGAAGAACTTCTGCAGTTGCTGGATCAGCACCGCAGCAAAGACGGTAGCTACGACTGTATTGTTCCTGGAAGCGGGGGCAAAGACAGCGCCTATCAGTCGCATGTTCTCAAATACAAATACGGCATGCATCCCTTGACCATCACCTGGCCGCCGATCCTTTACACGGATTATGGCTGGAAAAACTTCCATGCTTGGCTGGATGTCGGCGGATTTGATAATCTGAGCTTCAATCGCAACGGCAAGGTAATGAAGTTGCTTACCAGACTTTCCATTGAAAACCTGCTGCATCCCTTCCAAACCTTCATTCTGGGTCAAAAAAATCTGGGACCGCGTTTAGCTGCAAAATTCGGGATTCCGTTGGTGTTTTACGGTGAAAATGAAGCTGAGTACGGAAACCCGATCGCGGACAACACTACGTCGATTCGCGATAAATCCTACTTTACTATGAACAACGTGGATGAAGTTTATCTGGGTGGTGTTTCGATTGGCGAACTGCGTGAAAAATATGATGTTGATCTTGCGGATCTGATGTCGTTTCTTCCTCCGACGGCTGAAGAAATTTCGGGTTGCAATATTGATGTCCGCTACCTCGGTTACTATCTCAAATGGACTCCGCAGGAAGTGTATTATTACGCGGTGGAAAACACCGGATTTAAAGCCCGTCCGTTCCGTACTCAGGGAACCTACAGTAAATACAACAGTATCGATGATAAGATCGATGACCTCCACTATTACACGACACACATCAAGTTCGGTATAGGCAGGGCAACGTACGATGCTTCACAGGAAATCCGTAATAATCATTTAACGCGGGAAGAGGGCGTTGCACTGGTTAATCGATATGACGGTGAGTTCCCGGATCGTTACTTTGATGATATTATGGAACATCTGGAAATGACTTCTGATCAGTTCCATGAACTGTGTAATAAATTCCGTTCGCCTCATTTGTGGAATAACGTAGGTGGAGAGTGGAAGCTTCGTCATAATGTGGCAGGAACAGGAACTGACGACTAAGTTCCTGTTTCAGTGCTCCATCATCAGGACAATGCAGCATGCAAAGTGATCATACAAAATACTGCGTAAAATATAATGCCACTATTATGGAAGGCATTCAGGCATTGGATCATTCCGATGCCGGCTTTTCTGTTGTTATAGATGCTCAGGAAAAAGTTGTCGGAGTACTTACTGACGGTGATGTGCGTCGGGCTCTTATAGCCGGAAAAGCGCTCAATGACCCTTTAATGCCGCATGTGCATACTGATTTCTTCTCTGTGGATGAGCGGGCTACACGAACCGAAGTTCTTGATCTGATGCAGGCACGTAAAATCCGTCATGTTCCGGTTATTTCCTCTTCCGGTACATTATTGGGAATTCATTTGCTCAGTTCTATGATTGGAGTGAAGGATCTGCCCAACTGGGCCGTTATTATGGCGGGCGGAAAAGGGATGCGTTTAAGGCCCATTACCGAGCATTTGCCGAAGCCGATGATAAAAGTTGCCGGGCGGCCTATTCTGGAACGTCTGGTTCTGCACCTAGTCGGACACGGCATGAAACGAATTTTTCTGGCCGTTAATTATATGAGCCATGTGATTGAAGACCATTTCGGAGATGGATCTCAGTTTGGCTGCACTATTGAATATTTACGGGAAGAAGAGCCGCTCGGGACAGGAGGAGCGCTTTCTTTGCTGAAGGAAATTCCGGATTCTCCGCTTCTGGTCATGAACGGGGACCTTGTGATGCAGGCCAACTTCGAAGGCATGTTGAATTATCATAACGAAGGTAAATATGTTGCAACAATGGGGGTGAAGCCCTACCAGCACGAAGTGCCGTTCGGTTGTGTCGAAACACAGGATGATGCAATTGTTTCTGTGCGAGAGAAGCCGACCATAAACATGCTGATCAATGCCGGGGTCTATGTGCTTTCTCCTGAGTCCCTGTCCAATATTCCGAAGAGATTCTTCCCTATAACCGAATTCTTCGACACCGCCATTGATAAAGGACGTACGTGCGGTTCGTATGTTATCGAGGACGACTGGACCGATGTCGGCCGGATGGACGACCTCAATGAAGCTCAGGGAAACTGATTTCGTTAGCAAAATCCTTTGATCGTCTCCGCTACACGTTCCGCCGCACTCTGATCCTTATCCCCGAAAATATAGGTAAAACATTTTTTTCGGGTTGCTTGGTATTGAGATTGGTTGTCGATCGCGAAGCGGATCGCAGTTCCCCAATCTTCAAATCCATCGGCATACCGGTTCGGGCCGCAATCGAATAACTGTAGATATCCGTCAATGTCATCTGGGTGCAGTTGCTGATCACTTTCAAATCGCTCTCTGAATGCGGCACGGCTTGAAAGATGGGCATCCGCAAGAAGTTGCGGACAATCGTAAAATAACGATTCTTCAGCAGGTGAATTACAGTCGGAGATTAATAAGTCGGCAATACATTCAAGCTCAGGAAGAGAACAGACCGATAAGTCGATCAGGCAGTCAGGACGGTTGGTTACAATACTTTCAACCTGCTTAAAGGAGGCCTTGTCCTTTTTATTACTGTTCAGAGCCTGGTTTGGATGTGGTCGTAAAATTAAATTAAACTCATCGGGTGTTTCACGGGCAATGTCTTCGGCGCAATGAAGCCAGGTTCCGACGGTTGATTTGCTGGGGGTATAAACAATGGTTTTCTTTTTCGGGTTGAGTCCCAGTTTTTCAAGAATAGCAATCCGATTTACATCTGTTCTGTCAGGATACAGGGCAAAAGGGATATAGCCGGGCACAGAGTATTCCAGATTATATTTATCATTGAATCGCAGTAAGTGCTCTTCCATGCGCGGGCCAATCAGGAATAGATGGTCAAAGTCCTTGAATCCCTCGAAGACGCACTCGGGAATGCTGCCGTAGGTTCCGTGAAATAGAAGACATTTTTTAGCTGAAAACTGGGGCAGATAATCACTGTAACTGGCTCCGCTGAAAATAACCCGGGCATCCTGTAAAAGTTTATGCCCGCCGAGCCAATTAAAATGGCGGTAGCGGCGTTTAGTTTTTACATCGGGATACAAACCCTGAAAATTTTTCAGGGTGGACGCGCGGTTTGTAACAAAAGTTCCTCCGCAGATCCTTTGAAGAACAGCCATGGAGAGGCTGCCTTGCAGACAGGGAGAATAATAAGCGATTTCAGGTGTCGGGTTGGACATAAGTATAGTCCTTTCTATGGTTTGTTTACATACTAAAACCGGTTGTCAGGGCGTAAGTAACCTAGAGTCAGTTTTCTTAATATATTTCGCAGTTTTTCGACGAGTCCGAATGGTATATTCCAGTTTCTTGAGCGGGTTTTGTTTGTCAGGGTACCGGCAGGTTCCTTTTTTTGGTTCAACTCCTTCGAATTGCGTAGTCCATGTGTGATCGGACTCATAACCTTCGTCAATCAGGATTCCTTCAAGTTCCCGGTGCAGCTTCCACTCATGTTTGATACGCGGCAGGTGATTCTGCCACGACCGGATTCGTTCATCCGAAATCTGCCGAACTCCTCCTAATGCAGCATTGGCGTCTTTGGATGGTTTGGCTATCTGGTGATAGTCCGAAAACCTGCCGGTCTTTTTCAGGAAGCTAAACGCTTGCTCGATACGAATCTGTACCCCATCAGGGTTCTGAACCAGATCCTCATACTGTATGGCAATATTGCGGGGATGTTTCTTCAGCTGTTTTGCTGCCTGATAGCAGTCATTCCAGATCCTGAAGTTGCAGAAGTAGGTTCCTGGTAGGTTTTTATGCTGGCTGGTGATCACAGACCGCGGATCGCGGATCATTGTTATAGAATACAGGTTTCTGTCGGCGGACAGCAGTGGCTCCATTCGCTTTACATCTGAAGGCTGTTTGCTGAAATAGATATCGGGAGAGCCGGAAACAGGCTCGAAAATGCTAACTTCATGTTCGCAATATGCATCGCATTTGAAGCACGTGCGCATCAGTTCCATCATCAGGGTGGTGCCGCTTCGGGGGCATCCGGTTATGTGAATTCTTTTCATAAGCGTGGATATATTTTTCCGAATCTCAAAACGCGCAGATTAGCGGATTGAATAGGGCTTCTGCCAGATCATAACGCATGCTATAAACCGGAACTTATCAGAGAGTATTTATGAAAACAGATGTCAGAAAAAGCCGGAAACAGCTGAAGAAACTATTGCCTGAAGGCTCCGTGTTCAATGAGAGAGTAGAGATCGGGAAAGGAACCCGGATTAACGGGCCAATCACGATTAAGGGTGAGGGTAATTGCGAAATAGGTCGATATTGTGCGTTTGGTTCGGACATACGAATCATAACTTCGAATCATTCCATGAATACGGCCAATGTTCAGATCAAACTGCAACGCAGAATTGGTGCATGCGACATCTCGGAAAAGGGGGCTGATGTAGATATTGGCCATAATGTTTGGATTGGGGATTCAGCGATCATTCTTCCGGGCATTTCGATTGGTCATGGTGCGGTGATAGGAGCCGGTGCAGTGGTGACCAGAGATGTTGCTGATTTTTCAGTGGTGGCTGGATGTCCTGCCAAGCTGATCAAAAAACGCTTCAGCGATCAGTTGATTGATGAGTTGCTCCAGATTCAGTGGTGGCATTGGGATGAAGAGCGCATGAAACGTAATGTAGAGTTTTTCAATCTGGATCTGACGATCGTAAAGGGCTGGACTACTGCAGACCTTATCAAGGATTGATCTCCATATTATTCATGTATTGATCTGCTCTCTTTTTGTCGCCTTTACCATGGTTTTTACTTTTCGTTTGTTATCCGTTTATAGAGTATGTCGCCCATGAATAACGCTGAAATCAGTATAAAGACCCCAATGGATGTGTATCGCCGCCTTCGGGATTATGTGCGCCCATACTGGCCCCGGCTGGCGATAGGTATTGTATGTGGTATGTTTTATGGGGCGGCGACGTTCGGACTGCTGGCCGCTTTGAAATTTGCGCTCGGAGGTCTTACGGGGGATGAGTTAAGCCTTTCCGGTATATCTTCATTTTCTGAGGCGGAGGGCAGCGCCGGAGATATCAGTCTGCGTCGCTTGATTTTCACGGTATCGTTTCTGCCTTTAGTGGCTGTGGTCCAGGGGCTTCTCTTTTTTCTCGGAAAATATCTGGTGGAATGGGTGGGTAATCGGGTTGTTGCCGATTTGCGAAGTCGTATGTTCGAGCATATTCATACCCTGCCTATGCAGTTCTTTTCTAAAAACCGGGTCGGTGATCTCATTTCCCGTGTTACCAGCGATACCGGGCTGTTGACGCAGCTGGTTTCGAATGTGGTTGGCGATTTGATACGTGAGCCTTTCACGTTGATCGGATGTATTGCTTTCATGGTGTTTTTAGACTGGCGTTTATCGGTGGTTGCACTCGTCGTCTTTCCGGTTTGCATTCTACCGGTCACTGTTTTTGGGCGGCGTATACGGAAAGCTTCAAAGAGGGGGCAGCAGGGAATCGGCGATATGCTGTCCGTAGTGCAGGAGTCTGTTGGAGGAGCTTTGGTGGTAAAGGCTTTCCAGATGGAGAAGGAAGAAACATCCCGCTTCAACCAGTTTAACCGAAAAGTATTCAAGATGGTGATGCGGCAGACGCGTGCCCGCTCCATGAATGAGCCGGTAATGGTGTTTCTTTCAACGGTCGGTCTGTCGGGCGTTGTGGTTTTTGCCTATTGGAAAAATATTGCTCTGACCGATCTGCTGGTATTCGCCGCGGCGATGGTTTCCATGTACAAGCCGGCCAAGAAGCTCAGCCAGATCCATATGCGGATCCAGAAGGCCACGCCCGGGGTAGAGCGCATCTTCGAAGTATTGGATGTTTCGAATACCATTGATGACGCCCCCGATGCCGTACCGTTTAAAGGGAATGTGCAGTCTGTAGAGTTTAAGAGTGTTGAATTTGCTTATGAGGATAAGCCCGTACTCTGCAATATCGATCTGAAGTCTCTGGCGGGTCAATGCATCGCCCTCGTTGGCAGTTCCGGATCCGGTAAGACCACGCTCGTTAACCTGATCCCGCGCTTTTTTGATGTTACGAATGGGGCAATTGAATTGAACGGAAGGGATATTCGCAGCTACACCGTGAAGTCGCTGCGTGCTCTGACTGGTGTGGTTACTCAGGATACGGTATTATTCAACCGCAGTGTGGCCGAGAACATTTCCTATGGGTCGGGAGATGCAACGCGTGAACAAATTGAGGATGCTGCCAGAAGGGCCAATGCCCATTCCTTCATCATGGAACTTGAGGAGGGTTACGATACGGTAATCGGTGAACGCGGCTCGTTGCTTTCCGGCGGGATGGCCCAGCGCGTGGCGATTGCCCGCGCGCTACTGAAAAACCCGCCTATCCTGATTCTGGACGAGGCAACCAGTGCGCTGGATACTGAATCGGAGCGGTTGGTGCAGGGGGCCTTGGATGAGCTGATGAAGGACCGGACGGTATTTGTTATTGCGCACCGTCTTTCCACCATTGCGCATGCCGATACCATTATCGTATTGGATCAGGGGAAGATTGTTGAGCAGGGTTCTCATGCTGAGCTGCTGGAACACGGCGGAAAATATAAATATCTTCATGATATCCAGTTCGCAGATAAAGGGTAGAACGTGATGTGTAGTATCGAGTGGAACTCTAGATATCAGGGAGTACGTCATTGCGTAAGCTGAGTAAATATTTGTTGGTGGATTTTCTGGCGATTTTCGGCACGGCCATGCTGTTGATCACGTTTGCGTTCAGTATCGGTGCCATCTATAAAGCCATTGATATTATGGCGAAGGGTTTGCCGGTCGCGATAGTCGGAAAATTCTTTATCTATAACCTTCCGTATTCGTTGGCCTACACGATTCCGATCAGTGCGCTGTTTGCCACGTTGCTTTTGTTCGGAAGGCTGTCAACGGATAGCGAAATCTATGCACTAAAAAGCGGCGGTTTGAGTATTTGGCAGATTGCATCGCCCGTCCTGCTGACCGCAATAGGGTTGGTTTTTGTTTGTCTGTACATCAACTGTTTTCTCTATCCGCAAACGACCTATGCCAATAAGAAGCTGCTGAAAAGCATGGGTGTTGAGGATCCGATTAAGCTGCTGGAAGAGGGCCGTTTTATTCGTGAATTTCCCGGGTATATGATTTATGTCGGGAAAAAGAACGGTAATCGTGTTCGCGATCTGGTGGTGTATGAAATTGATAAGGATACCGATAAAATAAGCGGAACAGTGCGTGCCGGAAGCGGCATAATGTCAGCGGACAAGGATGCGGCGCTGCTTAAAATTGACCTTTTCGATGTTCGAATTGAAATTCCGGATCCGGATCATCCGGATGATTCTTCCAGAACGCGCTATGTAAACGCTAAGAAATATCCCATTCGAATCAATCTCGATGATTTAATGAAAATAGATCGTGTGAATAAGCGCCCCAAGCACATGAGTATTTTCGAGCTGGCATATAAAATTCGTAACTACCGCGAGGAATTTTCCCGCTTAAAACCTCACGACCAGGAGCTTGAGCGAACAGAGTTGCTAATCGATGCGCATCAAAAGGTCTGCTTGGCGTTTGGCGCCTTTACGTTTGTGCTGATGGCCATACCGTTAGGGATAAAATCGCACCGGAAGGAGTCTTCAGTGGGCATGCTGATGAGCCTGGGCATCATGTTTGTCTATTATCTCTTTATTATTATATCCGATACGTTGGACGAAAGTCCGCAGTTTTACCCCTGGCTCATACCGTGGATACCGATCGTTGCGGGGCAGATCCTTGGGCTGGTCTTAATGCGACGTGCAAATTAGAGCATTCGGGCCAGTTTCCCGACTGAGGGGCTTGCCTTGATTGGGGCGGTCGGGTAGGTTCTTCTCCGCTGTGCTAGATGGGCGGTCAGCGGTCGCCTGTAGCCTGTAATCCGCTACAGCAGGGTCGAATTCCCCTACGAGGCAGGAGGGTGGCGCATTTCCGGTGGAGCGTGTTGAAGCAAAATATTTTCGGATGACGAGAGCGGGTCAACCCCGTCAGGGTCGGAAGGCAGCAGCGGTACACTTTGTTTACTCGGGTGTCTGAAAATATGGCGTGGAGCGTGAAGTCGGGGTCATGCTGTTTTCCTGAGTGTCAGATGGGGGTGCACAGCACCTTTTTAAAATGGAATGATGGAGGAACGGAGTAATGGAATAACGGAATAGTGCTTGGATCAGAAGCCATCCAGCACTCCAATAATCCATCGCTCCAATCTACTATGGCATACGAAGTTTTAGCTCGAAAATGGCGGCCGCAGCAATTCGGTGATGTGGTGGGGCAGGGGCATGTTACGCGTACGCTCACCAATGCAATCGAATCGGACCGCGTTGCCCATGCCTATATGTTTGTCGGTTCGCGGGGAACAGGTAAAACCACATCTGCCCGTATTCTGGCCAAGGCGCTCAACTGCGAAAAAGGGCCAACCCCGAATCCGTGTGATGTATGTGACTCCTGCAAGGAAGTCATGGCCGGCAACAGCCTGGATGTGATTGAAATCGATGGTGCTTCCAATAACGGCGTGGACCAGGTCCGGGATCTGCGGGATAACGCCCGATATTCTCCGGCACGCGGGCCGTATAAAATCTACATTATCGACGAAGTGCACATGCTGTCCACGCAGGCATTCAATGCCTTGCTGAAAACGCTCGAAGAACCGCCGGCGCACGTAAAGTTTATTTTTGCCACTACGGATGTACATAAAGTATTGCCCACCATTTTGTCTCGTTGCCAACGCTTCGATTTGCGGCGTATTTCCGTACAGGATATCGTCGGTCGTCTGCGCTCCGGTTGTGAGGAAGAGGGAATCACTATTTCCGAGGACGCTCTGCTGGCGATCGCCCGCGGTGCTGAAGGTGGCCTGCGCGATGCTGAATCGGCCCTCGATCAGATTATCTCGTTTCGCGGTAAGGAAATCGGTGAAGATGATGTGCTTGCGGTTTTCGGACTCGTATCGCGGCATGTACTGGAAAACCTGACACTGGCTATTCTGAAATCCGATGTTCCTGCCATTATTAACATTATTTCGGAAATGGATCAGGCGGGGAAAGACCTGCAGCGCGTAGTGATGGAGCTGCTGGAAAGCTTCCGAAACCTGCTCGTTGTTCTTTATGCCGGGGAGGGGGCTTCTGCCCTTGAGCTGCCTGAATCGCAACTGCAGTTTTACAAGACCCATGCACCGGAAACGGAAGCCGGGCGGGTTATCCGTATCATTGATGCACTGGTTGAATCCGATGAGCGGATGCGCTATGCGTTGTCCAAGAAAACTCTGCTGGAAACCGGTTTAATCCGCTGTTCCCGTGCGGCCGAAACCGCCACGATCAACGAGCTGCTTAAACAGGTAGCCGACCTAAAAAAAAACTTTAAATCCGGCGAATCTGTAGTTACCGCAGTTGCTGAAACCTCTACTGCGGCCTATAAAGCTGAACCGCAAAAAAAAAAGCCGGTAGCTGACGAAGTTAATATGCTGCTATCAAAGTGGCATGATATTGTGGCTCACGTATCCAAAGCTGATCCGCTATCCCATCGCTATTTACTGGATACTGCCCCTTTAAGAACCGATGACATGCATCTGGTGGTTGGTTTTGATCCGGAGTTTTCCAGCGAGCGAAAACGTTTTGATGATAACCGGACCAAGATTGCGCTGGGGCGTGCGGTCGAAAAACAGATTGGCCGATTGCTATCCATTTCATTTGAACCGCTTAAGGCAGATGATCATAGACCACTTCCGTCGGACACACCCGTATCAGAATCCAGTGCGGATAACACGGTAGAGCTGACCGGCGTGATGAAATGGTACGCAAATCCCGTTGTGAAAAGTGTGGTAGATGCCTTTAATGGCGAAATTACCGACATAAGAGAATAGGGCCCGCAGATGCCGCGGATCACCGCAGATAAATAAAATTACGTTTTACGCATTACGAAATAATTAATCAGAAGGAACCAATCCTTTTAGACTAAGTACCAGGAACTAAGAACAAGGAACCAATCGATATGAACATGATGAAAATGATGAAACAGGCTCAGGATCTTCAGAAAAACATGAAGAAAAAGCAGAAGGAACTGGCCAAGACGGAAGTCGAGTTCACAGCCGGCGGCGGCATGGTTACCGCGAAAGCTACCTGTGATATGAAGCTGACGAGTCTTAAGATAAATCCTGATGCGGTTGATCCGGAAGATGTTGAGATGCTGGAGGACCTCGTTATGGCGGCGGTTGATGGCGCTCTGACCACGGCACAGGATACCATGTCCAAGGAAATGGGAAAGCTGACCAGTGGCATGGGATTGCCCGCCGGAATGGACATGCCCTTTTAGGGGAAATATCGAAATGCTAATCTCTAAATTCTAAACAATTTCCAATGAGGTAGGTTTTGAATTTTAAATTTTGGATTTTAAAATTGTTTAGTATTTAGGCCTTCGGATTTAGGGTTTTACTGTGAACCATCTCATCCCTCTTGATAATCTTGTGGCGGCGCTCAGCCGGCTTCCCGGCATTGGAAGACGAACGGCTGAGCGCATGGCCATGACGTTGGTTCAGGATGAAAAGGGACTCATGCGGATTCTGGCCAATGCGCTGCTGGAAGCTGATGATGGAATCGACAGCTGTGAGCGTTGCGGCAGCGTCACCTTGTCAGCCATTAATCCGTGTGAGCTCTGCACTCGCCACCGCAAAGATGCACATATTCTATGCGTTGTGGAGTCTCCCGGGGATATCATAAAAATCGAGGAATCCGGCGGGTTTCAGGGACGATACCATGCGTTGATGGGGCGGCTTTCTCCCATGTTTGGAACCGGTGCTGCCGATTTGCGGGTTGATACTTTACTGGCACGTATAGCCGAAGAAAGTATTTCCGAAGTGCTGATCGCTCTGGGAGCGGATGTGGAAAGCGAAGCGACGGCAAGTTACCTCAAAGAAGTTCTATCGACACGGGACGTTAAGGTTTCCCGAATAGCTTTTGGTCTGCCCACGGGAAGCGCTATTGAGTATTCCGATTCAGCGACCCTTGCACGAGCGATCAAAGGGCGACAGGAAATCGAGTAATTTTCCTGCTTTGCGGAATTTATGGCTCTTTTTATCGCACCAACGGGCCGCCAAGATGGCGGCGATACGTACCGCAGGCATCCTCGGCGTGTTGCCCAAACCGCTTCCAGCGGATACCCCGCCGGTAATTCCCTGGAC
>CAZAPF010000003.1:0-170261 GCA_964486885.1 uncultured Verrucomicrobiota bacterium
CCGGTGCTCGATACCAACACCGAGCCGATGAATCCGGAGATCGGAACCCGCTCGTACGGCGAAAAATCAGAAGACGTGATCGAGTATGGGGAAGAAGGCTACAAAGGATTTAAGGAATCCGGCATCATTACCACCGGCAAACATTTCCCCGGTCGCGGTGAATCCGTCACGGATGCCCATCGTGGCCTCCCGGTCATTGATATGCCGCGCGAAGAAATGGACGAGCACCTTAAACCGTTTAAGGCCATGGTTGACGCCGGAATCCCGTGCATCATGACGGCACACACAGTTTATCCATGCCTTGATCCCGACAATGCCGCCACGCTCTCCAAGCCGATCCTGACCGACCTGCTGAAAGAAGAATGGGGTTTTGAGGGCTGTGTTACCACCGATGATATTACGATGGGCGGCATCGTTGAAAAATATGAAGTGTGGGAAGCCTGTGTCGCTTCGCTCAACGCCGGCTGCGACCTGATCCTGTTGCGCGACGAAGCGCCGCTGATCGATGAAGTATTTGAGAAGACCGTTCAGGCCGTCAAGGATGGTAAACTTTCCGAAGACCGCATTAACGACGCGGTTCGCCGCTCGCTGACCGTTAAATATGACTACGGTCTGTTCGATAACGGAAACCTGCGCGATGTGGATCAGGCTTCCTCCGGCATCAAGGATCCGAAAGTAGCCAGGATTGCCATGGACACCGCAGTGGCAGCCACCAAGGTGCTGCGCGACGAAGGCGGCGTGTTACCGCTTTCCAAAGACAAAAAAGTGCTCGTGATCGAGCAGCGTTGCCCGCTGCACTTCCGCACCGAAACACAGAAGTGTCACCCGGGAATTTTCTGGGAAGCATTTTTCGGTCATACAGAATCGCCCGGCCAGGTCGAAGTGGAAATGGTGCCTACCGAATATGATATGGAACGGATCATGAAGCGCATTAAGGCCGACGACTTCGATGTGATTGTTACGTCGAACTACTATGACCGCCGTGCGCACTCGAAAAGTGTATTTGTTGACGAAATGGTCAAGGCCACGGATAAGCCGATCATCGTGGTGACCAACTCGCCGTATCCATACACGGTGGACGATGCCTACCAAACCGTAATCTGTACCTATGGCGTGGCACCGGAATCACTTACTGCTGCCGTGCAAACCATCTATGGAGAATAAACGAATTATGAAATAGGAACGTGGAAAGAAGAATGGCGGTTTCGCGGCGGCTCTTTTGAGAGAGGCCAACGCCGATTGAGTTTCGTAATTCATCTTTCATACTTCTTCATTCATACTTCAAGGAGTCAGCATGAAAGCCTTCGATCTTCCAATCGCAAACAACCCATTGAAAACCCGTGCTGATGTGCAGGAGGCGGTTCGCCAGATTTGCGATCCGCTCAAGCCGCACTATAGCGAGGGCAAGGCGTTGGTTCGCCTTGGCGCCTCATGTACGAATTATGGTGAACGGCGCTGTGAGATGGAGGCCTTTGCCCGTCCGTTCTGGGGGTTGATGCCTCTGGCTGCGGGCGGGGGCGAGTCTGACTTTTGGGCTACCTGCCGCGAAGGCCTCTTGAACGGAAGCAATCCCGACCACCCGGAATACTGGGGCGATCTCGTTGACGTCGATCAGCTGGCCGTCGAAATGCCGCCGATTGCTTTGGCATTGGCATTGGCACCCGAACAATTCTGGACCCCGTTTTCAGAAGCTGAACGCGGGCAGATTGTTGCGTGGATGGATCAGATTAATCACAAGGCAATGTCCGATAATAACTGGCGTGCCTTTCCAATCCTGGTAAATGCTTCGCTGAAAAAAGCGGGCATGCCGTACAACGCTGATGTTATGGAAGCGGGACTCGAAAGACTCGAGGATTTCTATCTCGGTAACGGTTGGTATTCCGACGGCGCAGGCAAGCGTATGGATTACTACATTCCGTTCGCGATACATTTTTACTCACTGATTTACGCCAAGCTCATGGGCGACGAAGATCCCGAGCGTGCCGCGAAATTCAAGGATCGTGCGACCATCTTTGCAAAGGATTATCTGCACTGGTTCACCGCCGAAGGTGCAGCGCTGCCGTTCGGGCGAAGCCTGATCTATCGTTTTGCACAGGGTGCGTTCTGGGGGGCACTGGCCTTTGCCGATGTCGAGGCATTGCCATGGGGCGAGGTTAAAGGCATGTATCTTCGCCATTTACGCCACTGGTTCGGTAAACCCATCTTCACACCGGACGGCCTGCTGTCTGTCGGCTACGATTATCCTAACCTCTTGATGAGTGAATTTTATAATGGCCCGGGGTCGCCTTACTGGGCCATGAAAGCCTTCCTCCCACTGGCCGTTGCGGAAGACCATCCGTTCTGGACGGCGGAGGAAATGGATTTTCCAGTCCTCGGAAATTCGGCCGTTCAAAAGGATGCACTTCTATCGATCGCATCATCCGAAAATCACGATCATCTTGTTGCTCTAACAGCGGGGCAGTGGTGCGGGTTGGACTTCGGTCACACGGCGGAAAAATATTCCAAGTTTGCCTACTCGAGCCATTTTGGTTTCAGCGTATCCCGCGAAGCGACGGGACTCGTTAAAGGTGCCTACGATTCAATGCTGGCATTGAGTGATGGCCAAGACCACTGGCGCGTACGTCGCCAATGCGAGTCGGTGAAGATTACGGAAGATGCGGTTGTCTCGGTTTGGAAACCGTGGCCGGATGTGGAAATCGAAACCCGGCTGGAGCATCGGTGGCCCTGGCATATTCGCACACATACCATTAAAACCGGGCGTGCGCTTGAAACCGCCGAGGGCGGCTTTGCTGAAGCACGCGAGGATGGACTGAGCCCGCTTAGTAATGCCTCGAATAATCCTGCGGGTGTTTTATATGGCGGCAGCGGAATCCTGAATCTTGCGGGGGATCGTGAGTCGAAGCTGATCGAGCCCATGCCCAATACGAATCTAATCAATCCGCGCACCGCAATCCCGACGCTGGTCGGCCAATTGGAGCCGGGCGAGTACCGGTTGGTTTGCGCTGTACTGGGGGAAACGGATGCCACTCGGGCTCTGAAGGAATGGAATGCACATGAAAAAATATCTGATGGGGTTGCTGCTGGTCGCTAGTGTTTCGCTTGGGTCAACATTCGACCAGGTGATTTTTTCCGAAAGCTTTGACGGTTATCCGGCCGATAAACCGCTCCCGCAAAAGGGAGCATGGATCATGGTGCAGCAGAATGAAGCCAAAAATCGCTTCGCCCATATCCGCGCGGACAAAGGTAACAAGTTAAGCAGCGGGGAAAATAACCAGGTTCTGCAGATCAGGGATCAGGATACCTCCGGCGCAGTTCGGCTAGTGGCAACGGTTCTTCCCGATACCGGAAGTGAGCTGGTTCGGGTTAGTTTCGATGCCTATGAGCCGACGGGCGAGCTGGATGGTTCGCTGGCGGTGAAGATGGGCAAGGGCATGGCCGATGCGAAGAAAAAGGAAGCGGTCAACGGCCTGAAGCTACAGAGTGGAGCTTTCCGGCCTAAGTCAGCTGGGGGTTATCCGCTCGATCAAAAGATTCATGTCGATCTTTGGTTCAACGAATCCACTAACACCATCAAGTACGCGGTGGATGGTGTCGAATGGCCGCTGCATCCCGGCCGGATGGCGGTGTGGGTCAACGGTTCCGGTGTGGCAGTTAACGAAACAAACGATCGTGAGGTCTTGGTATTAACGGCGATGTCCGCCCTGCGCATCGAAACATTTTCCTCACCGACGCAGGAGATCTGGTTCGACAACATCGAAGTAGCAGTCCCGACCGGCTTCAAAGTGGAAGAGAAGCAAAGCGCCAAAGTGGAAGAGGATGCCGATCCCAACTATCTCGTACCGGCGGGCATCACGTCCACACAGGTCAATGCCGAGCATGCGCGGATCAAACAGCGCTATATCCAGTTCCTGATCGGAACGGAAAGCACCTTCAAGGGAAAATACGGTGCGGAAGCCGCCGCCGGATTTATTAATCGGATAGAAGGCGCGATAAAAAAAGCCATGGCTTTCGACTTTAAAAAGGACGCCGGTAAAACCTTCCATGCATTTGAAAAGACGCCGGAGCTGAAGAAAGAGGCCGCGGTTTATTCCCCAATCCTACAACAATATCTGTTGGCACTGGCCTACGGCTATACCGTCAATGCGCCGGATAATCCTTACTACAAGAATCCAAAGGTACTCGAAACCTACATGAAGTGTCTCGCCTACCTGCATGGTCGGGGTATTCGCGAGGGCATGACCTTCCACAATAACCAGCACCGTATGGAGATGGACGGTGCACCTGTTCCGACAAGTGGCGCGTGCAACCTGGTGAAGATGGAACTTCGCATGGGCGCCTACTGCCAGTCGGTGCTGCTGATGGAATCCTATTTCAAGGAAACGAAAATGTTCTTGGAGGCACGCAAGCTGGTTCGTCAGCTGGAAATGCTCGGCAAGACCTCCGGGCATGTGCGCTACTATGATCCCTTCATCAATCCGCCGGAGTTCAAATACCGTGCGCAGTCGGATGCGATCCAGAACTATGGTGATACCACGCTGGTTTCGGCCCTGCTGGAAACCGATACGAAACGGCGTTATGAAATGCTGCTGGATGCGCGGCGCGTCTTCACCGACTCGTGCAAGGTGATTCCGGGTTGGTCGGATACGATCAAACCCGACTTTACCGGATTCCACCATCGCGGCATCTACGGAAACGCCTACACCGGCGGCTTTATTCCGCAGGCGGCATTCGGCATCTGGTTGCTCGACGGAACCAAATTCAACGTGGAAGCCGAGTCGGTCGAAAACGTGAAGAAGGTGATCGAAACCTACCGGCTCTATTGCCAGAAATATGCCATGCCCTTCGGCATCCGCGGTCGCATGCCCGTGAATACCCACAATATTAAGACGCAGGTATTTCCCGGCATCCTGATGTATGCCTCTACTCTCGGTCTCGATGATGCAGAAGTGAAAGCCATTTATAAGCGTTTATGGGACAAGGAACAGGTGGGACTGGAATTCCTGTTTAACGGTGGGCGCGGCAAAATTTTCCGGGGCATGTATTGCCTGGATATGCTGGAGCAGCTTGAAACGGAGAATATACAGCCTGAACCCAACCCGAACGGATATTGGTATAAGCCTTACGGCGGCCTCGCAATTCATCGTCGCGACAATTGGATGGCAGCCATCAAAGGCTACAGCAAATATATCTGGGACTATGAAAACGGGCATAAGCTCGAAAATATTTACGGGCAATATTTCAGCCACGGCTCGCTGACCATCTTTGCAAAGGGCAATCCCGTCAACGACATCGAAAGCGGCTACAATCTGAATGAGGGCTGGGACTGGTATCGCATGCCCGGCACCACCGCCGTCCATTTTCCGATTAAACCGCGCGGTACGCTGGAACACCGTGAGTTCAGTCCGGAAACTTTCCTGGGCGGTGTGTCCGCTGATGGGAACAACGGATTGTTCGCCATGAAGCTTAACCAGTCCACCTTCGGGGATGGAACGGCGATCAATCTTAAAGGCAACAAGAGCGTGTTTTTTGTCGATGACTTTATTCTGATGCTCGGTTCCGATATTTCCGGAGGAGATGGAAAACATGCAGTTGAGACCACGTTGTTTCAGACGCAGATTCCATCCGGAACGATCTATACCGCCGACAAGTCTGCTTTATTCGACGCGGCGGGCAACCGATATTATGTGCCGGATGGCTCGCAGTTAAAAACCTTCAAAGGCTTACAGCGGTCATTCGAGGACGATGGTAAAACAGCGACCTCCGGAAACTATGCGGTAGCGTGGTTCGACCATGGACTGAACCCGGGAGGGGACGGTTACGAAGCTGGCATTGGTGTCCGTGGTGCGGCGAAGCCGGACTATTTGGTTGTTCGTAAAGACAGCGCGCTGCATCAGGTTGATTTTCCGGAAAAGGAATTGGTGGCCTATGCCTTCTTCCAGCCCTTGGAGCTGGATCAACTGATTAAGAAAGTCGATGAGCCTTGTCTGGTTATGATGAAAAAATCCGGCGATGAAGTACACTTGTCGCTGGCCAATCCCGATCTCGGCTTCCTGCCTCCCGATGCGGAAATGCCAACCTTTAATTATATCAACGAAGGCGAAAATCAGTATCTGCCCAGCCAGCTCCGGCCGGTTGAAATTTCCCTCGCGGGGAAATGGAAACTGAAAAGCCCTTCAGAGCAGGTAACGGTTCTCGCAAGCAGGGAAGGGCAAACCCTATTACAGTTTAACTGCATTCATGGCGTGGATGTCCGGGTGGAATTGGTACAGGAGTAGATTTATGAGACGGCGTCATTTTCTTCAGACTTGCGGAGCGATTACAACCACGGTCTTGGCAGGCTGTACATCAGCCCCTAAACAGGCGGAGAAAAAACAGAAGATCAATATTCTGTTTATTATGGACGATCAGCATCGGGGCGACTGCATCGGAGTTGCCGGTGCGGACTGGTTGAAAACGCCGAATCTTGACCGGCTGGCGAACGAAGGTGCCATGTTTACGCGCGCCTACACCTCGATGCCATCCTGCCTGCCGGCGCGCGCGGCAGTTCTGACCGGCTTGCGCCCGTGGAATCACGGTCTGCTTTCATTCCTCACCATTCCGAATAAATACCGCGTTGAGTATCCCCAGATGTTTACCGATGCGGGGTATCGAACGCATGTGGCCGGTAAAAACCATTTCTATGGTGCGAAGCACGGATTCCAGACCTGCGAAGTGGAAGAGATCGATAAGCGCCTGCGCCCGGACGGACTTTACCGCGACGACTACATGCGCTGGATGCAACTCAACCATCCGGACAAGCATCCGAAGGGCGGGGCTCCGAGCTTTACCGACCATCGCGGCAATCGGCCGTGGCCCTATGAGGAGGAAATCCATCCGACCACCTGGACTGCCGAGCGCGCCAAGGCGTTCCTGCGCGAGTATGACGGCAATGCTCCCTGGATGCTGAAATTCTCGCTGCACCGTCCGCACCCGCCATTCGATGCACCCAAACGACTGATGGACTATTACAAAGCACAGGAGCTTCCGAAGCCGGTGGTCGGCGAGTGGGCGGAAGAAACATACGGCGAATACCGCGGGTCGGTTTATACTTCTCCCAGCTCCGCGGTCGGACGTTATTCCGATGAGGAAATTCACGATTCGCGTGCGGCCTACTATGCGGCCATAACCCATGTCGATGAAAAGGTCGGCGAGGTCCTTGAAGTGCTCGAAGAGCGCGGCGAGCTGGAAAATACACTGATTCTCTTTACCTCCGACCACGGCGATATGATAGGCGACCACCATCTTTGGCGAAAGGTCTATCCCTACGAACCCAGTGCCTGCGTGCCGATGCTGGTCCGGTGGCCGGACTCCATGGGCATCTCCACGCCGCGGGGTCAAAAATTTGACCACCTGGTTGAGCTCCGCGATATCATGCCCACGTTCCTCGATGCCGCCGGACTTCCAGACCCTGGAACACTCGATGGCGACAGCATGGTGAAAATTCTGCGCAATCCGAACTGCGAATGGCGCAAGGTGCTCGATCTTGAACACGGGGCTCAGTATTTTGTGGAAGGGGCTTATGTTGCGCTCACCGATGCACAGTATAAATATGTCTACTACACGCAGAGCGGCGAGCAGGAGCTGTTCGACCTGAAGAATGACCCGAAGGAAACAAAGAACATCACCGATCCCGTCATGCTGGCACCGTGGCGGGCTCGCATGATTGCCTTCCTTGAAGAGCGTGGCGAAGAGTGGGTGAAAGACGGTGAACTGGTGGTGCAGACTAAACGCGTACGTTATGGCCCCAACTTTGCCAAACAGATGGTCGAACCCGCCGATCCGGAATGTGAGGCACGCTTTAACACGCCGAAAGAACCGCCGACGCTGGCCGAGTACGTGGAACGACTCGAGACGGTGAATCCGTATGTCGCAAACGATCCCGATGCACAACGGCCCGCGTAGAAAACCGCGCACCTCCGATTCTCCCATAGAAAAAGGAAAACAGTCATGAAACTACGTATGGTATTGGCGATAGTCGCGGCGGCGGGATTCCTGGCCGAAGCGGCGTCGCGCCCGAACATCTTGTGGATCACCATCGAGGACACGAGCCCGAACGAGTTTTCCTGCTACGGCAACACGGACATCGAAACACCGGAACTCGACGCGTTGGCCAAGCGGGGAGTTTTATTCACCCGGGCGACGGCCACCGCGCCGCACTGTTCGCCCGCGCGCTCCACGCTGATCACCGGTTGCTATGCGACCACCTATGGAATGGACGTTCACCGCGAGCAGTATGAAACCCCGGGCGGCATTTTTTATCCGGCCTTTCTACGGGAAGCGGGCTATTTCTGCACGAATCAGGACAAGACCGACTACAACACCAAGCTGGATCACAAGGCCATGTGGGACGAGTGCGGACGGGAGGCCACCTATAACAGCCCCGCCCGAAAACCCGGACAGCCGTTTTTCGCCATCTTCAATACCGCGGCCACGCACATGGGCCGCATCCGTTCCATTACCTTGGATGGGCGCCGCGACTTTAAGGCGCTGGGCATTGATCCCGCGACGCTGACGCTTCCGCCGCACGTGCCGGATCTGCCGGCGGTGCGGTCCGACCTGGCCTATCAGCTCGAGGCGTCCCGCGAATCCAGCCAATGGCTCGGTGCGTTTCTCGACGATCTGGAGGCACGCGGTCTTTCGGAAGATACCATCGTTTTTTTCTACAGTGATCACGGCGGCTGTCTGCCCCGAGGCAAGGGCTATCCTTTCGAGTCGGGCCTGCGCATTCCGCTGGTGGTTTATGTCCCGCCGAAATGGCAGGCCGAAATGGGCGTAGAGCCCGGCTCACGTGACGACCGCGGCATCGGCTTTGTTGATTTCGCGCCGACGCTGCTGAGTATGGCGGGGATCGAGCCGCCGGACTACATGCAGGGCGACGCCTTTCTTGGAACCTACGCGGACGTCGAGGACGATGCCTATCAGTTCGGCTTTCGCACCAATCAGGAAAACTATCACTTCGACCCGTGCCGCACCGCCGCGCGCGGAAACCTCAAATACATTCGCAACTATGTCCCGCACAAACCCTTCTTCCTGCGCAACCTCTACCAGTGGGGCATGCCGGCCAACCTGGCCTGGGATGAACTCGTGTTTTCCGGCAGTTGCACCAATGAGGCATGGCTACAGCCCTATCAACCCAAGCCGGCCGAAATGCTGTTCGACGTCAACGCCGACCCGTGGGAGCTGAACAATCTCGCGGGCGACCCGGCCTACGCGAAAGATTTGGCGCGCTTCCGTACTGCCGTGTCGGAACACGTCCGGGAGAGCAAAGATCTGGGCTTCGTCGCCCGCGGTTTACGCGACAAGCCGGGCGGGCTGTACGCTTGGTTGCGCGAAACCGACTTCCCGCTCGACGAGCTGGTCGCCGCGGCCGAACTCGCGAGCATGCCGAACGCGGACGACATGGATCGACTGATCGCTTTACTGAAGAATCCTCACGAGGAAATCCGGTTCTGGGGCGCCATTGGATTCTGCACGCTGGCCGCGCGTGGAGATCTGGACCAGGTTCCCGCGGAATTGCTGGAGGCGGCCGAGAGCCCGACGCGCGAAATCGCGGCCGCGGCCGCGGAGGCGCTCTGCCACGCGGGCCGCGACGACGTGGGCATGCCTAAGCTGATGGAGCTGTTCGAGCAAAACTTCAATCTCGCGTACTCGTCGCTGGAAACGCTCACCTGGTATCCGGAACGCAAGGAGCTGTTGCGGCCGTACGTACCAAAGCTTGTTGTGTGGTCGAAACCGAAGGGCGAGATCGACCGCATGTCGCTCACGCCAAAGGCCCGGTCGCTGTTGGTGAATCTGGGCGAACTCGCGCCCGCGGAGCTGTACACCGAGGCGGAACGCGAGAAGGAAATGTCGCGTAATCTAAACCCGCGGCAATTCAAATATCCCGAACTCTTCGAGAAGGAGAAGCAATGATGATGAGGACTGTTTTAGCCGGGATCGCGCTCACGGCGTGCGCGTGCGGGGCGATTCCCGCGACGCTGGTGTATGAGAACCGATTCGACGACGAATCCGCGCTCGCGGATTGGAAGCTGGAAGGGCCGGGCGTTGTGAAAATAGACGACGGTCATTTGCTGATCCATTCCAAGTGGGCCGACGACCTGGTCGGCCTTCACGGCCAACTGGATCTACTCAAGGACGGCGGGGAAAAATACTATCCCTTCATCGAGCAATGGGTGAAGGAGCGCGAACCGGAGAATCTCGATAAATATATTCTCAAGGAAGCTGTCGGCAACGCGAAGGCCGGAAAGTTCGCGGGCGGGCATATTCAGTTTTGGAACAAACACGCGCATCCGGAAAACTTCATCATCCGAATCAAGTTCCAGGCCGCGAATCCTTATCCGCTGCACATGGTCACCTTCTGCGGCCGGGGCATGAACGGCGAGGATGTGCTGGATCCTGCGCTGAATCCGAGGTTCGGCCTCGCCGCACAGTACATGTGGGGCGATATCAAGAACTACCGCATCAGCTACTGGGCCGGATCCCGCGGCACCTCCAACATGCGCCGCGCGCCCGGACGCAAGCTGACTTCGGAAGAAAGGGGCGATGTGCCGCGCATTGCGCTGGAGCGGCCCGTGAATCTGGAAATCATCCGCTGGAACGGCCGCGTCGTGTTCAAGTGCGATGGCGAGGAGCTGGTGGACTGGACCGACGACGAACCCTTCGGTGATGGTTTTTTCGCGTTGCGCCTGATGGCCGCCACGAAAGGGTGGTACGACGACTACGAGGTGTACGAACTGCACGAGGATCCCTTCAATTACCGCGGCAAGGGCGCGAACGTGAAGTCGCGGATTTCTGCTCAGCGCGACGTTCCGGGGCCGGGCGATGTCGTGGACGGAAAATTCATCGTCGTGGGCAACAAGGAGCCGGAAGGGAAGTTGTATCGCGATGTGCTCAATACCTACAAAGGCCATCCGGTCTACCGATTCGAGGCGTCGCCCAAGGTGAACCGTGTCGAGCTGACCACCTGCTACGCTTCCAATCTTGAAGGCTTGTCGGAGGCCGAGATCGCGGAGCTCTCATCCATCGCGAATCTCTATCTCAAAAACGATCAGGGCCACTACGGCGATACCATCACCTACGAGTGGAACGCGCGCTTTCCCGAACCGCTGAAAGACGATGCCAAAGGCATCTTCGCGCAGTGGCACGGCCGGCCCGACCGCACGTTGGTGATCACCCCGGAGGGCGAGCGGAAGATTCTGCCGGCGGGGGAATACATCACGCTCAAAGAATCGATGAAGGTCACCGATACCCACATCGGCGTCGACCCGAAAACCGGCGAACCCAACGGCTGGAAGTTCGATGGCTCAGCAGGCGGACCCATTGCGGCATTCAAGTTTCAGGATGGCCATATGTGCCTGCTGGTGCGCAACGATCCCAATGCACGATCCGACAACACCGTACGCATCAAACCCAAACCCGTAGTCCGGCGCGAGCAGGCCATCGGAAACAAAACTGGCGCATGTATTTTCGAGAAACCAATCGCGGAAGTTCCGATCGGTGAGTGGATCAATTTTAAGGTTCAATTCAAATATTCGAAATATGATCTCAACCACGATGAGCCGCTGGAGTCGGGTTTCGCGAAGGTTTGGATCAACGGCGAGCTCGTCGCGGACTGGACCGGCGACATTGGCAAGAACGATGAAAAGGGGCCGTACTTTAAATACGGCATCTACAAACCCGGCCCCGACGGCTTTAAGGTCGATTGCGCGGGCTTCACCCAAACCATTGAGAAACCATGACACGATTGATCATAAAAGGTAGGGACGGCTCGCCGAGCCGTCCGCGCGGTGGACAGGTTCGGTGGATCGGCAGGGCGGCTTTGCGTGCATGCGGCGCGCTCGGCGATCGCGCCCTACCTCTCGCATTCTCCCTGCTATTGACCGCAGCTGTGGGTGCCACCCCACACGCGAAGCACCGCGATACATTTTATCCAAACCCGGAAAGCGTAATCCGCGCGAATCCCATGCCGTTCCTCTGGCCGCAGGAGAGCGGAGAAAATACGTTCCTTCTCGGCCGTTCCGCGGATCTTTCAGATGCGAGTGAAATACAAACCGAATGGTCGTTCGCGTTTCCCGGAAAGAAGCTGGAACCGGGCGCGTGGTATTGGCAGGTGAGCGATCATCCGGTTCAATCCTTCGTTGTTCCTGAAAAGGTCGAGTGGGCGATGGAAATTCCAGCGTTCGAAACCATCGCGGCGAAGATGCCGATGTCGCACCCGCGTCTTCTGTTGCTGGATGGGGAGCGCGAGGCCTTTGCGAAACGGATCAATCCGGAACTTCGCAAGGAGGCGCTCGAAGCTGCCAATCTGTTTATGTCGTTTTCCATGGCAGAGCTCCAACCACCGGAGGTCGATTTTGAACGGCTGGACGACGCCACGGTAAAACGGCTGGCGATCAACGACACCAAAAAGTTTCTCGGGCAGGTGAAGACGCCGATCCTGTACCTCGCGAAAGCGTGGTTGCTGACGGGCGACGAGCGCTACGGAAAAAAATGCGTCGAGCTGACGCTCGGGATTCGTCATCTCGATCAACGGATCGTCGGCCTCAACGATTTCACCCGCGCGGCCGTTCTCGACACGCTGGTATTCGCCTACGACAGCTGCTTCGGCCTATTCGAAGCGGGAGATCGAAAAGCTATCGAAAAAACGATAGGCGCAGGGGCGGCGCGCATCTACGAACATCTGGCCGGACGGCTGGAGGCGCATCTGTTCGACAACCATTCGTGGCAGAAAACCTATGCCAGCTTGCTGCGCAGTGCCATTGCACTTTGGGGACACGAAGAGCAGGCAGAGGAGTGGCTTGAATATACATATTATCTCTGGTTCGCACGCGCTCCGGCGGGCGGGTTCAACTTTGACGGCGCGTGGCACAACGGTACGGGATACCTAACCGCCAACTTTGTTACGCTTATCCAGGTTCCGCTTCTATGGCAGCGGTTGGCGGGTGTCGATTGTTTCGCGCACCCGTGGTATCAAAATGCCGCCGACAGCATTGTCGCGCTCTATCCGCCGGGCTCCTATTCCGCGGGCTTCGGCGATGGCCACAGCAGCCAGACGCACCCGCACTGGAAACGCGGTGTTTTCATTCAACTGCTCGCCCGGGAAACACAGAATCCGCACGCAGCGTGGTATGTCAAAACCTTGAAAAAATGGGAGCACGGGAAAAAGAAACGCATCTACGATCCCAACGCAAAACACAAACTCGACAGCGAGGGGCTGGAATGGTTCGTCAACCTCAGCGACAAACCCATGCCGAAGTCCGAGCCGCCAACCGAAATCGCTCGGGTGATGCCCGACTCGGGTTTCGCGGCGATCCATACGAAACCCGCTCACGTGAAAGACGACGTGTTTATCGCGTTTCGATCCAGCGGCTACGGTTCCGGCAGCCACTGCCTCGCCAGTCAGAATGGATTTAATATTATCGCGGGCGGCAAGCCACTTTTCCTGAGCAGCGGTTACTATACCTCCTTCGCCGATCCGCACACGCTGCTGCACTATCGCCACAGCCGAGGGCATAACACCATCCTGGCCGACGGAATCGGCCAATCCATCGGCACTGTAGGGTATGGTCAAATTCGGCGATTCCACTCAACACCAACCATCACCTATACCCTAGGCGATGCCTCGGACGCCTATGGCGGGGAGCTGACCGACGATATGTGGGTAAAAAACTTTAAGAAGAACAAGGTGGAGCATTCGCGTGAAAATGGCTTCGGGAACGCAGGTGTAAATAAATTCCACCGGCATCTTCTTTTCATTCATCCAATCAATACGCTGGTGATTCTCGACGAACTCGAAGCGGAAAAGGCTATTGAATGGAGCTGGTTGTTGCACGCGCCGAACGAAATGAAATCGACGGCGGATAACCGTTTCAGAACCAGCAATGGGTTGTTTGATGGATACGTCGAGGTGCGGGGCGGAAAGAAATCGAAGATCTCCACAGAATTCTTTTCTCCGGCCATCAATTGGCAGAAACATAAGGCCTACGACGGGTCCGTCCGCCCGTTGCCTAATCAGAGGCACCTGTCGGTCGACTCCGAGTCCGCCGCTAAACAGCGC
This sequence comes from uncultured Verrucomicrobiota bacterium, assembly GCA_964486885.1. GTDB lineage: Bacteria > Verrucomicrobiota > Kiritimatiellia > Kiritimatiellales > Pontiellaceae > Pontiella. Next base: position 14,096 of record CAZAPF010000003.1, read on the forward strand.
TTCCTCTCCATCATTCAGATCACACCGGCAGGTGAAAAACCGCAGGCGGTGGAATGGAAAAAGGGCGGCGCGAAAATCGGCGACTGGCGGATTTCGGATGACCTCGATGTTTTCCTGGGAACAGAAAAACAATTTTCGCTCGGTGATCCGGCCATCCAATCGTTGGAAGGATTTTCGTCGCGGTAAGTTTGGAGTGTAGACGCGACGCCCTCGTCGCGTTTTGGGTGCAAGGGAAAGCGACGAGGGCGTCGCTTCTACGTTAAATGACCAATTCGGCAATACTGTTGAGGAGATAAAGATGACGCGAATGATACATGGTTTGATGGTTTTTTTACTCATACCCGGAGTGGTTGTTGGTGTGCCAGAAAGAGAAGTATCCAAGCAGGAAGTATCGGAGCGTCCGCGGCTGGTGCTGCCTTCCTACGGTTGGAAGGAGATCGAGCATAGAATCAAGACAAGCGAGCGGCACGCGGCGTGGTATGCCGATGTTAAAAAGCAGGCGGACAAGCTCTCTGAAACGGAGGTGAAGATTGGACGTAACACACAGGCCGATCTAATGAACCTCGCGTTGGTCTACATGGTCGAGGGAAGCAGTAAATATCTGGATCAGGCGAAGGAGATCCTTGTTGCTGCCTATGAAAAACCGATGTGGAATAAAAAGTGGGCGCTGGATCAGGCCATGGTTTCGGTGGGATGCGCGATCGCGCTAGACTGGTTGTACGACGATCTGCCCGCGGAGCTTCGCGCGGCAATGGAACGGAATCTCGCGGAGAAGAGTCTCGCGTTGTTCCAAAGCAACGTCGAAAAGGGCGCGTGGTGGGTGACCGCGAAACGGCCGGACAATGTTTATTACAACAACCACAATGGCGTCTGCGTCGGAGCCTCGCTGGTGGTGGCTGCGGCGCTGTTGGGCACGGAGTACGACGCGGCCGCGCGCGAGGTGATCGCGAAAGGATTGGAATCGCACAAGGTCGGCACGTTGGATGGGTTGCTTCCGGACGGCGCGTGGGACGAGGGCGCGGGCTATTTCGGTTATGGCATGACCGGCATGACGCTCGGATTGTCTTCGGTTCACAACAGCCTCGGTACGTTGTTCGGCTTGCTGGATCATCCAGGCATTGGAAAAACCGGGCCGTATCTCGTTGCGACCACCGGGCCGATGGGCACGTTCAACTATGCCGACGGTACCTCGCGGATCAATCCCGCGTATTGGATGATCTGGCTGGCGCAGGTGACCGACGATGCGGAGCTGGCTGCGGCGTTTCGGCATCTGCAGGCTCGGCAGAATCATCGCGGTTCCGTGCTGGGGCTGTGCTGGGACGATCCGGACATGAAGGCCGCTGCGACCGAATTTCCGCTTGCCGCGGATTTCGGACGTATCGAAGTCGGCGCGGCGCGGTCGAGCTGGAACGACGAAGCCGCGGCGTGGGTGGCGTATAAATTTGGTCGGCCGTGGCAGAGCCACGCGCATTCCGACGTCGGCAGTTTCGTCTACGACGCGAATGGTGTGCGCTGGATTACCGATCTGGCGGGACCGCCGTATCTCAAGGATTTTTTCAGCTACAACGATTCCCGCTACCATTTTTACCGCGCCAAACCGGAGGGCCACAACACGATCGTCATCAACCCGACGGACGCGTATCAGCAGAACATCGACATCGACAGCGCGATCATTGGAGATAAAGAAGGTTTTGTCTGGGGCGACATGACGCCCGCCTACGCGGACCATGCAAAATCGGCCCACCGCGGATTTCGTCTGGACCGCGGCACGGGCGCGCTGACGGTGAAAGATAAACTGAAGCTGAAGGCGCCGTCCGAGGTTTGGTGGTTCGCGCACACGGCGGCGGAAGTGGAGCTGGGCGCGGATGGAAAAAGTGCGACGCTACGCTCAAACGGCGAAGCCGTGAAGGTTGAAATCGTTGTTCCCAAGGGCGCGCCACAGCCGAAATTCACCGCGGAACCGGCGGGGCCGTTGCCGAGCTCGCGGGTGATTAAAGGTGAATATCCAGACGCGGGAAAAATCACGCGGTTGGCATTGCGGTTTGAGGGTGTGAAAGCCGCGGAGTTTTCGGTTGTGTTCCGTCCCAACGCACGGACGGCCCGGCGGTCCGTCCCTACCCAAACCATTCCGCTGAACGAGGAAATGATCAAGGTGGCTGAGGGCGAGGTCGAGGCGTTGCTCGACGGCGACTGGACGACGGTGTGGTCGGCGAACAGCTATGTGGAAGAGGATGGCGTGAAGCAGTACGAATCGGCATCCATTGAAATCGACCTGAAAACACCTGCATCCGTTTCGGCAGTCGGGCTGGGCTTCGATACCGCATTTCAGCGCCGCTACGATTTCAAGGTTCACGTTTCCGCGGACGGGGAGACCTGGGAACAGGTGTTCCACGGGCATAGCTCGAAGCTGGAAGGGGAGCAACGGTTTGAATTCGCGCCGCGTAAAGCGCGGTATGTCCGGATCGAAGGACTTGGCAACGAGCGCTATCAAAACCGTTTCAATTTATTAAAGCTGTACCAAGAGGAATCACAATGAAGTCAATGGGTTGGTTATTGTTTTTGGTGATAGGCATGGCGACCGAAAATGCATTTTCCGAAAAGGGCACAAACCTGATGAGCCTTGATCGGAATATGCAGGTTGAAAAAACCGATCCGGAGGCAAAGATTGATTGGTATTCGCCGCTGGAAAAACCGTTCTCGATCAATGGTTTGAAATGGATCAAAGAGCACGGTCTGTACCGCCGGCTTCCTGTTAATGAAAAAGAGGCGATCCCTTTTAAAGTAGACCGGCTGGCCGATGCTCCTGCTGGCGGACAGATTCATTTTTCGACCGATAGCCGGAAGGTTTGGATTAAGGTGGAGCTGGATGGAATCAGCTGGCGTTACCACATGACACCGGTCGGTACGTATGGCTGTGATGTCTATAAGTGGGAAGGCGACGATCAGCGGTTTCTGGGCATCACCCGGTTTAATGAAGGGGAACTGGTTTATACGGCACCCGTCATGCTTCAAGAACGTTCGGAGATGAACGCCTTTGCGATCAACCTGCCGTTGTACAACGCGGTGAAGAAGATAGAGATTGGATTCGTAGAAGGAAGTAAGGTTGAAACAAATACTCACTTTGAGGGCAAACCCTGCGTCGTGATCTACGGCACGTCCATCACGCAGGGGTCGGCGGCGAGTCGACCGGGCATGGCCTATCCAAACATCCTGGGCCGGCTGCTCGGGCGCGAAGTGGTGAATCTTGGATTTTCCGGAGCAGGGAAGGGGGAACCGGTCCTGGCCGACTGCATCAATCAGATCGACGACAAGGGATTGATCATTCTTGATTTTGAATGCAATACGCACGATGCCTTAAAGGATGTGCTGAAACCGTTTGTTGAGCGTATCCGGTCGAAGGACAAAACGACACCCATCCTCGTTTTGTCCCGTATACACCTTACCCGCGACGCGACTGAAAAATGGAAGGTGAAACGGGAAGACCTCACCCAATTTCAAATCGATCTGGTGGAACAATTCAAAGCCGAAGGCGACGACCGTATCTATTTTGTAGACGGCCGCGACCTGATTGATGATGAGTGGAAGTGGGAAGCTACGGTGGATGGCACCCATGCCTCCGACCTTGGATTCAGTATGATGGCTAAGAATCTTGCCCCTATTGTTAAGGAAATTCTGGAATCCGCCCGGTAGTTTACGAGTAAACCCACTGCGGCCGAAAAATCTGTCGTGGATTATGAATGGTTTGCTTCATAAATGCTCCAATACTAAAAGAGGATATGGAGTGATATGAAGCGGCTCTTACCAGGATTACTGTTTTGCGTGGTTCGGATTGTTTCGGCGGAAACGCTGCATGCCGACTATTTTGATATCAAGACCGGCAGCACTGCCGATACGGAGGTGACCGGAAAGGTCCATCTTCGCTCGAACAAGGACGCACATGATACGCCGATTCCGACGAACTACACCTTTTCAATTACCTCAGATCCTTCCGGCATTTTCGGGATTGAGGACGAGCGCGATACGGTAAGCCGCCTGTTCGGCGTGCTGAAGGTTAAAAGCGGTCAGTCGGTTTCCGGTTCGCCGACGGACTATCCCATCAGTATTGCGCTGACGGATGGGTCCACCACGCAGGCTACGGCCAGCATTACAGTGAAGGCCGTCGCGACCACCTTGCTCGATGATCTGTTGGTTTACAGCGAAGACTTTGCGTTGGGTAACAGCCGGCTATGGGGCCGCAAGAACTTTTCCGACAGCGAGGTGGCGGCCCATATCACGGATGTCGAAGGCACTGGGGGCGCGCTGTCAGGTTTCACATTCTACACGCAGTCGCTGACCAATTTTGCCAATACCTATCCTGCGCTGGAAGAGGACCTGGAGGAAGCCGCTTCCATTATCGGAGGACTCGGCAAAGCCTACATGGATTCCTCCACTTATGGTCCCGGCGGTAATGCGACGGAGCGCGCCCGGCTCAAGGCAGTTATTTATGATGCGCTGGAAGCTTTTTGTGATCGGTTGCCTATGGATCCGGATGAAGTGATTTTTGACGGACAGCCCATTGGAGAGGGATATTATGGGGATGGATTTTACGGGCTGAACGACAATGGCTTTAAGGCCACCACGTTCAGTTTCCTTTCGCACCCGTGGCGGGTTCCCGATCCGCTCGTCGGCCCGAGCGTCTGGTTGATGCCGGAAATCCTCAGCGATTATGGCAGTGGCGATCCCCAGGCCATCCGGCTCAGGGAAAAGTTGGTTGAGATCTACCAGATGCCCTTCGGACTGGTTCCTTCATATCGGCAGATCGACAATCCCGATGCACGCTGGGGACAGCTGACGGATACGAATCATACGGAAGGTGCACTTTCCGATGCCAACCTGGGGCACCTTTCCAGAAGCTGGCTGAACCTGCCGACGATCTGGGGCGACTACAATCGTCCGGTCACCTACACCCCGTACTGGTATAACGGGCATTATGATGCGCTGGGCTATCCGGGAGTTCAACAAATGCCGGGCTGGGAACCAAACGGGGTGCTCGACGACCTGCATTTCTGGTTTAAAAACTGGCACCGACCGGCTCACTTGTGGGGGCAATCCGGTTTCCAGCCTGACGGCACGGTAACGCACCACCTTTTCGAAGGGGCATCCGATGTGGCCATGTTTGCCTACGGCCACGAATGGATGGTGGATGCCATCAAAGCGTATGAGATGTTCAAGGACACCGACTACGACATGGGGAGTGCGGGCTTCCAGTTTATCGCTGACCGTTATCTCTACAGCTACGACAAGCTGGTCTACAAAGGCGATATGGATTTCTCGGTCGTCGGCCGTTCCTATTTTGCCGACATGAGCGGTAACGGAAAATTCGTGGACGATATGGTCGGGCACATCAATGATCTGCTGGCGGCCAAGCAGGCCGGAACTGTGATTTCCAACGAAGCGGCGCTTACGGCATGGCGTGATACCATCGCGAACGACACGCATGAGCAGTCCGGCAGTTTCCCGTTCTGGGTGGGACAGTCTCTGGTGCACCGTCGTGGAGGAGGTGCTGAGGATTCCTACTATTTTTCCGTGAAGATGGAAAACGATCGCACTGGCGGCGCGGAGGATTTCGACGGTGTGAAAAAGTCGTGGCACATGGGCAGTGGCATCCTCCAGGCCAAGGTGCGTGGTGACGAGTATGACAAAACCCGCTTCAACTGGGACTGGCACGCGCTGCCCGGTTTGACTGAAGAGTGGCGTACGGATGCGATTGTATATGATCGTGATTTGATTCCCGGTGCCGCGCCCTACGCCGGCATGGCCTCGGATGGAACCTATGGTTTCGCAGCCATGGAATACCGCTCGCACACAGGAGCCTACAATGTAGCCGAAGCGGATAAGGCCTGGTTCTTCACCGAAAAGGAAGCGGTTGCGCTGGGCAAGAACGTAGACCGTTTCGCCTCCGGCCAGAATCAGGAAATTATCACTACGGTCGATCAGACGCTGTGGGACGGTACCGTGACCTATTCCATCGACGGGGCTTCGCCCGTGACGATTTTACAAGGTTCGAATACTGACCTTACCTTGAATCCGTCTGGGATAAGCTGGATTCACCAGGGCAGCGTGGGCTATGTAGTCTTTCCTCAAGGTGCGCAGCCACTCTATATCCGCGGCGGAGCTTCAGTGAACGTTACCGACCCGGCCAAGTCGACCGGCGATGATGTGATCCACTTCGCGCTGGGCCATGGAACCGATCCGGGGACAAGCGGATTGACCAAATACCACTATGTGATGGTGCCGAATAAAACAGCGGCTCAAATGCCGGCGTATGTGACCGATCTGACCAACCGCGTGGAAATCGTTTCTAACGACGGCGTCGCGCAGGGCATTTACGATTCGTCGCTTCAGCTGTTGCAGGTCGCTTTCTACGGTGCAGGCTCGGCGAGCAATTCCACCGGTTTGGCCGTTTCATCCGATCGTGAAGCGTTGGTGCAGATGCGAAAGGTATCCGGGGATTGGAAGCTGGCTGTGACGGATCCGGAGCACGACCATGCCGCCACCGAAATCAACCTGTCGATCAGTGAATATCTCGAAGGCGGATCTTACGGCTACAACCTGCCGGGAACCTACCCGATCGCCGGGGAGTCGATGGTGGTATCGACGATTTCATCGGGCTCAGTAGTTCAGGTGCAACTGCCGGATCCAACCGACGATGCCGGCTATAATTATCAAGGCCAGCTCTATGCCGGTGCGCCGCTTTCAGCCACCATTTCCCTTGGGGGTCCTCCGCCGGGACCGCTGGCGTTTACCGCCATTGTGCTGAGTGATGATTTCGACAGTTATACGGCCGATGCACCGGTGCCCACCGGCGGTAACTGGAGTTCGATCAGCTATAACGAGGGCAACGATGTTTATGTTCATACCCGCACCGATACCGGCAACGTATTCGGGGAGGGCACGGGTAACCAGTACCTGGGCTTACGGGATGCCGGGAATTCTTCAGCATTGCTGCTGGCTCAGGATGCCGTGGACTCGGAGCTGGTGCGGTTAAGCTTTGATTTTGCCGAGCCGGATAACGGCCTCACCGGCTCGTTGAGGTGGAAGGTGGGTTTCGACAATGTAAAAACGTCGGACGATGAAGTGGTGGGCGGCGTGAAGTTTGACGATGGAAACCTCACGCCGGGCGGAGGCTATACCTATTCCCCTGCATCGCACCACATGGACATCTATTTCAACGAATCGGCGGAAACCATCGAATATCTTGATCCGGGCAGCAACACGGCCACATTGGCCTCGGGAAAAATGGACGTGTGGCTCAACGGATCGCTCGAAGCGGACGACGTCCAGAATGACCGTGACATCGGCACGAATGTCCTTGCGGCCATCAAGAGCCTGCGGCTGGAGACCTACAGCAGCGGGCAGAACGAGGTCTGGTTCGACAACGTTGAACTAGCGATACCTGTTGAGACTTCCTCCGATCCTTTCGATCTCTGGGCTTTCCAATATGGTCTGGCCGACACTAATGCCCAGATGACCGCCGACCCGGACTTCGATATCCGCGACAACCTCTACGAATATGCCATCGGCGGGAATCCCACCAGTTCCGTTGAAGCCGCCGGCATTCTTCCAATCATCGGGAACGCAAACGGATCTGTTTTTGAATACATCCACCGCCGCCGTACCAATCATGCTGCGCTAGGCTTGAGTTATTCGGTGGAGCGCACGACCAACCTGGTTTCCGGAACCTGGACGACCAACGGCGTATCCATCAGCGGCACCGCCCCCGCGGAGACCGGCTTCGAAGCGGTCACTAATGAAATTCCGACCAGTTCCGAAACGGAACAATTCATCCGGCTGAAGATAAAAAGCATGTAGCTCCGCCATACGGCGGCCGGCCCACAGAAACCGCTTAAAGGCGGGAGTACATACCTTTACCACTCCTTGCGGGTTAAACATAAGTTTACGGTTAAACCTGAACTCGAATAAAAATTCATCGCGGATCTTGACGGATCGTGGCAAAAACAAAACTAGCTCAAAGAGAGGTTGTATCCTGCATAAGGAAATCTGCTTAACGAGTTCAATAAATTAATCATGGAGGATGGAAAATGAAGTCAAGAACCACAGCCACACTATTAACGATCGCGGCAATGGCAGGCCTTGCCATGCAGACGCAGGCCATCGAAACACGTTTCAACAACGCGGGAAGCTGGACGAATGCGGCGAATTGGAATAACGGCGTGCCGACAACAAATGATGTGGCCCGGCTTCAGAATGCCGTGGCTGCCGAGATCGACTCGGTCGAGGCAATCGGCGGCCTTAACTTCCGCGGCGACACCACTCTTGGGGCTTCGATCATCAATATTAACAACGGCGGATCCTTAACGTCGGATGGAACCCAGTTCTCGGGTAACAACCGCATTGGTTCCGATGGCGACGCCACGCTGAACATCTACAATGGCGGTAGCGCCAATTTCTCGGGAACCGGGATTTTTGAAGTCGGCGAAAGCGGTGGCGGTGACACCGGTTATGTGAATGTTTATACCGGTGGCACACTGACCGTATCCCAGGAAACACAGCTGGCTGCCGATGGCACGACGGAAGGCTATCTGCTGATTGATGGCGGAACGGGGGTGTTCAGCAATGTGCTGGCAGTCGGGCAGGCTGCAGGCAGCACAGGAACTGTGACGATGACTTCAGGTTCTATAACAATGGAAGGAACCCGAGTTGAATTGACAGACAATACGTCGGCAGTGGGCTTTCTTAATATTTCCGGCGGTACACTGACGCACACATCTGAAGAAATCCAGGTCGGACGCGATGGTGTTGCCACCCTCACCCAAAGCGGTGGTGAGATCACTACAAAGGGTATTCTTGTCGGGCATCTTACTGGCTCGGTAGGAGCCATGATTATGACCGGCGGAACCAACAATCTTTCAGCTGCGCTGACCCTCGGTAATCAAGATGATAACGGCAAAGGTGCCGCTGTGGGATCGCTCGACATGAGCGGGGGCTGGATGTCGTGCGGTACGGTCGAAGTGGCGGCCGAGGCTGGAACCTCCGGCACGCTGGTGCTGAGTGGCTCCAACACCTATCTTAAAGCATCTACCCTCAAGCTAGGCGACGTGGGTGTGTCTGCAACCAGCTCGATCATCGCCAACGACGGCGAATTCCAGATTCATGCCATTCTCTCGGACACCAACAGTGCGGAAGAGTCGTTCTTTATTAACGGCGGTGTGCTGAAGTTGCGGAAGATCAGTGGTGCAACCGGCTACGACGATGCAGTCGCATTGGTTGATGGCGGAGTGATTACCTGGACAAACGCCCCTATCGGAACCGGTCGTGATCCCGGCACGGCCGATCTGTTCTGGACGAACGGAGTGGGTTCAGTACTGATGGTGGACACCAACGGAACGCACTATAACTACATGTGGGCGGAAGCCGAACTCGGAGTTCCGACCTTCTCCGACTGGGCAGACGATTTCGGAATGACCAGCAATAATGCCTATGCGGACGACTACGACAGCGACGATCTAGACAACCTTGCGGAATATGCCCTAGGTGGTAACCCGACCAATGGTGTTGTTGAAGGCGGAATTTTACCGGCATCTGAAACGATCCTCGATGGCGGCACCAACTGGTTTACCTATGTCTACAACCGTCGTACCGACTATGTAGACCGTAGTCTCGCATACGATGTAGAGAACAGGGAAGACCTGACCATGGGCGGATGGACCAATGAGTATGAGCTGGCTGTTGGTGTATCGGCTCCGTTTACGGATGGGCTTGGTGATTCGTTTGAATCCGTTACCAACCGCATTTCGATGGAAGGTCAGTCTGAAGAGTTCACGCAGCTCGAAATTACGATCACCGAATAAACTGCTCTCCTCACGCATTGAGCCCGGACGCTTCGGCGGCCGGGCTTTTTTTTGGTTTTTGTTCCATCTGCGGGGAGGTGGGGCCCGCTCTCCGAGCGCGCCGTCCGGCGGAATGGCGGTGCGGATGGGCGGTGCGACAGACGGACGACTGAGGATGTTACTGAGGTAGGGCCCGCTCTCCGAGCGCCACACGGCGCATTAGGTTTACGGTTCAACCTAGAACCGCAAGTCGAACAGTGGAATTTCTTGACCGTTGTATGAGATAACTATTTCCAGTTGCCGAACGGCATTTTTCAGGCGTTTGGAAACACCATTAAACGGAGAAAAAGATGACAGGAAGAAAAAGTGGATACGGAGCGGTGATCGTGGGTGCCATGCTCGTTTGCTTGCAAACCCAGGCGATTGAAACTCGTTTTACATCAGCTGGTAACTGGACGAATGCGGCTAACTGGAATAACGGAGTGCCGGGAGCCAGCGATCTTGCCCGGCTTCAGAATGCGGTGACGGCCGACATTGATTCAGTTGAGGTGATCGGTGGACTCAATTTTCGTGGTGACACAAGTCTGGGTAATTCCATCATCAATATTAACAACGGTGGCTCTCTGACCTCGGACGGAACCCAGTTCAGCGGCAATAACCGCGTCGGTTCCGATGGTGACGCCACGCTGAACATCAATAATGGAGGTTCAGCTGCGTTTTCCGGTACAGGTATTTTTGAGGTTGGTGAAAGCGGCGGGGGCGACACGGGATATGTGAATGTATATTCCGGAGGTTCGCTGACGGTGTCCCAGACTACGCAACTTGGCGCAGATGGCAGTACATTCGGTTATATTAATGTTAATGGTGGTACGGCCACGTTTAACAACGATCTTCATGTCGGGAATTCGGCCAACGCTCATGGAACGGTAACCTTGACTTCGGGAACATTGAACAGTGTTGGAAATCTGAGAATTACGGATAATGCCTCCGCGACCGGTGAACTGAAGGTGAATGGCGGAACGCTGAATGCAACCAGTTCAAGCATACAGGTCCGCGACGGTAACGGCAGCATTACCCAGACGGCCGGCGCAATTAATGCCAAGGATATGTACGTCGGTCATCTGCAGGGCTCAGTCGGAACGATGACGATGTCTGGAGGTGATAATGTAATCAGCGGACTCTTGACTCTTGGAAACCAGGATGATGGTGCCGCGGCCAACGGGGCCTCTGGCACGTTGAACATGAGCGGTGGATCGATGACGGTCGGAACTCTTAAGGTCGGTGCTGAGGCTTCGACCACAGGGGAGTTGACACTGAGCGGAAAAGACACCTATTTAAAAGCATCTACGCTGAGTCTGGGCGATGTCGGCCTGAACGCGAGCAGCACAATAAACGTTCTGGACGGGGAATTCCAAATTCACGAAATTATTTCTGATGAAGACAGTGCAACGGAGTCACTCATCCTCGAAGGCGGGGTGTTGAAGCTGCGTCACGTCGGCGGAGCAACAGGATATGATGATGCGGTTGCTTTGATTGCCGCAGATGTGCTGACATGGACTTACGCTGCCGAGGGTTCGCTGGCCGCAACGTATAATGCGGCGGATGCGGATTTCAGCTGGACGAATGGCGATGGCGTTACCCTCTACGCGGATACCGATGGAACGAACTATTCGTACATGTGGGCGGAAACCATCCCGGAACCGGCCACGTTGGGAATGATTGCGCTGTTCGGAGGCGGCATGCTGATCATCCGTCGCCGTTTCATGATTTAAGTTTTCCCCTCACCATTTCCTCCAGCCCGGTCGCTTCGGCGACTGGGCTTTTTTATTGTCGACGCGCGATTGCCACTCCCTACGGTCATTGCTTTCGTTCCTCAAGCCTCGCTTCGCGTCCAGCCGCGTTGCGGTGGATCGGGTTGCATAACGTGCGCAACGAGGCAGGATGCCGCGTCTACTTTTCAGTTTACGAGTAAACCTTAGCACATCTTTTCTCGGACAATCCCGATTCGATATGTTATCCCAACACAATCGGAGAAGGATTACAGATGAACAAAGCAATCATTGCCATGCTCGCCGCCGTACCGTTGGTTTCTTTCGGGGCAACGTTTAACGAATACGCTGAGAAAATTACGACCGGGGTTTACTCGTTCGAAAATACAGCGGAAATCAAGGGATGGAATGCTTCGAACGGTTCCGTTGAAATCAGCGGACAACGCGCAAAGGTGGGCAAAAATTCCAGCCTATGGAAATGGAATGCCGACGGCTATCTGCTGATGGAAAAGCCCGGAGGGCTGAAACAGGCCTGCGAACCGTATGAAGGTGGAAGTCCGGAAAAGTATGAGCGTAAATATGTAAAGCCCGGCCTCGAAGGCGGAGTAAAATTCTGGGTTTACAATGAAGTGGCATCGGACGGGCAGGTCGTAATTCAGGTAGGAAACGATGCTGTGTCGGTACTGGAAAATCCGCGTTATAAAATTCCGTTTAATCTTAACTTTAAGGGCTGGCGCGCGGTCTGGGTGCATTTTGATCAGGATGCAAAGGTTAAAGGCTACAAGGGCGAAGAAGTAATGAACGTCATGGCGCTGGTTCCAACTGCCGGAACATCCGGCGCGTTGCACATCGATTGGATGAATTTTGTTTCCTACATGTCGCTCAAGCGTCATTCCGATTATCAGATTACGAACAATAAGCCGACGCATGAGCGCTACGACTCCTACACCATTCTGGAATATGATGAGGGACGGAAGCTGATGAAATCCGCCAAGTTGGGACAGGCAGAGGTCGATGCGTTTTCTGCGATTCAAGAGCGCCTTGAATATCTGGTGCTGGGTTCCGGCGCGGATCTGAAGTCGCTGCCGAATGAATATCAAAAAACGCTGCGCTCCTTTTTCAGGAAAGGGAATGCCGCTTTTGATAAGCTGAAAATCAACGAGCAGGATGGGGTGCTGAATGGCAAGCCGCTCTTTTCCGGACGCGATGAACATGCGTCTCCCGATTCGCTGAACCTTCAGGAAGTCGGGCAGAACATCCTGTTTCCGTTAGCGCTCGAGTACCGTGTTGCCGGAAATCCGGAGGCGCTTAAGCGGGCGCTGCTGCTGCTCGACTATCTGAATGATCAGGGCTTTGCAGTTGGCAGTGCCAACGGTACGGCCGATCATATGATACGGGTGAACAGCTTTGGCCTCTCGATGTTCCTGTTGAGCGATGAATTAATCAAAACTAACCGTATGGAACGTGACGCGGCGGCACTGGCCTGGTTCTCCATGCTTGGTTCCGCGTTCAACACACCGGAAGACGAAGGTGTCAACACCGACTTTATCCGCGGCACGGCTTTCCCCAAGCTGATCAGTGTACTGCTGATGGTTGATTCGCCGGAAAAGGCCGGAGCGATGAAAGGCTTGCTGGGTTATTATGATCACGTCAGCGGATTTGCTCCCGGTTATTCGGATACCATCAAGCCGGACTACACGCTTTACCATCACCGCTCGGCCTACCAGTCGGCATATGGTGTTTCCATGCTCAATACTATGGTTATCATTGACTGGCTGCTCGACGGCACGGTCTATGAGCTCTCCTCGGAAACAAAGGACATCCTGTCCGCGGCCCTGGATGCTCAGCTGAAAATGGCCAACACCTATGATCTGCATCCCGGCATCAGTGGCCGCATTCAGAGTCGTGCCGCCCTCAATAAGCTATTATTACCGGCCTATGCTTTTGCCGCGCTTTCCGGTCTGGAGGTGGATGATGCCGAAGCAGCCGCGGTGTTCAACCGCCTCTATAAACCGGAGCTGAACAAGCTCAATTTCCCGAGTCTCGCCTATAACGGTACGCTGGGAACGTCCGAGTTGATGGCCAAGGTAGCGGCGGCTGCAAACGGAAAAACCATTGATCCGGATGAGGGGCACTATACGTTTCCGTACGGCGCATTTTCAACGCACCGTCGTGATGATTGGATGGCCTGCGTACGCGGCTGGAGTCAATATATCTGGGACTTTGAATCCGGCAGTAAGCACGAAAATGACCTGGGTCGCTATGTCAGCCATGGCGCCCTGTTTATTATTCCCGAAGAGGGATTGGTCGATAGCGCGCAGGATTTGGATACGGGCTACCACTGGGGCTTTCTGCCCGGCGCGACCACCAAAGCATTGCCTGTTGAAGAGACCGTCTTTAAATATATCGCCACGCCGAAATACCTGGAATGCAAGCATCGTAATTTTACCGACGAAACTTTCGTCGGCGGTGTATCGATGGCAGGCAACGGTTTCTTTTCCATGGTCATGCACGACACCGTTTCGCCCGACGATGAACGCATCCTGTTCGATGATTCATTCCGCGCCACCAAGAGCTATTTCTTTGTTGATGGCAATATTTATTGCCTCGGCACAGGCATTGAAAACACAGACGAACGCTTTGCTACCGCAACCACGCTTTTCCAGAACACCGCCGATTTTGAACCCAAGCTCCAAAACGGCGTTATTCGCGATGCCAACGGTAATGCCTATGTGTTGATTGGTGAACCAAAGTTGGAAGTTGAGCGGGGCGAGCAGAAGTCGTGGGCGAAAGGTGGCAAGCCAAGCAAGGGCGCCAACACCCGTGCGTGGATCAACCATGGAAAAGCGCCAAATGGAGCCGCTTATGAATATATGGTGGCGGTGGATGCCAAACAGGAAAATCCGCATGTGCCGTTTGAGGTTTTGCAGAAAGATAACGTTGCGCATGTAATCGGTCATATCAGTCCGGCCCGGCCGATCACGGCGTATGCCGTTTTTGAACCGGCCAAGTTCGAAGGGCAGGGTGTTATTTCCGCAGTCGATACACCGCTGTTACTGATGGTCGGACAAAACGATGTTGCGCTGAAACTGGCCGTGGCCGATCCCGATTTGCGATTGGAAAAATGGGGGCACAATATGTCGTTCATGCCGCGTGAGATTGTACACGCCGAAGGTAAAGCCCACACCTCCACCATTACGCTCGATGGAGAATGGAAACTTTCCCATAAAGTCGAGGGTGCTAAAGCCAAGGCCAAACGCGGTAAGACCACCGTGCGGATCCAGCTGCAGCACGGCCTGACCAAAGAGCTTCTGTTCAAAAAGGACAACTAATGAAACTTGTGAAACGCTTTTTGGAGTGCGGTGGCCCACTTCGTGAAACGAATGATAATTTGCGAATGCAAATAGTGAACGAAGAGAACGGTTCACCAAGGGCGACACCGCTTTCCCGCCGTAAAAGGCGGCGTGGCCTTTCAGTTTTCGCCGCACTCCAGATGATTTTTATTGCATTTTCTACTGCCGCGAATACGGGTGTGATTGAGGAACGGTATGAACGCTTGCTGATAGGAACGTCCTCGGACTATTCCAATCCCGTCCTCGCTGCCACGCAGAGTATAATCAACGCGGAAGTGGCGGAAGCGCTGGCGGCTGCCGAGAAAATACTCGCAAAACCAAGTGCGGGCCAATACGCGATTAAGGGCATGCCCAAGGAGGCACAGAACGAACTCCGCTCCATTTTTGATATTCTCCCTATGCTGGCGACCGGTCACCGAAACGGTGCGGACACACTGGAGTCCGCGCTTGCCTTGTTCGACCTACTGAACGAAAAGGGCTTCAAGTCCGGCTTTGAACTCGGGATTGATATTGCGGAAGCACACGCCGCGATGGAGAGCCTCGGTTTCTTTGGATTCGGCGGAACGCTCTACAACCAGCTCGACGGCTATCCTGCCGCGATCTTCCTGCTGCGCGATGAACTGAAAGAGAGCGGGCGCTGGGACCGGGAAATGGAAACACTGAGGTGGTGCAATGAACTGTTTCTTCCTGGCACTGAAAATGGTGTTCCGGGCGATCAGTTTGCCGGCTACAACTCCGACGGTTTTCGCAAACTGACGCGGCTCTATTTTCCTTATGCACTGATGAGTGGCGACGAACGACAGCTCTCCCACTTTCGCAAAATGCTGGCAAAGGGATTGGAGGTCGCGCCCGGTTTCGCGGACACTTTCAAGCCGGACGGAACGGGCTATCACCATAAGGGGATCTATGTCGGAGCCTATAGCCCATCGACCTTCATCGATGCGGCGGTATTCAAATGGTTGCTCGACGGAACAAAATACGCCTACACGGAAACGGAGATCGAAACCGTAGTCAACGCCTACCGTGCCATGCGGATTATGTCGGAGACCTATGACACGATCCAGGGCACCGGCGGGCGTTTTCCTGCCAATGCATCGCCGCTCATGGAAATGCTGCCCGGTTATGCCATGCTCGATACCCCGGAGACCGACGCGATGTTTTCCAGACTTTGGAAGTCGGAGTCCCTGGTGAATAACGAAAGTTTTCTGAAGCGCATGCCGAAGCGGGGTATCGGCACAGTAGAACTGCTGGTTGAAAAAGGCGCGGCCGGGATCGAGGCGGAAGACAGCCCTGAAGGCTTCTGGACGTTTCCCTATGGCGGGATGGCTGTACATCGTCGCGATGGATGGATGACGTGCGTTAAAGGGCAGAGCCGGTATATCTGGAACTATGAAAGCAGCAAAACACAGAATCTGTTTGGTTATCACGGTTCGTCCGGTGCGTTGACGATTCTGCGCGGTTCGCGTGCCGATTCCGGCTATGCCCAGGCCGGCTGGGATTGGGAACGGATCCCCGGAACGACTGCACCGGATCTTGGGATGAACAAGGAAAACTCAAACGAACGTCAGCTGACTGCATCGAGCTTTACGGGCGGTGTCGCGCTAGACGGCTTGCACGGTGTATTTGCAACACACCAACAGTTTATCCCCGGCAAGAAGGCTTTCAAAAGCAGTGGCGGGAAATATCCCGTGGGCGAGGGCTGGCTTGAAGCACGCAAATCGTACTTCTTTTTTGACGATGAAATTGTTGCGCTGGGTTCCGGCATCACGGCAACGAAGGATGCAGGCGAGGTAACCACTACGCTGTTCCAGACTGCAGTTGATAAAAAACCAAAATCGCTCGGAAACGATAAGGTGTTCAGCGATGGCGTTGGAAATTTTTACGTGGTTCCTGAAAATGGAAAACTGAAATCACGTTTTGGAAAGCAGGACTCAAAAACCGACCGTAATAAACCGAGTTCCGGTACACACGCGGTTGCATGGATTGAGCACGGTGCAACACCGGATAACGACGGCTATGAATATGCAGTGCTGGTTCAGTCCTCCGCGGATAAGGCCACAGCATACATTGGTCAACCGTCTTATCGTGTAAAGCGTAAAGACAATCGTGCGCATATTGTTGTGCATTCGAAAGACAACCTCGTCGGCTATGCCCTGTTTGAATCGGGCGCGATTGGTGATGAGCTGATTGCGTCGGTTGATGCGCCGTGCCTCGTAATGGTGAAAAAGGAAGGTGAGTCACTTAAACTGAGTGTGTGCAATCCTGACTTTGCCCGCTCTGATTCACCCTTCTCCATGTCCGAGGCCAAGGAGCTTCCGTTGCTTTACGCGAGAAGCGCGCCGCGCCCGACGCGCATCACGTTGAACGGAGAATGGAAACCGCGGGGAAATACTGTTAAAGTCATTCAATCGGGCCCGGCAACCACTATGCTGGAATTTGCATGCATCGATGCGCAGAGCGTTCAGGTTGAATTGGAGAAAGTGAAATGAAAAAGTTTGCGCGAAATAATTTGGAGTGCGGTGGCAACCAACGGGCGACGCCGCTTTCCGTCAGCAAAGAGCGGCGTGGCCTTGCAGTTCCCGCCGCACTCCAGATATTTTTCTTAGTAGCCGTCTCGGTAGTGCATGCTGTGGACAAGCCGAACATTGTGCTGATGTATGTCGACGACCTGGATTTTGACCAGGTTTCGGTTTATGACGTTACAACATTCCCGAGCTACACCGGCGCAAAGCTGACCGGCAACCTGACCGAGGTTTCGCCGGTGACGGCTTTTCAGAATGGACGGTTCCTGAAGCCCGGCGAAATGAACTACCACAAAAATCCGACCGTGCTGACGCCGCATCTTGAAAAGCTTGCGGCTGAAGGCGTGGTGCTGGATCGGTTTTACCTGACGTCGTCGACCTGCACGCCGAGCCGCTATTCACTGCTGACCGGCCGCTATGCCTCGCGCTCGCCGCGCCTGCTGAGCGAAATTCCGGTGGATGAAACGCCGATCATTGCGTGGAATTCGCACCTTGATCCGGATGAAAACAATCTGGCGAAGGATCTGAAGGCGGCGGGTTACAAGACCGGTCTCGTGGGGAAATGGCATCTGAACGACTATGATATTCCGGAAATCGATTTTGCGTCGGGTTATGGTGGCCACCACGCCCGGAACGGCACCGGCGAAGGTCTGCGCCCGTTCCAGCTGGTGGGTTCCTATTTTCTGCCGACAGCTGACTATGGCGATCCGGCTGTTCAGAAGGAGGTGCGCCGCATTTACGAGGTGATGCAGCAACGGGTGAAGAATATCTCCGGCTTCGATGTGGTCGACCGGCTTTACTACGCCAACTATGGTGAGCTGCCGCTGCCCAGGCACATGAAGGCGCACAACCTGGAATGGTTGACCGAAGGTGCACTCGACTTTATTGAGCAGAGCAAGGGCGAACCGTTCTTTCTCTATTTTGCTATCACCGCGCCGCACGGCCAGTATTTCGAGGATTGGATGCAGAAGGACTGGCGAGTAACGCCGGCGGGCATGCTGACTGAAAAACCGAAAGGTATGCCGCCGCGCGATAGCGTTCTGCGCCGCACGCAGGAAGCCGGGTTGCCGTTGCAAAATTCTATGGCCACCTGGATCGACGACAGCCTCGGTGCCGTGATGAATAAATTGGAAAAAGCGGGTATTGCCAACAATACCATCGTCTTGTTTCTTTCCGACCACCAGTCGCGCGGAAAGCTGGCCGTGCATGAGGGGCACCGCGCACCGGGTGTTATTGCCTGGCCCGGGCACATCCAGGGCGGAACCCGTGAAGAACGGATTGTTTCCAATATTGATATTCTCCCGACTCTGCTTGATATCGCCGGAACACAACCGCCGGCCAGTGCTGTGACCGATGGTTGCAGTATGGTTCCTATGCTTGGAAATCCGGATGCGGATTGGCGCGACGCTCTGCTGCTGGAAACCTCCTACAGCCGGGCCGTGGTTTCCAAAGATTGGAAATACATTGCTCACCGTCCACCGCAGGACGTACTCGATAAGATGGCCGAAGACCTAAAGAGCGGAACCCGGCGCCATGTGGGTTGGTCGGGGCGGACAACTAACCCTGCGACCGGCATGGGCGTACGCTTCAATGCTGATCAGGATTTTCCACACTATTTTGATCCGGACCAACTCTATGATCTGGGAACGGATGTTTTTGAACAGCAAAACGTGATTAACAATCCTGAAAACAGGCAGCAGCTTGAAGTGCTGAAAAAGCAACTCGATTCAGAAATCGGTAAATTGCCGCATGCCTTCGGGGAATTTGGAAAAGAGTAACGCCGCCGCTACGCGGTGGCTGGCATACGAGAAGCCAGCGCGTAGCGAGGGCTTTACGTTGAAAGGATATTTATGGAAGTCATTATAAGAGAGAGCAGGGAAGATGCCTGCGATATGGTTGCGAGCATCCTTGCCAGGGCTGTATCTGAAAAACCTGAGGCGGTATTGGGGTTGGCCACCGGTCGCACGATGGAAGAAGTTTATGCCCGGCTTGCGATTATGCATCGTGACGAAGGACTCGATTTTTCAGCCTGCCGCACTTTTAATCTGGATGAATATATCGGTCTGGAAAAGGATGATGTGAATTCCTATCACCACTATATGAACGATCATCTTTTTCAGCACATCAATATCAAGACGGGCAACACGTATTTGCCTGACGGTACTGCGAAGGATCTGAAGGCTGAGGCGAGGGCGTATGAGGAAAAGATCCGTGCCTGCGGAGGGCTCGACGTGCAGTTGCTGGGTATCGGACAGAGCGGCCATATCGGTTTTAATGAGCCGCTTTCGTCGTTGATGTCGCGCACGCGTGATAAGGTGCTCGCTCCGGAAACCATGGCTCAAAACGGCCCGCTGTTTGTCGGCGGTGAAATGCCGAAACGTGCCATGACGATGGGGGTCGGTACGATACTTGAAAGCCGCCGGGCACTGGTGTTGGTTACAGGAGAAGCCAAGGCTGAAATTTTAGCCGAAGCCGTGGAAGGTGCGGTAACATCGCGTGTTACGGCATCGGCCTTGCAACTGCATCCGCATTGTGTTGTTGTGGTGGATGAGGCCGCTGCAAGCGGCTTGCAGGACAAGGACTATTTTCGATGGATATACGAACATGAACCGGAATGGGATGAGTTCAGGGCATAGGATATGGCCGAACAAAAATACATAACCCTAAAAGATCTCGCGAAAGAGTGCGGTGTGACGCCCACAACTGTTTCGTTGGCGCTGCGCAATCATCCGCGGATCTCCGATGCCACCAAGGAAAAGGTGCGTGAAGCCGCGGAGCGGCTTGGTTATCGCCGCCACCCCATGCTTTCGGCACTGATGGCCAATTTAAACCAGGCAAGGCAGCCGACCGCGGCTGTTCCGCTGGCGGCCATTTACACGCATGAATTGGAAGATATTAAATCCAACAGCTACCACCTTAAAGCATGGAAGGGTATGGAGCGGCGTGCATCGGAACTGGGCTTTAAGCTGGAGCGTTTCCACCTTGATCAGAAGAAAATGACGGGCAAGCGTCTGACGCAAATCCTTACGACCCGTGGAATCAGCGGGATCATTGTTCCGCCGCTGATGAAAGCGGGCGGGCACCTGAATATTAATTGGGATGAATTTTCCGTGGTTGCCATCGGCTACTCCATGCTGAGCCCGAATATGCACCGAGTTTGTCCAGACCAGTATCGCGGTATTCGTCTGGCATTGCGCGAACTTAAACACCTCGGCTACAAACGCCCCGGCCTGCTGCTCAATAAACAGAGTGACCTGCGTACACTGCATCTCTGGAGTTCGGGTTTTTATGGATTTGAGCATTCACAGAAATCGCGCGGCATTATTCCTGTGCTGGAATGCGATGAGGTGGAGGAAAAGGCCCTGCTGAAGTGGTATAAGAAATATACTCCGGATGTGATTATCAGCTCCGACCTTAACATTATCGATCCGCTGCATGAGCTCGGGCTGGATTTTCCGAAGGATGTAGGTCTGGTTACGTTATCCCGCTATGAAGCTGGAGGTGGAGTTGCAGGCATTGATCAGAATGCGGAGGCATTGGGCGCAGCGGCGGTTGAGCAGTTGGTACAGTTGATGTATTACAACGAGCGCGGTGTCCCTGATATGCCCCGCGTCATCCAGATTCCTTCCACCTGGGGGAAGGGAAAATCGATTAAGAAGCAACCGCAGGATTAAACGTCAATGCCTGAAAATCAATTGACCCTGGAAGAGCTGCTGGACGATGCTGTAAAAACACAACGTGGTCTGATTCCTACCCTGCAGGCGGTTCAGAAGCTGGAAGGCAGTCTATCCGATTCCGTGATTGAACTCGTGGCTGAGAAGCTGGGTCGTCCTGTAAATGAAATTACCGAAGTGGTCGATTTCTATGCTTTCCTACAGCGCGAGCCGCGCGGTGAAAAACGCATTAAGATCTGTATGGCCACCTCGTGCAATGCCCAGGGCAGTGCGGCTGTACTGGAAAAACTGCGCGAAGAACTGGGGATCAACGTTGGCGAAGCTACGGCCGATGGAAAATTTTCCCTGGAAATGAAGTTTTGCCTAGGCGCCTGCGGGCGCGGGCCGAACCTGGAAATCAATGACGAACCCTACAACGGGGTTACACCCGACGTGGTCCCGGAGATTCTTGCAGCAAACCGCAACTGACCGGAGATGCGGTTAAGGATCGATCACGAGGATGCGATGGTTGTCGCTGTCGGCAATGTAAATCCGGCCCGATGGATCAACACATATCCCGTGTGGACGATTCAGTTTCGTCTTCAGTGGGTCAGCGGATAAATTCCTACCCTTTATTCCCGGCATGCCGGCAACGAGCTCTATGGTTCCGGTTTTTGGAAAATATTTCCGAATCACATGGTTTTCCGCATCAGCAATCAGAATATTTTCCTGTGGATCAATGCAGGCCTGTTTGGGGCCATTGAGCTTGGCCAACAGGGCATCGTTGCCGTCGCCGCCATATCCTTTATTCCCGGCGGAGTTGATCGGTGTCTGAATCCGGCCATCAAGATCGACCATTCGCAGTGCGTGTCCGGCTCTTGATACAATGAACAAGCGGCCTTCGGTGTCCACGGTTACCGCACGGGGACTGGGCAGTGGCGCTTTGGTTGCAATGGTTCCATCCTGTGGTTGTTCTTTAGTTCCGTCTCCGGCCACGGTGGTGATAATGCCTGTATCGAGAGCGATTTTACGTATACGCCTGTTGTGCAAGTCAGCCAGGAAAAGGTTCCGTTCATCCTGGTCCAGCGCACAGGCATAGATGCCGCCCAATTGCGCCTCCAATGCCGGGCCGCCGTCGCCGGAAAAACCTTTCGTTCCCGTGCCGGCAATGGTTGAGCATACGCCTGTCTTGCTATCGATCCGGCAAACCCGGTAATTGTGTGTGTCGGCTAGGAAAATATCGCCATTGCGGGCCACGGCCAGATCGTGCAGCGCATTGAAGTCGGCCTCGGCAATAAATGTGACGATGCCGGATTCGGGACCGATGCTGAAAACGCGGCCGTCGGACTTTTTGCATTCAACGCCGTAGATGATTCCATCCCGACCGACGCCAACCCCGAAGGGCTGGTTGATTGGTTCCGTTGCCCCGGCCACGAGGCGAAGCGTGCCAGCCACGCCGTTCGCAACGGTTAACGTCAGGAAGGCGCAGATGACACAATGCTTCATGGTGGCTCTCCGGGTCATCTACCGCACAAACACCGGCGAGGACCAGGCCCATTGATCATTTTTCTGGCGGACGCGCAGATAATAGTTGTCTCCGGCTTCGCCTTCGTCTTCGAAGGTAAAGCGGTAGTTCAACTCGTGTGGAAGCGGTGCGCGGTTGAAACGGTAAGCGGGCGAATCAATCTTACCCAGATGGCCTGTGCGGGCCCCTTCGATCAGACGTTTGATCGGCAGGTTTTCTTTTTGTCCGTTAATGGTCGCGACGACCGAAGCATCGGTCGGCATTTCCACTTCGATGCAGAGTCCCTGGGTGGTGCAGGTCATGTTGTTCGGGTTGGATTCGCTCTTGGTGACAAACTGCACCGAACGCTCATCCGATGAAATAACGCGGGAGGTGTGGTATTCACTTTCTCCACTGGCCTGTTCTACCGGAGAAACCACTTCGCGACCACGGAAACGCGGCTCGACCTTGAGAATCTTACCTTCGGTGATGCCGAGGTCGACTTCCCATGGGGTGACGACCTTGCGTTCTCCCCAGCCGAGCTCAAGGTAAATCTTGGTGCGGATGGTATCGCCGACTGGAGCGGCCTGTACATCGCATTCGGAAAAGCGGCGCAGCACGGTGTTGTTTTTAACGACATCGATATAATCGATGGCTCCGCCTGCCTGCACGTCGAACTCAATCGTTCGGGTGTCGGTCTGCTCAATGACGGATCCCATGGCCTGGCCATTGACGCTGAATTGAAGATCAATACGATCGCCGGTAAGGGCGTAGGTGCGGCGGTCACGGATGGCATTCCAGATATCTTCACGATTCTTTCCTTCTGCCCAGACGCCGGTGCAGCCGTGTCCATAACTTCCGGGATGGCCGCTGTGGTGATCGGTGTTGCCGCTGAATCCAAAAATTTTACCCTGAGCCAAACCATACTGAATGGTGCCTTCCCAGTCGGAGCCTCCCATGGAATGGAGAAACGGACGGGTGTTTTCGTTGGTTTCGGAGCAACCGTGCATGGAGATCAGCTCAACAAAGGGCTCGTTAACGGGATCGACCGTTTCCCAATTGATACCGCGGGTTCCGAGACGGTAGCCGATATGGTGAGGGAAGCTCATGACATCGACACCGTTGGCGCGAGATTCGTTCATGCGCTGGTGCAGGTCGGCCAGGTCGGAGGCATACATGATCTCGCCTTCAATATTTTTGTAGAAGATGGTGCGGTCACCGTCAGAGTTCATGTGGATTTCAAACCCGGGAAAGATGACGGTCTGGCCGGTTTTGTCGTATTCCTTGAGAATTTCCATCATCGTATTCCAGCCTGCTTTCAGGCGGGCGAAACCTTCATGGTGAAAATCCAGGATGTATTGGATTTTTTCGTCGGGCTCGGGCATATCCGGCCAGTGGGCATGCCCGGTAATGGAACAGAAATCGAGCTGCTGCTGGGCATTCTTCAGAGCATCTTCCAGAGGGCCATGTCCATAGGAAATGCCGCAATGGGTGTGGATATCGCCATAGTAGGCGTTCATATTTTCGTAGGCTTTCATAATCAGGTTCCTTGTTTTCTTTGAATGCCCATGACCGTGCATGTTCTTGTTTTGCGGCGCACGCAAAACTCAGGTTTACCCGTAAAGCAATTGAGGTTAACGGATAAACTTTGGATTCGCTTTTATGAATGCTAGCATTCGGACACATTGTCCGCAACTGAGCAACAAACGGGAGAGTGGAATGGGTTCAAGTCTGGATTTAATTATTGTAGGGGTTTACATGCTCGTGCTGGTGCTGATCGGCATGGTGTTTGGCAAACTCGTAAAAAGCGGCAGTGACTACTTTAAAGCCGGCGGTAAAGGCAGCTGGTGGATGGTGGGCGCGAGTATGTTCATGAGCGGCATCAGTGCCTGGACGTTTGTCGGCAATGCTTCTGCGGTATATCGCGCGGGCTGGAGTTTGATGGCCATCTACCTGGCTAACGTTACCGGGTTCGTTCTCGCGGCCTTGTTTCTGGCTGCGTGGTATCGTCAGATGCGGGTGATTACCTATGCGGAAACCATTCGCGAACGCTTTGGTAAACCGGCCGAGCAGCTGGTGGCTCACCTATTGGTGCTGAATGGTTTCATGTGGGCCGGTGTTGGCCTGTATACCCTTTGCGTTTTCGTTACGCCTTTGCTCCCGGGTATTCCTGTGCAGGGTTTGATTTTCAGTATCGGAACCGTCGTAATTCTTTACTGTACCGTCGGAGGAAACTGGGCGGTGATGGCCAACGATTTTGTTCAGGGGATTGTGCTGGTGGTTGTGACCTCCATTGTAACGGTACTCTGTTTTGTGAATGCCGGAGGCGTCGGGGCCTTCTTCGATGCGGTGGCAAATTCTCCTGCATCCGCCGACCTGGGTTTACTAAGCCCGCTTCCGGCAGATGCCCCGGCCGGTGCTTCGGTATGGGGGCAATATGCCAACTATGGCGTGGCCTGGTGCATCGTCTTCTTCTTTAACCAACTATTTAATCAATCCAGCCTGTTTCAGGGCGTGCGTTATTTTTCAGCCAAGGATGGCCGTGAGGCCAGGAAAGCCTCCATCTTTGCCGGAATTCTGATGACGGTGGGCTTGTTGATCTTTTTTATTCCTCCGATCTATGCCCGCGTATTTCTGGAAGCAGAAGTCATGGCAATGCATGACGTGCCGAAAAAAGCCATGGAATTTGCCTATTCCATTACCAGCCAAACGGTGCTGCCGAAGGGAACTTTCAGCATTATGATTGTGGCGATTTTTGCGGCGGCAATCAGTTCGTTGGATACCGGGCTCAACCGTAATGCGGCATTGATTATCAGAGACCTGCTTCCGGCACATCGGAAGCTTCTGGGCATGAAGCCGATTAATCCTAACCGCGAAGTGCTGCTGGGAAAGATTACGACCGTATTCGCCGGTTTCATTGTTATGGGCATCGCGGTTTTTTACTCCAGTGTGGAAGATACCTCCCTGTTTGAATTTATGTATAAAGTCATCATTGGCCAGTTGATGACGCCCCAGTTTGTTCCACTGATCCTGTTTCTTTTTATTCGCAAGGTGCCGCGCTGGGCCATCTTTTCTTCTTTGGCCGGAGGGTATCTTCCTTCGATTATTCTGCTCATTTGGAATGCGGTTGCCGAGCCGGTTGTACTCTCCTCGCATCTCACGATGGGATTGGTTATGTGCAGTGGAACCATAGGCTACCTGATTGCTCTTCCATTCTGGTCAAATACGAAGGATGAAGAAAAGCAGGCAACGCGCGCATTCTACGAAAAAATGGAAACGCCGATCGACTTTGGGTCGGAAGTGGGGAAAGGCAACGATTCATTCCAGCTGATCATGATCGGGCGGTTTGCCTTGGTTCTGGGTGCGCTCTTTCTGCTGTTGCTCTTCCCGGTGGATAGCACTGCAGGCCGCTGGGTCATTATAACTATTTCCGGCGTTGTTGGCGGAGTTGGTACGCTGATGTGGCTTTCCGGAAAACGAATTGAAAAAAAGGAATCTTAAAATGGACTACGTATCACAACTGAAAAACCTACCCAAACAACACGACTTCTTTATCGGCTTCGACAGCGATGGATGCGTTTTTGACACCATGGAACTCAAGCACAAGGAGTGCTTCTGCCCCGCGGTCATCAAGCACATGGGCTGCCAGCCGGTCAGCAAGGCTGCCCGGGAAGTGTGGGACTTTGTAAATCTCTATAGCAAGACCCGCGGCTGCAATCGCTTCCTGGCCATTCAATATTTCCGTGATCTGCTTAAGGAGCGTAAAGACGTAAAGGCGCGCGGCTTTGAGCCGCCGGAACTCAAGGAACTCGACGCATGGGTCGAACGGGAAACCAAACTGGGTAATCCTGCGCTTGAGGCGGAAGTGGTCGAAAATGGGAATGCCGATCTCCACCGTATGCTTGACTGGAGTAAAGAGGTCAATGCACGCGTCGAAGATATGGTCTCGGGCATGGCGCCATTTCCCGGCGTGATGGATGTGCTCAAGAGTGGAAAACAAAAAGCCGATATGATCGTGGTTTCCCAAACTCCGCTGGAAGCGTTGGAGCGGGAATGGGAGGAAAATAACATGACGCCGTACGTCGGCCTCATTGCCGGTCAGGAGCATGGTACAAAAACAGAACACATAGAGTTTGCGACGGAAGAAAAAGACTATGGCAAGGATCGCGTACTCATGGTTGGCGATGCGCCGGGCGACCAAAAGGCGGCTGAACTGAATAATGCCCTGTATTATCCAATCATCCCCGGGCAGGAAGAAATGTCGTGGCTGCGGTTACGCGATGAAGCCCTCAATAAATTTTTCTGCGGAACGTATGCCGGAGACTATCAGCAGCAACTCATCACGGAATTCGATGCGGCGCTACCTGAACTGCCGCATTGGGACTGCTGAGCAGTGCAGTTGAGCAAATCATAGAAATTGAAATCCCAGCTGAAGCTGAGAGAAGAAACGAAATGCCCTATTCGAAAATAAATCCCGACGACATGATTTTGAGGGACCATCTGGCCTATGACCGAACCGTACTGGCTAATGAAAGAACCTTGCTGTCCTACATCAGGACCGCCATTGCTTTACTGGCAGCCGGCGGGACACTTATCAAAATATTTCCGGACGATCAGGCGATTCTCAGCTTGGGTATTGCACTAACTGGAATTGGTCTGGTGGCTTTAGTGACCGGTATCTGCCGTTTTGTGCAGGTCACGAAAAAAATCGGCTTAGCCTACGAAACTGTTCCTCGCGATTAGATACCCGCACCGGCTCGTTATATGAACCGGTGGTTTAGCGTTGCGGGTCGGATGCGGCCTTACCTTACCACGCGGCCGGAAGCGGAGCCGCCCATGAGGGCTTCGACTTCGCTGCGGGTTGAATAGTTAAAGTCGCCCTTGATGGAATGTTT
The DNA here is from genome assembly GCA_964486885.1 of uncultured Verrucomicrobiota bacterium. Taxonomy (GTDB): domain Bacteria; phylum Verrucomicrobiota; class Kiritimatiellia; order Kiritimatiellales; family Pontiellaceae; genus Pontiella. Next base: position 41,622 of record CAZAPF010000003.1, read on the forward strand.
CAGGCAGGATGCGGCCACGGCATATTTTACGGCGGTCTGCGGCTCGCTCAGTTCCGGTGTGGTCAGTGCAAAGATCAGGCCGCCGGCAAATGAGTCACCCCCACCGACCCGGTCGACAATGTTTTTAATTTCATAGGAACAATAGTTTCCGTCGGTATCGAGCGGAGCAAAGTTCGGAGTGTCCGATCCTGCATCATACAGCATGGCTCCCCAATTGTTATGGCTGGCAGAGAGGCTTTCGCGCAGGGTTATGGCAACCTTGCTGATATTCGGGAACTGCTGCACTACCTGGCGGGCTACATCAGGATAGCGCGAGGTGTCGAGTGCACCGGAATGCACATCGGTGTCGCCGGCCTGAATGCCGAGTACGTCGTGGCAGTCTTCTTCGTTGGCAATCACCACATCAACGAAGGGCAGAATCTTCCGCATAGTTTCCTGTGCCAGTTCGCGCGCCGATTTGGAGGTATCCCATTTCCAAAGTTTGCCGCGGAAATTCAGGTCGATCGAAACCTGGGCACCGGCCGCTTTTGCCTTCTGCGCAGCAACGAGCGTGGCTTCGGCAGCATTTTCCGAGAGGGCCGGCGTGATGCCGCTGAGGTGCAGCCACTGCGCTCCGTCAAAGATGGCATCCCAGTCATATTGGTCCGCTGGTGTAATCGCTACCGCAGAATCCGCACGGTCGTAGATAACGTTACTCGGGCGTTGGTTGGCACCGGTTTCCAGAAAATAAAGTCCCAGCCGGCCTTCGTCGGTGCGCAGGATATATTGCGTGTCGACACCGACTGCGCGTACTGAATCCATCGTGGCTTCCGCCAGCGCATGTTTCGGCAGTGCGGTTATATAGCGGGCCGTTCCGCCAAAGTTGCAGATTGAGGCCGCAACGCTGGCTTCGGCGCCGGCATAGGTTACTTCAAACTCGCGCGTCTGACGCAGGCGCAGGTTTGCAGGGGAGGCCATGCGGCCCATGATTTCTCCAAAAGTAACTACCGTTTTCATAATTCTCATCCATTTAATTTAAACACCCGCTCACAAGCTCGCTAAAGGCGCGAAGTTCACGAAGCCGGAGCTTAGTGTTCTTAGTGTCTTCGTGTTTATTTAATTCTTTCCATCACATCACGCGCGCGGGCTGTGATGCCGTCCCAATCGCCGGCGTTGACGAGATCCTGTTTAACAATCCATGAACCGCCGATGGTCGGCACGTTCGGTTCCTTTAAATAATCCACCATGTTTCCGGCATTCAGTCCGCCCAGCGGAAAATACTGAATGCCGAGATGTTTATAGGGTGCGCCCATGCTTCGCAGGTATGTAATGCCGCCGGCGGCTTCCGCCGGGAAAAATTTTACAAACCTGCAGCCAAGTTCGATGGCCGCTTCCAGATCTGACGGTGTTGAAATGCCCGGAGCAAATGGAATGCCGGCTTCTTTTGCGGCTTTGATGACGCGCGGGTTCATTCCGGGGGATACTGCAAAATGGGCGCCGGCGTCTTTTACCTGCAAGACCTGCTCCGGCGTCAGGATCGTACCGACCCCAGCAAGGATTTCGGGAACTTCGGTGCTGATGGCCTTCAGTGAATCCAGTGCCGCCGGAGTCCGGAAGGTAAGCTCGATGCAGTCGATCCCGCCGGCCAGTAGTGCTTCGGCCAAGGGCACGGCGTGCTCGGTTTTTTCGATGGAAAAACCGGCAACCACGCCGGTTCTGGATAACCGCTCGATGATTTCTTCAGAAAAGTTCATTGTGAGATAATTCCATTATTATTGGTTGTGTGGAGTTTTAACGTAGAAGCGACGCCCTCGTCGCTTTTTCTCACGGTAGGACCGATTAAAACCGAACCTTACACGCGCCGCCCGGGTGGTTTTTTCTCCTGTGCGGAGCTATTCACCCGCACCGCGACGCGGGGGTCGCGTCTACGATGAATAGCCGTCTATTCTCAGATGGTACCTATCCTTATCTATCGATCAGAACCGATACGCGTTTAACCGTGAGATATTCTTCCAGGCTGTAGCGCGAGCAGTCTTTGCCTACGCCGCTTTGCTTGAGTCCGCCGTGCGGAAGTTGAACCGAATAGTGCGGCTCGTTAATGCAAACACTGCCGGCCTGAATATCGCGGGCGGCACGCAGTCCGTTCGACAGGTTGGTGGTGAATACATAGGCTGCAAGGCCGTATTGTGTGTCGTTGGCCAGGGCGATTTCATCGTCGGAGTCCGTGTATTTAATAATCGGCAATACCGGCCCGAAGATTTCTTCGTAGGCCACTTTCATTTTGGTAACCACATTGCTGAGGACGGTCGGCTCCATGAAGTAGCCCTCGCCGTCAACCGCATTTCCGCCGCAGACAATTTCAGCACCGTCGGCCACTGCGGACTCAACAAGGCCAAGTACGTAGTTTCTAGCCTTTTCAGAGATCATCGGACCCATGGTTGTTTCGGCCGCGCGTTCTTTGGCGCACTGAACGAATTCATCGTATACGGATTCATGTACGAAGCAGCGGTTAGGGGAAACGCAGACCTGCCCACAGTTGGCAAACTTGAGATCGACCACCTTGTTGGCTGCATCACGAACGTCGGCATCGGGGTACACCACCACCGGAGCATTACCGCCGAGCTCAACAGAGAAATGTTTGATGCTGGTGCAGGAGGAGTTCATGACTTCGAGTCCGCCGCGGGTGGAGCCGATCATGGTAACCATGGAAGGAATATCGCTGGTGAGCAGGTCTTTGGTCACACTGTGGTCAGTACTGGTGATCATGTTGATCACGCCGTCCGGAACACCGGCGTCCTTTGCGAGATAAACCGCTTCCAGCGATGCCAGCGGTGTAAAGTGCGAAGGCTTGATGATGGCGCTGCAGCCGGATGCCAGTACAGGGCCCAGCTTGTAGCCCACGTTGAGCAACGGGAAGTTCCATGCCAGCATCCCGACTGCGACACCTAAAGGCTGCCGCTGGATGTAATGCAGGAAGCGTTCGTCCGGATCGTGCAGTACGGGCTGGTCGAGGCGCTCAAATTCTTCAACGAAGAACCGCAGGCAGGTGGTCAGCATGCCGAAATCATATGCAGCATTATCGCGAGGCTTGCCGGTTTCTGCAATCAGCAGATCAACGATCCGTTCGCTGTTTTCGTCCAGCAGATCCGCATACCGGAGGATAATGGTTTTCCGTTCTGCCGGAGTCGTGCTGGACCAGACTTTAAATCCCTGTTCAGCGGATTTCAGCGACTGCAGGATATTGTCGCCATCGGCTTCGGGAACCTGACCGAGTACGGTGCCGGTGGCAGGATTAATTACATCAATTGACTTTTTCGATAGGACGTTCTGTCCGTTGATCAGCATGGGATACATTTTTTCCGACATTAGCTTTCTCCGTTTCTTGAACACAAAATTGTTTCATGGCATTCCGATCAGGTTCTACACCCAGTCCCGGTTCCGTGGGTACCGAGGCAACGCCTGCCGAAACCTTCACGGATTTCGCATACATTTCATCACGCATCGGGTTGCGGGTTAAATCGGTTTCGAGCAAAGGCTCCTGCACTTCCGCGCGGCCGGGCTCGACATAGGTGGTGGCGAGGAAATGGGTGGCGCTGGCGAGGTTAAGCTGCGTGCCCCAGCAGTGCGGCAGTATGTTGATTCCGCGGGATGAAGTCACGGCGCGGATCTTCAGCGCTTCGGTCGGCCCGCCGCAGTAGGCCAGATCGGGCTGGGCAATATATACGCCGCCCTTTTCCAGCAGGTCCTGAAAGCCCCAGCGGGTCTGTTCACATTCGCCTGTTGCAATGGGCACATCAATTTTATCGGCCAGCTGGCGGAACAGTGCCGCGTGATTTGGCGAGAGCGGTTCTTCGAACCAGGCAAAGTTTTCTTCTTCCAGCACGCGGCCCATTTCAATGGCTTCCGGCAAATCATAGGCGTGATTGGAATCCGCCATCAGTTGGATATCCGGGAAGGTTTTACGCATGGCACGGATCTGCAGCTTGTCGAAGGCCATATTTTTGCCGACCTTGATCTTCATGGCTTTGTAGCCCTGGTCCATATATCCGGCCGCTTCATCCAGAATGGTTTTAAGCAACTGATCTTCCGGCTGCTTGCGGAAATACATGCCGGTGGCATAGCATTGAACCTGATCGCGAACACGGCCGCCCATCAGTTCGGAAGCGGATATGTTCAGCAGTTTGCCTTTAAGGTCCAGCATGGCCATGTCGATTCCGGACAAGGAAGCCATCATGATGCCCTTGCGGGCAAAATCGAGGGAGGCACGCCAGCAATGCTGCCAGGCGGCTTCATTTTTCAGCGGATCCCAGCCGATCAGTAAAGGCGCATAGAAGGAGGAAATGCCGGATTGCGTTACCTCGGCGGGGCCATAACATTCGCCCCAGCCGACAGCGCCGGAATCGTCGACGATTTCTACCAGCAGGGCATTGCGGGTATCGTAATGCCACTGGGAGAAGCCGAATGACTCCTCAAGTTCGTGTTGCAGGCGATAGGTTCTGATGCATTCAATCATGGTATTTCTCTAATTTTATGAACTTCTACGCATTCATTTATTCAGCAACCGTTGCTGCTGAAAGCATCTTCCGTTTAAAACGTGCCGGCGTACGACAGTGCGGCCGCGGCCAGTACGATCAGGGCGACACCGACAAAAACCAGATTGAGTGCCTTTCCGGCACCTTTCCATTCTCCGGTAATGATGGCAGCAACATTGCTGACGATCAGCGATAGGCCGAGGAAAATAGGGGTCGCGATTACGGCACCGATATCTCCCATCATGGCGCTTCCCTGTCCCATGGTTCCGAGAGCGGCAAACCACAGCAGGCCGGTGACAACCGCCCACATCAGCGCCTTGCCTGCACTGCCGGTATTTTCGGCTACGACCGTTTTGTTTTTCGCCAGCAGAATCAGGGCGTAACCCAGGTTCATGACCAAAGCACCCATGAGCACCACCACCCAGCGTGCCAGTGCGGTGTTGCGGACAATGGCACCATGGGCTTCGGCAATCTTTCCGATTTCCATGGTATTGTTAAATCCGATGAACAGGAGGGAGGACAGCAGGCCGCAGACCACTGCAATAATAAGTCCCTTACGAAACTCGGCACCTTTCTTAATTCCCTGTAGTTCCTGACCGTCGGCAGCCAGGATTTTGTCGCGCTTCAGTCCGCCGATGGTAACCACTACCAGGGCAAGGGCGTAGAGCACCAGGCCCAGGATGGTAAAAGGAATGCTCGCGGCAACGATGGTGTCAGCCCCCTGAATAAGTGCAATGATAGTTGCGGCAATACCGCAGCCGCCCATCACGATGCCGTAGGTCAGCGACATGCCGATATAGCCGACCGAGATGCCGAACATAATGCCGCCGATGCCCCAGAGAAATCCCATGGTTGCGCCGGCGATGACCTCGCTCGTTGGAGCCTGGGAGATGACGCCGAATAAGTCGGGCTGTACGATTAATGCCCAGATCAGCGGGAACAGAAACATGGCCACCAGGGACTGAACCACCCACCAGGCTTCCCAGCTCAGGGGTTTAACGTATTTCATGCCGATGCCGAACGTGCCCTGGAACACACTGGCCAGTACGACAATCATAATCGGTAGGAACAACTCATTCATTTATTCATCTCCTGTAATAATGCACAGTAGAATTTCCCATATTCGCGGAGGCTCCAACATAGCGGATCTTGTAATAAGCAGTGCTGATATTGCACTATTAGAGCGCTTTGCCCTGTAGAATAGGGCCTAAATGGACTATGTATCCCTGAAATGTCGGACGTGCTGGTTCTGTTTCCGGAAATTGGCAGGCGACATTCCGGTATGTTTCTTAAACTGGCGTCCAAAGTGGGTGTAGTCGTTAAAACCGACCTGGTAACAGATATCCAGTGCATTGCTGCTGGTATCCCGAAGCAAAACACATGCGCGTTCGATTCGCAGGCCGTTCAGGTAGTTTAAGAAGGTCATCCCTGTTTCATGTTTGAACAGACGGCAGAAATAGGTTTCCGAAGCGCCGCTCATGGAGGCCATGTCTTCGAGTGATAATGCCTCCTCAAAATGATCATGAATATAGTTCAACGTCTTTCGCAGACCGGTCAGGTAACGGGATACGGGTACGGCCAAATCAACTTTGACCGTGTGATCCACGCCCTGGTTTCTTTCATACTGCTCGGTGAGGAAGGACAGGAGGGCGAGTAAGTGACAGCGGGCCAACGCATGACCCCGTTCACTTGGATCATGCGAGGTATCCTTCAGCTTCTGAAATAAATCAATCAGCTCCGGTTGATGCTCGGCATCAAACTTAAGCTGAATGGCCGAAACCCCTTCATCCGCCAGCGAGAGAAACGGTTTGAAAAAATAGCGGTTTGGAGAGCTGGAATTTTTAAGTTCTTCCAGCGACTGAATATCAAAGTCAACGGCCTGGGGAAGAAAGCTGCAGCAATAGGCCTTGCGGGTTTGTTTTTCTTCGGCATCCGCCAGCAAATGCAGCACGTAGGGTTTCATGATTAAAAGATCGCCTGGCTTCATCAGGATTTCATTCCCTTTAAAGCGGTTGATTAATGATCCTTCTTCCACAAACAGCATTTCGAAGTATTCGTGGCGGTGCAGCTCTTTCTGGATCAGCGTTCGGTTCACCACCGTATCAACCGTAACCGGAAAGGCGGAGTCACCAAATAGCTCTCTGGATTTGACTAAGGACATCGTGTTATTTTGATATCATTGCATTTGGCAGGCAGCCTTTCCAGCCTTCATTAAACTGCTTAAGCAGTTTGTACTGCTCAATTGGATAACGCAGGGCTGTAAAGTCAGGTTGTTTGTGCACTACCAAAAAAGACTCAACTTATCCAAATTGAGTCCTTAACCATGGTGTGATATCTGGCTGTCCTACAGCCCGTACGCTGAAAGATCGATTCCGAATGCAGCCGGATCAACACCATAGGCTTTGAGCTTATCAAGGTACACCGTGCACTGCTCCTTTAATCCGGAATACTGCGCCTGGTATTCTTTGAGCTTTCCTTTCAGCTCTTTACCCTTGGAGCCCATTTTTTCGGTCCACTTCAACTCCTTGAGTTTCGCGGTATAGTCGGTCACCTGTGTTTGGGTATCCGAAAAGAGTTCGGTATATTTGTTCGCATACGCGACGAGCTTAGCCGTATCCATGCCGGAAACCTTCTGTTTGATTTCGGCGATAGATTTGTCGAGATCGGCCAGGATTTCTTCCTTCTTAATGTCCATGGAAGCCGCGGCCTTTTTTACTTTCTTAATGGCCTTGTCGGACATTTCACCTGCCTGCTGGGCAATCTTATCCGCTTCAGCGGAAGCCTGGGCGCTTGATTCGCTGGCCTGCTTTTTCAGCGCGTCGGTGTCATAGCTTCCGTCTTCGTTCTTTTTCAGGAATCCGCTGCCCAGCACAAAGGCAGCTGTAAGCAATAGTAGACCCAGTTTTTTCATAATATCTCCCGTTTAGGTTAACTTCTCTTTCAGAGATGAAATCCTATAACAAAAGCGGGCTCTGTACAGCTCGGAATCTTTTATTTCCTTTGAAAAAACCAATATTTAAGCCGGAGTTCAGGGGAGTGATCCAGATTTCTTTCAGCACTGATATCTGGCGGGTAAAAAAGATTCAAGACCATAGTGAAATGTGGGGCTGAGAGGGAGCAGCGTATTCGGTGAGATCGAAAGTGAAACAGGATTGGGATAGAGAGGTTGCTGGCAGATATCCTGGCTCAGGTTATTAATCTTCAGTCCGATGAGGCAGAGATAGTGTATGCCTAACTAATTTGAAAACGGAATTAAAGTGTTTTCTGGACTATACACCAAATGGAGGTTTAACGTGTAGGTATGAGGGAGAAACAAGCAGAGCATCCCGACGTACCGTTATCGGCAGAAGACTATACCCGGCAGTTGGAATTCGGAAAACTGCTCGCGGAATTATCAAAGCGCTTCATTACTCTTCCGGTTGCAGAAATTGACGATCAGATTGAAAATGCACAGAAAAAGGTCTGCGACTTTCTGGGGTTTGACCTATCCGCTGTTTGGCAGTGGGAAGACAATCAGCCTGAGTTTTTATTGATGACTCATCTGTACCGACCATTGGGAGGCCCACCCGTTCCCGAACGTTTTGAAGCCGCAGAGGTTCATCCGTGGGCGCTCGGCGAGATTCGGTCCGGGCGTAAGATTGTCATTGATGATACTGAAATCATACCGGTAGGTGCAGAGCAGGATCGAGAAGTGTGGCGGCATTATGGAATTAAGAGCGCCCTGGCCATTCCGTTGAACTCCGCCGTAGGACTGCCTTATGGTGCGGTCTCATTTAATGATATGCGTGGAACCCGTCAGTGGACACCGGATTTGATTCATCAGCTGGAATTTGTTGCCGTCATCTTCTCCAATGCGCTCATCCGGAAGCAACTTGAACAGGAGATGCGATACAGCAATGCCAAGCTTGAGCTTGCAGCCAACTCTGCCGGAGCGGGCATCTGGAGCCTGAACCTGAACACAAAAGTTTTCTGGGTAACTCGTATCGGCCGGGAACTATTTGGATTCAATCCCGATGACACGATCACATTTGAGCATTTTCTCTCGCTGGTGCATCCGGAAGACCGGCGTCCTGTAGTTGATGTGATTCAGAAGCTGGCCGATTCTGAAGAGATCCTTGCAGTTGAATACCGGATCACTAAACCCGACGGGCAACAATGCTGGATGGCCTCGCGGGGTCGCAAACGTTGTAAAGTGCCCGGCGAATCCTCATGTGTTGTCATGGGGGTTACGGTTGATGTGACACAGCGTAAACGTAAAGAAGAACAGCTCCAACAGGCCCTTGAAGAAGTTCAGGCTCTGAAAGATCAACTGAACGAAGAAAACATCTATCTGCGAACACAACTGAAACGCGACGACGGGCTGGATGGCATTATTGGAGAGCACGAAAGTGTGGTGGGTATGATTCAGAAAGCCAAGCAGGTTGCCGCCACAGATGCCACTGTGATGATTGCCGGGGAAACCGGTACCGGAAAAGAGTTACTGGCCCAGGCCATTCATGATCTGAGTTCGCGTGGTGCCCGTACCATGGTCCGTGTCAATTGCGCCGCTTTGCCCAGCTCTTTAATTGAAGGGGAGCTCTTCGGTAGGGAAAAGGGTGCTTATACCGGAGCGGTAACCCGGCAGGTCGGACGTTTTGAAATCGCCGATAATTCCACCATTTTTCTGGATGAGATTGGTGAGCTGCCCCTTGAACTGCAAGCCAAACTATTGCATGTATTGCAAAACGGCTGCTTTGAGCGCCTGGGCAGTTATGAAAGCATAACCACAGATGTGCGTGTTATTACGGCCACAAACCGGGACCTGTTGAAGATGGTTGCCAACGGAACCTTCCGCGAAGACCTATATCACCGCCTGAATGTATTTCCCATTGAAGTGCCTCCTCTCCGGGAGCGTGCAACTGACATTCCGTTGCTGATTTGGAAAATTGTGGAAGAGTTCAACACCAGAATGGGTCGCTCCATTACCACCATTCCCGAAAAAGCCATAGCGCGAATGCAGACGTATGAGTGGCCGGGAAATATACGCGAGCTGCGTAATGTTGTGGAACGCGCCATGATTCTAAGCACCGGTTCTGTGCTCAAAATCGACATGGCGACTAAAGCAACACAGACCGCCTTAAATCTCCAGACTCTGGAAGAAGTCGAACGGGAACACATCACGTCTGTACTCGAGCGCACACAGTGGCGTATCAGTGGAGCCGGAGGTGCCGCAGATGTGCTTGGAATGGTTCCCACCACGTTGCACTCGCGCATGAAAAAGCTCGAGATTGTTCGGCCTATTGCTTCAGTCTGACTTTTTCGTTTACACGATTTCCCGTCAGTCGTCCGGATGGACTTCATATTGACGATATATCATCACGCCCGCGATATATCGTTACTTTCTGTTCTTGGTTTAATTTAGTATATTTTACTAAGAGCTATTAAAATATTACTAATAACAGGCGTTTGCGGTTTCGTTCCATCCCACTCTCACCACTTGGCACTGTTTGTTCTATAGAGCGTATTATGGAACAGACACCTGTTAACGAATATTCATGTTCGATTGACATGAAATTTGATGAGCCCGACGTGGAATCGGCTGTACAGATTCTCCAATCCTCTCTGGGTTGCACCGAAGCGAAGTCAGGATGTGTCAGTTGTAGAATCTGTCAGGATACCTCCTTCAGCAACCGTATTCGCTACACCGGCATATGGTGTTCTGAAGAAGAGTTTTACCGGCATGTCAAATCAGACGAATTCAAGCGGGTCCTTATCGCCATGGATATGTGCACCGAAGAACCTACGGTGAAGATCGGGCAGTTTTCCGGGGAAACCGGTTTGGCCTTTCTACACCGGTTAAGCCGCGGCCCATAAGGTTAGCCGGAAAATATGATGCAATGTTGAGCAGGTATAAATTGGAATTAATCCAGGGAGTGAGAAAATGAAATATTATAAACTTCTGACCGGCATGGCCGCGCTGACAGTTATCCTGAGTGGATGCAAAACCACGAAGATGGAACAGCCTCAACCTTCCGCCTCGGCCAAGGTCGGGCAAGTGGAGGTAACCGGAACACCGGGGTCGCCCAGCGCTACCACGACTATTAATGGCAAGCAGCTTCCTCCTCCTGTGGATAATTTATTCGGCGGGAAGATTGAAAAGAATGTGCTGGATTCAACGCCCTATTGGCCACCCCGCGTGGTGCCGCCGAAGGGTTCGCCCAACATCCTCCTGATTATCACCGATGATGCCGGCTACGGAGTTTCGGGCACCTTCGGAGGGGTGATTCCCACACCGGCCATGGATCGTATTGCAAACAACGGTCTTCGCTACACGCATTTCCATTCCACGGCGGTCTGTTCGCCGACGCGGGCATCGCTCATCACCGGTCGTAACCACCACCGGATGGGCATGGGTACCATTCCGGAACTCTCAACCGGGTATCCCGGCTACAATGGACTCATGACCAAGGATAAAGCGACGGTCGCACGCATTCTTAAAGGGCATGGCTATGTAACCTCCTGGTTTGGAAAAAATCACGATACGCCAGATCTGGTTACCAGTAAAATCGGCCCGTATGATCAATGGCCGATCGGTTTGGGCTTCGATTATTTCTACGGCTTCATGGGCGGGGATACCAGCCAGTGGCAGCCGGGCAACCTGGTTCGCAACACAACCTACATCTACCCGTACGAAAATAATCCGGAATGGAACCTGGTCACGGCCATGGCGGATGATGCGATTGATTACATGCACACCGTTAACGCCCTGAACCCGGATCAACCGTTTTTCCTGTATTATGCGCCCGGGGCAACTCATGCACCACATCACCCGACACAGGAGTGGATTGATAAGATCAGCGGAATGCATCTCTTTGACAAAGGCTGGAATGAACTTCGTACCACCATCTTTGCCAACCAGAAAAGGCTTGGGGTTCTTCCGGAAAATGCTGAACTTACACCGTGGCCGGATGACCTGATCAAAAAGTGGGACCAGCTCTCCGAAGCGGAAAGAAAACTATTTATTAAACAGGCGAATGTGTTTGCGGCCTACGTGGCCTATACCGATCACGAAATAGGGCGTGTGGTTCAGGCGGTTGAGGATCTCGGCAAGCTCGATAATACCCTCATTATCTACATCACCGGCGATAATGGCACCAGTTCTGAAGGCGGACCGACCGGTACACCCAACGAAATCGCATCGGTTCAAGGCCTCCACCTGCCGGTGGAAGCTCAGATGAAGTATTACGATGTGTGGGGCTCTGATCAGACCTATCCGCATATGTCCGTTGGCTGGACCTGGGCATTTGGCACCCCGTTCACTTGGACCAAAATGGTCTGCTCGCATTTTGGCGGCACGAAACAAGGCACCGCCATTTCCTGGCCGGCCGTAATCAAAGATAAAGGCGGTGTTCGCAATCAGTTTCATCATGTTGTCGACATCGTGCCGACCATTCTTGAAGCAGTCGGGGTTCCTATGCCGGAAATAATTGACGGGATTGAGCAAGAATCCATGGATGGGGTGAGCATGCTCTATACCTTCAATAAACAGAATGAGGATGCGCCCTCAACACACAAAACCCAGTACTTTGAAATGATCGGCGATCGCGCAATCTACCACGATGGCTGGATTCTCAGCACCAAGGTGATGCGTACCCCGTGGGACAACAGCGGTAAGGGCAATCATGATCCGGCAAGCTGGCCTTGGGAGCTCTATGACCTGAGCAAAGATTGGACCCAGAATCACGATGTGGCCGCGCAGTACCCTGAAAAGGTCAAAGAACTCGAAAAGCTGTTCTGGGAAGAGGCGGAGAAAAATCAGGTGCTTCCGCTGGACACGACGACGTTTACTCGATCGCTTCTGCCCCGACCCAACCTGACGGCAGGCCGCACGGCATTCAACTATGCGGGCGAAGTCACCGGTACTCCCAACGGCAATGCGCCGAATGTACTGGCTTCGTCCTACACGATCACGGCTGAGATCGAAGTGCCAGAAGGCGGAGGCGACGGCATGTTGGTAACGCATGGCGGTCGCTTTGCCGGGTATGGATTCTACCTGCTGAAGGGCAAGCCGGTCTACACCTGGAACCTGTTTGGTATGCAGCGGGTCAGGTGGGAAGGACCAGAAGTGCTGGCGCCGGGAAAACATACGCTTGAGTTCGACTTCAAATACGGCGGCCTAGGTGCCGAAACGCTGAAATATGGAAGTCCGAGCGGCTTGGGGCGCAGCGGAACCGGCACGCTTAAGGTCGACGGAAAAGTTATCGCTGAAAATAAGATGGATAAGACCATTCCGATGCTTCTTCAGTGGTGTGAAAGCTTTGATGTTGGTGCCGACACAGGCACCCCGGTCAACGATGCAGATTATAATGTTCCGTTCCGGTTTAACGGGAAGCTGAACAACCTGAAGCTTGTAATCGATCGTCCGGAGCTCTCTCCGGAGGACATTGAAAAGCTTAAAACGGCCATGCATGCCAACCCGGCGAGCGAATAAGCGAAACCATAAAAACGGGATGTGATTAAACATGAAAAAACAAAACCTGAAAACAGGCCTGCTCATACTCGTTGCCGTATCAACCGGATTCATTGCGCAGGCCAAGGAACCCAGGCCCTCCGATGCTTCTTCGGTTGAAGCCTCCTTGACAGCCGTTGCGGAGCAGGGAGTTCCCGGCGGTTTGATTATCGAAGAATATAATCTCCATGCAAAGGTTATCGCCATTGATTCCGGCGCCCGGAAGGTGACACTTAAAGGTCCGTTGGGCGGCATGCTGACGGTGACGGCTGGACCGGAGGCGGTCAACTTCGAGCAACTCAAAAGAGGTGATTATATCAACGCTTCTGTGGTCCGGACGTTGGAAGTTTTTCTCGGCGATGAGCTTGCTGCTTTAAATGATGGCGAGTCGGGACTGGCGGTGCTTGCTCCCGTCGGGGCACAGCCGGGCGGCATGATTGCGGACTCCATGCAGATGACCGCGAAGGTCACAGCCATTGATCAGGTGCAGCGTACCGCGACGCTGGCCTTTGCGGACGGCAGCTCGGGAATCGTGAACGTCCGTCCGGACATTGATTTGGAAACCGCGAAGGTTGGGCAAAACGTGGTGATCCGCGCTACCGAGATCGTATATATCGCGGTTGAATAAAACCCGGACGAAGGAGTCCGGATGTTTAGGGAATCTATGAATGTTGAACGAAACATTTTTCAGATGAGTGCTGTATTGGTATTGCTCGCCGTTGCACTGGTCGGCAATACGGTGGCGGAGCCTTTGTGCGATGAAGCCGCGCTTGTTCCTCCTCCGGGTGATGGACCGGTAAAGGTGCGTGCTTCATTTGATCTGCAGAACGTTCATTTGATCGATGATGAGACGGAAACATTTGAATTTTCCGGTATCATTAAAATGGTCTGGAAGGACAGCCGGTTGGCCTTTAACCCCGCACAGGCTGGATGTCAGGAAAAAGTGTATAACGGGGCTTTTCAGTTTAATCGAGTATCTCCGGGTTGGTATCCCCAACTGGTGCTTGCGAATACGGCAGGAATACATAAAAGCCACGGTATCGTGCAGCGCGTTAAGCCTGATGGAATCTGTACTTTATATGAAATGCTTACCATCTCGGCAAAAACCAAGTTTGATCTCAAGAAATACCCTTACGATACCCAGAATCTGGAAGCCGTGGTTGAAATTCTGGGTTTTGAAAAAGACGAAGTGGTATTGGAGCCTGGCGGTGTTACCGGATATCGGTCGGATCTTTCATTGCGGGTGCCGGTTCCCCAGTGGAAACTGGTTGATATTGCGATGACTGAGAATCACGGGTCCGGTGGAAATCATTCGTCAATCATCATGACCGTTACCATGTCCCGCAAATGGCTTTATATCGTGAGGCTGGTTGTCATTCCATTGCTGGTTATCTGCATGTTGTCGTGGTCGGTTTTCTGGATGGAACAGTCATCGCTGGGTGACCGGATGAGCGCATCGTTTGTCGGTATTCTAACGGCGGTGGCCTATCAAACCCTGGTGGGTGATATTCTTCCGCAGATCGCTTATGCCACCTTTATTCACGCATTCCTTGCCATCAGCTTTTTAATTATGTGCGCTTCAGCAGTCATCAATCTGGTGGTTGGTGCCTGCGACAAAAAGGGGCTCTACGATTTTGGGAAACGCATTGACCGGCATTGTCGGTGGGCATTTCCGCTCTCATACGCCTTATTGCTGCTCGCAGCATTTTTTATGATATGAAATTTAAACTAAATCATGTGTGCCTTATGTTGCTGCCCACGCTGACGGCGGTGTATGGCTTTGCAGAGGACGCGCCGCCTGAAGACCGGTCGGCGCAACTGGCAAAAAAGCTGGCCAACCCCATTGCAAATCTGATCAGCGTCCCTCTGCAATATAACTATGATGAAAACTATGGGTCGAATGACGAAGGATCGGTGGTCAGGCTGAATATTCAGCCTGTGATTCCTTTATCAGTGAGCGAAGACTGGAACCTGATTACACGCACCATTATTCCTGTAATCGATCAGAACGACCTGCCAACGAAGGGGCAGAGCGAGTCGGGGTTGGGCGATATCGTGGCCAGTCAGTTTTTCTCCCCGGCCGAGCCGACTTCCAGAGGCTGGGTCTGGGGAGTAGGACCTGTTGAATTGCTGCCGACGGCCAGCGATGAAGTGCTGGGTGGAGAAAAGTGGGGGCTGGGACCAACCGCTGTAGCCCTGAAACAGGTTGGTCCATGGACATTCGGCGGATTGGCCAACCATATCTGGTCGGTGGCCGGCGATGAGGACCGGGATGACATCAATGCAACATTTCTGCAGCCTTTTGTCAGTTATGTGACGAAGACGCATACCACGTTCGCGCTGAATACAGAGAGTACGTACGACTGGGAGGGGGACGTGTGGTCTGTTCCTGCGAATGCCATGGTGTCGCAAATGCTCAAGCTCGGCCCTCAGATTTTTCAGATTACCGTCGGCGCACGCTATTGGCTCGACTCCCCGAGTGCCGGTCCGGAGGGCTGGGGATATCGCATGCAGTTGACTTTTCTGTTTCCCAAGTGAGGCGGCCTATTGACCGCGTGAGATAAAAAGGCCGGAAAAATATAAACATAAAAACCAGGATAGGAGAACGAGAGATGAAAAAATATATACAACATCTATTAGCGGTGACCGCGATTCTGATGGCGGGAACAACGGCTGAAGCGGCCAACGAGGGCTGGGCATTCGAAATTGCGCCGTACGCATGGCTCGCCGGTCTGGAGGGTGATGTAACCATTAATGGGCAAAAGACAGACTTTGAAAAAAGCTCTTCCGATATGCTCGAGTACGTTGATCTTGCCGGTTCGCTGTTTGGTACAGTGCGCTACAACCGCTGGGTGGTTTCGGCTGCTGTAGATTACTTTGATCTGAGTACCGATAATCTGGATACGAAAGATCAGCCTCAGGGAGGGGAGCTGGATACAGAAATGCTGATTGGCGAAATTGCCGGTGGCTACCAGTTTAATGGGCTGGGCAAGGAGCATACGCTTGATGTGCTTCTGGGGGTTCGTTACATGAATATGGAGAACGACCTTACTGTTTATCCAAGGCCGGTGATCCTCCCGACAGGGAGCAAGGGAAGCTCCTCCACAGAAGTGACTGATCCAATGCTGTTGGCACGCTACCTCTGGCCGATCGGGGAGAGTTTTTCCTTTAATATCACAGCAGGTATTGGCGGAGGCGGCGATTCCGAGATGGTGTATGAACTATTTCCCGATCTCCGGTATCAATTCGGGGACCACTTTAATGTGCGTTTAGGCTATCGCACCGTTGGATGGGAAATAGAAGGAAGCAAAGGAAATGACCTGAACATTGCCATGTCCGGCCTGGTGGCGGGATTTGGATTTATGTTCTAGACACAACGCAACACAAACTACGGAGGAAAGTGAGATGAAGACTACAAAGACAATACTATCAGCAGCCTGTTGTATCAGTGTGATTTGCATTGGCGTTCTTACGCCC
This sequence comes from uncultured Verrucomicrobiota bacterium, assembly GCA_964486885.1. GTDB lineage: Bacteria > Verrucomicrobiota > Kiritimatiellia > Kiritimatiellales > Pontiellaceae > Pontiella. Next base: position 58,098 of record CAZAPF010000003.1, read on the forward strand.
GGATGCGGGAAAACATCGCGCGCCAGAAAGGTCAAAACGTCCGGTTTTATGAACGATTATTCGATCCTTAAAAGAACCAAAGGAGACAAGGCACAGCTCTTGTACGTGAATTACAAAACGGACTGGAATCAGTATAACAAGATTTATATTGAGCCGATTACCGTATGGCAAACGGCTGGCAGTCCCCTGGCAGATGTGGATAAGGAGGAAGTCGATAATCTGGCTACGTTTTTCTATAACGCATTACGTGACGAGTTGGCGAAAGATTATACGGTTGTGAATGCGCCCGGACCGAATACATTGAAGATCAGGCTCGCGCTAACCGAAGCAGAAAAATCGGTTGTGGCACTCGATATTGTAAGCACGGTTGTTCCAGTAGGTCTTGGAGTTTCCTATGCCAAGGATCTGGCGACCGGCACGCATGCATTTGTCGGCAAAATGGCGGCGGAAATGGAAATGCGAGATGCCCAGACTGATGAGCTGGTTGCCGCTGCCGTTGCTGCCCGTGTTGGCGAAAAACTGGTATTCGATAAGGAACAACTCGGTAAGTGGGGCGATGTTAAAGATGCGTCACTTCAATGGGCCCAACGTCTGCGCGAGCGCCTCGCTCAGGCACGCGCAGGCACATTGCATCAGGTTCTTGCGGAATAAGCGGCGGAACTCTTCAGAAATTATATCAGGTGATTGGAGAGAATATGCGAAACGTATGGAAGGAAGCGGTGAGAGCAGGCGTTGGGTTAGTCCTGCTCCTTTCGGGGTGGGGCTGTTCATCCTTGTCGGGTTCCATAAGCTCCGGCTTTGCTTCCGTTAAAATCACGGACCACTCTTCCGAAGAAATTGTTGCTGCAACAATCAGGGTTTTTGAGGGGGAAGGCTATCTGAATATGCAGACGGCCGATGAGCTAATTTTTGAGAAGGAGGCCAGCGAATGGGATCAGGCTGCATATGGCAGTAATATAAATTCCGAGGACGACTCTGTTTTGAATCAAGTGAGAGTTCAGGTGGTGGATAAAGGTGGCGGAACTTATGTGCTCCAGTGTAACGCATACATCATTCAGAACGAAGGCGGTGCTCATGAGCATAAAATCAGGTTACGACGGCCGCGCAGCGGTCCGTATCGGGATATGCTGAAGAAGGTGGCTAATAGCTTTACAGTCACGACTGTAGATTGAACACATTAAAACAGAGCGTACGGTTCCGGTCATGAATGCTTGGTCGCTTAAGGAGGCGTGATGAAAAAAACAAGTTGGTTTATCAGTGTTCTTGCTCTGGTTGCCGCAAGCAGTACCGCAGAAAATGTTTCCACTAACCGCCCCCGTATCGGCCTTGTCTTAGGAGGTGGCGGCGCACTGGGCATTTCCCATATAGGGGTGTTGAAGGTGCTCGAAGAAGAACGCGTTCCGATCGACTGTATTGCCGGAACCAGTATGGGGGCCATCATCGCCGGATTATACGCCAGCGGTATGTCGCCGGATGAGATCGAAGCGTTTCTCGCGGGGTTGAACTGGGATGAAGTTATGAGTGATCATACCCCCCGCAGGGAGCTTTTTTTCAGGCGGAAACTCGAGGATCAACGCTATCTGGTTGAATTGGGAATCGGGCGCCATGGATTGAAAATGGGAACAGGGCTGGCTGCCGGACAAAAGTTTAACAATGAGCTGCAGCTACAGGTTCAGCGTTCTGCCGATGTTACCGATTTTGACCGATTGCCCATACCGTACCGTGCTGTGGCAACAGATCTAATGAGCGGCAAAGCCTATGTTATGGGTCATGGCAATCTGGCTAGAGTGATGAGAGCAAGTATGGCAGTGCCTGCGGTATTCACGGCGGTGGAACTGGAGGGGCACCTGCTGGTGGATGGCGGAATTGTAAACAACCTTCCGGTTGATGTTGTTGAAGCCATGGGGGCCGACATTATTATTGCCGTGGATGTGGGATCGTCTTCGGATGAGGTGAATCGGGATGATCTAAAATCTATCGGCGGCGTGCTTGGCCGAACCTATGCGATTGCTCAGCGACCGGAACAGCTAGAAAATTTTCAGCGTGCGGATATCGGTTTGCAACCGGACTTAACCGGTTTTACGGCTTCGCAGTTTGATCGGGTTCTGGAACTGGTTCCAAAAGGCGAGGAAGCAGCACGGGAAGCAGTTACCAAGTTAAGGGCGTTGAGTCTGGATGAAGAGACTTATCAGGCGCGGATAACCAGCCAGCGGAGGTCGCCTCCGGAAGCTATGATTCTGGATTCGGTTAAAGTGTCGGGAAATAAGAGGGTAAATGAAAAAGCGATACGCGGGCGGATTTACAGCCGACCGGGTGAGCCTTTCAGCGAATCGGCCATGAGGCATGACCTTATGCGGGTGTACGGTATTGGTGAATTTGAGCAGGTGCTCTATCACCTTGAGCAGAAAGAGGACGGGAGCGGTGTTCTGTCGTATGAGACAACGGAAAAACCTGCCGGGCCTCTGTATCTTTCCATTGGACTCAATCTTCGGTCAGATTTTGAAAATGATGCGGACTGGAATATTCTGCTGAATCTAACGCGGCGCAGTATGAATGCGCTTGGAGGGGAATGGCGGAATGAGTTACAGCTCGGGAGTACGCAGGCTGTACTTTCGGAATTTTATCAACCGTTGAACTATGGCGGTATTCTCTTTGTTGCCCCTGTTGTTGAGTACCGATCGGAACGGGAAGATGTTTATGATGAAAAGGATCACATTGCAGAGTACGATGTACAGACGACCGAAGGTCGGCTGGATTTCGGAATTCAGCTGCGTCACTACGCAGAACTGCGCGTAGGCCCGATCTGGGGGGTCGGAAAAGCCACGGTAGAGACGGGGTCAGCGGGTCTGCCTGAATTCGATGAAACCTATTTCGGCCCGGCGTTCAGCCTTATTGTGGATCGGAAGGATCGGACCTACTTTGCCCGGAAAGGGTATTATCTCGCTGTGCAGGGACTCTTTCCGCGTGAGGAGGCCGGAGGCGACAACTCGTTCGATAAAGTTGCGGCACTGGCCAGTATCAACCACTCGTTAGGAGATCACACCCTGATGCTTACCCTACAGTATGGAGACAGTCTCGGCAGTGATTTGCCCGGTTACGCTCAGTTTACACTTGGTGGGGCCTCAAGTTTTGCCGGTTTGGCGGAAGATCAGTTTCGCGGGTCCAGTCTGGGTGTGGCTTCAGTTGGCTACCGCTACCGTCTCATGCCCCTGCCGTCGCAGATCGGCAGGGCGGTCTATGCTGTAAGCCGCTTTGATGTGGGCAACGTATGGGAAGATGATATCGATACAGATGATCTTCGTTACGGAGTTGGTGTTGGGCTAGGAGTCGATACAGCGATGGGTCCCATCTACCTGACCTACGGTGTCGCCGACGGGGGATACCGTCGCCTCTACTTTTCGCTCGGCAGCATTTTTTAGGAATGCCGTGCGGCAGCACCGGTGGTGACACAGATTTGCAAAACACCAAACGCAATGGATTATTTAAGACGAGTATTACTAGTTAGCATCGGTTTCCTTTTCGCGCTTCAAGTATGGGGTGCGAATCAGGAAGAAGATATTTTATTTTCGTTGGATCCCGGGTACGACTGGTTGCAGTTAACCTCGGGAGAATGGCTCAAAGGGGATTTCAAGGTTCTCTATAATTTTGATGTGGAATTTGACAGCAAGAAGCTTGATCTCCTGACTATTGATATCTCCGATGTGGAACAATTGATCATCAGGGAACCCCAGACGGTTCGACTGCGAAAAAAGTGGGGCGTCTCGAATGAGACGCTGATAAACGGCCAGCTGGTAATTCGGGGCGATCAGGCCACGATCCAGAGTGAAAATGGAGAGAAACACTTCAAACGTTCAGACATCATTGCCGTTGTCGACGGAACGGAGCACCAGAAAAGATATTGGTCCGGGAGTGTATCGATTGGAGCAAATGTTCGGGGGGGGAATTCCGAGACACTTGATGCCACTTGTTCGGCATCTCTGAAGCGCCGGACTGCCATCAGCCGTTTTACAACATCATACACCGGGAATTTCAGTGAAGCCCGCAGTGATGAAACCGCAAACAATCATCGCCTCAACGGAACGGCAGACCGGTTTATAACTTCGGAATTTTTCTGGCGGATTATCGGCGGTGAATACTACCGGGATCCATTTTCAAACATTGACAGCCAATATGGCGTCGGCACCGGTCTTGGATATGCCCTGATAAATACAGCGAAAATAGAGTGGGAATTTTCTGCAGGAGTCGGCTATCAGTATCAACGTTTTGTATCAACACTGGGCAACGATTCAGAAACCGTCAGCTCGCCGTTTTTGATTGCGGGATCTCAATTCGATATGGAGGTCACGGACTCGATTGATTACCTCTTTAATTATTCCCTTCAACTGCTGAATGAACGTTCTGGTACGTACACCCATCACTTTAAGACAACGCTATCCACTGATTTTATTGAAAACTTCGATACCGATATCTCATTGGTTTGGGATCATGTGCAGACTCCTCAGCAGGCTGCAGATGGGAGTACGCCGAAACAGAATGACTATCAATTGATCTTCAGTCTTGCACACGATTTCTAGACGTCAGAGTGAGATCCATCGGTTACTTCCTCAATGCCGAGCTCTCTATTGTTCAGGATAGGAATAATACTGAGATCTACTGAATTCGCACCTTGCAGGTAAATATTTTCGGTGTGCGTGTAGATGTTGGTGGAGCCTATTCCCTTGGCGACAGTGTGGAATTCGACGGCGCTGATGTCCCGCCGCTAGCTCGCCTGTTTGCCAGCATCGGGCTGGATTTTTAGTCGTCCTGCTGCGGGTTGCGGGCGAAAAAGGAACCTGCAATTAGGGCGCCCGTTGCAATCAGGCAAATATGATAGCCGGGCGCATAGGAGCCGGTGACGCGCAGCATACTGCTGAAAAAGGCTGGCCCGATAGAACTGAATACCACCATCAACGTCATGCAAAGCCCGCTGATGGCTCCAAGATGTTCCCGGCCATAATAGCGTGGCCACGTTACGCCCACCAAAATGGCAAACATACCGTTGGCAATTCCGTTCCCGATAATGATGCAGGGTATCGGCCAGCCGGGCCGGAGAAAAATCATGCCGATCAGATTGGCAGACATAGCGACAAGCATCACGGTGAGCAGCCAGCGGAGCTGAATCCGGTCGCAAAGCCACCCGCCGAGCAATGTGATGACCACCGATATTTTTGCGGCGGGCGGGAAAATGGCAAATCCCTCGGCACCGGTCATTCCGGCCTCTTCAAAAATAGATTCAATGTTAAACGTGACGGCGGTGATGACGAAAGCCTGAACGGCAAGTGTCATGGAAAAGGCCCAGAAGGAAAAAGTCCGCCGAGCTTCCGGTAACGTAAACTGGCGATTGGCTTCGGGCTTCTTGCGGTCGTTTACCGGGACTGTTTTTCCATCGGGAAACAGGCCGCAGCTTTCCGGATTGTCGCGGAAAAAGATAAGAATAAGCGGTGCAAAAACAATGAGCAGCACCAGGCTGGTCAGCAGCCAGGTTCCGGACCAGCCATGCATTCCAATCAGTTTGCTGAACAGGGTGGGGGCATAGGAAAACCCGAAAGCAACCGCCGCGCCGGTGATGCCGCTGACGAGGCCGCGTTTACGGTCGAACCATTTCATGATCATGTTGCGCGAGGACATCGTCAGCACGCCCTGTCCGCTCAACCTCAGGAGAAAGAAGAGGAGTGCGAGCAGGCCGACGACTGCAACGTGCTCAGGAAACAAGGCCGCCAAGATGGCGGCGATACGATCCACGCAACTGAGCAGATACAGCACGAGGCCTAGTAAAAAACAGGATCCGAATCCCATAACCCGCGCACCGACGCGGTCAAACAGCTTGCCGGCGGGAGTCAGAAAAAAGGAGCTGGTCAGGGTGCCGAACATATAGGCTCCGCTGAGCTGGAGCCGGCTGATCTCGAGCTCCTCAATCAGCGGTTCAATGAAGGCGGATACGCCTGTGGTTTGGCCCGGAACGCTGAGAATTACCCCGATTACGCCCCAGAAAAGAATGGTCCAGCCATAGAAAAAGGGCCAGCGGGCAGGGCTGAATGGGATGTGGTCGTGGGTTTTAGTCATGGGCTTAATAAAGGGGACGATCCTAGGCGGGTGGTATACGAAATCAAGCAAACAGCGAATAATGCGCTGTTTATTGTGTAAATATTTGCGGCCAAACGAGGTTGACTCGCTTTGCCGATTCTATATAAATGCCCGCTTGTTTTCCCATAAAACGGATTCCAGACCGAAGGATCATCGCCAAAGGAACAAATACCGCATGTCGCGGGGCGGGCGCCCAGACTCGAAAGATGCTGAAATGGGCGGCTGGTATAACCAGCTTAATTTGCATGGATGCAACTTGGGAAAAAGAAAGGAAACACAACAAATGAAGTACAATGGTCCAAAAATTAAGAAAGCACGTCGCCTCGGTGTTGCGCTTTCTCCAAAATCAGAAAAGTTCCTGGAACGCCGTCCGAACCCGCCGGGTCAGCACGGTCCGGGACGTCGTCGCGGTAAGCAGTCCGACTACGGTCGCCAGCTGACCGAAAAGCAGCGCCTGCGTTACCAGTACAACATGAGCGAAAAACAGCTTCGTGGCGTATTTACCAAAGCGGCCCGTAAACCGGGTAACACTGGTGAAGTGATGCTGCAGATGCTCGAAAGCCGTTTGGACGCCGTTGTTCTGCGTGCAGGAATGGCTCGTTCCATCTACCAGGCCCGTCAGATGGTATCTCACGCACACTTCCGTGTGAACGGTAAGAAGGTAAACATTCCTTCATACTCCGTTAAGATCGGTGACAAGATTACCGTTCGTGAAAAATCCAAGGATCTGGATGCGTTTGTGTTAGCTCAGCAGGTTGCCAAGACCCCTGAGTATATCACGGCCAACGACAAAGAGCTGACCGCAGAACTCAACCGTCTTCCTACGATGGAAGAAGTTCCGGTGGTCTGCGAAATCTCAAGCGTTGTGGAATACTACGCACGATAAGCCGCTAGTGCCTCCGGGCTCCGGCGTGACTCGTCGAAACCGCTCTCTAACCGAGGGCGGTTTTTTTTGTGCATAGAGATGGAGGATTACTTTTTGCGATGAAGGTCTTTAAGAAAATATAAATTAAGGAAGACCTTCTGGTTAATAAGGTCGCCTTCTATTAAGCTGTTCCGAAAATCGGGATAATTGCTATGGGGTTCTTTTTGTTTATCGTTGTTGGCGGTATTGCATTCTATATGTGGATGAAGAAGGGGAAGGAGAATCAGGCATGCTGGCAAGATGCGGCGACCCGTCTCGGTTTGGGCTATTTCCCCGGTGATGTCGGAATGCTGGGAAAGATATCCGGGCTGAAGGGCGGTCATCTGGTTGAGATTAACTCGTATTTCAAAACCCAGGGGAATGCTTCAAACCCGTATACCAAATACAGGATCCGATATCATGAACCCATTCAGGTGGACTTCAGAATTGTCCGGCAGAATGCATTGCATAAAACGGCATCCTTTCTGGGTTTGCAGGATGTTGAAGTCGGCGATCCGGCGTTTGATGACCGTGCACTCGTACGGGGCATGTATCCTGACCGGATCATTGAGTTTCTGACACTGGAACGGCGCATGGCCATTGTGCATTTGCTGGAGTCCTACGTTGATATTGAAATAACCAACGAATACATGGAGCTGAACAAACCGGGCAAGGATACCAATGCGTATGTAATCTTCAATACGGCCAGCTCAATGCTCTCTGCGACTAATGATCTCACTGACACCACTCCGACCTTGGCCGACACGGCTCATATCGTTGAAATCAATGAATCTCCATTTCCGGCATCGGTTCTGGGTGTTGAAAAGCCCGAGGAGGTTGAGCCGACCGAGAAGGTGAAGGATCCCTATTTCCCGGAAAACCCGTTCGTCAAAGAACCATCCGGGGTTGATTTTGTCGAAGATTGGGGTGCGGATGGGAGCGAGACGGAACCCGGTAGTTCTGTTGAGCAACGAGATGAGGTTTTGAAGCCGTTGCAACCAGTTGAACCAACGGATCCGGAGATCACGGTAACAGACGATATTCTTCCCGATATTCAGGAAGAGGCGGCTGACGAGCAGGTGGTTGAAAGCGGACTGCAGGTTATTGCCGACGAGCTTTTCAGCGGAGATTCCGGGGCGATACTTAAAGCTGCAGGCCTGTTTAAAGAACGGTATGAAAACAAGAGGGTAGTCGGAGAGGGACTTTTGAAACGTGTCAGCCAGTTCAGTTATGATCCGGTGTTCACCAGCTGCGGCGGGGTAAAAGCTACATTTAAAATCTGCGATTTACCCGGGCCGTATTCAAAGATTCAGGTGATGGCAGATGTCATGTATCCGAAAGAGCGTTATACCGAACTCAAAGCGGCTGTCGGATCCTCCATCCCGATTTCCGGAACCCTTGTTGCGCTGGATGCGGTCATGCATCAGCTATTTGTAAGATCGGAGTAAGCGGCGCCCGGATTTAAACCGTTCCACTACCGGAGGTAATGCCCAGAAGGCTCTAGCCTTTTGGATATTGGCGGCAGTATTCGTAGAGGGCCATCGAGGTGGCGGTGGCCACATTGTAGGAGAAGGGCAGGCCCCAAACGGGAATTTCGACCACGGCATCAAGCAGGGCAAGGCAGTCGTCAGACAGGCCCTCGCGTTCGGCACCGATTACCAAGGCTGTCTTTTTCGGGAAGTCATAATCCGCCAGCCGGGTAGAGTTTGTCGTCTGTTCCAGGCCAACCAGCGTAAAACCTTCCTGCTTCAGTTTTTTCAGTACCGGCGGCAGACTGTTTTTAACGGTCAGGTTAACCTGTTCTGCTCCATCACGCGCAATTTTCCCGATCAGCTTGGCATTGCCGGTCGCGATGATTTCTTTCACCCCGCAACATCCGGCGGTACGGAAAATGGTCGAAAGGTTAACATTGCTGCGCAACGGGCTGCAGGCAACGACAAGTGGGCGTTCTTCAGTCAGCTCGGTCGGTGGTTTATGGCGTACGTGTTCAAATTTCAAAATAAGCCTGCCCTTTGGTCGGTGTTGGTACGCAGTTATACTGAATATTATGCAGTTTCAAAGTTCAGGCTGGAGATAAATGATCAAACCGTATTGAGGCGGGACCGAGGACGAGTGGAGGTGTGGATGAGGGAAATGGGACATCAATGTTGCGCAAGGTGTTTTTTCAGCCAGCCGCCCGTGGCCTGGATCGGTTCCTGGGAATGGCCATGGGTTATCCATACGGCAATCCCCTGTGTTCCTGGATGAAACGGCATGGCAAGCGTTGCGGTGTGGATGCCGCCTGATTCGGCCATGGATTTATTTTTGAGCCCGAGCGCAATAAAACAGTGTACCAGCTTTCGACCGCGGTTTTCCCCCGAGGTTACATTGCTCCGGACTTCGCCACTCAGCGGAGAAATCCAAGCCGTCAGTTTCCCGGGCTGGAGTTTTTCGGGGATAAAGATCACGTGGATCTGCCCGTCAGTAACCGAGGCTTTGAGGATGCCCGGTTGGCTGGACCGCCCCGATGATCCCGGCTTGCGGGTGGGTTTCCCGTTAATCACAAAACAAGGGGTATAGATGGTGTTCGATTTCCACTCCTTCGAATAGGTCCGCTGCCGGGCTGTGAACTCCCGAGAGGAAAAGCGGTCCGTCCAGCCGATATAGTTCCAATAATCCACATGGAATGCAATGGGAACAAAATCGTTCCACAATCCCTTATCCTTTGCATAGCTGTTCAGTCGCTGTTCGGCGGGCGGGCAACTGCTGCATCCTTCCGATGTATAGAGTTCAATCAGGTCGGTCCGGGCGGCGGTGCTCGTAAATGTTTCCGCTTGGGAAAAAGCACTCAATGCATAAAAGCCTACGGTTAAAAGTACAGTTGTTTTCATGGATTCACTCTGCTGTTCACTGGGTTGGATCGAAAATCGGCGGAAATGTTCAAAACAGGCAATGAAACGCTATGTATCTGGGCTTGAGCCGATATCCCGCAAACGGTATACAGAACGCTCATTTTTTGCCGTGGAGAACGATATGAAGGTTTTAGTCAGCTGGCTGAAGGAATATGTTGAATTTGAAGATACGATCGAGGGGTTGTCGGACAAGCTGACCTTTGCCGGTCTGGAAGTGGAAGCCATTGAGAAAATCGGTTCTGATTTTGCCGGTGTGGTGGTGGGTGAAATTCTGGAAATTGAACCGCATCCCGGAGCCGACAAGCTCCGCCTTTGCACTGTCGAATACGGGGCCGAAGAGACCATGCGCGTGGTTTGCGGGGCGCCCAATGTCGAAGTCGGCGGCAAGTATCCCTTTGCACCGGTCGGCACCACATTGCCGGGGGGCTTTACTTTGAAAAAGGCCAAGATCCGTGGCGAGGTTTCCATGGGCATGCTGTGCGCGAAAGATGAACTCGAACTGGGCGAAGATCATTCCGGCCTGCTGGTGCTGGATGCGGACCTGAAACCGGGAACCCCGTTTGTTGAAGTCTGGGGTGAACCTGAAACGGTTATTGAACTCGAGATTACCCCGAACCGCCCCGACTGCCTATCGATGATCGGTGTCGCACGGGAGATGGCCGTGCTCTATGGTTCTGAGCTAAAGATGCCTTCCTTTGAAGTTGCGGAAACCGAAAATGATGTAAACGAAGAGATTTCCGTACGCATTGACGACGAGGAAAAGTGTCCGCGTTACACGGCCCGTGTCTTAAAGGACGCGAAAATCGGCCCTTCGCCGGAATGGATGCAGAAGCGGCTCGAAGCGGCTGGAATCCGGCCGATCAGTAACGTGGTGGATATTACCAACTATGTCATGCTCGAAACCGGCCACCCGCTGCACGCGTTCGATGCAACCACCGTGGCCGGAAATCAGATTATTGTTCGCACGGCCGGCGCTGGCGAAAAGATGAATACGCTCGATGACACGGAACGGGAACTGACTGAAGATATGCTGGTGATTGCCGATGCCGAAAAGGCATCCGCGATCGGCGGGGTGATGGGTGGCGCTGATTCCGAAATCAAGGACGACACGTCAACCATACTGCTTGAAGCGGCAGCTTTTGAAACGTCATCAATCCGCCATACGGCGAAGCAGCTGGGTCTTATTACCGATGCATCCTATCGTTTTCAGCGCGGCGTAAATACTGATTCTGTGGAATGGGCCAGCCGTCGGGCTGCTCAGTTAATCTGTGAGCTGACCGGAGCAAAACTCTGCAAGGGCATTGTGGATGCGTATCCGGGCACGAAAGAACAGGTCAAGATTCCATTCAGTTACAAACGCATTGAAAACATGATCGGCGCTGAAATAGCGGCCGACAAGATGCGCGGCATTTTCCAGACGCTGGAAATCGCTCTCGAAGACGATAACGGCGAAACAGCGGTGGCTGTCGTTCCGAGCTTCCGCCTGGATCTGGAGCGCGAAGTGGATCTGGTTGAGGAAATTGCCCGTATTCACGGCGTGGATAATATTCCTGCCAAAACCCCGCTGGCCAAAGTGATTCCGACCGCCGACGATTCGCGTGTCCGTGCCATTTCCTGCCTTCGGAATAATCTGCAGGGACTGGGTGTTAGTGAAATCCTGAACTACACGCTCGTCAACCATCCGTTGCTGGACCTGTTTAATAAAGATAACCGGGACCTTCGGGAAGAACTGCCGCACCCCATCAGTATGGATCAGTCGGTCATGCGTACCTCACTGATTCCGCAATTGGTTGAAAGCCTTGGCCGCAATCATTCGCGTCAGGTGAATGAAGCGTGCTTCTATGAGCTGGGCCGTACGTTTCAGCGCGTGAAAGGCGGAACGGTTCAGACCGAAACCGTATCACTCGGCATGATGGGGCCGGTAGGCCGGTCGCTGCTGGATAAGCGCGTTGCAGTTTCCGATGAAGAAATGTTTGTCTGGATGAAAGGGCTGGTTGAAAAACTGCTTTCAGCCCAAAAGCTGGATAAGGTTTCATTCAAGATTGAAGATCATCCGGAATTCGAGGCGGGCAAAGCTGTTTCCATCCTATTGGCCGGTGAAGTCGTCGGCTGCATGGGGTTGGTGAATAAGACGGCCCGCGATGAATGGCGTCTGACCGGCCCGGTGGCCGCCGCCGAGATCAAGCTTGAAGCCCTGTTGCAAAACTCTTTCCAAATTACCAAGACCGAAGATCTTGCGCAGTTCCCGTCCATGAGCCGCGATATTGCGCTGGTGCTCGACGATTCCGTGAAGCATGAAGAGGTGGTTGCGCTGATTGAGAAAGCCAATCCAAAGGATCTTGAATCTTTCGGCCTGTTTGATGTCTATCACGGGAAAGGCATTGAGAGAGGAAAGAAAAGCCTGGCGTATACCTTTGTTTACCGGTCTGCAAAACAGACGTTGACCGATAAGAAGGTCAACAAGGTACACCAGAAGCTGATTGACTTCCTTTGCAGGCAGCTTGGGGCCACGTTGCGGGAAGGTTAGAAAGTTATACGTGTTTGATCTCGTAGTTAGGTTCAGGCTGTATTAGCTTTCTGATTCTATGAAAAACTTAATTTCCAGTGCGTGTCTCATTGTTGTCTTATCCGGCAGTCTTCCCGCCTTTGCCCAGGGTCGTGAAACCTATTCTGAGCGGCCATCCAAGCGGCAGGAAAAAGTGCTGCAGGCTCATGAACGTGCAGAGCGGAATAAAAAAGAAGCTCGTGAGTGGGCAAAAGCCCGGGGCCTGAAGATGCGGTACGATGACGGCAAGAGCGTCAGCGAACTTATGGCTATCCGGAATGGACGGCCTTTATATTACACGACCGATAACGATGATGCTGCGATGTCAACAGCGGCTGATCGCGTCCGCAATGCGACTCCATATAATGTCAATGGATCCGGGATTACTGTGGGTGTTTGGGATGCGGGTTCTGCTCTCTCTACCCATCAGGAATTTGGTAGCCGTGCAGCAAATAAGAACAGCGTATCTTCGCACTACCATTCTACCCATGTTGGAGGAACGATAGGGGCTTCGGGTATTGTCAGCAGGGCAGAGGGCATGGCACCTGGTGCGATGATTGATTCCTATGACTGGGGTAATGACGAAAGTGAAATGGCGGCGGCAGGAGCCTCTTATGCCGGTGAAGCGGGCAAAATTCCGCTTTCCAACCACTCGTATGGAATTGTGGCGGGCTGGCGGTCGGGTAGTTATTCAGGGTCATCTGGGTGGCACTTTTTTGGTGACTGGAGCGTGGATGCAGAACCTGACTTCGGGAGGTATGATTTCTCGGCAATGGAGTGGGATGAAATTGTCTATGATGCTCCGTACTATCTTCCTTTCAAATCAGCGGGAAATGACCGGAATGACGGGCCTCCTTCGGATGGATCAACGGTGTATTACTACGATAGCGGTTGGCACAGCATTATATACACGAATGCTGTGCATCCCAAAGGGGATGGACAGTACAAAAGTGGTTTTGACACCATATCGACTAAAGGAACCGCTAAGAATATCATGACGGTTGGTGCCATTGACGATGCCGAAAATGGATCGGTTAGAAGGCTTACTGCTCCATATGCTGCGATGGCAACGTTCAGCGGATGGGGGCCAACGGACGACGGGCGTATCAAACCCGATATTGTTGCTAATGGCGTAGGACTATATTCGTGTGATGACGATCATAACTCGGACTATCTTTCGATTTCAGGAACGAGCATGTCCTCGCCTAACGCCTGCGGGTCAGCGGCGCTGTTGGTTGACTACTATGATGATCTGTTTCCGGGTGAGGCGATGCGGGCGAGTACGCTTAAAGGATTGATCATCCATACCGCGGACGATCTGGGGCGGCCGGGACCGGATTATTCCTATGGTTGGGGCCTTATGAATACGCTGGCTGCGGCCGATCACCTGAAAGACTATGCCGACGGGGTGAGTATCAAACTGACGGAAGCCACGGTTACCACATCCCAGAGGAGCGATACGTATTTATTCCAATGGAACGGGATTGATCCCATCCGTGTGACACTGTGCTGGACAGATCCGGAGGGGCCTGTTCAATCGGGACACGATAGCACGACATCAGTTCTCGAGAACGATTTAGATCTGAAGATTACCGGACCGGGGGGTACGTATTATCCTTATTCCTTGAATCGCGCGGTTCCAACGGCCAATGCTACAGCCACGGGAGAAAACAATGTCGACAACGTTGAACAGGTCTATATTGCGACTCCATTAGCAGGGATGTACACGATTACTGTTGATTATGATGGCTCACTGGATGCAGGGACAGCTCAGTGGTATTCATTGTTGGTGAGTGGGGAAACAGGTGGAGATACCGATGATGACGGCATGCCGGACTCTTGGGAGATGATGTATTTCTCGAGTTCGACCGGTGCAGTTGCTACTGCTGACCTGGATAACGATGGGTCTGATAACTTAACGGAATACATTTCCGGCACGCTTCCGAACAATGCCGGTTCGGTATTCAAGGTGACTTCATTTTCTGCTCCGCCATCCAATGGAACACCATTTATCATAAACTGGAATACGGTGGCTGGCCGCCTTTACAGCGTCGGCTATTCTGACAATCTGGCTCATACAGATTTCACGGCATTCAGCAATGCCTCCAACCTGCCCTATACGCAGAATAGCTACACGGATTCTGTCGAACGTGCAGGTTCAGTACACTTATACCGCGTAGACGTTAAGCTGGAGCAATAGCGGCTGTTATCCCTTATTATTTCTTCTCTAGAGCAGGCCATACAGTATATATAGAGCGTTTCGGTAACTTTATATGAAAGCGCGAATTACAACTTTACTCATTGTAATGGCCGCCGGTTTGGGCTGGTCCGATGATACGATCATACCGTTCGGCAGTTCCTGGAGCTATCTGGATGATGGGAGCAATCAGGGCGCGAGCTGGACGGGAATTGCCTTTGATGATTCCGGGTGGATTACCAATGCGGCGGCTGAGCTCGGTTATGGGGATGGTGACGAGGCGACGCTCGTTGGCTATGGGCCGGACAGTGGTAATAAATTTATCACGACCTATTTCAGGAAAACACTCGTTGTCACCAATACGGCAAGCTTAAGAGCCCTTGAGCTGAACACGAAAGTGGATGATGGTGCCGTATTCTACATCAACGGTACCGAGGTTTTCCGCCAGACCATGCCTGCCGGTGCGGTTTCTTACACCACCCTCGCAACCGAAGCGATTGAAGGCAGCAATGAATCGCAGACCTATACGTTTTCGCCGGCTGCGCTTGCTGAAGGAACCAACGTGGTTGCCGGGGAGGTTCATCAGGCATCCGGTAACAGTTCAGACCTGAGTTTTGATTGCGAGCTGATCGGGATCGACCAGGCCGCGATTTTACGTGGACCTTATCTCCAGCAGGCTTCGGATGAAGAGATGACCATTCGCTGGCGCAGCAACTTTGCGCATACCGGAACGGTCTATTATGGAGTTTCATCCGGCAGCCTGACCAACAGTGTGGCTGAAACATCGGATACCATCGATCATGTGGTGCGGTTGACGGGGCTTGTTGCTGATACGATGTATTACTATCAGCTCAACGACGGCACCAATATTCTGGAGACCGGAACAAATTATTTTTTCCAGACGGCTCCGGCCGTCGGTTCCGTTGCATCCCGTCGAATCTGGGTGCTGGGAGATCCGGGAACGGGCGATGGAAATGCTGATGCGGTTTACGCGGCCTATACCAACTATAACGGCAGCCAGTATACCGACCTTATGCTGATGCTCGGCGATAATGCGTATAACGATGGAACGGACGAGGAATACCAGACGGCAGTATTTGAAACCTATCCTGAAATGCTGCGGCAAACCCCGTGGTTTTCCTGCTATGGAAATCACGACGGCCACTCCGCCGACAGTGCGACTCAGACCGGGCCCTACTATGATATTTTCACGTTCCCGACCAATGCGGAATGTGGCGGTGTGGCTTCCGGTACAGAGGCGTATTACAGTTTTGATTTCGGCAATGCGCATTTTGTCGTGCTCGATTCATTTGAGTCTTCACGCGAAACCAACGGCACGCAGTTTGCGTGGCTGGAGCAGGATCTTGCTGCCAATACATCCGACTGGCTGATTGCCATCTGGCACCATCCGCCCTACTCAAAAGGAAGCCATGATTCCGACGATGCCACCCACGATCCGCAGCTGATCGATATGCGGGAAAATTTCCTGCCGCTGCTTGAAAGTCATGGTGTTGATCTGGTGATGGGCGGGCACAGTCATCTGTACGAGCGATCGCATCTGCTGCATGAACATTACGGCGACTCGGGAAGCTTCCATCTGGAGACCCATGCGGTCAATCACGGCGACGGCGATGCGTCCGGCGATGGGGCATACATGAAGGCTACGTCCGGTCCCTACATGGACCGGGGCTCAGTCTACGTGGTGGCAGGTTCGAGCGGAAAAATTTCCGGCCTTCAACCCGATTATCCCCATCCGGCCATGCAGGTAAACTATGTTGAGTTGGGTTCGGCGGTGCTGGATATTTCCAGCAACCGGCTGGACGTCATCTTTCTCAATTCCGGCGGCGTAGTTCGTGATGACTTTACATTACTGAATGTGGATGTCGGCCCGGGGGATTCCGATGGTGACGGGCTTCCGGATACGTGGGAACAGTTCTACTTCTTCAATCCGACCAATGCGCTGATATCCGATGATCCGGATGGTGACGGTTACGACAATCTGTCGGAATTTATTTCCAGTACACATCCAAACAATAATCTATCCGTCTCCAACGGCGCTGACCATGTTATCGTGCCGTTCGACAGCACGTGGAACTATCTCGACGATGGAAGCGATCAGGGAACCAACTGGGTTGCTCCAGCCTTTGACGATTCAGCATGGGCCAGTGGTCCTGCCGAGTTCGGTTATGGCGATGGTGATGAGGCCACGGTGGTCAACTTTGGCCCTAATGATCGTTATAAATATAGAACCACCTATTTCCGTAAGGCGTTTCAGGCTACGAACACGGCGACCGCCCGGATTCTAGAACTTCGTACTCATGTGGATGACGGTGCCGTATTCTATATTAATGGGACAGAAGTATACCGCCAGGTTATGCCCAATGGGGTTATTTCTTATATGACATACGCCAATGAAAACCTCAGTGAATTGAGTGGTGGCCAGCAGCGGACGTATCGTTTCCCGTCGGACCTTTTAGTGGATGGCGAAAATGTTATCGCGGTGGAAGTGCATCTGGAACACCGCACAAGTGACGACTTGAGCTTTAACATGGAGCTGGTCTGGATTGAAGATGAAACGATCCTGCGGGGGCCCTATCTCCAGCAGGCCGCAGACGATGAGATGACCATTCGCTGGCGCAGCCTGTTTGCGACTACCGGTACGGTATACTATGGCACCTCCTCGGCAAGCCTTACCAACAGCCTCATGGACGCAGGCAGTACCAACGAACATGAGATCCGGTTGACCGGCCTTGATCCTGATACCACCTACTACTATCAACTTAACGACGGCACCAATGTGCTGGTAACGGGAACGAACTATTTCTTCCAGACCGCACCGGCCACCGGTTCCGGTAATGACCTTCGCATCTGGGTGCTGGGCGATTCCGGTACCCATAATGATGATGCGCGGGATGTCTACTCAGCCTACACCAACTTTAATGGGAACCAGTATACGGACCTCATGCTTATGCTGGGGGATAACGCGTATTACGAAGGAACCGACAGTGAATTCCAGACGGCGCTCTTTGATATGTACCCGGGTATGCTGCGCCAGACTCCGTTATATTCCTGCTTCGGCAATCATGATGGGCGCGACTATCCCGGCCTGACTTCTCCATACTTTGCTCTTCATACCTTCCCGACGAATGCGGAATGCGGCGGCGTGGCTTCCGGCACGGAGGCCTATTTTAGCTTTGATTACGGGAATGTTCATGTCCTCAGTCTGGATTCCTTTGCATCATCCCGGTCCACCTCCGGTCCCATGTATACCTGGCTGGCTCAGGACCTTGCAGCGAATACATCGGATTGGCTGATCGCGATCTTTCACCATCCGCCATATTCGAAGGGCAGTCATAACTCGGATTATTCATGGGATTCCGATGGCAGCCTGAAGGAAATGCGGGAACGGTTTGTTCCGTTGCTGGAGAGCTATGGTGTTGACCTGGTATTGGGCGGACATAGCCACTCGTATGAACGCTCTTATTTGATGCACGAACATTACGGTAAGTCGGATACCTTCCATCTGGGAACCCATGCGGTGAATTCCGGCGATGGCCAGGAGACGGGTGACGGGGTTTACATGAAAGCAACTTCGGGGCCGTATGTCGGGGAAGGCGCAGTTTATACCGTGGCGGGGGCCAGCGGAAAGATCAGCGGATTTCCTCATGGTGGTTTCCATCCTGCAATGGTTACCAGTCTTAACGAATTGGGATCAGTGGTGCTGGATGTATCTAGCAACCGGATGGATGTCACCTATCTCCGTTCCGATGGTGCCGTGCCGGATCATTTTACGCTGTTGAAGGTCGATGTGGATCCAGGCGATGCCGATGGCGATGGACTGCCGAACACATGGGAACAATATTATTTCTGCAATCCAACCAATGCGCTGACCGTAGGCGATGTCGACGGTGACGGGTATGATAATCTTTCCGAATTTGTGGCCGGCACACACCCGAACAACAACCTGTCGGTTTCCAGCAGCGCCGATCATATGGTGGTTCCGTTTGACAGTGTATGGAACTATCTCGACGATGGCAGCAATCAGGGCACAAGTTGGACTGCGCCGGCATTCGATGACTCCTCCTGGAGCAACGGTGCTGCAGAGCTGGGTTATGGTGACGGTGATGAAGCAACCGTCGTGAGCTATGGGCCTAATCAGAACAATAAATATATTACCACCTACTTCCGTAAGGAGTTCCTGATCACGAATGCAGCCAGCTACCGGGCGCTTGAGCTGCGTACGGATGTGGATGATGGCGCTGTGGTTTATATCAATGGAACGGAAGTGTTCCGCCGTGGTTTGCCGAATGGGGCGATTACATACACCACGCTGGCGACGGATGTGATTGAGGGCAGTAATGAAGCGCGTGTAGACATTATTCTGGCAGATGAATTGGTCGATGGAACCAATATCATTGCAGTGGAAGTGCATCAGAATACGATAACCAGTTCCGATGTGAGCTTTAATCTGGAAATGGTGCGGATGGATGTGCCGACCCTCTTACGCGGCCCCTATCTGCAACAGGCCACGGACAATGAAATGACCATTCGCTGGCGCAGTAATTTTGCGCATACCGGAACGGTTTACTATGGCGTTTCGCCCGGTTCTCTGACCAACAGCATGGTGGAATCATCAGAGGTGGTGGATCATGTGGTCGAGCTTGCGGGGCTCAATGCCGACACGACCTATTATTATCAACTCAACGACGGCACGAACGTTCTGGTGAGCGGCACGAACTATTTCTTCCAGACGGCACCGGTTACCGGGTCAGCTGATTACCGGCGCATCTGGGTGCTGGGGGATTCGGGTACCGGCGATAATAATGCCAAAGCGGTCTATGAGGCTTACACCAACTTTAACGGGAATCAGTATACCGATCTCATGCTCATGCTGGGCGATAATGCCTATAATAGCGGAACTGACGAAGAATATCAGGATGCGGTTTTCGATATCTATCCGGAAATGCTCCGCCAAACCCCGTGGTTCTCGTGTTATGGGAATCATGATGGATTTACAGCTGAAAGTGATACCCAAACGGGGCCTTACTACGATATTTTCACGCACCCGACCAATGCAGAATGCGGAGGTGTGGCATCCGGAACGGAAGCCTACTACAGTATGGATTATGGAAACGTCCATATTTTGAGTCTGGATTCATTCGAGACAGACCGTTCCACCAATGGAGCCATGTATGCCTGGTTGGCCCAGGATCTGGCTGCCAACACGTCCGATTGGCTTGTCGCTATATGGCACCACCCGCCGTACACCAAGGGCAGTCATGACTCGGATAATGAAGATGATGGTGTGTTGGGGGGCGGACGAGCCATGCCCGATATGCGGGAAAACTTCCTGCCGCTGCTGGAAAGCTATGGCGTGGATCTTGTGCTCAGCGGGCATAGCCATTCCTATGAGCGCTCCTATCTGCTGCACGAGCATTATGATTTCTCCGAAACCTTCCATCAGGAAACCCATGTCATTAATTCAGGGGATGGCCAGGAAGCGGGTGACGGGGCCTATATGAAAGCCACTTCCGGTCCCTACATCGGGAAGGGGGCGGTTTACACCGTGGCGGGATCCAGCGGTAAAACTTCCACTATGATAGGAACGCATCCTGCAATGATTTCCTCCCTCGAAGTGCTGGGATCACTCGTGCTTGATGTCGCCAGTAACCGATTGGATGTAACCTTCCTTAAATCGGATGAAACGGTACCGGACAGCTTTACCTTACTTAAGGTCGATGTCGGCCCAGGCGATTCCGATGGCGATGGGCTGCCCGATACGTGGGAGCAGTTTTATTTCTTCAATCCGACGAATGCGGTCATCACAGGCGATGCCGATGGCGATGGATATGACAACCTCTCGGAATATCTCTCGGGCACGCATCCAAACAACAACCTTTCTGTTTCAAACAATGCCGAGCATGTTGTGGTTCCGTTCGATACAACCTGGAGCTATCTCGATGACGGCAGCGAGCTGAGCGGCACGAACTGGACGTCCGCAGCGTATAGTGTCACATCGTGGAGCAACGGGGTTGCAGCCCTGGGCTATGGCACCAATTCACCGAATACGGTGGTAAGCTACGGGCCGGAAAGCACGGATAAATATATTACGACCTACTTCCGCAAAACCTTCCAGGCCACGAATGCGGTTAACTACCGTGCGCTCGAGCTGCGAACGGATCTCGAAGACGGTGCGGTTATTTATATTAACGGAACTGAAGCGGTTCGCCAGAATATGCCGGCGGGTGCTGTCTCTAACAGTGTGCCGGCTTTGCTTGATGCCGTTACGGAAACACAAACCTATGTCGTGCCTGCTGAAGCGCTCGTGGACGGCAGCAATACCATCGCGGTTGAAGTACATCTGGCTGCAACTAATAGTGCTGATTTGAGCTTTAACCTCGAACTGGTCCGGACAGATGAGGCAAGCCTCTCCCGCGGACCTTATCTGCAGCAGGTCTGCGAAGAGGGTATTACGGTGCGCTGGCGCACGGATATAGCCACCACCGGTACCGTGTATTACGGAACATCCTCCAGCAACCTGACCAATAGTGTTTCCGAAGCGGCTGCAGTTACTGATCATGTGGTCGAGTTGTCCGGCCTTAATTCCGATACGACCTATTACTATCAGTTGAACGACGGAACCAATGTGCTCGTTACCGGAACAAACTATCTGTTCCAGACCGCACCGGTTTCCGGTTCTGATACAGCCCGGCGTATCTGGGTACTTGGTGATGCCGGCAGCACGGAAACAAACGGTATCTTCGAGGCCTACACGAATTATACCGGCAGCACCTTTACGGACCTGATGCTCACCCTGGGCAATCCGGCAGGAATCAACGGCACGGACGCGGAATACCAACTGGTCTTTGATCAGTATCCGGACTTTATCGGCCGAACGCCGTGGCATACAACGGTGGGTACAACGACCGGTGCATACTACGATGTGATGACGGTTCCGACCAACGCCCAATGCGGTGGCGTCGCTTCCGGCACTGAAGCCTACTATAGCTTCGACTACGGCAATGCTCACTTCATCAGCCTTGATTCCTCGGGAAGCTCCCGTGCAACCAGCGGTGCCATGTATGCATGGCTTGCCGCAGACTTGGCTGCTAACAGCTCCGAGTGGCTCGTTGCCCTCTGGCACGATCCGGTGCATTCCAAAGGAAGCCGTGATTCCGATGTAGAAACTGAATCCATCGAGATGCGCGAAAACTTCCTGCCGCTGCTCGAAAGTTATGGCGTCGATCTGGTAATTAATGCGCGCAGCCAATCCTACGAGCGAAGCTATCTGCTCCACGGCTACTATAGTAACTCAGCATCATTCGTCTCAGCCGAGCATACGATCAATACTGGCCCGGACACTTATGTAATAGTAACCAACGGTCCATATGCGCAGCGGGGTTCCGCTTATATTGTCGCCGGATCAAGCGGCCAGACCAATGCGCCGACCGGTTTGCACCCGGCTATAGTTACAAACTTTGTAGAGCTGGGATCGGTGGTGCTCGATGTTGCCAGTAACCAAATGGATGTGGTGTTCCTTAATGCTGCCGGGTCTGTGCAGGATACCTTTACGCTCCTTAAGATCGGCGTTGGAGCAGGGGATTCCGACGGCGACGGTCTTTCAGATGCATGGGAACAGTTCTATTTTAACAACCCGACGAATGCTCTGACGATCGGCGATGGCGACGGCGACGGTTACGACAACCTCTCTGAGTTCCTGGCCGGTACGCATCCGAACAATAGTCTCTCGGTCTCCAACTCCGCTGAACATGTCATTGTTCCATTTGATGCTACCTGGAACTATCTCGATGATGGGTCTGACCTGTCGAATACCAACTGGACGACATTGGCATTTGATGACGGAAGCTGGAGCGCTGGCCTGGCCGCCCTAGGATACGGTACCAATACACCGGCGACTGTTGTGAGCTATGGACCGGACAGCACGAATAAATTCATTACCACTTACTTCCGGAAAACATTCCTCGCGACCAACGCGGTTGGTTACCGTGCGTTGACGCTGCGCACTGCACTGGAAGACGGGGCTGTGATTAACCTCAACGGCATGGAGTTGCTACGCCAGAACATGCCAGCCGGTTCAATTTCGAACAGTGTGTTGGCCTCAAGCGATTCAGCCACAGGTTTGCAGACCTATATTCTGCCTGCAGGTGTGCTGAGTAATGGCACGAATATTCTGGCAGTTGAGGTGCACCTGGCCGCGACAAACAGTGCGGATTTAAGCTTTAACCTTGAACTGGTCCGCAGCGATGACATTACGCTCACGCGTGGCCCGTATCTGCAAAATGCCGCAGCAGATGAAATGACGGTGCGCTGGCGCACGGACATTGCCAGCACCGGCTCGGTGTATTATGGCGTGTCTTCGACCAATCTGATCAATAGTGTGGTCGAAGCCTCGGCTGTTACGGACCATGAAACGGTGCTGACCAACCTGAGTGCCGATACAACCTATTATTACAGCGTCAATGACGGAGCCAATGTACTTGCGAGCGGAACGAATATTGCGTTCCTGTCCGCTCCTGCGGCCGGCTCGGAAGCACCGCGGCGAATCTGGGTGCTCGGTGATGCCGGATCGGCGACCAACAATGCGGTGTACAGCGCGTACACGAATTACACCGGAAGCACCTACACGGATCTGCTGCTGACACTGGGGCAGACTGCCGGAACCAACAGCACGGATGATGCATACCAGACCACTGTATTCAACCGCTATGCCGACTTGCTTGCACAGACCCCATGGTATGCAAGTCCGGGGAATACGACCGGCGCATACTATGATGTGCACAGCCTGCCGACCAACAGCAGCGGCACGGAAGCCTACTACAGCTTTGATTATGGCAATGCGCACTTTGTCAGTCTCGACTCGGCCAATTCCTCACGTGCGACCAACGGTGCGATGTATGCGTGGCTTGTTTCCGACCTTGCTTCCAATACATCCAGCTGGCTGATTGCGGTCTGGAATGATCCCGTGCACTCGAAAGGCAGTGTTGACTCGGATGCGGAAACGGCTTCGGTTGAAATGCGTGAAAATTTCCTGCCGTTGCTCGAAAGCAACGGAGTGGATCTGGTGATTAATAGCGGCAGCCATTCGTATGAGCGTTCATACCTGCTCAACGGATACTTCGGAAATTCGACAAACTATGTCGAGTCCACGCACGCCATTAACGCGGGTGACGGACAAGAGTCCGGTGATGGTACTTATTACAAAGCCTGCTTCGGATCTGAGGCAACATGCGGCGCTGTATATATCGTGGCAGGATCATCCGGTCAGACGAATGCGCCGATGGAAACGCATCCGGCTATGTACACCAATTTTGTTGAGCTGGGATCCGTGGTTCTGGATGTGGCCAGCAACCGGTTGGATGCAGTCTTCCTGAATGCCGCGGGTAGTATCCGCGACAACTTTACCTTGGTTAAAATCGGTATGGGACCGGTCGATTCCGACATGGATGGTATGCCGGATGCATGGGAATTGTTCCACTTCGGCCATCCGACAAGCGGTGTTGCAGGCGTAGACTCCGATGGTGATGGGTTGGATAACCTCGGGGAATATATTGCCGGCACGCTACCGTGGGACGCGGCTTCAGTACTGGCGATTGAAACCATGCTTCAAACGAACGGTACCCTGTACATCGTGTGGCCGAGTACCGCTGACCGAACCTATTCTGTTGTGCATAACGCCAACCTGCTTTCAAACAGCTGGATCACGGTTACGAACGGCCTGCCGGCTACCATACCGACAAACCAATGGGCGCCGAATTCTCTGACCAATCAGGCCTTTTACCGCATCGATGTAGAGTATCCGTAGCTTCTGCAATGGGCTGCTTTCTTTACATTTGCACAAATCCTGCTATATAGATGTTTGCGGTTCGGGGATAGAATACCTCCTCCGCACACGAAGTATGAAGAAAATCATCTTCATTTTGATCGGGAGTTTGGCGATTGCGGGTGCATATCAGTTTGGCACGCGGGATGCGGAAGTTGTCGTACCCGAAATACAACAGCCAACAGTGGTGGAGCGTGAACGTGTGCAGCCTCTGCAACACGTCCCGGTTGTGCAGGCACCCGTTGTGCAGATCCCCGTTTCACATGAGCCGGCTATTCAGCCAACTCAGACGCCTGAGATAGTGGATGAGCCCAACAGGACTAAAACACCGGTTCTGCCGGTGGAAGATCGCGGTGATGCCATGCTGTCCGAAATCGATATGCTGGGCGGAACTCCATTCGATCAATCCATAACGATGCCTTTTGACTGATTACCAGTCGTTGATTTTATTGAATCCCCGGATTTAAAGCCGAGAATATTAGCTGCGGGTTAATTTGAATGATTGCCGGCCCTTGCCTGTCTTTACCCTTATCGGTGTAAACAACACCGGGAATACAGTTGAATAGCCGTGAAACCAGTACGATTCAGTCAGTTTTCCGCTTTCCAGTTATTGGAAATTGGAGGGGCGATGGTGTTCCTCATGGCTTCGTTTACCCATGCGCAGCGCGCTGAGCGGGCAATGGAAGCCCGGAGCCGCGCGCTGATTGAACGATCGGAAGCCCGGGCATGGGCGCAGCAGCGTGGTTTGCAGATGCGGCATGATAATGGTCTCCGGGTGATGGAGATCATTTCGATTCAAAATGGACGCCCGATTTTCTATACCACCCAGAATGATGATGCAGCGATCTCTACGGCGGCTAACAGCGTACGCAATACGGTACCCTATAATCTGACCGGCTCCGGAGTTTCAGTAGGAATTTGGGATGGAGGTTCTGTGATGGTTACTCATCAGGAGTTTGGAACCCGGGTGGTAGCGGTCGACGGTGCGTCCGCGAATTACCATTCGACCCATGTGGGAGGAACCATCGGGGCGACCGGTGTGGTCGCGCGTGCGGAAGGGATGGCGCCCCAGGTTGTAATCCGTTCCTACGACTGGACGAACGATGAGTCTGAGATGATATCGGCAGCCGCATCGTTTCCGGGAGAAGCGGGAAAAGTTGCTCTATCCAATCATTCCTACGGCATTCTGGCAGGTTGGTTTTTTGCGGGATTCACGAATCCGTGGACACATCGGACGGGATACCACTGGTGGGGAAATCTGGCGGTTGATGCGGCGGATGAATATTTCGGAATCTATGGCTCTGGACCGCGCTACTGGGACCAGATTGTGTACAATGCCCCTTACTTCCTTCCGTTCAAAGCTGCAGGTAATGAACGCGATGACGGGCCCTCCAATGGAGCAACCGTTTATTTTACGCCGGACAATGGCGTTACCTGGACCAACACGGTTTATGACAGCTCTGTTCATGCATTGGGCGATGGCATTTATAAAGGTGGGTACGACACCGTTCCTTATCTGGGAACGGCAAAAAATATTCTCACGATTGGGGCTGTAAATGATGCGGTGGCAAATGATGTCCGCGCGACGTCCAATGCAACACTCACCGTCTTTACGAGTTGGGGGCCGGCAGATGACGGCCGGATTAAACCCGACATTGTGGCCAACGGGTATAATCTATATTCCTGCAATGTAGCCGGACCCTCTTCCTATGCCGTGCGGTCCGGCACCAGTATGTCTTCGCCCAATGCATGTGGATCCGCGGCATTGCTGGTGGATTATTATGATGACCTGCATCCGGGCGGAGCGATGCGTGCGAGTACACTTAAAGGATTGATCATTCATACGGCAGATGACCTTGGGCGGCCGGGCCCGGACTACCAATTTGGGTGGGGGCTTTTGAATACATTGGCAGGAGCGGAGCTGCTCAAGGAGCATGCGGAAGGCAACCTGATTAAGCTCAATGAAGCAACGCTGACAACAAACAATACCTCCATGACCTACACCGGTTTTGCGGATGGAAGTCAACCGGTCAGGGTAACGCTTTGCTGGACCGATCCTCCCGGCACTTCCACTTCAGCCCATGACAGCCGAACGCCGGTGTTGGTCAATGATCTTGACCTGAAGGTTACGGGTCCGAGCGGGGACCATTATCCTTTCCGGCTCAGCTACGCAAATCCCGAGGCCAATGCCGTCGCCAATGCGGAAAACAATATTGATAATGTTGAGCAGGTCTTTATCGAAGTGCCGCAGGTCGGAAGCTATACCATTACGATCGATTATGATGGAACCCTGGAAGATGGAGAGCAGGTTTATTCATTGATAACCAGCGGCCTTGTTTCTGACCAGGATGGTGACGGGTTACCCGATCATTGGGAAAACGGATTTTTCCTGAACACAACCGGCGCGGTAGCCTCAGCTGATATGGATGGCGACGGGTACGATAATCTGGCGGAATACATTGCGGGAAGTGATCCTTTGGACCAGAGCTCTGTATTCGCATTTACATCGGAATACGCTATCCCGACGACTGGTCATCCGCCCTACGTTGTTGAGTGGAACAGTCTTCCCGGCCGCGTGTACAATGTGTCATGGACCTATCACCTGTTATACGTTCCATTTAATGATGTTTCAGGAGAAATCCGTTGGCCGGCCAACAGCTATACCGACACGGTCGATCGCATTGGGAATGCCAGCCTCTATCGCATTGATGTGCGGATGGATAACTAACGTATGTAGAATGGGCATCCTGCCCATTACGAAAGTGTGCCTCGGGGATCATGGGCAAGATGCCCGTGCTACGGGTTGCTGTGTTTTCGAAATTGCTTTAGCCGACTTCATTGCCGAGGTCTGGAATTTCCACCTGTTCCACCGGGCATTCTTCGAGCGAATCCAGAAACAGACGGCCATACCATTGGTTGTATATCCGGCTGTCGAGCACCGTCACCGTTCCAAAGTCATTCCCGCTTCGGATTAGTCGGCCTACGCCCTGCCGGAACTTCAGCACGGCTTCGGGCAGGGAATATTCCTTGAACGGATTTCCGCCGCGCGCCTCAATGGCTTCGAAGCGCGCTTCGATCAGGGGGTGGTCCGGAACGGCAAACGGCAGACGGGTGATAATCACATTACTCAGCGCTTCGCCCTGCACATCCACGCCCATCCAGAAGCGGTCGAGTCCGAACAGGACTGCGGCATCGTGGTTGCGGAACTTTTCCAGCATGCGATTGGGTGGCATGCCGGTGCCCTGTACCAGGAATTCATACCCGTCGAGTTCAAAATCAAAGCGCAGGTCGTCGGCGACCTTCCGCATGAAACGGGCATTGGTAAAAAGAACAAAGGCCCGCCCGCGGCTCTCGTTCACTAAATGTTTAATGGCGGCGGAAGCTGCCGTTTCAAAATTGTTCGCAGCAGGCGGTGGCATGTTCACCGGAATCTGCAGTTGCATTTGTCTCGAATAATCGAACGGGGAACCAACCCGCAGTTCAGAACACTCTTCGGCTCCGACGCGGTGTCGGAAATATTCCAGGTTATTGCCGACCGCCAGCGTGGCGCTGGTCATGACCACACATGGAATTTCTTCGAACAGCATTTCCCGGAGAACCGGTCCGACATCAACCGGTGCGGAATAGAGTACCGGCACACGACGCCTTCCCTGTACTTCCGTCCAGTAGACCTGTCCTTCCAACGATTGCTTTAAGAACGATTCGATGGTGTCGCGCAACTCAAGTCCGCGGTTACGGAGCGATTTAACTTCCGCCTGAGTATCTTCGTTGTCCGTTGTCTGCGAAACCATTTTAAGGTGCGTACACAGATTGGTTATTTTGAGCGGCAGGTCTGTTTCAATCGGGGGCGGTTCGAAAATCCGCTGCTGTGTTTTTTGGTCGCTCAGTTTGAAATGACTTTTCACGGCCGCAAAAAAGGTTTCCGCAGCTTCGCGGGCCAGGTCGACCATGTAGGTTCCCTTGCCATCCTTCAGTACGGCAAGCAATCCCCGCCGTTTTTCGCCGTGTAGACGGCGGAGCCAGTATTCAATTTGGTAGAGGGAGAGCCTGATGCCCAGATGCGATGATGCCACCTGCTCCATCTGGTGGGCTTCATCGAAGACGACATAGCCGTAGGGAGGTAACATCGCGGCACCTTCTGCCCGCAGGGCCAGTTCGGCGAAAAAGAGGGAGTGGTTGACGACGAGCACCTGCGCATCCATCATGTCCTGCCGCGCAATCATGAAATAGCATTCTTTATAAAACGGACAACGTTTTCCGGTGCAGTTGCCATGTTCTGCGCAGATGGCGCCCCAGACCTCCTGATCAGGTTGCTCCTCGAGTTCCTGAAAACTACCGTCACCCAGCTGTTTGCCTTGGGCGAGGGAGTAAATCTCGTCGAGCTGCCGTTCTCTGGTGTCGTCGAACAGGTCGCCGCTCGAACGCCGGGCACGCTGAAGACGAAGCAGGCAGAGATAATTCGAACGCCCTTTCACCATGACCGCTTTGAAATCGCGGCCCAGCGCTTTTCGCACAAAGGGAATGTCCTTGTGCATCAGCTGTTCCTGAAGGGTGATCGTATAGGTGGCCACCACGCAGCGGGTATCGTGTTCGAGTGCCGTTAAAATCTGGGGGACGAGATAGGCAAAACTTTTACCCACACCGGTTCCGGCCTCGACTGCGAGATGGTGTCCGAATCCGGCGGCATCCGCAACGGCGCGGGCCATGGTCTGCTGCTGGGGACGAAGTTCATAATCGATTCCATCATCGGTGCAATGCTGTTCCAGCAAGCCGCCCGGCTCAAAAAACTGATCGGTAATCGTCGCCGCCTGTGGAGTCGGCACTGGATCGAGGGAAATCATCCGCACACTCTACCGGAAGCATTTGGGGGAGCAAATGAGATTGGGAAAAATATCGACTGTCACTAAAAACTTTCCACCTTAAACGCCTGCGTCTGTTTTCCGTCTGTATTGACCTGAACCGATATAGTGGAATTGCTGGCACTTGGGCCAAATTGAACGATAAGCTGCCAGCCATTGGTATCCGTGAGATCCATCGTGCTGTATGCCGCATACGAAACTCCTGCCGTTGTATCCCAGCTCAAGGTGAAGAGGTTTCCGTTAACGACAGGAGGATATAATGTAACCGGCAGAATCACCTGAGCCTGTTCGCTGAGATAGCCCGTCAGGGCTTTGGCATTTTCAGCTCCATAGGCATAGTTCATATAGTTGGGCGTATCCGTGGAATCAGGGGCGTCATGCCAGTTTGGATTTATGTCGATATCGTTTTCTGAGAACACGACCGCATCGATTCCGACCGCATGGAAATATTCATGATCACTATCCGAGACATTCGGTAGATGTACCGGATTTAGTGCTGTGTACCGTGTTATTGCCTGGCCAAGTGCCTGATGAACAGGCGTGTTTGTATTCGAGTCTGCACTGTAGATGCTGACATTATTAGGATTTGTCCCGTCATCGTACGCTATCATGTCAGCACTGATCATCGCTTTGATCGCCGGACGGTAGAATGTGGTGGCGTTGGTCGAAAGGAGATCCGTGGTGGTATGCGTATTTACAAAATTCAGCGATCCGAAGGCGCCGGTCTCCTCCGCATCAAAGGCAATAAAGATGATCGTATCCCGGAAGGTAAAATCCTGCAGCACCCGGGCGGCTTCTAGGATGCCTGCAACGCCGCTTGCATTGTCGTCCGCGCCTGGGCAAACAATTGGAGTGCCAGAATTATCTTCATCGACGGTATCGTAATGAGCCCCGACTATGTAGACATTAGTTCCTCCCTGACCTGGTTTTACGGCAACGACGTTGTTGCAGTTGGTGTAATGGTATGACTCCTGGCCCGACCATCCAGACCAGTCATAGGTAAACGGATCGAGCCATACATCATACCCCATGGCCTGAAAATTAGAGGCAATAAAATCACGAGCCAAATCGTGCTGGTGATCCGGACCTCTCACAGAGGGTGTCGTCGTGAACGCGCGCGATTCTCCATCGCTGGTGAAGAGGCCGGGAAACCAATTGGAATAACTGTTCGGAGTGATCTGTTCCGTAACCTCGCTGATCGTAACAGCATTAGCTGCTGCACCGGTCGCCAGTAAGAGGATCATTATTCGACTGATGGAACGGTAGAACATGATTTCTAGGTACAACGCTACGGTTGTTTCTGTAAAGGGATTTTACAGCACATTAGAGCCGGATTGCAGCTGTTGCCGGACATAGTACTCTGCCAAAGACTGTATCGCACCGGGGATCGTCGCTTCACGGGCCATAATGTCCGGTTTCATGTCATGTTTCTCCATCGCCGAAGCAGTGGGCCTGCCGATGACCGTGGTAATTTTCCCGTTCAGCGCTTCAACGCCCCATTGGGCGATAAAGGACTCAACTCCCGAGGCGCTGGCAAAAAAGACCGCATCGAATTCCGGAAGCTCATCATGCACAAAGGACTCGTTATCATAGATAATGGTATCTTCGACCTCTGCGCCGGAATTTCGGATTGCATCGGCGAGATCGGCACCGGCTTTGTCGGAACGGACGCGGAGCACCTTCTCCTCCGGCTTGACTGTTTCCATGGCCAGAACCTTGAGCGATTCTGCACTGAAATCACTTGCCGGCTGAGCTTCAACCATAATGCCATATTCGGCAAACTCGTCCGCGGTTCCGCGGCCGCATACCATGATTTTCGGGATGGTGCGGTAGTCGATTTTCTGATGTTCGACAATATCCATGAAGGAGCGTACAGACGAAGGGGAGGTGACCACCAGCCAGTCATAATTGGCGATATCCAACAATGCATGGTATCGGCTCCGCAATTTAATAAGGGGGAATTGGACCGGCTGCCCGCCCAGATCACGAACGAGTTCAACCGCTTTTTGCTGAATGGATTCCGAGCAGGTCAGCAGGATTTTTCTGCCCTGCAGCGCTCCTAAATCTGTTTTGTAACTGTAGGCGGTAGTTTCTCCAACCATGATAAGACCCGGCTGCTTCGCGCAGTGTTTCTGGTTGGGCAGCTCGCCGAGTGTGGTTTTGAAAATCTTTTCATCTTCGCCGCCGGCATTGAATATAATGGCCGCCGGGGTTTTAGGTGTCCGGCCATCTTCCAGCAACTGTTCTGCGATCGGTTTGATGGCCTTGATCGACATGTAGTAAATCACTGGCAGCTGATTTTTCATTTCACCGTCACAGCGGGCGAGGGCGCCGCCGCTCTTCCGCGGAGTAAGGGCCACAAAACCGCGGGACACATTCCGTCGGGTAAGCAGCATGCCGGTGCCGGTGGTGGCGGCTTGCAACGCGCTGATGCCGGGAATAACACGGAAAGGAATATTCAGTTTTTCCAGGGCCGAGGTTTCTTCCGCCAATCGACCGAATATGCCGGGATCGCCGCCTTTCAGCCGCACGACACGTTTGCTCTGGCGCGCAATTTCACAAATCAGTTTGGTTGTTTCATGCTGCTCTTTGCTATGGGCACCACAGCGTTTCCCGACATCAATGGCTTCGGCATGGGGAGGGAGATTGTCGAGCAGTGATTTATCAATCAGCGAATCGTAGAGGCAGACATCGCACCGCTGCAGCGCCCGAAGTGTGGCCACCGTGCAGAGATCTTTATTGCTGACACCGGCGCCGGCAAATGTCACAGCCTGCATGAACAGGCTTCGTAAGGTCACGATCCGTTCATCGCCTTCGCGGAAGGTAACGGCCAGAAAGCCCTGGGCCTCCGGGACTTCCAATTCTTCGAGAGGTATCCACTCGGTAATCCGGTCTTCAATGCCGAGGCGAACGAGTGCTGCTGCGGCCATGATGACGATGTCGTAGTCGCCGTTGTCGACCTGCTCGATACGCTCTTCAATATTGCCGCGGATGTTCCGCTGGATAGCATTCGGAAATTGTTTGGTGCAGTATTCCTCCCGCCGTTCGGAACTGACTCCGACGACCGGGTTATTCGGCAGATCGGCAACCGTCCGTCCTTTGGCCAGTACGAGTACATCGCGCGGTTCCGCACGCCAGGGTAACCAGAACCAGTCGATGCCGTTCGGCAGGGGATAGGGCAGATCTTTGGCACTGTGCACGGCAAGATCGATGTCGCCGCGGAGCAGGGCATCATCAAGCTCGCGGGTAAAGAAATCAGCGGGGCTTTCACGCAGGTCGGTGGTGCGGTCGGTGTCGCCCACGGACGAGATCGGAACCGATTCGAACGTCAGACCTTCGAGCATGCCCTCGATGCGATCAAGAGCTCCTCTCGATTGGGTCAGTGCAAGGCTACTCGGCCTCGTTCCCGCCTTTAAAACTATTGGTGATCTTTTCATAGAGATCCTTGTTGTCGGCGGCAATGGCGCGGCTGCGGGAAAGAATTTCGTTCATGTCGGTCAATTCCCGGCGGTACCAGTATTTCAGGCCATCGAGATCCACCACCGAGACATCGGCAGAAAGATCATCGAGCTCGGGATCAATATTACGCGGCATGCCCAGGTCGATCACCCGTACGGGGCGTTCCTGATTGAAGAACGGAGCATGCCCCATGTGCAGAATATGTCCGGGGGCATCCGTGGCGCTCACGATGATATCAGCATCGGTAATGCGGTTTTTCATGTCGTTAAACGTGCAGAGTTCAACCTTGTCGTTCCAGTCGTCCGACACTTCAGGTTTATTGACGTGGTAGCACCAGATGATTTTTCCAACTTTTGGATAGCTGTCGTTCACGAGACCTTTACCGATCATACCGGCGCCCAGCACCATGATCGTGGAATTTGCCAGGTCACAGCCGTCGGCTTCGAGGTAGCGAAGAGCAAGATCTTCGATTTCATAGCTGTGCAGCAGCGGGGCGACTTGATTCTTGATTTCCTTGGAAACGCGCAGTGCTGAATTCACCCATTCCTGCGTCATGTTGCCGGCCCACCCTCGCGTCTTGGCGGTTTCGAGTGCTTCCTTCATCTGCGCGGTAATATGGTTTTCGCCGGGCGTCTGTGAAAGCATGCCGGCCGTGACGAGGCACATATGCTCAAAGGCTTCCTTGCCGGTTTTCAGGTAGAACTTGTCTTCCTTAAGATGCGTGAATCCCATGATGTGCCGCAGGATGCCATTTCCGGCGGTTTCCTCGGATACTACGCAAATGACCTCAACGCGGTTGCAGGTATTGAGAATCATAAATTCGTGAAGCCCCCACAGCTGCATAATCATAAAGCCGGCCCGTTCATAGCGGGGACCGATCAGATGGTAGGGCTCGCGCTCTTCAACCGTCAGGCAATTATGATCAGTGCCCACCACAACGAGATGTGCGGATTCCATCATTTTAAGATGACGGGCCAGGCTGTTTTTGACCATTTTAGACTGGCGGCAGTCGTTGCCTCCGGAAGAGACCGACACCGTCAGCTGGTTGTGGCGGGTGATTGCCGGAGTCGTAAAATCGCTTTCCGACCAGTTGCCATCAACACAGCAGCAAAGCACGTTCTTTTCGCGGCAGCATTCCAGCACCTTTTTATTAATGCCTCTGCTGTTGGTTGCAGCATAGACAATGAACGCTCCTTCAATGTCGTGATCTTCAAATTTACGCACGGTGTGCGTAACCCGGCCTTTCTCGATCAGCGTGCCCAGCTCGTCGCAAACCTCCGGGCTGACGACAGCAACCTTGGCATCGGCTTTGAGCAGGAGTTCGATTTTGCGTGTTGCAACTTTTCCGCCTCCCACAACCAGGCATGGACGACCGGATAGGAAGATGTTGATGTGCATTCCGTTATGTAGATTGTCTTTTTCAGTCATGATTCGTTTTGTTCAAAACATTAGACCAGAGCCCGTATTCGTTGGCTAGTCTGATTCCTCAATTCCCTGCGAAACGCGAAAAGATAGGCAACGAAGCGGTGGAATGCAAGGGGGATAGCGGCGAAAGATGAGGAGGGAAACCTGTCTGATGATGCATACTTCGGCTTTTCAGGACGTTTCAAGCGGTTTTCTTTGTTCCGTTCATTTATACCCAAAAAGCAGGCGGAGTCCGTGAACAGGTCTGTCGCGGGATCTATAGGTAAAACCCCGTGTAATATGATGCTATAATATGCATAACAGATTGTATGTTAATGAATAGCAGATTTTTATGTAGATGAAATCCGATTTGAAAAGGTGAGTGAAATGATCATTGAAATATCGAAAATGTAGCATAGTTTGGGTGTGAAGGGCGGGCCCTGTATTTTGGAGGTTCTGGATAAAGATCTGCTTTAAACGAAGGAGGACGCCATGATGAAGCTACTAATAACCAAGTTGTTGATCCGGAGATATGTTCGCATGGGTTTGGCTGGAGGGACGTTGATCCTTGCGGTTGCAGCCTGCAGCACCGGTTTTGCGTATGAGCGGTATAACGATGGGTGTGTGGATTGCCATGGGGCGTTCGATGGCGCGACCTCAACCAAGGGTTCGATCTTTCCATTGGGGAGCAAGCATGAGATGCACCGTCATGACGACTACATGAAAACGGATTGCGATCTATGTCATACGAATGGCGACGGCAGAGACCCCTATACAGGATCATCAAACGGCACGGGAAATAATACGGGTTTCGGGTGTGTGGGTTGTCATGTTGAATTAGGATTGCGAGCTCATCATGAGGGAAACGGAATTGAATGCCACGGAAGCGAAGGTCCTCCTCCTGTGGAGAGCCTGAAGCCGCCCTACTACGGAACGGTCGATACCCGCGCAGATAATTCGTGTAACGATTTGCTTGTATCTAATACCAATGAAAACTGGACGGTTGGTGACTTTCTGGGACTCGATAATGACGGGGACAATCTATACGACTTGGCCGATTTCGACTGCGGACCTGCTTATCAGATATCAGCATTAGCAATAGAGGGAGGCAATGTCCGGATCACGTGGAATTCTGTGGGTGGCCGACGTGACATGCTGCAGTCGGCACCCAGTCTGGAGGAGTCTTTTACAGATGTGGGCTCAGCCCTTGATATTGCTGGAGTAGGAGTGGTCAGCACCAATGCGGTGGAAGTGGGCGGGGTAACCGCTTCGAACCGTTTCTACCGAATTCGCTACGCTCCCGCTCCCTAACGGTTACATCACAGGGATTCCTTCGTGGCAATCGTCGCATCGGGAATCTTTCCATTCTTCCTCAATGTCTTCGGGGTGTTTGAAGGGGAGTCCTCCGGTATTGATGCTCTTAATCTGCTGGCCGGGGCCCTGGGCAATGATGGTATGGCAGGAGTCGCAATCGCGAGAAATGACATGTCCTTGCTCGTTCTCATGATCGCCGTTATGGCAGCGAAAGCAGCCGGGTGTAATCATGTGACCAATGTGGTCGGGGTATTCCTTCCAGCTGACTTTCATTTCCGGGAACATGTTCTGGCTGTAAATACGCTGCACTGTGGTGATGGCCTTTTCGACTTCTGTACCGCCATCGGGATAGGCGTCCGTCAGGATTTTATGAATTTCTGAAAGGGCCTCTCCTTCTGTTTCATATTCGCCCGTCAGTGCTTCAATGCCGTTGAGTTTGATTTCCGGCATGTCAGGATTGAGCAGGCCGGCGGTAAGTGCTTCGTTGAGGGCGCGTTCGGGGGAGTGGAACTGGTGGGTGGGGCGATTATGGCAGTCGATGCAGTCCATGGTGCGGATTTCGGCCGTAGCGATCTGTTCCGGCGTCAGCTTATCATCCGTTTGAAAAACGGTCTGACTGCCGTCGGCATTGGTCATGCGCACCCAGGGGATTTCCAGTCGTTTTTCGTCGGTGGCAATATATTCGATTTTATTATCAATCGCCATGTGCCAGTGGATGCCCTGGGCGCGGCCATGTTTGGCATCGCCCCCGCCGACTTTCAGCAGCATTTGGATGGTCCAGGGAGTATTTTCCTCGTCGGCGCGGAAGTAGGTCCGGTTAAACTCGACTGCGCCAAAGAATTTTTCGGGCCAGTGGCAGGTATAGCAGGTTTCCTTGGCGGGCCGCAGATTATGGACCGGCGCCGGGATAGGCCGGTTGTATTTATTGAACATCGTTGAGTAAACTTGGTAGAGGCCGTTTAGTTTTGATTTGACGTAGAAGTCCGCGCCCGGGCCGATGTGACACTTGGTGCAACCGGTATTGGCGTGCGGCGAGTTTTGGTAGGCCGTATATTCCGGTTTCATGACGCTATGGCAGGTCTTTCCGCAAAACTCGACCGATTCCGTAAAATGGTAGGCGCGGTAACTGCCAACGGTACTGATTGCGATGAAGCACAGGGTGACCACGACTACGACAGCCAGCATGATGAACTGCCTTTTGTCGTTAAGATTGATAACCGGGAGGTTTGGGAGCTCCGAATTACTCTTCTTGCGGCGTTTACGCTCGATCATCACGCCGAGTAAGATAAGCAACAGTCCGCTTAAGAGGATGGCGGGAATCACCATGTAGGTAAAGATGCCAGTATAAGGGTTGTCGAAGTGGCTTTGTGCATCAATGATAATGAGCGTAGTGCCTGCAATAAAACCGATCGCCGCCAGCAGTATTCCGCATAGGCTCGTGAGGTTATGTGCTAAATTACGTTTTCCGGATTCCTTCACCGCAGCACCTCCAATGACCATTCTGGTTACCCAGCTATCAAGTTGAACATGCGAGCGGCAATGCGCTTAGTCAAGGTAAATATGGATAGTTAGGTATGGTTATAATAAATACCATTATAATGCGGACATAGAGATCCATAATATACTTGTTGGCGGTTGGGATCCGCGCTACAGTGCAGGTTGATGAAGCGGAAGGGAGGTCATTGATATGATCGCGTTAAGTAATACAACCGGCCACGCCATACAGGCGCTCGCCTGCCTGGCCGGCTGCACCAATCCACCGGCTAATATTAACGATGTGGCGGAATGTGCCAATGTGCCGAAGGCCTATCTGGCAAAAATTGTTAAGCAGCTTAATGATGCAGGTATAATTGCCTCAAAACGAGGAAGTAAGGGTGGGATCTGGTTGGCCAGACCTGCAAAATTAATCAGTTTGCTGGATGTCAGTATCGCACTCGAAGGAAAGGATTTTCTGGATTCCTGCCTGTTGGGTACGGGGTTCTGCAGCGATAAACGGGAGTGCCCGACACATAAATTCTGGACAAAAAACAAAGAGCTCATCCGCAAGGAGCTGGAGCGGACTAAAATATCGGATGTGCTGAAGTTTTATGAGGAACGGGGAACCCACCAGATGCACTGCGGATGATTTAACCGGTCTCGTAAGCTTAAAAAACAGGTCAGCAGCCCACTCAAAACGGATGGGATGCTTTTGTTTTAATACGCATAAATACCTAATTGTTAAAGTAATGTGCACCTTTTCATAACCAGTATTTAGATTTTATACAAAATAGATATCGATATCTATTTTACTAGTAAAAATTTCAGAAAGGGATATATGAGTATATTGATCGGAAAAGAACAGATGTGTAGGCGCTGCAAGCAGAGGTGGTAAACGATGAATACAACTTTGGTCATATCAGGTTTAGGGCTGGCATTCGCAGTCTCTTGCGTTCTCGGTCAGTCGGGTGATCCCTCCAAGCTTATCAGCGTTAAGAAGTGTGCGATGTGCCACAAGAAGGACGCCAAGGGGAATCAATATGGAAAATGGCAGTCGATGGGACATGCCAAAGCCTATGAATTATTGGGAACCGAGGAAGCAAAGGCGGTTGCTGCAAAGTTAGGTATTGATAACCCGCAAACCAGCGGCCAATGCCTAAAGTGCCACTCCACCGCCTATTTTTTCACCGAAACGCTACAGACCGACGTGGTTAAACTCGAAAACGGCGTATCCTGTCAATCCTGCCACGGCCCCGGTGAGGATTATAAGAAAAAGTCGGTTATGGAAAGTCTGGAGGCTTCGATCGCCGGCGGCATGGTTCATCCGGCAAAAGAGAAAAGCTGCACACAATGTCATAATGATACCAGCCCAACCTGGGATCCCAACCGCTACACACTGGCCGATGGTTTAAAGACCGGCTTCGATGTGGATCAGGCCTACGAGAAGATTAAACACGAGCGACCACCGGCTCAATAACCGTGGATTAAAATGAAATCGTTGAAACAGGCTTTTGACAGCAGTTTCTTTGTTGCGGGAGTGAACTACCGCACCGCTCCGGTGCACGTTCGCGAACGCATGGCGATTGCCCATCCGGACCGTATCGAAGTCAGCCGTATGCTTCAGCTCAAGGCCGGCCTGTCCGAGGTGGTCGTGCTCTGGACCTGCAACCGCGTGGAAATTTACGGGGTGGTTGCAAATGGGAAGAAGCCGGATGTGGATGCTGTTTTTTCATGCCTGGCCCGCGAAATGCCGAGCCTGCTTTCGCATGTTTACTGTCTTTGCGGCCGGGATGCACTGAAGCATCTGTTCCGTGTGGCCGGCAGTCTGGATTCCATGGTTCTGGGCGAAACGCAGATAACGGGACAGGTGAAGGATGCCTATGAGGCCGCGCGCGAAGCAAAGCTGGTCGGCAAAATCCTGAACAGTGTTTTCCAGAAAGCACTTCAAACGGCCAAGGCGATCCGTACGCAGACTTCGATTGGTCGCGGTGCGCGTTCCATCGGCGGTGTGGCCGTTGCCCATGCCCGGGAGGTTCTGGGTGCCGGTGGACTGAAAAAACATGCTGTTCTTATGATCGGTGCCGGGGAAATGGCCTCCTGCTGTCTTCGGCATCTGCAGAAAAAAGGCGAGTGCTCTGTGGTGGTGGCCAACCGGTCGCTGGATCGTGCGCAGGCGCTTGCAGATGAGTTTAAAGGAACGGCGGTTCCGTTTGATGCAATGGATGATGCGATGCTGACGGCCGATGTGGTCATTAGCTCCACCGGCAGTCCGCAGACGGTGATCAGTCGGGCCGCTGTAGAAACTGTTATGCAGGCGCGGCCGGATCATCCGCTGGTCATTATTGATATTGCTGTACCTCGGGATGTTGAACCGGGGGTGGGGGATCTTCCCGGGGTACACTTACACGATATTGACGCACTGGAAACCACCGTTGCGCAAACGATGGGCCAGTGGGAAAAGGATCTGGAAGTTTGCGACGAAATCATTACGCAGGAAATTGAAAACCTGCTTAAGCAATTCCATCTGCGGCAGGCTGCGGCAAACAGGCAGAACGAAGCCGCAGCGGCAGCACTTGCCGTTTAATAAAAGGAAAAATAAACAGGGTAATATTGGGGTGTTAACTACCGGCTGGGGGTCAGCCACGGAGGTCAGAATGAAGACGCAAAGCAGCAGGAAACAAGGGGCATGGGGATGGGCGATAACAATGGTTATCCTCCTCGGCTTAGGCGCAGGTTCGGTTCAGGCACAAGACCTGAAAATCAACGCGCGTCCATTAACTCCGCAGGAAATCAAAGATTACGGGATGACCAATATTACCCAGGTCTCCGGTGGAAATCATGTGGTGGGGCTTGGACAACCCGTGTATCTCGAACTTCTGGCCAAAGACAGTTCCGCCATTACGCAGGCCGTATGGTCGCTGGATGCTGTGCTTGACCTGGACGATGAGCCGATACACGATTCAACGGCCGTCATTACCAATAGCCCGCTTCCAGAATCGATGCCCACCTACGATTCGGTTGATCGGAGCGCATTCGACCTGATCCATCGGGCCATGATCATTCCGGATAAAAAGGGAACCTATCAGATATCGGCGCAGGCCTTGGGCACCAATGGTGTGCTGGATGCCAGTTTTGAGGTGGTGGCTTCTGTATTTATCGGAAAAGACTCCACGGCTTGTCTGTTGTGCCATGCCAGCAAGCAGGATGATTTTAATTTGACCCACCATTCCGGGGCGTTCATTGATCAGATTAACGGCGAAGGAAGCAGCCACTTTCAGTCGTTCTGTATTAAGTGCCACACCACCGGTTATGACAGTGCCCCTGCCGCGGTGAACGGTGGATTTGATGATGTTGCAAATGACGAAGGCTGGACCTTCCCGACGGAGCTTTCCACCAATAACTGGGATGATATGCCGCTGGCGCTGCAGATGAAGGCCAACGTGCAATGCGAAAGCTGCCACGGCCCGGCCCAGGAACACATGCGTACGGGTGGCGACATTTCCAAGATTGCCATCAGCCTGAGCGCCGGAAACTGCGGCCAGTGCCACGATGCCGCATCGCACCATGTGAAAAATTTCGAGTGGGGCAATTCCGTGCATGGGCAGACTGAAGTGGATCGCGGCGGTTCCTGTAAGAACTGCCATACGACGGCAGGCTTTATCGATGCCAACGATCCGGGCATGAATGAAGACGGTGATGAAATTCCAATTACCGCCTCGTTCAAGGAAGGTATTACGTGTGCGGCCTGTCACGATCCGCATGCACCGGGAGCGGGTGTGCATCAGCTGCGCGCCCTCGAAAGTTCGACCCTCGAAAACGGTGCGGTAATCACCGATGGCGGCGATGGCTTGATCTGCATGAGCTGTCATAAATCACGTCGCGATGCTGAAAGCTATGTTCATGGCAATGCCAGCAAATATTTTGGTCCGCACTACGGCACACAAACCGACATGCTGTCCGGTGAGAATGCCATCGAGTATGGACAGGAGCTGCCCAGCTCCCAGCACTTGACCGTGGTTGACGATTCCTGTGCCCAGTGCCATATGCAGGAAACGCCTGACGATATTCCGGAGTATGCCAAGAACAAAGTCGGCGGCCACTCCTTAAGGCTGGCCTACGACGACGGCACCAATGCGGTGATTCACCTCACCGGTACCTGCCAGAGCTGCCACGGCGATATCGAGAACTTCGACTTCGGTGGCGAAGACTATAACCGTGATGGTATGGTCGAAGGCGTGCAGACCGAAATCAGCCTTCTGATGGATGAGCTGGGCATGCTGATGCCTCCAATAGGATCGCCCTCGGTCAATATGTATGGACAGTCTTCAGAGTTCAACACACTGGCACTCAAGCGTGGTGCCTATAACTACATGTTCGTAAAGAATGATGGCAGCCATGGCGTGCATAATCCGAAATATGCGGCCGCTATCCTGCGCTCGTCGATTGCCGACCTGAAGGGTGGTATCGATATCGACTGCGACGGTCTGGTTGATTCGTGGGAAATTGCCACCTTCGGTGACCTGACCAGCCAGTCTGGTGAGGACGACTATGATGGTGACGGCCTCTCGAACCTGGAAGAGCAGAACCTGGGAACAAATGCTTTGTTAGCTGATACCGATGGCGATGGTTTCTCCGACCTGGTTGAAGTGCAGGTTGGCAGCGATCCGCTTGAGATCACCAGCGTGCCGGGCACCGATATGGTTATCCTGGCTGCCGCTGAACTGGGTTACCTGCCGAAGGGTACAAACACGATGGTTCAGTTTGAGACCATTGACAGCCTGACCGACGGAAGCTGGACCAGCATTGGACCGGCCCAGACCAATGAAGGCGGCTGGCTCTATCAGCTGAATACCTTGAGAGGAACCACGAACCGGTTCTTCCGGGCTACAGAGGAGTAAGCAATAACGCGGAGCCGGCCGCAAACCGGCTTCGCATTTTTCCAAAAGGTTGGAAATGAATGCATCTACCCAAAGGAGTCTATGCGGTACCCTGCTGACCGCAGGGCTCTTTTTGGTTTTTACCGGGGTTCATGCGGAAGAGCAGGCGGAGATGGAAACTCCGTCGAAGGCCGTTTATTCGGGTAGCTTTCGTGGTACCTACGACTATCGCAGTCTCGGAAAATATGACGATCAGGATGTCTATGGCTATTGGTACCTGCGCGGACGGGATCTTGCTGACGAGCGGGTGGATATTTACACGTCCGGGCGTCTCCATTCCGATATAGACGGAACCGGCAGTTCCTATGCGGACGATCCCTTTGTGGGATTGGATGACACGTCCCGTAAAGACGGCTACCGCCTGCTGCAGCTTTATGTCGACATCCATGATCGTAAGAACACTATGCTGGTGCGTATCGGCCGGCAGTATGTCGATGTGGCCGACTATATTCAGATGGATGGCCTGCAGGGCATGCTGTTTGAGAACAAAAAACTGGGGGGACGTGCATTTGTCGGCCAGCCGGTTAGTTTTTATTCTTCGATTTCCGGCGATGTATTCGGCGGAGCATCGCTGGTAGGCCGACCCTGGCAA
Organism: uncultured Verrucomicrobiota bacterium; assembly: GCA_964486885.1. Classification (GTDB taxonomy): domain Bacteria; phylum Verrucomicrobiota; class Kiritimatiellia; order Kiritimatiellales; family Pontiellaceae; genus Pontiella. Next base: position 100,640 of record CAZAPF010000003.1, read on the forward strand.
GGGAACCGGTCCCGGGTAACCTATGCCCGGTATTATGATGACAGCGTCAGCGAGTCAGACGAACACTATTTCTTCGATGTCCGGCAGCGGATGGCGGAGTCGGTCAGGGCACGCGGCTATCTTTCTGTTATGAACGAAAATGTGCGCATGGGTGGGGGCGACCTCTACTATGTGTCGTTCGAGGAAAAAGTTTTTGATGCCGTACTCGGTGCCCGGCGCTGGGGTGAATACGATGCGTCAACCCGGGTGTATTCACCCATGGTTCAGGTATTGGGCGATCTTGAGCCCTACACCACGGCCTATGGTCGCTTTACCCGGCAGGTACTCGACTGGTTGTATATTTCGCCGGGTGCATATTGGCGCTATCCAGACCATACCGATGCCACGAACCGTGGATATGAACGCTACGACCTGAGCCTGATCTACGAACCGTACGACTCGCTGAGTGCATCCATTGCGGTGGAATACTGGGATATTGAGGAGGATGAAAGTTTTACCGGGGTCAGCGGGGATATCCGCTACCGCCATAACCGGCTGTGGGAAGTGTCGGCCGGTGCCGCTTATGTTGATTATACCTATTACCAGTTTTCAGACTTTTCGGTGGTTACCGACGATGGGGCAATCGTGTCGGATTTAGATGGCACACGCGTGGAACGCTCGCCCTATGCCTTTACCTATTTCCTGCGCGGAAAATGGAATATTTCCAAACATACGGCACTGCGAATCTCCGGAGAGGTTGAGGACGACAGCGATGAAGACGACCTGGGCTACCGGTTGCGCACATCATTCGAGGTAAGGTTATGAAAACAAACCGCATAACCACAGCCCTTCTTGCCGGTGCCGGACTGCTGCTTCTTTGCGGATGCAAAGAGGATGAATATACGCTGAAATTCAGCCACTATACGCACGTCACCGATAATGAAATGGATTGCGACGAATGCCACGGCGAGCTTGGCCAGCCTTCGTTTACAAGGCTCTCTCATGAAACCTGTGTGGATTGTCATGATGAGCCGGAGGCTGAGCAAATCAATAGTGAAACCTGCGGGTACTGCCATCAGGAAAAACAGCTCCCTTCCCTTGAGGATTGGAAGAGTGTGACCAATGCTCCCGGTAAACAGGTTTTTGTCCATACAGAAGCGTTGGAAGGAAAGTGCGATGATTGCCACGGCTCGCTGATGGCTGAGGGCCTTATGTCGGTTCCGCAATTGCAACGCGATGACATAGTTCAGCTTCGGGATAATGCGCATGATTCCGGACTGGACTGTTTTCAGTGCCACGTTGATATGGACCGGTATCAAAGACCGGTCGATCACGATCAGTTCTGGATGAAGCGGCACGGCCTGTTCGGTATGCAGGATGATGCCGCGTGCAGTGTTTGCCATTCCGAGGATTCATGCAGAGAGTGCCATAGTGTGATGCAGCCGAGGAACCACAACAACTTATGGCGACTGAAAACGCATGGCGTCGAGGCGGCATGGGATCGCGCCAGTTGTCAGGTTTGCCACGAGGAAGATTCCTGTCAGTCCTGTCATTCGCAGGTTGCACCGCGATCTCATCGTGGAAGATGGGGAGCTCCGGGGAAAAAGCCGACCCATTGCATTGGTTGCCACACTGCGGCTACCGAGGGTGAGGGCTGTACCGTTTGCCATGAAGGCGGGAATGACTTGCTGGGGATTCATGAGCAATATTGGCCGAACGATATCTTCCACGGCATATTAAACAATTGTTATGAGTGCCACTGGATAAACACCCCTTAAGTTCGGTGCCGGGCAGGTTTATGAAGCCAACGGCAGTTACAGTTTCCGCACTGTGCACCCGTCTGGAGTAATATCCATTTCGAAGGCTTTGATGCCTTTGGATCCCCGAACGGTAGCCTTCACAGGTCCGGAGACCGTCAGTTCAAATTCGAGGGCTTTCAAATCAGCAGGGGAACCTTCGATCATTCCCAGGTTGCCCTTGGCATTAACCAGAAACTCAACGTTTGAATAGCTGGACTCGTTGAGCGGTTTTAGCGATGTGATGGTCGCTTCCGAACTGCTCGGAACCCGGATTACCAGCGTAACCACATCCGGCAGTGGAATGTCAGTATCGGGTTCGAATCCAAAGCGGGCGGTCAGGCCGGAAGCGGAGCGGCTGACTGTGGGTGTCTGCAGGAGCAGGGTTTCGGGTTCTTCAGCGGGTTTGGTGAAGGCGGGTTTTGACGTGGTTGGCTTCTTTTGGGCCGGTGCGGTGGTGTCGCCGGTTTTGAAAAAGTCCAGTTCTTCACGTGCCGCTGCGAGTTCGGATTGTGCCGCTTCGAGCGCTTGCGCGAGTTGTTCGTTCTGCTCGATCTGAGCCAGTTGTGCGCTTTGGGTTTGCGACCGGTCAAACCATAGAAAAATAACCGCAGCAAAAAGGATGGCTGCGGCTATATAAATTCCCGGATAACAGTTCCGTTTCGCAGTATCGGAGGTGGTTGGTTCGCTGTGGTTGCTGTTCATGAACAGAATATGCGGAACAACGATGCACAGGTCAAGACTGCTGCCTGCTGCCGGTCGGCATTTTAAGCAATGGATAGGATGCAATTATAATGATATTAGTCGACATTGATGGGGGTGGAATTTATATTCCTCGATCAACTTATCAATGGAACTAGACCTATGAAATACGTAGCCAATATACTGCTTTTATCACTTTTACTCGTCGCTTGCGGGCGCGAGCAGGAAGCCACTTATCAGGTGCCGAAACAACAAGCCGCGCCGGAGGCTAAAGCTCCGATGGGTTCGCAGGCGGATATCAATGCCGTTAATGCGGCACATGCTGCAATGACCGCGCACGCGCCGACCAGCAACGGATTCACGAGTGAGCTTCCAGAAGGGTGGACGGAGAAACCCGGTTCGGGCATGCGTAAGGTCAGCTATTCCATTGAAGGAACCTCGATCGACTTCTATCTCATTTCTCTGGCCATGGGTGATGTGACGAGCAACGTTAACCGTTGGCGCGGGCAGGTTGGTCTGGGTGAGGCTTCGGCAGAGGAAATTGCCAAGGATGTTGAAACCCTGAAGGTAGAAGGTCACGAAGCGGCTTATATTGAAATTTATAATGAAGAAGGCGGAAAAGGCATCATTGCCGCGATCGTGGATCTGGCTCCGCAATACTGGTATTTCACTGGAAAGGGATCGGTTGAGGAGCTGAAAGCGCATGCATCGGACATCCGCGCGTTCCTGAGCTCCATCAAATTTGAAGGCCATAACCACTGATGAAGAAAGTCATCGATTTTTTCCTGTCCCTTAAGCTGACCGTCGTTTTGCTCTCGCTGAGCATGGTGCTGGTCTTTGCCGGAACCCTTGCGCAGGTGGACAAAGGGATCTGGACGGTAATGGATCAGTATTTCCGCTGCTTCATCGCTTTCATTGAGCTACCTGTATTTTTCCCTCGCGCATGGGATGTGCCTAATCTGAAGATTCCGTTTCCCGGTGGTTTTCTGATCGGTACGCTGTTGACCATTAACCTGATTATGGTGCACGCCGCCAGCTTCAGGATTCAGTCAAACGGTACCCGTCGCATTGCCGGCATCATCATGTTACTGGCCGGGATTCTGGTTACCTGCGGTGTTATGTTCGGCTGGGGCACAGCTCCGGTAGCTGCAACGGAAAGTGATGCGTTCTGGCGCGTCTTCCTCCGTTTGGGGCGGGGCACGCTTGCGGCGGTGGTCTTCTATATTGCCTGCATCCTGCTCTACCGGAAGCGTGCCGGCATGGTGCTGCTGCACGCCGGAATTTTGTTTTTGCTGGTCGGTGAGTTCATCACAGCACTCTTTGCGGTCGAAGCCACGATGACGATTAAGGAAGGGGAGACGGTCAACTTTATCGACCATTCCCAACGTTTGGAAATGGCTTTCATTGAAACCTCAAATCCCGACTATGATTCGGTAACCGTCATTCCGCAGAGAAAACTTAAAGACGGTGCAACGATCAGGGCCAGGGAATTGCCTTTCGATATTAAGGTTAACCGCTACATGGTCAATTCCAGCCAGCCACGGCCCCTGCAGGGTATTCCGGAAGCGCTGCAGGAGAGCTATCCTCAATACGAGGGGTATGGCGGCCGACTCTATATGGCTGAAGTGCCTGAGGTAAGCGGGGCAACGGGCGCCCGCAATGCGCCTGCGGTGGATGTCGAGTTTTTTGACCGGACCTCCGGGGCATCGCTGGGGCGTTATGTGCTCAGCCTGTGGATGTATCCGAACTTTGTGAACCGTGCCTGGGATATGCCGACTAATCTCAAGATAGCTGGAAAGGAGTATTCGGCCTACTTCCGCTTTCATCGCGAATATTTAACGTCGCCGAGCGGCAGCCCCTATTCCATTAAACTGCTGGATTTCGTGCATGAAAAATACGAAGGCACCCAGATGCCGAAGGATTTCGCCAGTCAGATCCATTTGGTTAACCAGGGCGACGATGTAGACCGCGAGCTGCGGATCTGGATGAACAATCCGCTGCGCTATGCCCGGCGTACATTCTACCAGTCCGGCTTTCTTCCTGACGACGGGGGTACGGTTTTACAGGTCGTGCGTAACGATACCTGGATGATTCCATACCTTTCCTGCATGATCGTATTCGTGGGCATGGCCGCGCAGTTTATCCAGTCGTTTAGCCGCTATCTCCGGAGGGATGTCTGATGCGCCGTACCATCACAAACATTATCGTTGTGCTTCTCGCGTTCTGGTTTTTCCAGAAAGGTGTCCGCCCTGAAATAGAGACAGAAGCCGATTTCCAGATTAATGCCTTTGCGCATTTGCCGGTAAAATTTGATGGGCGCAAGAAGCCTGTTGATACCGTTGCCCGCAACCTGCTGACCGTACTTTCTGGCAAGCAGACGGTGCGTGCGGCGGATGGAGAGAAAGTTGAGGCCACTCAATGGCTGCTGGACAATATTGCCGGTCGGCCGGAAGCGGTCGATTACAAGGTGCTCCGCATTGAAAGTCTGGATGTACTCTCCGGTCTGGGGCTGGAGGAGCGCAAGCGCTTCCGCTATTCCTACCGTGAGTTGCTGCCGAATCTTGGAAAGCTCGATAGCGCTGCCCGTTCCGCTTTTGCCAAAGAGGACCGAAACCGCGACCTGTATGACCGGCAGGTCATCAAGCTCGCCAATAAGTTGTATCTTTTCCAGAACGTGATGAGTTCGTTTGAGGACCCGTCTATGGTTCCGCAGGATCAGCTGCTTGCGACAGCGCAACGCTACATGCAGTTGGAAAACTATTCCATTCCGCTCGTCATTCCGCCCACTGCAGGAAACGAGCGCTGGCGCCCGCTCATGAGTACGTTGCTGGCGGCTCATCCCGCGATGAGTTCGATAGGGCACGGATCAGAAGTAAGAGTTGATCCCTTGGGGGTTCATATGGGCGTTATGCTTGCCGCCTATCGCGAGGGTAATGTTAATCTGTTCAATGCTGAATTGATGGAGTTTGGAGCGCTGGTTCAGACTGAAAATCCGGAAGCCTTTGATAAAATTCCGTTCGAAGTTTTTTATAATCGGCTTAGCGCCTTTATGAAATCGGCCCAGCTTTATCTGTTGGTCTTTGTACTCAGCTGTTTTGGTTGGCTCTTCCGGAAAGAGGGATTGCTCAGCGCAGCCCGGATGCTGATGGTCTTTGCATTTATTCCGCACACGTTTGCGATTGTTGCCCGTGTTTTCCTGTCAGGCTACCCTCCGGTCACCAACCTGTATTCCTCGGCCATTTTTATCGGCTGGGCTGCGGTTGCTGCGGGGATTATTATTGAGTTCGGTTTCCGGAAAAAAGCAGGTGGCATTGGTAACCTTGTTGCCGGGATTGCCGGCTTCTCGACCCTGCTTATTGCCCACTTTTTGGCGGGTGACGGCGATACGATGGAGCAGATGCGCGCGGTACTCGATACCCGGTTCTGGTTGGCCACCCATGTCATCACGATCACGCTCGGTTATATGGCCACCTTCGTTTCCGGAACGATTGCAGTCTTTTATATTTTTGCCGGATTGCTGACCCGTCGGCTGGACGAAGATACGGAAGACGGGATGTATCGCATGATGTACGGCACCACCTGTTTTGCCCTGCTGCTCAGTTTTGTGGGCACGGTGCTCGGCGGCCTGTGGGCGGACGATTCCTGGGGCCGTTTCTGGGGCTGGGATCCTAAGGAAAACGGGGCGCTGCTGATTGTAATCTGGAATGCCATCATGCTGCATGCCCGCTACGGAAAAATGGTGATGCACCGTGGATTCGCGGTAATGGCTGTATTCGGTAACGTGGTTACGGCATGGTCATGGTTCGGCGTAAACCAACTCAGCGTTGGCCTGCATTCCTATGGCTTCACCGATTCCGCAAGCTTCACGCTTTCGGTGTTTGCGCTGGTGCAGACGGCAATTTGTATAGCCGGTTTAACCCCCGCCAAGCGCTGGAAAAGCGGTGCGGTACATTAGACTGTAAAACTCTATTTTTATTAGAAAAGGAGCCATCGGCTCCTTTCAGACTGTTGATAAAGCTAATGCAAACGACATGCTGTAACTTTGCGTGCATTTTGGAGTGCGGTGGCAACTGAAAGACGACGCCGCTTTTCGGTTGATCGGTAGTCAGTTACGTTGCCCAAGCGCAGTCGCACCTGTCGGCTTGCCTGCGCACTCCAAAACGGCTCCGCCGCACCAATGTAGTTTCTCAACAAGCTCAAAGGAGCCGATGGCTCCTTTTTTTGTGGATGCTTGACCCGGATCATGTTTCGCGCCGCGGTTTTCCTTTAGGTTCGCATCATTAAGCAACCCGTAAGGAGCAGTATTGTGAATTTACCACCGGAAATTGGCGAAGCAGGAATTAACACGGTTATGGAGGCGCACCCTGAAATCGGGGAAATCCTTTCCCGCTATGAAATCGGCTGCGTGACCTGCGGCGTCGGAATCTGCCTCGTCAAGGATGTGGTCAGCATCCACGCTCTGGGCGAAGAAATAGAAAAAAAGATCGAGCAGGAAATTCTCCACTATCTCGCAACCTGCGCATAAGAGAGGAAAAAACATGGCAACGAATGTAACACAAGTAATGATGGATGAGCACCAGCTCATATTGCGGATGATCTCGTTGGTTGAAAAAAACACGCTGCTGGTTGAGCAGAGCATGTTCTGCGGCTGGAAGTTTTATCTGGATGCGGTGGATTTTATCCGCAACTACGCCGACCGTTTTCATCATGCAAAGGAAGAAGATGTACTCTTCGTGGAGCTCGTGAAAAACGGTATGCCGGAAAAGAGTTCGCCGATCGAGGCTATGCTGGTGGAACACGATCAGGGACGTGCTTTTGTGAAAGGGATGGAGGGGGCTGCTCTTCAGTTGTTGGACGGGGATCTCCGGGCAAAGAAGGCCCTGATTGAAAATGCACGGGGTTATGCTGCGTTACTCCGTGCTCATATTGATAAAGAAGATACCATTTTATACCCGCTGGCCGAACGTGTTCTGCCGGATGCAGTGCGCGAAGGTATGACAATCGCCTATAATGAAGCCATGCAATCCATGCCGGGTCTTGAGAAAAAATATACCGCAATGGTGGAGCAGTACGAAAATCCTGCATAAGGTTTAGTGCCGTAATGGCACATTGTTTATCCGGGCATATCTGGTTGCATAAAATGCGCCGTAATGGCACAGTTTGGGCATGAAACCGGGATTCTTTGATAAGCTGGTCGATCGGCTCGACCATTTGGATAAAGGCAGTCTTCAAACCTATTTCCTGCGTTTGGCGCGGGAAAAGGGGTTAATGGAAACGATTTTCCAGGCCTTGGAAGAGGGCATCATCGTACTCGATCCGGAGGCGCAGATCAGTTACGCCAACCGGGCCGCCGAGCAGTTTCTTGGATTCCAGCTCGATGATGCATTGGGCACAAAAATCGAGCGCTATTTGAAGGATATCCATTGGGACCTCGTGCTGGACCTCGACGAATATGAGTGGAGTAAGCTGGTCCGCCGTGAAATTGAAATTACCTATCCCCAGCACCGCTTCATGGAATTCTACGTCGTTCCGCTCACTGCGGTCGACGAAAACGAAGAGGGCGCGGTGGTCATTTTCCGGGATGTTACCCGGGAACGCGAAACTACAGCTGAATCGATTGAATCGGAGCGCCTGCACGCGCTTAGTCTGCTGGCCGCCGGTGTGGCCCATGAAATTGGAAATCCACTGAACTCGATCAATATCCATCTGCAGTTGCTTGACCGTGAAATCGGCTATCTCGACAACGAAGAGGCAAAGAGCGAGCTCAAGGAATTAGTCGAGGTTTCCCGTAAGGAAGTGGGTCGGCTGGATACGATCATCCGACAATTCCTGAAGGCTTTGAGGCCCTCACTTCCGGAGCGCATGCCGCATAATCTGGCTCAGCTGATTGATGATACACTCGGTGTGATGCGTCATGAGATCAGCGACCGCCGGATGCTGGTGGAAACTGATTTTCCGGAAGATATTCCAGCTGTCGCCGTCGATGAAACCCAGGTTAAACAGGTGTTCTTCAACGTCATCAAAAATGCGCTGCAGGCTATGGAGGATGGCGGTATCCTGAAGCTCGAAACGTATTTATCTGACCGATTTGTCAGTGTCGTCATAGAGGATAACGGCTCCGGTATCGACCCCGAAAAACTAGGAGCCATTTACGAGCCTTATCACACCACCAAGAGCGAAGGAACCGGCCTAGGCATGATGATTGTACAACGCATTATGCGGGATCACGGCGGCGAAATAGAAATTAATTCCGAGCCGGAAAGAGGAACTCGGCTGACTCTCCGGTTCCCACGTGAAGATGCCCGACTGAATTTGCTCGAAGCTCCGGAGCAGGTCGCGGAGCCGTAATAATGTAGACGATGCTTCCAGCTTCGTTGCGGCAGAACAGAAGAGTTTAACTGGCCGCAAGAGAACGCAAAGAAAACAAAGATGGATTTGAATGAGGAACTAGGCATGAAGACAAAGCCGGTTATACTTATAGTCGATGACGAAAAGAGTGCGCGCGATGGACTTGTGCGCGCATTGAGAAGGGACTACCGTGTTTTTGCCGCTGAAAATGGAACCTCGGCTCTGGAAGTACTGGCCAGCCAGAAAATCGACGTGCTGTTGAGTGATGTGCGTATGCCGGGCATGGATGGCATAACCCTGATGCAGCGCGCGTTGGCGAATAATCCGGAGCTGACCTGCATAATTCTTACGGCTTATGGCGATGTGGAGCTGGCGGTAGATGCCATGAAGCATGGCGCGACCGATTTCATGACCAAGCCAATCAACCTGGATAAGCTTGAGCTGGTGCTGGACCGGGTGCTGAAAGCAAAGAAGATTGAGCTCGAGAATGAGCAGCTTAAGGTGCAGCTCGACAGTAAATACGGCCTTGAAAATATTATTGGCCGCTCCGCCCCGATGCAGGAGGTATTTGATACGATCCGGCAGGTGGCGGCTTCCAGGGCAACGGTTTTGATTCAGGGCGAAAGCGGTACCGGCAAGGAGCTGGTTGCAAAAGCCATTCACCAGTTGGGACCGCGGACCAACGGACCTTTTGTTGCGGTGCATTGTGCGGCTCTTTCGCAAAACCTGTTGGAAAGCGAACTGTTCGGCCATGAAAAGGGCGCGTTTACGGGGGCGATGGAGCGAAGGGTCGGGCGTTTTGAAAAAGCCGATGGTGGATCGTTGTTTCTGGATGAAATCAGCGAGATTGATGCTTCGGTGCAGGTGAAGATTCTGAGAACACTGGAAGAACGGCAGATTGAACGAGTGGGTGGGGATACGCCGGTGGATGTGGATGCACGGTTGATTGCGGCAACCAACCGTGACCTGAAAGCGATGGTGGATGAAGGTGACTTCCGCGAGGACCTTTTCTATCGTCTTTATGTGGTCGTCATTACACTGCCGCCTTTGCGCGAACGACAGGACGATATTCTCCTTTTGCTGAATCATTATCTCGCGGTTTTCAACGAAGAGAACGGAAAGCAGATCGAAGGCTTTACTCCGGCGGCGTATGACATGCTGTCGGCCTATGACTGGCCGGGTAATATTCGTGAACTGCGAAACCTGGTTGAACGCATGGTGGTATTGGCGCGCGGTAAGGTACTCGACATTCAGGATATCCCGTCGCAGGTTCGGGAGAAGGCGTCCGGTGGCGGCGAAGTGCGCATTGATGCAGAGCTGACGGTCGATGAAATGGAAAAGCGCATGGTGGTTCAGGCCCTTGAAAAAACCGGCGGAAACCGGACCAAGGCCGCTGAAAAACTGGGCATCAGCCGCCGTACGCTGCATCGTAAACTGAATCAATATGGAATTGGAAAAGGAGCGGCCGATGCTGAAGCGTGAGAAAGCTATTCTCGTATTTATTGATGTGCAGGGAAAACTGCATGAAATCATGTGTGATAGGGAAAGCCTCGACGGGAACCTGGAGCGGATGATCCGTTGCGCTCAGTTGCTGGAAATTCCTATCGTTGGAACGGAACAGATTCCTGAAAAGCTCGGCGCCACGAATGAACCGTTTAAATCGATGCTGGCCGATGTCCCGATGCTTCCAAAGACCGCCTTCAGTTGCTGGGGCGAACCGGCATTTCGTGATGCATTTAAATCGCACGGGAAAAAGCAGGCCATACTGATCGGGATCGAAACCCATGTCTGTGTCTATCAAACGGCCATCGATCTGTTGGAAGATGGGATCGAAGTATTCATTATTGCCGATGCCGTCGGATCCCGTGCTGCTGAAAATAAACAACTGGCCATTCAGGCCATGCGCGATGCCGGCGCAGAAATTATTCCGGCCGAAACCGCCCTGTTTGCTCTCTTGCGGGATGCCGCCGATCCGCGCTTTAAGGAGCTTCTCAAGCTGATCAAATAGGCTTATCATACCTCCAATCAGACGGAGGAAATATGATGAGCGGATTAACCGAAAAACACTGCAAACCCTGCGAAGGCGGCGTAAGCCCGATGACCCCTGCAGCAGCCGATGCATTATTGGAAACGTTGAACGGTTGGGAACGTGAGGGGAGTGAGATCCATAAAACCTTCACGTTTAAAAACTACTATCAGACGATGGCCTTTGTGAATGCATCGGCCTATGTTTCACATCGTGAAGATCACCACCCTGACCTGCTGATAGGATATAAAACCTGTGCGGTGACCTACACCACGCACGCCATCGGAGGTCTGTCGGAAAATGATTTTATCTGTGCGGCGAAGCTTGATGCCCTGGAGACTGCATAAAGCGATACGGATGAAAAACCCTCCCGGGGCTCTGCTAACTATCTGAAAAACTGAGTTGCTGCTCTATGTCGGACTGACTGTCATACGTGTTTCCCAGCAGTGAGTCATCGATTTTTGTACACCCCGCCATAACGAGGGATAGGCCTATAACGAATAGGATCACTTTCATATGTTCTTCCTCGATTTTGCTCTACAGCCCATTGCTGTAAGATGCCGAAAAATACAAGCATATAATATGCCTATAAATAATAAGGGTATAATGGGCGATCAAAGGGTTGCTGGGTTAACTGGTTTGCTGCCGTCTTGCCAGAGCGGGTGTTTTAGGTCAGCATATACCGCAAAACCTTCAATATAGACGCAATAATTAATAACAAGGGAGAAGGATATATATGGGTGTATTGGATCACTTTAAACTGGATGGAAAAGTTGCGCTGGTGACCGGTTGCAAGCGGGGCATCGGGAAGGGCATGGCAATCGCGTTGGCGGAAGCCGGCGCGGATATTGTGGGTGTGAGCGCATCGCTCGAACCCGAAGGCAGTGCGATCGAAAAAGAAATCACTGCTCTCGGCCGAAACTTTAAAGGCTATGCGTGCGACTTCAGTGACCGCGTGGCCCTGTATGCATTCATTTCTGAAGTCAAATCGGATTTCCCGCAAATCGATATTCTGGTAAACAACGCCGGCACGATTCTTCGTGCTCCGGCAGCCGAACATGGTGATGAGTTGTGGGACAAGGTGGTGGAGGTAAACCTGAGCGCGCAGTTTATCCTGTCGCGCGAGCTGGGTAAGGAAATGGTCGAGCGCGGCTCGGGTAAAATTATCTTTACCGCTTCGCTGCTGACCTTCCAGGGCGGTATTACTGTTCCCGGCTATGCGGCCAGCAAAGGAGGAATCGGTCAGTTGACCATGGCGCTGTCCAACGAGTGGGCTGGCAAGGGCGTGCAGGTGAACGCGATTGCCCCCGGCTATATTTCCACAGATAACACGCAGGCGCTGCAGGACAATCCGGAACGTAATTTAACAATTCTCGGTCGTATTCCCGCCGGACGATGGGGCAGGCCAGAGGACTTTGCGGGACCGATTGTCTTTTTGGCTTCGGCGGCTTCAGACTATATGAGCGGATCAATTGTAACCGTCGATGGTGGTTGGATGGGCAGATAACAGGAAGATATAATCATGATGAACTCAAACTCGAAAGCGGAGCGCGGCTCGGTCAGTTCAGGACATTCTGCTGGAAAGCGTCCAACTATCTGAACGGCCAGAATATTTCGGGTGTCCACCGGACAGCATTCTGGAGTCGGGATCCATTTACGATTCAAAGCCTGCTTTAATGCGGCCTTCCGGCGTGAAACGGGAAAACCCCTCTGCGTACCGAAAGGAATATCGTTTCTCAAAGCACTAAAGCTCCTGAAGACGGCATTTATCCGGTCCGCTTCCATTAGGGGGAAATTGTGCTGTTTTGCTTGCGCCATCATCCTTTTCACCACCGGAAAACGATGGGGTTTTTCATAAGTCATGCGTATTTGAACCTTCGAAATCTGATGTCGGCAACAAAAGACACAATAATATCACTCGATTCCGCTGAAATCTGAAATGTTAGGCGTGCCAAAAAGGTGCTGATTTGGGTTGACGCAATTGAGATAACGTCTAAATTTGCCCGCAATTTTTAGCAGGGATGTGCGCTATGGCCGATAGCCATGAAGATGTGAAAAAAAGGATAAATGCCTTGTACAACATGCTCGTTGAGCATGATGGATACGGTGAAATGCGCATCGACTTCAAAATCCTTAAAAAAGGGCAGAAGGAAGTCATTATCCATTGCGGAAAACAGTATCGCTATGTGGTGGATAGCGGGCAGAATTTATTTAGAGGATGATGCGCGTGTTTCTTAACAGATATTTTATGGTTTTAATTTCTGCCGTGGTGGTCATGGGCGCGTCGGCGGCCAAGCCTGAACGCCCGAGCGGACACGAGCAGATCCCGGGCTGTGCAACCAATGCGTTGCGCACACTCGAATATGGATTCCTGATCGAAGTTGAAGGCTTTTCCTCAAGGATTGATGGAAAAAGCGAAAGCGATATTGTGCTGGCTACGGTCGCGTTTGATCTTGAAGCAGCCATGACCGATTGGTTGAGCGGACATATTGGATTGCTGTGGGAGGAAGACTCCCGGGAAGACGATAACATTGATGAGGCCTACATTGCCCTGGGCGCCTCAGAGGACATCCCGTTTTATCTGATTACCGGGCGGTTTTACCAGCCGGTCGGTAATTTTGAATCGATGTTCATATCAGATCCCCTGACACTTGAGCTGATTGAAATGAATACGGAAAGCGCCATGGTTGGTGTTGGAAACGGATGGGGCGATGTTAATGTCGGCGCATTCAATGGCGATGTTAAAGAAGGAGTTGCTGCCGGAGAGGGTGGTGACAGCAAAATTTCCGATTTTTTCGCATCGGTATCTCTTACCCCGGTTGAACAGGTACAGTGCGGGATTTATTGGCTTTCCGATCTGATGGAAGGCTATAACCAGACTGCTCTTGGGGAAATGATTGCCGACCAGGCCGGCTATAACCGGAGCGGGGCCGCAGGCGGATATATCAACGCCTATCTGGGCCAGCTCACGCTGAACGCGGAATATGTTTCTGCGCTGGAGGATTACGAGCTCGCCGGCGGATCATATCGCCCAGCGGCACTGCATCTGGAAGGCTCGGTGCAGGTGAGCGAGAAGGTAGCCGTCGGTTTAATGTATGGTGCCAGCGACGATCTTTACGCCGGCTACGATCGGACACTGCTGCAGTTCGGCGATAAATTTCCCGGAGAAACAGTCGGTATTGCCGCCTCCTACGCTTTTCAGGAGTATGCCACACTAGCGGCGGAATATATGCATGTCGAGGATCTGGATGATGGTGCCGGCGGCGACATTGTGACCCTTCAGCTCGGGTTGGAATTTTAGAGAGTAAAGTAGAAGGAACTCATGAAACTTAAAAAAATGAAAGTGGGTCAGGTCGGAACGGTTGCTGAATTTACGACAACCGATCCGCAATACCGACAGAAGCTGCTGCGTATGGGGTTGACCCGTAACGCTGAATTTACCGTTGTCCGCAAAGCCCCGTTCGGCGGACCGATTGAAATTGAAGTGAAGGGATCACGCCTCGTGCTGCGCAGCGACGAAGCCGATGCCTTTGAGGTGGAAGCAAAATGAACAACCTGAAGGTCGCCCTCGTCGGCAATCCAAATTGTGGAAAAACCACGGTATTCAACGGACTGACCGGTGCCCGGCAGCACGTCGGTAACTGGCCGGGTGTGACGGTCGAGCGTGTCATGGGGGAATACACCCACTGCGATGCTTCCGTAGACGTAACCGACCTTCCGGGCATCTATTCCTTCTCCGCCCTGTCACCCGACGAAGAAGTCGCACGTAAACACATTTTATTCGATACACCCGACGTAGTGGTCAACGTCATCGATGCCTCCAACCTGGAGCGCAACCTGTATCTCACGACCCAGCTTCTCGAAATGGATGTGCCGGTCGTCGTCGCGCTTAACATGATGGATATGGCCAAACAGCGCGGCATCCGTCTGGAAATAGATCATCTGGCCGAACATCTGGGCTGTCCTGTTATTCCTGTGGTGGCCTCCAAAAAAAGCGGCATTGACGAGCTTCAGCACGCCATCTGCGATATCAGTAAATCGCATCATAAGCCCGGTGTGCGTATAGCCTACGAAAAAGATATTGAAAAAGTTATCCATTCACTGGAAGTCAGTCTCGGCGATATTGCCCTCACCAAAAAAGTGTCTGCCCGGTGGCTGGCGATCAAGCTGCTCGAAAAAGATGAGCTGGCACTTGAGTTGATCGGAGCCGATATCGCACAGCTGCCCGATGTTGATCACGAACTCAAAAAGGTGGAACGCATCGTTGGTGAAGATACCGACATGATTATTGCCGACGGTCGCTACGGTTTCATTCACGGTCTTGCCCGCGATGTCACGGCCGGTAGCGACAAGCTGCGCAAAACATTCTCCGATGTCGTGGATAAAGTTGTGCTCAACAAGTTCCTCGGTTTCCCCGTGTTTTTCTTTGTGATGTACCTCGTCTTTGCCATCACCATTAATGTTGGCGGTCCGTTCATCGACTTTTTTGACGGCTTGTGCGGGACTATCTTTGTGGATGGTTTCGGACATTTGCTTCAAATGATGCATACGCCCGATTGGGCCGTCGCTATTCTCGCGGAGGGTATAGGAGGCGGGATTCAGACGGTATCGACGTTTATTCCGCCGATCTTCTTTATTTTCCTCTGTCTCTCGTTCCTGGAAGATTCCGGCTACATGTCCCGCGCCGCTTTTGTTATGGACCATTTCCTGCGGACGATCGGTCTGCCGGGTAAGGCCTTTATTCCTATGCTCGTCGGCTTTGGCTGTAACGTGCCGGGCATCATGGCCACGCGTACGCTTGAAAGCCGGCGCGACCGTATTCTGGCAATCCTGATGAATCCGTTTATGTCGTGCGGTGCCCGTCTGCCGGTCTACACCCTGTTTGCCGCGGCCTTTTTTCCGCAACGCGGCGGAGTGGTGATTTTCGGCATCTACATGATTGGTATCGGCCTTGCGGTCATGACCGGCCTGCTGTTTAAGAAAACCCTGCTGCGCGGCGAAGTCACCAGTTTTGTCATGGAGCTGCCTCCATACCATCTGCCGACCTTCAGCGGCGTGATGTATCACACCTGGCACCGCCTCAGCTCCTTTCTCATTAAAGCGGGTAAAGTAATCCTGCTGATTGTGGCCGTGCTCGGCTTCCTTAACTCACTCGGTACCGACGGTTCGTTCGGGAACAACGATTCTAAAGATTCCGCTTTGAGCGCCATGAGCCGCGCCGTGACACCGGTCTTCCGCCCAATGGGTATTCAGGATGAAAACTGGCCGGCTACCGTCGGCCTCTTCACCGGTATCTTTGCCAAGGAAGCCGTGGTTGGAACATTGGATTCTATTTATGCGCAGATGGAAAATCAGGAAGAAGCGGAAATTATTGCTGAAGAGGCGGCTCCGGAATTTGATTTCTGGCAGGGCATCATCGATGCCTTTGCCGCCATTCCGGCGGGATACGAAGGCTTCTTTGATACCCTGAAAGATCCGCTCGGCCTTTCCGGCGCAATAGAAGAACTGGATGACGTGGAGGCAACCTCCTATACCACCATGGTCGACCGCTTTGGCGAACATGGACCGAAGGCCGCCTTTGCCTATCTGCTCTTTATTTTGATCTATGCTCCATGCGTCGCGGCCCTCGCCGCCATTGCCCGCGAAATCGGTATGCGCTGGATGCTGTTTGCCGTCAGCTATCTCACCATTCTTGCTTGGGTCATTTCGACCGCTTACTATCAACTGGCCACCTTCACGGTTAATCCATCGGCCTCCGCCGCATGGCTGGGGCTTTGTGTGGTCATTCTCGTAACCTTCTATCTGGGCTTGCGCATGGCCGGAAATAAAGGTGCCGAGGATTAACGGCATGGCTCATTTTTTCATGCAGAGAGAAGAAGTATTTTACTCCGCGCGCTCTGTGTGGAATAACACCAACTTCAGTTTGTTTTCGGGATATGGCCGCTATGAGTATGCGCAGGCATCCTGCCTGCCAAGCCCGCAAGATGCGGGCGGCACAACCGTATCGCCGACTTCCAGTCGGCTCCTGTAAAGGCCGATTCCAAACTGAAAATGGTATAACTCCCGTCGAATGGGCGCATTAAATATGCTTAGCGGAATCATAAAACTGTTGAAAGAACGCGGCGGGGCACTTTCCGTTCAGGAAATCAGCCTCGCGCTCGAGATCGACTCCAGTGCCCTGCATCCCATGCTCGAACTGCTCGTGCAGAAGGGAAAGATTATCAAAGTCGAGCTCCCCTGCAAAACCGCCTGCGCCGGCGGCTGCACGAAAGCCGATACCATGATCTTCTATAAAGCCGCCTGATTCGTTTCGCGCACGAAGTTGTAGTGGGGGCATCGATTCCGCTGATTATCTCGCGCAAAGACGCGAAGTGAGCTAATCAAGGTAGGGCCCGATCGCCGAGCGAGCCGTATGCCAGCAAAGGATTCCGATTCCCCGGATATCTGTGACAACGCCCCAGCAGAAATATGCGGTGGAACCTCATATTTCTGCGCCCTTTACAAAAACTCAGATCACGCCTATAAGGCCTTTAAGAGGCAAGCTGAATACACGTATTGAAACGTTGTGACAGGAGGTATGAGATGAACGACAATGATAAACAACAAGCCATCGAACTGCTGAACAAGATCATGGAGCTGGAATTGGCCGGAGTCGTGCGCTACACGCACTATTCACTGATGGTCTATGGCTACAGCAGAATCCCAATCGTCAGTTGGATGCGCGGCAATGCGACGGAAGGATTGGACCACGCACATCGGGCGGGCGAAATGGTAACCTTGCTGGGAGGACATCCATCGCTGAAGATCGGACCGTTGCTCGAAAGCCATCAGCATCATATCGCCAACATGTTGAAGGAAAGCCTGGAGCATGAGCAGGCCGCACTCGATGCCTATTATGACTTACTGAAACTCGTTGAAGGCGGCAAAGACGTCTTGCTCGAGGAATATGCCCGCGCCCTCATTGTCGAAGAAGAAACCCACCTCGACGAAGTCAACAAAATGCTCCGAAAGCCCGGAGAGCTGGAGCCCTTCAATCCTGCCGAGACATAAGGTAGGGCGTGTTCTCCGAGCGCGCCACATGCCAGCCAAGGATTTCTGATTCTCCAGGCGGACGGCTGCCGCGTGAGTCGCGTGCCGCGCCAACGCGGTCACGCGAAGGTCAGTCATCCGTACCTAAAAGATAGTGAAGTTATAGTTTGTAGCATGGGCATCCTGCCCATGATCCCTGTGCATTAGCCGATATTAAGCCCCGGTTTTCTTCAAAGGTAACGCATTGGGAAAACGGGCAAGATGCCCGTCCTACGCCCCCGGCTACAACATCCCATCCCTCTCTCCAGTTTCAGGGAAATCTCACCACAAACTCTGTTTTCTTCAAGGTTGGTTGATTAACTAAATCCATATACAATTTATATGTGTATTGAAGGGGATTACTTATTAAGGATGACTGCTGGGAGTACTTTGCAATGATGAAAGATAAGATGACCTATTTGATCTGTCTGGGTTATTTGACGATTTTGGTTTTTGTATTTAAGACGGTCTATCCCGATATTCCATTTAAAGATGTAGCGGCTCCAATTACTGGTTTGGCTCTTCTTGCGGGATTACTTACCTCCTTTGTTTTAAGGTTGGTCAGGAAAGGAAAAGATAATGAAAAATAATCTGTTGATCTTAGTGGGCGCCATCTCGAGCGTAATCATCTTGATGATGGCAGGATGCGGAAGGCCTCCAGAGATGGCTATGAGTAGACCGGTCAGTCATGCGTGGGAATACATGACGCTCATTAATGAAGCCGGCGTCGGGTATGCTACATACTCGTATGTTCTATTCGGCAAGACGCCCACAGATGATAGGCTGTCTGAATTATATAAAACGCTTATTTCTGAAATTAAAAGTGTTTCTTTACCATCAGATGAAATCGAGGATGAGCAGCTTAGAGCTCTCTATAACCTGTTCCTTCTAATCGATCCGTATGACGAAGACAGTATCAATAAATCCAAGAAACTTCTTCTTACGCTAAAGCAATCCGCACCGAATATTTTTTCCGGCTACGGCCCCTATATTGTAACGCTATACGAAAAGGTCAGTGATACTGGCGGGGAAACCTATTTGGACCTTCTCTATGTAGATGTATCCAAATTTGATGCTGATGTTATTCCGCTTATTGTAAAAGGCTATACATCTCGAGTTGAGCAAGATGAGATTAGCGGACAGGAAAAACTAAGTCACAGGAAGGCATCGCTTCTGAATTTTCTAATCAAAGCTAATGATTCATTCAATATAGCTAAGATTAAACTGGCTAAATTTAAACCGGAAGATTAGGAGACAACCTCGGATTAGGGAAGAGGGCTCCGCTTTGGCCTTTCCATGGCTAGATATTCACTTTTTTATAATGCGCAGGTTCTCGATAGGTGGCATCCCAGTTTTTAAAGACGGGTTCCAGCCCTTTGCCGCGCAGCATTTCGCAGAACTCCGGAATGTTGCGTTCGTCGCTGATGGAAAACTGTTCGGTGGAATCATCTGAATCATCGCTGTAGCCGCCGACGGTGGTTTTGCTGGCCACGCTCATTTTTGAAATGCCGAGTCCGGCCATGCCGTCGCGAACACGCTCCGCTTCGCGGGTGGAAAGTACCAGCGGAATTTCCGGCAGGCAGATGCGAAGGGCAAAGATATATTGCGCGAGCATTTTTTCGTCGACCGGATAGTCGGCCCGGAATCCGCCCAGTTGTGGTTGGATGCGCGGGAAGGAAATGGAAACACCCGACTGCCAATAGTTTTTCAGCAGATATTTGGCGTGGCGATACACGCAAAGCATATCATAACGCGGATCAGCCAGCCCGAGCAGCGCGCCGATGCCGATCGTACGTAGTCCGCCTTTTAAAGCGCGGTCCGGTGCGTCGATCCGGCTGAAGAAATCGCGTTTATCGCCCCAGCGGTGCATTTTTTCGTAGACCACCTGATCGTAGGTTTCCTGATACAGCGTTACGCCGGTACATCCTGCTTCGGCCAGTTCCCGGTATTCGGGTTCCGACATTGGGAATACTTCAATATTCACGTTGTGGATATATTCCGCCGCGATGGAAATACATTTCTTCAGATAAGGTACATCGGCTTCCGGCATACGCTCACCGGTCAGCAGTACGAGCTCTTCCAGATTCATCGATTTGATGGCTTCCATCTCATGCCGTAGCTGTGCTTCGTCGAGCACGGCGCGTTTGGCCCGCCGGTCACCGGCAATGCCGCAGTAGAGGCATCCGCCATTGCAGAAGTTGGAAAGATAAAGCGGGGTATAGAGCGAAATGGTCTTTCCAAAATGTCTTCGAGTTATGGATTGGGCCCTTTGAGCCATCAGCTCCAGAAATTCGCCAGCGGCCGGGGAGAGCATCAATGCCAGTTCGCGTTCGGTTGGGTTCTCCGAAAGAATAGCCGAACGGATTGCTGCCTTGTTCTCGCTTTCTGCCATCGGCAGCCAACGATCCGGCGACAGCCAATCTGGAAGTTTTTTGCCACCCGGTGAACCACTTCCGTTGGTCGCTATTTGCTGTTGCAAATTATCTTCGCTTCGCTCGGCGCTAGAGGACACAGAGGTGCTCTGAGGTTTCTTGTCCTCTGTGGCACTCCGTGCTCTCTGTGGTGAATTATTTTTAATCATCGGTCGAAAGGAACGAAGTTAAGGGGCTGCTGGCAACGGCAACTTCGGATGTGGGCATCAGGCCGGCTTTGTAAGCGGCGCGGCCGGCTTCGACGCCGGTTTTGAAAGCGGCACCCATGGCACCCGGATCTTCGGCCGCGGCAATGGCGGAGTTGACGAGTACGGCATCGCACCCCATTTCCAGGGCGCAGGCCGCTTCGGACGGGGCTCGCAGGCCAGCATCAACAACAACCGGAACGTTGGCATCGCGTATAATGATTTTAATCATATCTGCAGTGGAAAGTCCCTTGCCGGTGCCGATGGCAGCACCCAGCGGCATGACGGCGGCACAGCCGATATCTTCGAGGCGCTTAGCCAGCACAGGATCGGCTGGAATATAGGGCAGCACGAGAAAGTCCTGTTTCACGAGTTCGATTGCTGCCTCATAGGTTTCGATCGGATCGGGCAGCAGATGGTGCGGGTTTGGGTGAATTTCGAGTTTTACAAACGGGCTCTTGCTGAGCTCACGCCCGAGCATGGCGGCGCGTACGGCCTCTTTGGCATTCATCGCGCCGGAGGTGTTAGGCATGAGTCGGACATTTTCGAGTTCGGAGAGCGGACCGTATAGATCATCCTCGGCCTGGTCGCGGTTAAAGCGCCGCAGGGCCACCGTAACCAGCTCGGTGCCCGAAGCTTTCACGGCATCGATCATTGCCTGAGTGCTGGAAAATTTTCCGGTTCCCAGAAAAAGGCGGGAGCCCAGTTCCTGATCACCTATACTGAATATGTCTGACATCTTTTCGTCCTTGAAATTCTAAATTCTAATTTCTAAATCCGAAACAAGCACTAATGCTTCAATTTGAAAGCTCAAAACCGATGTTCCGAGTTTAGAGTTTCGGATTTCTTTGGCGGAGCACGCTAAAGTTAGCCGCCTCCGACAAAGACCAGCATTTCGACTTCATCGTTTTCATTCAGGCTTGTGTTGGCCCAGCTATCGGATGGAATCACATCGCCATTAATCATCAACGCAGTATGCGCTTTGTTCGCTCCGAGCTCATCGAGCAGGCTGTCGACTATGCCGTTGCCCTGATGGATATGCGGCTCGCCGTTTACGGTTAGTTTCATCTCTTTCTCCTAAACCGGGGCCATTGCCCCGGCTACAGTTCCGAGGTCTTGGACCTCGGCTACAATAAAAAAAGCGTTCCGGGCAGGGGCACGGAACGCTTGAAAAACTATAAACGCTCCCTTGCGCCGGCATGATCCGGATCAGGTTCAACGGGTATTATCTCAGCACAACGGACAAATATTAAATCCGAAACTCGAAATCCGAAACAATCCCGAAATGCGAATAAAGAAATTCCAAATATTCGTATTTCGTGCTTCGGGCTTCGTGCTTCCCGCCTCAGGCGGATAGGCACCCCGGGTAACTGGTTGCAGACGTTGCCACCCGGGACGATTGAAGTAAAGCGGGAAGGGAGGAAAAGCAGTTTAAAAAATTTATATTTTTGTTATTGCCGAGATTGTCGGTTTTGCTATGGTACGCGCTCGTTTTTACCGAAGACCCCTTCGTCTAGTGGTCTAGGACTCCAGGTTTTCATCCTGGCAACACGGGTTCGAACCCCGTAGGGGTCGCCACTTCTTTTTTCCCACACATCCTGTTGCGGGATGGGTGTGTCCACACGAAAAAGCCCCCGCGATTGCGAAGGGCTTTTTTATTTCAGGCGGGGAAGCACCTTATTCGGGCGGGACGTCCGGGATGCCCGGACCACGACCGGATTGCCATGGATTAAAAAGGGCACGCGTTCTGGAGGGTGTAATTGTTGCGCTGATAGACGAGAAGATATAATTGAACGGGTCATCCTCTCGGTGGCGTCGCATGAGCGATTTTCCCGGACCGAAATAGTAGCGGATGCCGCCCAGTGCATAGTCATAGTCGTCTGAGCCAATGGCGGCCATTGCAAACAAGCTGAGCCCGCCCAGTCCGGTCAGGTATTCAAGGTCGCTGAAGAGGAAGCTGTCATCATCAAAGTAGCCTATTCCGGCCAACAGCATTAAATTATCTTCTGCGAGATAATAGCGTAGATCGGCATTTCCGTAGCCATCATCGCCCAGATCACCGGACTGGTTGCCTGCCAGGCCGGCGAGCGTTATCTGGTTCCAGTAAATCTCGCCTTCAACACCAATCCGCCATAGATCCGTTTTATCCCATACAGCATAGGAGGCTGTCAGGCCGATCAGGGCATACTCGGAATTGCGCCAGAACAGGTGGCCACCGCCCCCAAAGAGCTTTTCATGTTCCAGTTTTCCGTAAAGCCCGTCGATTTGTGCGCCGAAATAGGGTGAAAGTGGGAAGGAGTAACTTCCGGAAATATTTCCGCTGTCATTGCCGTCGATGCGACCGCCGAATAGATCAACTTTCCCGTTGGCCGTTGATACGGCATCGCCGGCAATACTCGCGACGCACAGGGTAAGGGACGTTAAACATAGCAGTTCGAGGGCGATCAGTGTTCTTTTCATCACATGAGATCCAGTTAATTTCGGGAAAGTGTAGGAGGATCGTTACGTGAAAACAAGTTTACCTATCGGGATTAAAAAAGGTTCATGTCCCATCTGCGGGGAGAAAAGCGTATGCACTTGGATGTAGACGCGACGCCCTCGTCGCGTTCCCGCCGAGCAGCAGACTATGCGTGTGCAAAGCGACGAGGGCGTCGCTTCTACATTGCCGCTCCCCGGAAACGGGGCATGAACCTTAAAAAAGTCCCCCGCGGTTGCGGAGGACTTTTAGAGTTTTTAAGTAATAGGCGGGGACGTTGAACCGCGATTCGCAGAACCCGTGGTCACCGCCCCAGGTTACAGTTCTCTAGTTTCCGGTCCGGCCGCCAACCCCCTTGGTACCTTTGGCGATTTCCTTGGCTTTGCCTTTCGGGCGCAGGGAGCGGGATGCCGCCCCGGCCCGCCACATTTCAGAGTCATGGATGGCTCCGAGCTCCTTGTCGAGGCGCTCCTTGTAGTTCTTGGCACCGCAGACTCTGAGTACGCGTTTGGCTTCGTCCTTGTTTTTTACCGCTTTGTAAAGGTCTTTGAAGACGGGCATGGTGGCCTTCTTGAATTTGGGTGCCCAGTCGAGTGCACCGCGTTGCGCGGTGGCGGAGCAGTTGCCGAACATCCAGTCCATTCCGTTTTCGTCAACGAGGCGAATCAGGCTCTGTGTCAACTCTTCGACGGTCTCGTTGAAGGCTTCGGACGGGCTGTGCCCGTTTTTGCGGAGCACATCGTACTGGGCTTCCATGACACCGGCCAGCGCACCCATCAGGATACCGCGTTCGCCGACGAGGTCGGAGGTGACTTCATTTTCGAAGGTGGTGGGGAAGAGATAGCCCGAGCCAATGCCGATGCCTAGCGCCATGCAGCGTTCCTCCGCATTTCCGGTAAAGTCCTGGTGGATGGCGAAGCTGGAGTTGATGCCCGCGCCGCTCAGGAAGTTGCGGCGGACGTTAAGGCCGGAGCCTTTTGGTGCCACGAGGATGACATCGACGTTTTCCGGGGGAATGATCTTGGTGAGATCGTTGTAAACGATGGAGAAGCCGTGTGAAAAGTAGAGGGCGTCGCCTTCGTTGAGGTTGCGCTTGATCTGCGGCCAGCAGATTTTCTGCGCGGCATCGGAGAGCAGGTATTGAACAACGGTGGCTTTCTGGACGGCTTCCTCGATTTCGAAGAGGGTTTCACCGGGAACAAAGCCGTCGCGTTTGGCGCGATTCCAATCCTTCATGAACTTTTTCGACTGTCCGACAATCACGTTAAAGCCGTTGTCGCGCAGGTTGAGAGCCTGTGCCGGTCCCTGTACACCGTAGCCGATGATGGCGATGGTTTCGTATTTCATAACCTTACGCGCTCTTGCCAAGCTGAATTCTTTCCGCATTACGACGGTTTCTTTCACACCGCCAAAGTCGATGACTGCCATGGTATTTCTCCTTCTCGGTTGGTTGCTCCACACCCCTTGCATGGAATGCACGATTTTTAATCGCTTCCTCGGCTGTGGTCAACAAATACCGATTGATAATAAGGGTTTAACGCCTGAACGAAGTCAGACTGCATTTTTTGAAGGGCTGGAAGCCTTTTTCATTTGCTTTTCCGGGGGTTGGAAATATGTTTGGACATGACGTCGCGAAGCATGCGCTTTCGCGCCATCAGTTAATTGTTATCAGTGATTAGTTAATGGGGGAGGAACCGATACGTTCAGGACTCATAAAGCAAGTTACCAATAACGATTAACGATTAACCAATAACTGGAAATTTTGATCATGGATATCTTTAATTCAATGCTGGTTTCGATGCCGATTGCCGACATTGCTTCGGCCTTTTGGGACAGTACCCTGCCGGGCAAAGCGATTGTGATTGTGCTCTTCCTCGGATCGGCCGGAGCCTGGACCATTATGTGGACTAAAGGGGTTCAGCTTCGGTTTGCCAGCGCGACGACCGAGGATTTTCTGGATGCCTTCCGGGCGGAGCGGATTCCAACGTCCATGTTTACCAAACGCGAGGAATATGCCGGATCGCCGCTGAATGCCATTTATAAGGAAGGCTGCAAAGCATTGGGTGGTGAGCTTCAGGCCTATGGTATTGATCCCGATGACCTTTTGATGGGCGATATGACTTCGGAAGCACATCGGCGGTTAAGCCTCAATCAGCTCGAAACACTTCGGGCCGTGGTGGACCGCAATGTGGCGGAAGAGGCCTTGAACCTCGAAGATCAGATGGGGCTGCTCGCCACAGCCGTGAGCTCGGCGCCGTTTCTGGGACTTCTCGGTACGGTCTGGGGGGTCATGGATGCGTTCAGCGGAATGGCTATTTCCGGATCGGCCGCGCTTTCAGCGGTGGCACCGGGTATTTCGGGCGCATTGCTGACGACGATTGTCGGCCTGCTGGTGGCGCTGCCCTCCATGATTGGCTACAACCTGCTTTCCGCCCATATCCGCCGAATTTCTGTGCAAATGGATAACTTTTCACAGGAATTTATTTCGGCCATCCAAAACACCTACGTAATTGAGGCATGAGGCCTTCGGCCGATTTTTGAATTTTGATGGGTGATTTTTGATTTGCGGGTCTGCGACAGCTTTTGGAGTAAGAACTTGAACGAAACGGACATGAAAAACAGAACAAAGCGCTTTGCACTGGATGTGATCCGTCTGGTTTCTGATTTGCCAAAGAATACGGAAGGCTGGGCGGTGGGCAACCAGTTGGCCCGTTCCGGTTCGTCGGTAGGTGCGAATTATCGCGCAGCATGTCGCGGTAAGTCCAGGGCCGATTTTATTTCGAAGTTGGGAATTGTGGAAGAAGAGGCGGATGAATCCTGCTACTGGCTGGAAATCATTATCGATGGAGGTCTGTTACCGGAAGAGCAGGTTGCCGGATTGCTTAAAGAGGCGAACGAAATAACCGCGATCATAGTGGCATCTCGGAAAACTGCCGGAGGCTCAAAATGAAGCTGTCGCAGACCCGCAAATCAAAAATCAAAATTCTAAAATCGGAAATATTCTAAAATGGCCCGTAGAACCAGTCTGGTATCACTCAATACCATCAGCGACATTAACATGACGCCGCTGATGGACCTGACCTTTATTCTGCTGATTACCTTTATCATTACATTTCCGCTGATTGAGCAGGGGATTGCCATCAATCTTCCAAAGGGGAAGGCGGCCGACATGATGGATACGGAAACGCGTTCGATCAGCCTGAATCTGGACAAGCAGCTGTATCTCGATGATGTTCCGGTTTCGGAGGAAGAATTGCGATCGGCCATGGCCGAAATCGGGATGAACGATCCGAATACGACCGTGTATGTGCGTGCTGACCGGAAGCTTCCTTATGGCGAAGTGGTGGCTGTGATGAAGGTGCTGCACGATGCGAATATCACAAAAATGGCTTTGGTGACTGAGGCGGATCAGTAGTGGGGAACGGAGTGATGGAGTGGCGGAGTAATGGAGTAAAGCCTGCACTACGTGCTGGCTCTCGGTCGAGCGGTTCTTTCGTCCGGGGAAGCCAGCACGTAGTGCAGGCTCTACTGGCATTCCGTTCTCGGAACCTTCTGGAGAAGTTTCAATGAATGCGTTTGAACGCAAGGTTGCACTCCGAGTGCTGGGGATTCATGTCGGGGTCATTGTATTTTTCTTGCTGGTTGCCGGGTTGAAAGGGTGCTTTCGTCCAAAACCGAAGCCGGAAATCGTGACGTTCATTGAGTTCGGCTCGCCTGCACCGCAGGTGAATGTTCAGCAGGTGGAGCAAATGTCGGAACCGGAACCTCCGGCGCCAGAGCCGACCCCGGAGCCTGCACCGATTCCCGAGCCGGTTAAAAAAACGGTGCCCAAGCCGACGCCAAAGCCCAAACCTAAACCGAAGCCGGTTCCCAAACCTGAACCGAAGCCGGATCCTAAACCGAAATGGAAGGCGACAAAGGCTTCGGACATCAATCCCAATAAGAGCAAGCGGATTGTAGAAAAGCCGAGTAAACCGGCGGTAAGTGACAAAGACATTTCAAAAGCGCTCTCCGGTATCCAGTCCTCCTCCAAAAAGACTACGGGGCCGGTGGGGAATCCGGATGCCATTGCGGCGTATGATGCCCATATTTACAATGTGTTCTATAATGCGTGGGAACGACCGCCAGCACCGGCATCGCGCCCGGCAAAGGTAACGCTTTCCATTTCATCCAGCGGGCGCATTCTTTCGTCTCGCCTAAGCCAGTCATCCGGCGATTCAGCATGGGATGCGACGGTGCTGGCTGCCGTTGGAAGAGTCAAAATACTACCGAAAAAGCCGCCGGCGGGCTATCCGCTCAATAATATTGTCGTGCAGTTCCGGATTATTGATTAAATTTTTTCTTTTGGAGAATCTAACATGAAAAGACAGTGGTTTATCTCCGGAGCGCTTCTGACAGGCGGCTCTGTGCTTGCTCAACGAGTCATTGACATTACAGGAAAAGGCCAGGGCAAGATATCGATCGGCTTTGGCAGTTATCGTACGGGGTCAGATGCCGCTTCGAAAACATTCCTATCGGTATTGAAAGCCGACTTAAACCGGTCGGGCTATTTTTCAGTCACATCGAGTGGTGGAGCGCTGAATGTGGCCGGGGCCTGTCAGGCTGGCAGCCAAATGAAGGCTGATGTCCATGTTTATCAGGTGGCAACCCGGAAAAAACTGCTTGGAAAATCGTATAATGCCTCGGCCAACAGCGCCCGTGGTCTGGCGCATAAGGTGGCCGATGAGATTGTCTATGCGGTCACGGGAAAGCGGGGCATGGCGTCGGGTAAAATTGCCGCAGTAGGCAATCGGACAGGTCGGAAAGAGCTCTATATCTGCGATATGGATGGAAAAAACATGCGGCAGATTACAAAAGACCGGAGCATCGTGGTCGGACCGCGCTGGACGCCCGATGGGAAAAACCTGACGTATACCTCCTATAAACGGGGTTATCCCAACGTTTATATGACAGGTCGGGGGAAACCGCTTTCCAGTCATAGCGGATTGAATGCCAGCGGGGCAGTTTCGCCGGATGGAAAAACGATGGCGGTCATTCTGTCGGTGAGTGGAAATCCGGAACTTTGGATTAAGAGCCTGCGCACGGGAAGGCTGATTAAACGGCTGAGCAGTACACAACGCGGGAATGAGGCCAGCCCGTGCTGGTCGCCGGATGGAAATCATATAGCTTTTGTATCCGATAGTTCAGGGCGCCCGCAAATCTACATTATTTCTAAAAACGGAGGACGGGCCTCCCGTATTTCCAGCTCGGGCACAGAAAGCGTTGCACCGGACTGGGGAAAGAACGGGTATATCACATACTGCAGCAGGGTCGGTGGAAAATACCGTATTATGGTGGCTAATCCTGTGGCCAAAACCGTGCGTCAGCTGGAGACAGACTGGGCGGACTACGAGGATCCAAGCTGGGCACCGGATGGACGGCATATCGTCTGCTCAAGGACTTCGAATTACCGTTCGTCTATCTACCTCCTTGACACGCTGAAAGATTCTCCTGTAGCTTTAATTTCAGGGTCGGGCGACTGGTATTCGCCGGCCTGTTCTCCTTAATAATCAAGTGGGGTCGATGTTATGTATAAAGTGGTTTTAAAAGTATTAGTTTTTTCGATGGTTGCAGGGTCTCTGGCTCTGGTTGGCGGGTGTAAAAAGAACAAGCCGGGAGCTGACCTGTATGGTTCCGGTGACAACCTTTATGGTGACCCACTGATGGGCGATACCCCGATGAATGATGACATGATGGGCGTACCTGCCGATGGTGACCGCAGCATGTTTGAACCGGTATTTTTTGCTTACGACAGCTCGCAGGTTAATCCGGAAGAAGCCGGTAAGTGCGAAGATGTTGCTAAATACCTTAAGAAAAACAGCGGCGGAGGTGTCATTGTTGAGGGACATGGCGATGAGCGGGGCAGCCGGGAATACAACCTTGCGTTGGGTGAGCGCCGTGCGCTTGCAGTTCGTGACTATCTGATCAGCCTCGGCGTTGATCCTTCTGTGATCCAGACCAAAAGCCTGGGTGAGGAAATGCCCGAAAATATGGGGCACGATGAAAGTGCCTGGCGCATGAACCGCCGCGCGGTCTTCGCGATCTATTAATGACCTTTGCAAGGTGCGGCCCTCGCCGCACCTTCTTTTCTAATGCAACTGTTCTTCCCCACGATTGCGGCGCAACTCGACTTCTTTGGAGGCGTGTTCGGCGTTGTAGCAGCCATAATCCTTTCCTTTGTCACGATTACACTGATTGCGAGTTACTACCGCTTTCAGAATATTGTGCAGTTGGCTGAAGAGAAAAATCCGGAGGAAATGGGGGCCTCTCCAGAAGATATCCTGCGCGTTCAGCTTGCGCGGTATCTTGCCGGCTGTGCCCGACGCGGCACCTCTTTTACCATTGCGCTGATTCGTGTAGGCCATCCGGATATTCAGGTGCGCATGGATACGCCTGTGGTTGAAACCATCAAAATGGCTGCCCGGCATGATGACGTCACCTGTGTGTACGATGAGCAGACCGCTGTACTGATTGCGGAATCGGAGCCGGAGGATGCTCTGTCAATTCTCGGTCGCGTTCTCGGGCAGGTTGAAAAATCCTGTGAAGAGATTGCCGCTGAGCACCTTCGTGTAGGTCTTGCTTCCTATCCCGGCCATGGCTTAAGCGGGAAGGAGCTGTTGGAGGTTGCGAGCGAAGGATTGAGCCAGGCATCGGAAGAATCCCCCATGGTTATGCCGGAAATTGTGGATGTGGATGATGAAGAGGAGGATGAAATTCCTGCTGAAGCCGAGCCCGAAGAAGTGCATGACGAAGGCTATGAGGCCGACCTTCTTGATGACGAAGAGGGTGAGGCTGATGACAAAACAGCCAAAGGCTGGAAAGAACGGCGCAAAAATTCCATGCTGGACGAGCTTACCGGTGTTCTGAAACCCTCTGCCGTTTCGGCGTTCATGCAACGTTCCATGAGTGAAATCCGGCGAAAAAAGCAGCGCGCGGCCTTATTCTGTGTCGGCGTGAATAACATGGACCATATTTCACGTTTTCATGGTGAAGATGCTGCAGATGCTGTAATGGCGGGGGTGAGCGAGGTGCTGCAGGCCAATCTCCGGGCGGATGACCTTATCGGTCGCCATGAAAAATATGCATTCCTCGTACTCGCGGAATGCTCTATCAAAGAAGCGGAAGTGATCGGGAAACGGGTAACTACCCTCGTTCAGCACAGTGAATTTCTTTCAGGAAATCTGAAGTTAAGAACCACGATTACGCTTGGTGTTGCCACGTATCCGGAACATGGTCGCAATCTTCATCATCTCTATACTGCCGGCCAGAAGGTGCTGGATCACAGCCGCGAAAACGACATTCGTGCCTATGCGGTTTTCGATCCTGAAATTCATGATAAGGTACCTGCAAAACCCATGAGAAACATCAAATCCGTTCAGGCCTGATAGGGCTTGCGGTATCAGTCGAAATACACGACGATTTACTCATCGGCTATAAGACAGCCTATTACAGTCGATAAAGGAGGAATACGTATGAAACTAGGTGTGAATATTGATCATGTTGCCACGTTGCGTCAGGCGCGTGGAACCGTGTATCCAGACCCCCTCGATGCTGCCATTCTGTGCGCTCGTGCCGGAGCTCATGGCATTACAGCCCACTTGCGTGAAGATCGCCGCCACATCCAGGACGATGATATTTTCCGGCTAAAAGAACTGCAACCGCTCCCGCTCAACCTGGAGATGGCCAATGTGGAATCGATTGTTGAAATTGCTTTGAATGTTAAACCGGCAGAAGTCTGCCTGGTTCCGGAAAAGCGCCAGGAGTTGACCACAGAAGGCGGCCTGGATGTGGTGGGGCATTTTGAGTCGCTTAAGGATACGGTTGAATGTTTGTCGGAAGCGGGTATTGAAGTCAGCATGTTTGTTGATGCCGATGAATTGACGCTGGCGGCCTGTAAGGATCTTGGCGCGCCTACGGTTGAGCTGCACACCGGGGCTTACTGCGATGCCGAGGCCAATGACCGTCCTATTCTGCTTGAGCAGTTGATTCAGGGTGCTGACTATGCGCATGAGCTTGGTCTGAAGGTCAATGCCGGGCATGGCATTAATCTCGAAAACCTGGGCGGAATCCTGTGCGTTCCGCATCTCGATACGCTCAATATCGGCCATAGTATTATCTGCCGCGCTGTATTCGAAGGTCTGGGTCCGGCTGTGGATGAAATGCTGATAGGCATGCAGGAATATGACGGGTAGAAAAGTTTGTAGTCCCGCCTTTAGGCGGTTCTGCGGACTGGCCGCCTAAAGGCGGAACTACGAACCTTTACCATGAAAATCGTCACGTCAGAAGAAATGCGGGAGCTTGATCGCCTCACCATCGCGTCAGGTATTTCGGGAGAAGAGTTAATGTTGGCGGCCGGCGAAGGGCTGGCCGATGCGATCCGGGCTCTGGCCGACCGTAATCAATTAGTGGACGCTCCCATCCTGTTTGTTGCCGGAAAAGGGAACAATGGTGGTGATGCATTTGTTGCGGCCCGTTGCTTATATGAAGATGGCTGGCCGGCTGAATGCTGGCTTGCGGCCTCGGAAAGCCAGCTCAAAGGCGATGCCCTGACTCATTTCAAGCAGATGAAAAAGGCAGGGGTTCCGTTTGAGGTATTAGAGTCGTCTGAGGATTGGCAACATGCAACCCAATGCGGAACCGATGCTGAAATTTTTGTGGATGGATTACTCGGGACCGGTGCCTCCGGCGAGCCGCACGGAGTCATTGCCGATGCCATCCAATTTATTGATGCGCACGCGGACCGGGCATTAATTGTGGCAATTGACGAACCTTCCGCTATGGCGGTGCGCGCCGACCTGACGGTTACGATGGGGCTGCCAAAAAATAACAGTATCCAGCCCGAGCATATCGATTGTGTCGGCAACCTGGAGGTGGTTGATATCGGTATTCCGCCTGACCTTATAGATAAGGCGACGGGGGAGTCCGAACTGGAATTTATTCATCCATCCGATCTGGCGCCGTTGTTTCCCCGACGTTCTCGCAATGCGCATAAAGGATCATTTGGGCATGTGCTGTGTATCGGCGGCTCCAAAGGATTCAGTGGTGCCGTAACGATGGCCGGTAAGGCCGCAGCGCGTTCGGGAGCCGGACTGGTTTCTGCATTTGTGCCCGAGGCCATTCATCCGTTGGTTGCCGTGGCAGTTCCGGAAATGATGGTTCATTCCAGCATGCCGGAAGGGAATTGGACTTCTATTGCAGCAGGATGCGGTATGGGTCGCTCCGCCACGACACGGGAACAGGTGCTCCAGTTGCTCGAAACCTCATCGGTTCCCCTCGTGCTGGATGCGGATGCTGTAACCGTTTTGGCAGATCATATTGAAGCGGTTTCTACAGCAAATTGTCCGGTGATTCTCACGCCGCATCCCGGTGAGTTTGCGATGCTGTTTGGTCTTAAGGTGGATGAGGTTCAGGATGATCGCCTTGGAATGGCAAAATTGGCTGCCAATAAGTTGAATGCCGTCATCGTTCTGAAGGGTGCAGGAACGGTGGTGGCTGCCCCGGGCGTTTCAACCGCTGTAAACATGACGGGTAATCCGGGCATGGCCAGCGGGGGATCAGGAGATGTGCTCTCCGGTATTATTGCGGGATTGGCCGGGCAGGGCATTACTCCATTCCAGGCGGCTTGTGCAGGCGTCTGGCTGCATGGGCGTGCGGGAGACCTGGCCGCGGCTGAAAAATCGCAGGCTTCGATGATTGCGACGGATTTGATTGAAAAACTGCCCGATGCATTTCGGGAACTTTCCTGCCGCTAAGCGAGATCGAACAACAGGAACTCGGTTGTTTCGGCTGCGGCAATGGTGATCAGGTTTTCTTCTTCAATGGCGGCACCATCACCGGTTAGCAGATCAATACCGTTTACCACCACAGCCCCCTTGATGATCTGGATCCAGGCATGACGGTCAAACGAAACGGGATATTCGACTTGTTTACCGGCATCCAGATTTCCGCCATACAATTCCATGTCCTGATGCACGGTCAGGCTCTCCTGTTTTCCGCATTGCGCTGCAAGTACCGTCAGTTGGTTTGGTTTGCGAAGGCCGGTAAAATCACGCTGCTCATAACCGGGATCCAGACCGGTACGTTCTGGGGAAATCCAGATCTGCAGTAAGTGTGTATCCCGGTCGGATGGATTGAATTCGCTGTGTGTCACTCCGGTTCCTGCGGTCATGCGCTGAAGTTCGCCCTGCCGGATAATGGAACCATTTCCCATGCTGTCTTTATGCTCCAGCTCGCCCTCAATGATATAGGTAATGATTTCCATATTTTCATGAGGGTGGGTGCCAAAGCCCTGGCCCGCCTTGATCCAGTCTTCATTGATCACCCGTAAAGACCTGAATTTCGTGAATTTCGGATCAAAATAGGAGGCGAATGAAAACGTATGATACGTCTTCAGCCAGCCATGGTCGGCCTGACCCCGATCTTCTGATTTTCGTATCGTAATCATGCTGTCCGCACTCCTTGTCTACAGGAGAAGACAGCAACCTAACCGGATCGTTCAAAGCTTATAGTGTGCAACTGGCCATACTGGAGCATTCTGGGATATTCTATTTCGGCGTGCTTAAAGTAGACGAGGCTTCCAGCCTCGTTGCGTCGGTTCGGGGTGGCTCTTCAACGGCAAAGAGGCTGGAAGCCCCGTCTACATTATTGGGATTTTTTCTGTTTAATTGGTCGTTCGACGCTGGGCAGGCAGGATGCCTGCGGTACGTATCGCCGCCATCTTGGCGGCCCCGTTGGTGCGACAAAAAGAGCCGGAAATGCTCTAGCCGTTCACCATATGGGAGGGTTGATGGGTGGCCTGAAGAAC
Source organism: uncultured Verrucomicrobiota bacterium (assembly GCA_964486885.1). GTDB lineage: Bacteria > Verrucomicrobiota > Kiritimatiellia > Kiritimatiellales > Pontiellaceae > Pontiella. The sequence continues at coordinate 134,495 of CAZAPF010000003.1, forward strand.
CGTTTGCCAGAACCATCCCAGTGGATCAATAGTCTTGCGGGATCCGATCAGGGAAATAGGCAGGTGGACGAGCCGGTCATGATGCAGGCCGACAATCATATTGGTTTTACCGGCCATGGCCGCGTGAACCGCATTATTGGCAAGACGCAGGCAATACATGGAGTCGTTGGCATTAGCCCGGCGGCTGCGGATGTTATAGCTGGGATCAAAATATTTGACGTTTACTTCCATCTGTTCCTGTTTGAAGAACTTGTTGATCTCTTCCTTCATCAACAACCCGATATCTTCCAGCTTTTTGTTTCCGGATTTGTCGGTTTTATCGTTGGAATTGAATAGATATTGCCCGGCCCCTTCGGCAACCACCACGACGGCATGCTCTTTGCGTTTGAGCCGGTCCTTAAGAACAGAGAGAAATCCATTCGGACCATGCAGGTCGAAAGGAACCTCCGGAACCAGGCAGAAGTTTACGGCACTGTTTGCCAGGGCAGAGGATGCTGCAATCCAGCCGGATTCACGACCCATCAGCTTAACGAGGCCAACACCGTTACGATAGGCTTTGGCTTCCGAGTGGGCATTGGTAATGATATCCCACGTGGCCTCAACCGCGGTTTCGAAGCCGAAGGATCGTTGAATTAGATCAACATCATTGTCGATGGTTTTCGGAATGCCGATGACTGAAATCGGGAGGTTTCTGGCTTTAACACCTTCGACAATATCCCGTGCGCCGCGCTGGGTTCCGTCACCGCCAATGGTGAAAAGGATATTTACGCCATAGTGAATCAGCGTGTTGATAATTTCATCCGTTTCCTGTGCGCCGCGGGACGACTTAAGAATCGTGCCGCCTTTTTCGTGAATCTCGTCGGTATTGTCGGTGGTCAGCTCAATGGGGTAGTGGTAATACTTTGCAACGAGCCCTTCGTAGCCATACTTAAAGCCAAGCACGCGCTTTACACCGTAACCTTCCAGGCTGCAGAAGGTCAGGGCGCGGATCACATCATTCAGTCCGGGGCATAGGCCGCCGCAGGTAACGATGCCGACCGTAACATCCTTGGGATTGAAAAAAAGTTTTTCACGCGGGCCTGCCAGTTCGAAGTATTTGATATCCTCAATTTTTTCCAGCGTTGAAAGATCCTTGGTGCGGTCATTGCATGCGATGGCTTCGCCCCCGTAGAAACGAACCAGTTTATTTTGCAGCGGCGTGTCAAAGGTGCGTTCGCCGAGGCTGTCAATCGCTTCAATATTCAGTTGTCCCATGGGTTGCCCTCCTAAAATTGGGATAGGAACCGGACGTCGTTTTCGTAGAGGTTCCGGATGTCATGAATGCCATACAAAATCATGGTAATGCGTTCAATGCCCATGCCGAATGCAAACCCGGTTACCTTGGAAGAATCATAACCAACCGATGCAAATACGTTGGGATCAACCATGCCGGCGCCGAGGATTTCGATCCAGCCACTATTTTTACACACGCGGCAGCCTTTGCCATGGCAGACGTGGCAGGTGAAATCAACTTCAACGCTGGGTTCGGTAAAGGGGAAGAAATGCGGGCGGAACCGGATCTTTACATCCGGACCCATCAGCTCGCGGGCAAAATAAGAGAGCGTTCCTTTCAGATCAGCCAGCGAAACATTTTCGTCCACATACAGGCCTTCCACCTGGTGGAAGTTTGCACTGTGCGTGGCATCGGGCGTATCCCGGCGGTAGCAGCGGCCCGGAGAAATGATGCGCACGGGCGGTTTATTTTCCATCATGTACCGCACCTGAACGGGCGAGGTGTGGCAACGCATCAGGTCGCCGTTTTTCAAATAGAACGTGTCCTGTTCATCGCGGGATGGATGATCCGCCGGGGTATTCAGGGCATCAAAATTATTCCATACGGTTTCCACATCGGGGCCGTCTGCAACGGTAAATCCGAGGGTCTGGAAAATCTGGGTGATCCGGTCGGTAATCTGAGTGATCGGGTGGCGCGTTCCCAGTCCCTGCCATTGTCCGGGTTGCGTCAGGTCGAATCCAGCTCCCGATGAAGCTCCTCCGCCTGCAAATTCGGCCTGCTTGTTTTTCAGCAGCTCCGTCAGCTCATTTTTCAGTTCATTGACGGTTTTTCCGAAAAGGGGCTTTTCTTCGGCGGGGACATTTTTAAGCTCCTGCATGATTTTAGGGAGCAGGCCCTTGCGTGCCAGGTATTCAATACGTACGGCTTCAACGGCATCGGCATCCATAGCAGACTGCGCGTCATTCAGTGCTTTTGCCTTAATATCATTCAAATCTTGTAGGTTCATTTTTATCCCCATTTCCAGTATTTTGGAAAAACAGGCCCTATCTTCCGTGCTACGGAAAATTTGGCAATTGCTTTTTTGCGGTTTCTTCCATGAATTAAAGCGATTTCGGAAGAAATGGAGGGCTTATTCGCCGAGGTAGATCAGGAGTTTATCATGCGCGAGGACAACGAGATCGCCAATGTTATCTCCGTTAAGGTCGCCGGATTCGAGGTCATGCGGTTCGGTTCCGCGTGATTTCCCTGTATTGGCGAAGTCGGAAGTCAGGTAAACCTCGAAAATCAGCTCATTCTTCAGTGCTTTATCCTGCTGGCTGAGGAGTTCGATGGAACGGTTTGAAGGATCGACCAGTGCCGTCATCGGACGGGGTGGGCTGCCGAGTTTGACGAGTTTGGCATAGGCCAGCAGCGCATTTTCAGAGGGCGAGACATATTCGCCGCTGGAAACAATATCGAGTTTGGCGCCGTTGCCCATGATTTCATTCAGGCCAGTGCGGTCGAGCAGTATGACAACATCCCGTTGCGGATGCTGGAGCTGCACGAGGTTAAAGATGGTCTGGTCGGCATCGGGAATATGAATTTTACCCCAGGATTTTCCATCGGTGGAAAAGCGGACCAGATCCCCGGTGTCGCGATCATAGAGCAGGGTGCCCTGCGAGCCATCCAGTAAGGCATATCCACAGGAGGCAATAAGTTCGCCGCGCGGATTTTCCGGATTGAGTTGCCGGATGACTTCATAGCGATCGCCTTTCCACTCGAAGCGGCGGGCAATGGCGCCTTTCGATACTGTCAGCTGCGATCCGTCGCCGGGAGCACCCAGGTTGATATTGGAAAGGGTGATAAGCTGGGTCAGCGCACGGAAGGATTCGCTGGTCAGTTCTTCGAGCGATTCGCCATTAAACAGCATCATCTTTGGCGTATCGTAGGCCATGAACAGGATCAGCCCGGTTTTATTATCCGGCAGTTGGAAAGCCAGCAGATCATTCGGATCGTTCTGCAGTTCCAGCGGATAGATGGATACGGCCCCGTCCTGTTTTTCGGTTTTAACGAGTTGTAGTTCCTTTTCGTCATTTTTACAGACAAACCAGCTTTCGTTTCCGGCCTCAACCGCACAGGCCGCCAGGACATCGCCCGGTGTTTTGATGATGGTTGGAAAGCGTTCCAGATCGTTCGCCGCATGGACTGCGGCAATTTTTTCTTTTTTGCTGGATACGAGAATGTCGCCATCGGCCTGGCGGGACATGCGTACCACTTCGGAGAGGGTGTCGATGCGGATGGGTTCGGGATTGAGTCCGTCTGCCCCGCCGGAATAGAGGTGAAGACGGCTCAGTTCGGGCGCGGCGATCAGCAGGTCGCCATATCCATCGTTATTGAAATCGCCAGCCAGCCAGGCCGGCGCCGCTTTTTTGTTCGTTCCTTCCAATCCGATTCTTCCCGGCGAAATTTCCTGTGCCTCTAACAATAGCGGCAGTTCTTTTTCAGAAAATTCATAGGTGCGGAACGCCAGACGGTTACGCAGAACCATGCCAATCTGGGGCAAGGAACCTTCCGCTTGCAGAATGTCCATATATTGTCGTTGCGGCAGGTCCACGGGTTGTTCAATGCCATAGAGTCCTCCACCTTTGCCATAGCGGATTTTCAGTGGATTGCGGGTGGTGTTGAAGTGGAAGGCTAGGTCGGAAATACCATCGTTGTTAACGTCTGCAATATCGCCAAAGAAACATTTGTCGCCTGAAAACGTAACCGTTTTCTTTTCCTGGAACGCCCGTTTTTCACGGTTCCAGTGCAGGTCGGCCTGATCGCGGCGGCAGATGAGTATATCCTTAAGAGCATCACCGTTGAGATCGCCCACCTGGATGGTCGCAACGGAGGAGGGATCTTTGATGAAAATACGTTCGGGTTCGGCGAAGCTGCCGTCGTCCTGCTGATAACGGATCTGTAACCCGATGGCCGTCCCGAAGGTCACGATATCCAGCCGCCCGTTATTGTTCAGATCCTCTACCCGGACCGCTTTAAGGCTCTGATCAACGATAATGCCCTTGTCCTCAAAACGATCCTCCAGTTCCGGAAGATCCGCCAGCGCTTCTCCGCCGGGTTTGCGCAACAGAATTTCAAGCCGGGAAACATGGTTGTTGGCAAAGAGGATATCGTCTAGCCCGTCGCCGTTAATGTCGGCCACCACCAGTCGCGATGAGCCTTGTTTGAATTTATAAATTTCCAGCGGCTGGAAACCGAAGTCCCGTTGTGCTTCTGTCTCATTTGCCTGAGCAGTGATTGTCGCTAGACTGGTGAACAGAGAGATTGCAACGACCAATTTTTGAGTGATGATTGCCGCTTCGCTGCCGCCGCTTCGCGCCAGCCTCACTTCGTGTGCCGATTGCCGATTTGTTGAACTCAGGCGGCGTTGGCCTTTTTTAAATAGTGCTGTCGCCGACCGATCAATCAAAAATCGAAAATCAAAAATCGAAAATACCTTGGAGTGAAGAAACGACGTTGTTTTGGCGCTTGGGGTTATTCTCATTGTAATCCTTAATATTTCAAAATCACCTTCTGATGCAGGTCGTTGCCCTTGGCTTCAATATATTGGTAGGAAACGTTAAAGAAGGAAGCAATATGGTCAGCAGGAGGGAGTTTATTAAAATCCGGCGGCGGCATTGGAGAACCGCTCTTTGCCCAGTTTTGCTGAATAAGCGAAACATATTCCGTTTTCGTCAGTTCCTGAACAATCACGTCCATATTTTTTTTCCAGTCGACCACGCTAAAGCCGAATGCCCGCGGGGTTATGTGCTGACGCAACCCTTTTACCAGCTCGCTGCGTTCAAAATTCTGGTTTGCTGCGGCGTCGCTCGTCTCGCTGCGAATCACCTGACGCAGGCCGTCCAGATCACCGTAAAGCAGATAGTCTCCAGCAACTGCAACACCCATGGCATCGTTCGGATCGCTCTCTTTTAATGTGTATATCGTGTGATCCAGAAAATCCGAAAGTTCCAGTCCGGTGGCTACATAAGGCTGCATGGCCGGCGCGGATAACGCTGTTTCAAGTCCTTGCTTGAAAGCCATGCTGTCTTCGAGAACGATGGCAACCACGGATGACTGGGTATCTCCCTCAACCACCGAGAAGGCCACATATTTCGTTCCGAGGTGAGCGAGCAGGTCCTGTTCAAGATTAATCCCTGCCTGCTGCTGGATCATGGCCAGAATCATGTCAAACTGCGGTTTAGCTTCGGGTTGTGCCGTGGTCAGGAAGATCGGGATTTCCTGCCAAAGCTGCATCAGGTTAAAACGCCCGACCTCAAGCGATGCAATGTTTTCAGGAATAAAGGTAACGGTAGGCAATTCCGAAGGCTGAACATCCAGCAGGGTAAACAGCCCTTTACCAAGATCAGAGATGCCCAGGATGTTGTTGGCGACCATTTCATCATCCTTGAACTCGATGGTGGAGTTAAACAATTCAACGTCGAGAATCCCCATGGCTTCCAGCAGGGCCCGATCGCTTTCTTCGGCTCCGTCGTTCTCAAGCTCCTGCTCAATCATTTGGGCGAGGGGCAGGTTGATAGTGAGCACAGGATTTCCTTCCGGCTCCCTGATTTCAGATTTCTTGAGCCGGACGATGCTTTGTTCGACCCATTCGCGGGTATAGCCGAGAATAAAGGTATTACCGATATGCGCCTGCCACGAGGATACCTGTTCCGGTGTGCCCACATTTTCTATGTGCTCGACCACCTCCACATTCTGGAAGGTGCTCTTAACAACCTCGAAGGGATCTTTCACGACATCCCGCAGCTTATCGTCGAGCTCAAGGCCGCGGATAAAATCATCTTTGCTCATCGTGGCAATAATGTAGGGGTGGTCTGTTTTAAGGTCGAATGCCAGAACCACTTCTCCATTGAGCATTTTCATCTGCTCCATAAAGACCTGGTCTTCAGCCTCTGAATCGCCTTGGAAAAAGAGTTCCTGCCAGACTTCGTCATCGGGATTACCAATAAAGTCCTGAAACTGCGGGTCGACCCAGAGCTTCCCAAGTGATGATTTTTTCAGTTTATCCCAGAAGGTTACCGTGTTGGAAACCCGGACATACATTTGTGCTTCGGGAGGCAATAGGGCAGTACGTTCCAGGCTGAACGATGCCAGCGGAAAGGCGAAAAAAAGCGAAAAGGTGATGATCTTAATGCATCGGGACATGGTCTTGCTCCTTCTGGTCTGATGAAAACTTACCGGGACGGCGCGGAGGATCTGGATAAACAAAGCCCGATTCAGGATTTGTGGCGTCGTATGCAAAAGCGTCGATGTGGTCGAGAATATATTTCGGATGCCGGGCCGGGATGGCAAAGTTCAGCCCTTCCATGGATGGCACACCCATATTGATGATGCCAATAACCTGACCCCGCGCATTAAACAGTGGACCTCCGGAATTTCCGGGATTTACCGGGGCATCAACCTGAAGGTAAAGAACCCCTCCAAAGTTACGGTGTGTTTGGCTGAGTACGCCTTCGGTCACCGTGCGTTCGAGTCCCAGTGGATTTCCAATGGCAAACACCGTTTCTCCCACACTCAGGTTTTCTTCCGGCGCAAAGATGACTGAAGTGATTTCCGTATCAAAATCCTTGAGCTTTAAAATGGCCAGATCATGAAAGGGGGCCGCGGCAACAATCTCGACCTCCTTGTGCACAACACGCCTTAGAATTTTGTTTTCCTGAAGAAACTGGGTAACGGAAATCTTCTTTTCGCCGGCGATCACGTGGAAGTTTGTGATCAGGTAGCCGGCCTTGTTGATGAAGAATCCCGATCCCAGGCCGGCCGCGGTTTTAACGAGCACAACGGAAGGGCCGTAAAGTTTTGCAGCTTCGGATGTGGTTATCCGGTTGGGCGATTGGACGGAATAAAGCCGGTTGGTATCTACCGGAACCGTGCCCTCCACTTCCGGATCATCATATGTAGCTAAAACTTCGGAGCTTGGAATGCGCAGCACGTCATAACCCAGATCGAGCACAAGTGCATCATTTGCCTCCTTGAGAATTGGAGCCTGAACGCGTGCTCCTCCCTTGAGGACCACGTCTTCGGCGTAGCCGGTTGCAACCAGTGCTGCGAAACACAAAGAAAGATAAAATCTCATAGGTGATCCTTTAATACGTAACGAGTAATGCGTAATTCGTAAAACATAGAAAATTCAGCCTAGACCAAGCGGCCGGGGATGTCAAAAATTACGCATTACGCATTACGCATTACGCATTACGCATTACGCAGTCGCGTATATCTTTCTAACTTCGTCGGCAATGACCTTGACGCCTTCATGAACCACCGAATCATCCTGAGCATAGGTTACACGGATACATTGGTGTTTATGCTGCCAGTATTCGCTTTCGAGTCCTGGAAAGAAATGATGGCCGGGAATAATCAGCGTCTTTCGTTTTTTCAGCTGATCATAAAGCTGGGCACTGGTAATCGGCAGATCCTGAAACCAAAGCCAGAGAAAGAGTGCGCCTTCGGGCTTATGAATACGTACCGGAAGATCGCCCAGCTCCTCGCGGAACCATTCCAGTGTTTGGAACGCTTTCCGTTCATAAAACGGCTGAACAATATTCCGGCTGATCTGCATAATTTCACCCGTGCGTACCATTTCCATCGCCAGACGTGCACCCAGACCTCCCGGCGCCAGATGCATTACTCCGTTAATATCGGCAATGGCCGAGGCGATTTCCTCGCGGGCAATCACAATACCCGTCCGCAGGTTGGGTAGTCCGAATTTTGACAGACTCATGCAGACCACGGTATTGGAGTTCCAGATCGGCTGCGCTTCCGTGTAGATAATATCCGGGAAGGGGGTGCCATAGGCATTATCGATGATGAAGGGAATGCCCCGGTCCTGCGCAATGGCATCGAGCTCCATAATCTCTGCATCGGTCAATACGTTCCCGGTCGGATTGGTCGGTCGGGAAACACAAATGGCCCCGATGTCATCGCCGATATCCAGCGCATCAAAATTGACATGATACTTAAAGAGACCGTCATCCAGCAGTTCGATGCTGGGTTTCCGCGCAATAAAAAAGTCATCAGAAAGTCCGGCATCGGCATAGCCGATATATTCCGGAGTCAGCGGAAAAAGGATTTTCTTTTTAGAGCCGTCGGCCATATCTCCGGCAAAAAGATTGAAGAGGCAGAAGAAGGCATTCTGACTGCCGTTGGTCAGCGCAATATTTTTGGGGGTGATGTCCCAGTCAAATGTTTTACGCAGCATGTCAGCCAGTGCATCGATAAAAGCCTGATTCCCACGCGATCCATCATAATTCCCAATCATTGTTTCAAAACCCTTGGGCTCAGAAAGAATATCCATCATGCGGTCACGGAACAGATCCTGTACTTCCTGAATATGGGCCGGGTTGCCGCCGCCGAGCATCAGCATATCGCCGCCCGCCATCGCCGCTCCCAGATCATCCATCAGCTGGGTGATCCCGGCCTTACGCGTAAACTTTTCGCCAAACTTTGAGAGGTTCATATAAGGAAGGTAACCACGAAATACACGAAATACACGAAAAAAGGCGCTTCGAGAATCCGGAGCGCCTGTGGTGTTCATATAGATTGGAAAGTTAGATCATGAAGATACGGCGCACAAAGAACATTCCTGCGCCAAATACTGTGCTTAGCGCTATTACGGAAGGTTCCGGGATTACTCCGGTAAATTGCACCTTTGGTGCAATGGTTGTATCGTTAAGAACGGCACCTGTTGTAAGATCTCCTCCGTTAAGGAACCAGTATCCCTTTAAAAATGATCCTGTTGTTGCGGTATCTCCACCTGTTGCTCTGATCGCAAAGGAATGGCTTTCGCTCCAGATAGTCCAGATAAAGGTTTCCGGAACATCAATTGAAAAGCCTGAAATGGTATTCTCGACGCCTCCGCCGGTTATTGAATAATTAACCGCTGTGTAGGAGCCCAGCAGACTGCCAATTTTATCATCGGTTGTTCCCGCAGTGCTATCCGTGCCTGGATCAACGCTGAAGAAGCTAAGCTTCAGGTCACTGGTGCTGCCAAAGTCACCAAATTGGTCCGCCCAAGTGAAGGATTGAATAGTTCCCGCTCCAGCAATAGACACCTCGCCACCGGCGCTGCTTCCACTATTGATGAACCCAACTGCGCCACCAGAAGCTGGCGCAGCAAGATTGTCGAATAATACATCTGCATGCGACCCACTGATTACAAAGGATGTAAACAACATTATCCCCATACATGTGTGTGCTTTGATCATGATCTTCTCCTTGTATTTTTGGTTACCTAAAGGCCGCATCAATACGGTGCGGATAAAGGAGAAACAGCAACAAGCATGCCAAACATTCTAATATATTTATATTATAGAATTATATCAATATACGAAGTTAACTTATAAAGAAACAGGAAGGATCGATTCGGAAAATGAATACCCACACTATCAAAAATGATTCTGAATTACGCCAAATTTGGTTGGTTATGAGAATTATCCCGCCTACTTGGTACATACAACGACTGCGCGTTTGGGGGCGGGGTAGCCTTCGGTGGTTTTGGAAGGATCGCCGGGATCGAGGAAGGTGGGGAGTGATTCAAAGGTCATCCAGTCGGTGGAGCGCTGTTCCTCAACGGAGGTGGTGTTGATATCGACGGTTTTGATATCGCGCAGACCGCAGCGCTTGAGCCAGAGCTCCAGTGTCGGGACGGATGGAATAAACCAGACATTACGCATCTTGGCATAGCGTCTCTGCGGGATCAGGGAATAACCTTCCGGGCCATCAGCCACCAGCGTTTCAATCACCAGCTCACCGCCGGGGCGCAGGAATGATTTGAGATGCTCGATATGTTCGACGGGCGATTTCCGGTGATAGAGCACGCCCATGGAAAAGACGGTGTCGAATGCACCCGGTGTTTCGGGCACATGTTCGATGCCGAGCGGAAGCACCCATGCCCGCGAATCGCGGATAAAGTTTTTCATGGCGAAAAACTGGCAGATAAACATGGGTGTCGGATCAACGCCAACGACCAGCTTCGCCCCTTCGCCGGCCATGCGCCAGCAGTGGTAGCCGTTACCGCAACCCACATCGAGAATCGTGCGGTCTTTCAGGGACTGAATATGTGGCCGAACGCGATCCCATTTCCAGTCGGAGTGCCACTCTGTATCAATATGTACGCCGTGAATATGGTACGGCCCCTTGCGCCAGGGATGAAAGGCCCGGAGCAGTTCTTCTAACCCTTCGATTTGCGCCCCCCCGACGCGCACCTCGTCTTTCAGCTCAACGTGTGTTGAAAGCGACGAGGGCGCCGCTTCTACGTTAGGGAGCTTTGCGAGGGACTCTTCCCATTGCTTCAGCAAGCCGTAGCGTTCGTAGCGGAGTCCATGAGCAATCCGTTCCGGCAATAGCTCAACCCACGACTCCAGAGAGGTGTTTGCCAGCAGGGAATAAAATTCTGAATAATCAATTTTCATAAGAATCCACAGATTACTCAGATTTCGCGGATTAGGTCATCAGTGTAATCCGTGAAATCTGTGGACGAATTATTTCACGGCGAGCATGGACATAAAGTTAAAGCACTGAAACCAGACGTCGACGGAGGTGAAGCCGGCTTTAAGCAGTCGATCCCGGTGGGCAGGTATGGTTTCGGGGATGAGCACGTTTTCAAGGGCAGAGCGCTTCTGACTGATCTCCAGATCAGAATAACCGTGCGACCGTTTAAAGTCGTGATGGATATCCGTCAGAAGCTCGTTTACATGTGAATCATCAAAACCGACCTTTTCAGAAAGAATGAGTACGCCGCCAGGGCGCATGCCGGAATAAATCTTGGTCAGCAACTCGCAGCGTTCTTCAGGAGGAATAAATTGCAAAGTGAAGTTAAGCACCACTACCGAAGCATCAGCGATCTCAATATTGCGGATGTCGTCGCACAGGATGTTGACAGGGGTAGGATTGTGGTCGCGCTCAATTGCTTTGCGACAGCGTTCGACCATGGCTTCGGAGGTGTCGACGGATATGATGCGGCAGTTATCGGCGGAAATGCCCCGGCGCATGGAAAGGGTGGAGGCACCGAGGGAACAGCCGAGGTCGTAGAGATTGCTGCCGGACTGGGCATAGTGTCCGGTCAAGGTTTCGATCATGGTGATGATCGAGCGATACCCAGGCACAGAGCGCTCAATCATGTCGGTGAATACGTCCGCCACCTGCGCATCAAAACTGAAGTCGGCAATCCTTGCCATCGATTCGGAATAGATTTGGTCTTTGTCCATAGGGCGCGGAATGTAGCACAGGCCTGTATTGACGACAAAAACTTCCCTGCACGAGTATTTGGAGGACTAGTAAAATATACTAATAGTTTGTGGATGTTTTGCGGCCAATATGATCAATATATAGGAAATCATGAGAAAGTTGATCTATGTAGTTCTATTCGCGCTGTGTGTTGTCGGTGCCGAGGCGGTAATCGTGGCCGGGGGCGATGGAACTCAGAACACGAGCTCCCCGGTGGGGGGGCAGGGCTGGGATTATGTCGGACGAATCGACCATGTCAGCGCTTTTTCCAGCGTAACCTATATCTCCAACAACTGGTTTATCACGGCTCACCACATCAAGGTGCTGGATAATCCAACGGGCGTGCTGCTTGGCGGGGCTTCCTATTCGATCGATCCCAACAGCTGGACTCGGCTGACCAATAGCGTGGGCGGTAATGCCGATCTCGACATGTTCCGTGTGGTTGGCGGGATGGTCGGGCTTGCCGGCTTAACGGTGCGTTCATCCGCCACCTCCAATGGCTCCGGCCTGACGATGATCGGCAATGGCCGTAACCGACAGACTGCTGAAACACACTGGAGTGTAAATACTGGCGGTGATCCTTGGGTCTGGACCGAGGTAGGCTCAGGAGGCAATGCGCATGGGTACAAATGGGCATCGGGATCAACCAAGCGCTGGGGCACCAACGTTAAGCATGCCGACGTGGGGCCGCTTGATGATGGCTTCGGAATCACGGATATGTTCAGTACCGATTTTGATGATGCAAGTGGTGAGGCGCAGGGCGCGACCTTTGACTCCGGCGGCGGTGTCTTCTACAACAACGGAGGCGACTGGGAGCTCGCCGGCATTATGGTGACCACATCGGGGTTTAAGGACCAGCCTGGCAGCACAGCGGTTTACGGTAACCTGACTGCCATGGCCGACATGCAATACTATGCTGCTCAGATTGCCCTAACGGCTCAGATCGATGATATCGATGAAGATGGAATACCTGACGGGTGGGAATATGGTCAAACAGGCTCAACAACCGGAGTAGTCGCATCTGTTGATCAGGACGGTGACGGATTCACGGGAGAAGAGGAGTGGCTCGCAGATACAGACCCGACCGATGAATTTTCATTTCTTGAGCTGGATGCGTACACCAATGCTGTCAGTGTGGCCTTCAGCAGTTCGACCAATCGTGAGTATCAGGTGCAGTATCAGATCCATCTGACCAATGCGGTGTGGATGACGGAAATAGACTGGTTTGCTGTGGCGGGGACGCAAACGGTCAAGGCGGTCTCGACGGAAACAAGCAACCGGTTTTACCGAGTACGCGCCAAATTACCCTGATTTCCTGAACCATTTTTTTTACGGACTTTTTTAAGATTCCTATGCAATAATCCCTCCGCAGATTGGTTCTATGGCTTTTCACGGAGATTCAATGAAAAACAGACTACTTACCATTGCCCTTTTTTTAACCGGCATTTCGCTTGCGCAAACCAATGAATTCGTGACCTGGGAACAGTGTCTTGAAAATAGCTGGGCACATAACCCCACACTAGCCAGTGGCCGTTCCGCAATTCGAGAGCTGGAGTATCTGGTTGGTACCACAACCGCTAATTTTTTGCCTCAGCTTTCGGCTTCGGGCAGCTTTACAAAGCGCGGTGTGGAAATAGTGGATGACTGGATCGAAACGGACAGCAGTGCCGCTGGTCTCACGTTGAGTCAGGATCTGTTTACAGGTGGCGGGAATGTTGCAATCCGGAGGCGCGCTCTGGCTCAGCTGGATATCGGTTATGAAGAGTACCGGCAGTTTCATGCGGACGTAGAGTTTGCGGTACGGTCATCATTTGTGAATGCAATGTATGCGCAGGATCTGATTGAGCTGACCCAGAAAATTGAAGAACGCCGAAGGAATAATGTGCGTCTGGTTCAACTCCGTTTTGATGGAGGACGTGAAAATGCAGGTTCATTGGCCCGAAGCAAAGCGCAGTTGACTCAGGCTTCCTTTGAGGTGCGCCAGGCTGAGCGATTATTATTGTACTCCCTCCGCGATTTAGCAGCGGCAATGGGGATGGATGAACTGCCGGAGGGCGTGTCCGGCCAAATGGCAGCCGTTGCTCCGGGAGAACTGGTTAACCTAAAAGAATTAATGATGCAAACGACGGATTACATTGTTGCGGATACCCAGGTGAAAGTCGCAGAACATGGTGTGGTTGTAGCTCGTAGCGGCCGATTCCCCACCATTGACCTGAATGCATCGGCGGGTCTCAGTGGTGAGCGGGATTTGGATACTGGCAGCTGGAGTGTCGGGGTTCGGGCCTCCATGCCGTTGTTCACTGGCGGGAGGTTGCAGAAACAGGTTGCGGCATCCAAAGAAAATGTTATTCAGTCCGAAATGGGACTCATCAGCAGAGCGCAGACCTTAATGGCCTCGCTGCAGGATCAGTGGACCAGATACATCGATGCAGTCGAAAATGAAGCGGTTCAATTGGAGCTGCTGAAGGCCGAGCAACTGCGTGCCGAAATTTCCACGACCAAATATAAGCAGGGACTTCTGGAGTACGAAGACTGGGATATTATTGAGAGCAACCTGATTAACCAAGGCAAAACCCACCTGCAGCGCCGTCGTACAGCGGAGCTTGAACAGGCGCGCTGGAAAAATGAATTGGGATGGAGTGTTTGGCAGACAACGGAAGAAGGCAAGTAATATGAAAATAATGACTAAATGGATTGTTGTTCTGGTGATTCTTGGCGGAGCCGGAACCTGGTATTTTAAGGCGAAAACCAAAAAGGCGGAGGAAACGAAACCGAGCTATGACCAGGTTACGGCCGAAGTTCGCGACATCCGAATCATTGTGGAGTCAACCGGAGAGGTGCAGCCCAGAAACCGCCTTGATGTTAAACCGCCTATCGCCGGACGTCTTGAAGAATTGATGGTGGATGAGGGCGACAAAGTAAAGAAAGGCCAGATTCTCGGGTGGATCAGCTCGACCGAACGCGCAACCCTTTTGGATGCCGCGCTGGCAACCAGTAAAGAGGAGCTGGAATACTGGCAGGAACTTTATAAACCGTCGCCTTTGGTCTCTCCGCTGAACGGAACCATCATTGCCCGCAACTTTGAGCCGGGGCAGTCGATTGGTGCTAACGATGCGGTTGTTGTGATTGCCGACGATTTGATTGTGGTAGCCAACCTCGATGAAACCGATATCGGTCAGGTTAAAAACGACCAGGGGGTCGAGGTCATCCTCGAGGCGTATCCCGACCGCGAGTTCGAAGGCGAGGTGGAAAAGATTGCCTACGATGCCAAGACGGTCAGTAATGTCACCATGTATGAGGTCGATGTGAAGCCCGATCGCGTCCCGCCGTTCATGCGTAGCGGTATGACCGCTAACCTTGAATTTGTGATCGAGGAAAAAGACGGTGCCCTTGTTGTACCCGCTTCGGCCATCCAGCAGAAATCTACCGGGAAAAACGATGGTAAATCCGGAGGAGCAGTGTCGGACGGCGGAGGTGGATCTGCCCCCGGTGGCGGCGCGCGCCCCGACTTTTCAAGCATGTCCGATGAGGAGCGGCGGGCGGCCATAACCCAGCGCATGAAAGAGCGCGGCATGTCCGATGCTGAGATCAAGGAGCGGCTGGCCCAGTTTGCAGCTGGAGGCGGACCGGGCGGCGGCCGTGGAGGCGGCGGCAAAAAAGGAGGTGCCCGGAAGAGCGATAACACCGTTTCCTATGTGCTGGTGGCCTCTGACGATCCGGAAAATCCGGAGCAGCTGATTGTGAAAATCGGTATGACGGATGGATCCTATACTGAAATTCTCGAGGGACTCGAAGAGGGTGACGAAGTGCTTATCCGCAAGGTTAGCCTGGGCTCCGGCAAGCAGTCGGGCGGTAGCTTGTTCTCGCCGTCAATCGGACGCGGTGGAGGACGCCGTTAATGATCAAGGTCGAAAATCTCCGAAAGACCTACCAGATGGGGGAGGTCGAAGTTAAAGCGCTGGACGGCGTTTCCTTAACCGTTGAGCAAGGCGAATATGTGGCAATTATCGGGGCTTCGGGTTCCGGTAAATCCACGCTGATGCATATTCTCGGCCTGCTGGATGTTCCGGATGCCGGCACTTTCGAGATTGATGGAACCGATGTTACGAATTTTTCGGAAAACGATCTGGCGGCGCTCCGCAACCGGGTGATGGGCTTTGTCTTTCAGCAGTTCAACTTGCTCAAGCGAACCAGTGCGCTGGAAAACGTGGGGCTGCCGCTGATTTATGCCCGTAACGGCAAGAAATCGAACGCGGCCAACAAGATGCTGGATCTCGTTGGGCTGGGTGACCGTATGTCGCACCACCCCAACGAGCTTTCCGGCGGTCAGCAGCAGCGCGTGGCCATTGCCCGTGCACTGGTAAATAATCCTTCCATCATTTTTGCCGATGAACCGACCGGCAACCTCGACTCGAAAAGTGCGAAGGAAATCATGGAGGTTATGAGTGAGCTGCATGCGCAGGGGCTCACCATTATTCTGGTGACACATGACTCAAATGTTGCGAGTCATGCCCAGCGGATCATCGAAATAAAAGACGGTAAAATTCTTGCGGATTTTCAGAATCCCGATTCGCCCGAGGTTCCCAAGGTGGATAAGGTTGAGGCGGCGGAGAAGGCTCACACCGGCTTTGGTCTCCACACCATCCGTGAAAGCTTTGTTCTGGTAAAGCAGTCTGTTCGCTCACTTTTAGCCAACAAGGTGCGTACGGCCCTTTCTGCACTCGGCATTATGATTGGTGTGGCGGCTGTGATTGCCACGGTGGCCGTCGGCAACGGCGCCAAGGCCGCGGTGGAGGAGCAGATGAGCCGGCTGGGTTCCAACCTGCTGATGCTTTACCCACAACGGCGCTCCCGCGGTGGAGTACGCCAGGCACAGGGATCGTCCTCGCGGATATCACTGGCCGATGTCCGGGCCATCCGGGAGGAAGTCGGCAATGTGCTGCGAATCAGTTCTACGGTTGATGGCAACGGCCAATTGAAAGCGGGTAATTTAAACTGGAGCTGCCGGGTTCAGGGTGTTGATCCGGATTATGAAATCATGCGTTCCTACGAGCCTCAGTTGGGGCGGTTTTTTACGGAGGAAGAAAATAACAGCCGTGCACGCGTGGCGGTGATTGGAGTAACGCCGGCCCGCGAGCTCTTTCAGGGAGCCAATCCGGTAGGCCAGCAAATGAAGATCAACCGGCAAACCTTTACGGTTATCGGGGTGTTGCCGGAAAAAGGCAGCAGTGGATTCCGTGACTACGACGATACCGTATTTGTTCCGGTTTCAACCGCCATGCGCCGCCTGTTCGGCAAGGACTATGTGGATCGTATCGAGATTCAAATCGATGAGGCCGAAAATATGGATTTCGCGCAAGGCGGTATCCTCACGCTCATGGCAGACCGTCATCGGACCGGTACCGCGGAAAACCCGTTTCAGATTCGTAACCTGGCTGAGATTCAGGATGCGGTTTCAGAAACAAGCAAAGTAATGTCGCTCCTGCTTTCCAGTATTGCCTCCATTGCGCTTGTCGTGGGAGGCATCGGCATTATGAATATTATGCTGGTGTCGGTTACGGAGCGCACCCGCGAGATCGGATTGCGCAAGGCGCTCGGTGCCCGGGGAACGGATGTGTTGATACAGTTTCTTATAGAAGCGCTGATTATCAGCTTCTTTGGCGGTTGCCTCGGTATTGCGCTCGGTGGCGGAGTCGGCTATCTGGCAGAACGGTATGCCGACATGGCGGTGCTTTTTACGCAGGAATCCATTTACATGGCCTTCGGTTTCTCAGCCTTAATCGGTATCCTTTTCGGGATCTGGCCAGCACGTAAAGCGGCTCTGCTCAACCCGATTGATGCCCTGAGATACGAATAGCGGGTTAACGCTACTGCAGGATGCCGGATTGGTAGATTTCCATACACAGGTTATCGAAAATCCGGTCCCTACATTCCTCGAGGCCCTTATCGTGGGATTTAAACGGTGAAAGGGGGATCAGTAATAATTGCTGGTAATAGGATGCCGAATCCTCGAACCGGATTGTTTCCGTCTGCCCCGTTTTTTTATTCGTAACGACGGCACCCAGCCGGAAGGTGTCGACCGATTTATACGGGATAATAAACAGCGTTATGCCGGTCCAAAACTGTTCGGTGGGATTCGCAATTTTTTCATTGATAATAGCCACTTGAAGCGTCAGATCCGAGGCCTTGTTTCCCGCCGAAACCTGTCCGAACATTTTGCTGTCGTTTAAGTGCTCAATGCACACCTGTTTAAGATAGGTCGTATTATGCGCGTCATTTTCGGTCCAGGGTTTGCCGTTCAGTTTTCCGGAGAATGCCAGGCTGACGGACACCGATTTAGCGGTGTTAACCGCGGGGAACTCGTGAATGGTGGCCAGGTTGTTTTGCTGAAAGGATGTGGCGCACCCCGTCAGGATTAGTCCAAGAAACAACAGGGCAGGGGGTGTTATGCGCTGAAACGCTTCGTTCATCATCTGACTCCTCTAACTGAAATATCACTCAATCTTAAATACAGCGTGATTGTATTCAGAAAAAGCAGGATAAGAAATATTCAATAGCAGGAAAATGTGTTTAGCTCTCGTAAACCGCGCTCTCCGTTTTCTGTGATGCTCCGGTGGAAGCATATGCCCACGCAAATAATCCCAGAAAAATGAGGTCGTAGAAAACAAACGGTTTCCACATGGATGGAATGCCGGTTGTGAACCAGTAAAAACAGATGACGCTGCAATACGAAACCTTCAGCAGTATGCCGTATGGAATCAGGTTCCTGTTGCCTTCCGGATTACGGGCAATGGCCAGAAACATGAGCGTAAATACAAGGAGCAGGGCGGCGGGGAAATGAACGTAGCCGAAATGGTTGGGTGGCGGAACCTGAAATGCTTCGAACAGGGATTCTGCGGAGAATATAAAGGCAGCTCCCAGAAATCCGTCATACAACGCTGCAATAACGAACAGAATGACTATTACCGATTTCTTCATGATATAACTCCTTCCGCCTTCTCAGGCGGATCTCTATTTAGATGCACACCTAGACCACGTTGTGCGTTCTGCAGTTTTCACTTCACTCCACCAGTCTAAAGTGTCCTCCCCGTTTCTTTTCTGCAACTTGCTCGGTAGCCAAGCTTTTGAGTTCCTTCCGTTTTCATGGCATTCCTCCTGCCTGGTTTATTTCCATATTTTATGATCGGGAACCTGGCCGGCGCGGAGTTGTTTTCTCCACTCCTCCAGTTGCTTGCCTTTTGCCCAGAAGCGCTCCACCAAGTCCAGAAATTCAAGCACGGTATCGAACTCGCCTTTCTCGGCCAGCTCCCTGGCGAGGATAAAGTCGGGTCCGTACGAGTTGAGCTGCGGCGAACCCGGCGTTCGACCGGCGGCCAGCAATTGCTTTTTTGCCTCCTCGATATTGCCTTCGCGGACAGCGATCCGGCCAAGCAAGCTGTGTTGGTCGTAGATCGTGTTTCCATAGTGGCACGATTGCGTGTCTGTGTTGCTGGCGAGTGCGGATTCGGCGTTGGATTTAATCACCGCCAGATCAAGGCCCGCCTCCAGCGAGGCCAGCGAAACTTCCTGCGATATAATGTTCAGTAAATCCTGTATGTACTTGTCTTGAGGATTGGTTTGTAAGGCTATGGCCAAGGTGTCGCGCGCCGGTTTCAGATAGCTCAGCGACGCGCCGTAAAGGGCGGCGCGCCCATCAGCATCCAGACTGCGTGCCTCATATTGCAGACCCGCGAATTTCATCGTGACATACGCAGCCCATGGGCCCTTGGGATCCTTCTCCAGAGCGGCCAGCAAGAGCGGCTCATCCTCGGGGTCCGTCGGCGTCTTAAACGATTCGTATGTTGCCCATCTTTTCATGAACGCATCGAGTTGCGTAGTGGACGGGTCTTCGTAGCTTTTGCAGGCGTGTAGTGCCGCCGCAATAAACAGGCCGCATGCAATCATGCTGATTGCTTTAGTTGTTTTCATGGAGGGCTCCTTCCGATTTTTCAATGTTCGGCCGAGTCTTTTCATACATCTCTTCGTAGACCACTTTATTGTTCATGGCATAGATGATAGGCTGCATGACGATGTCCTTTTCATTTCGTTCCTTATCGCAGTGGTTCACGGCTTCTTTCGCCGCGTCCATCAGGCTTTCCTTTCCGAAGGCACTGCCGTACGCAAACCGTCGATCGGTATCGATGGCGATAACGAACACTTTGTTTTCAGCTTTCTGCATGTAGTCGGCTACCAGAGCTTCGGCTTCCGGCGATAGTTTCGGGACGGAGGCACTATCCCGTTGGTAGGACACCTCTACGGTCTCCTTCGTTCGGCCGGATGCGGAGCCAACGGATTCAAGCACGACCTGTTTTGGTTTTTCTCCCAGTAATGCCTTCAGGAATTCGGGCTCAGTCAGCCGGATTGCAACACCTTCGCCTTTTCGGGCAGCACTGATGCCGTGTGCACCTTTAACATATCTTCCGTTTTTCCATATGTTGACCTGTCCCCGGCGAAGGAGTTCCTGCAGGCTTCCCGAACCTTTGCTATTAGCCTGTTTATCTGGTGGCGGATTCCATTTGGTATAGCCGAATTCAAATTTCTGCTCCATGAGAGATACTTCCACCAGCCATGCATATTCTCGTTGGCTGGGAAAACCTTCTCCCCATGACCAGATCCGGTCTGCATTCTCGACTGGAAACCAAAATATGGCAGCATTTGTACAGACTATGGCTGTGGCACCACCGGATGGAGTCGTTGCGGGTTCCTCGTTTCCGTATGACCAGGCTGCGGCGCAAACGGCAAACACGAATAGTATTATTTTGTTCATTACATACGGCCCTTCTGTATTACCTGTTTAAGCCGGCTGGCACACTTGTTGACACCCAGTCATGATGTTTACTCAGACTGTCGGGAAGACAGTATTCACGCATGATTTCCCGTCCGTTTGATAAGGGTAAGATGATGCGAAGCCAGATTCCTTCAACATTAACTTCCTTGCTCAATCCGTAGGTTAGAAAGCTGTTGGTCTGCAGGTCCTCGACCTTATTGGTGATGATATCTTTGGTCTTCAGTTCTCTCTTTGACTTTGGGTCCATTTGATGAATGCCTGCCTTCCAACTCTGAATGCCTCGATCTGTAACCCATTTATTATCCGTAGATTTTCCGCGATGTTCCTGACTGTAAAAAATACAGCATTCAATAGCTAAATTCTGCAGTGCGATAGTCGAGTTGTTTTTCAGATGAATAGTATAAAATACGTGGTGCACACGCACGGTTTTTGTCTGGGGGCCTCCATCCCCTAAGTAAAAAGTCTTTACTGCTTCCTTCTCTTCAAAGGAATCTCTGCCTGCTGAAATTTTAAATAGATTCTCGGACTCAAAGCACCGAACAATATTCCATTCCTCAATGCGGAGTTGGTCGGCATCGTCAAAGACAGTAGGAGATATTTTAGCAAGACTTTTGTCAGCGCACTCGATGCTTACGGTGTCTGCATGTTGGTCGTAGGCCACGATCCGGCCTCTAAAACTGCGCCCGTCTTTGAGCAGGAAATCATGATATTGAGTGGTGGCCCGGCAACTTGTCGCAACCGCCAGCAGGATCGATGAGACTCGGGCTATTGTAGAGCTTTTAATGGCGCGTCTTTCACTCATTTCGTTGACCCTTATCTTATTCTCTTGATCCCTTTTCCGGGCGGTACAGCAGGTGTGTTTTTCCACCGTAAGGTCGCATGTTTCCGTTTCATGGCAAACCTCCTGCATGTCTATTTCCATTTTTGATGATCAGGAACCTTTCCGGTCTTGAGTTGTTTTCTCCATGACTCCAATTCCTTGAGATGTCTGTTGGCAGAGCGTTTGGAATTGTCTTGGGTTCTTTCCTCTGGATTCGCCCAAAAGCGGGCCACCAAGTCTAGAAATTTGAGTACGGTGTCATACTCGCCTTTCTCGGCCAGTTCGCGGGCCAGGATAAAATCGGGGCCGAATGAGTTAAGCTGCGGCGAACCCGGTGTGCGGCCGGCTGCCAGCAGTTGTTTCTTAGCCTCGTCGAGCTTTCCCTCGCGAAGGGCAACCCGACCAAGCAAGCTGTGTTGGTCATAGATAATGTTTCCATAGTTCCACGATTGCGTGTCTTTGTTGTTGGCAAGGGCAGCTTCGGCACAGGATTTAACCTCCGCGAGATCAAGCCCCGCCTCCAGCAAGGCCAGCGAAATATTCGTTATTATCTTGTTCAGGTAATGTTGTAGATTGGTGTCTTGAGGGTTGGCCTCAGCGGCTTGGGCCAAGGTGTCGCGCGCCGGTTTCAGGTAGCTGAGCGACGCGCTGTAAAGGGCGGCCCGCCCAGTTGCATCCAGTCCGCGCGCCTTAAACTGCATCTGTGCGAATTTCATCGCGACATACGAAGCCCACGGGCCTGAGGGATCTTTCTTCAGGGCCGCCAGCAGGAGGGGTTCATCCTTGGGATCCATCGGGGCCTTAAACGCTTCGTATGTTGACCACCTCTTCATGAACGCATCGAGTTGAGGCCTGGGGGCAGGGCTCTTGTTTTCTCCGTAGGCGTGTGGTGCCGCGGCAATAATCATGCCGCATGCACACAGGCAGAATGCTTTAGCTATTTTCATTGCCGTTCTCCTTTTATCAGAGAGAGATTTGGTGGTCTCACTTCTTGGATTAAGTTACCAATCCTGAAGGTGTCCGAAGTCCCTCGCCAAATTGCGCATATCTTTCTTGTTGGCCTCCAGAAGGTTGGTAAACACCTCTCTGATCCGGTCGGTTTGAGCTCGCTCAATCACCTCCTGATATAGATCCGACAAACACTGATCCAGACGCAATGCCTCGCGAAGGACACTGTCCACATCCATGTCGGGAGTGAGTCCTGAGGGGTGTATGCACTTGTCGGTGGCGCGGTCTGCCCCGCACTTAAACCAGGTATCGATGATCTCGTCGGGAGCAGTTTCCTCATACTCAGCAAGAGCCCGGTCATGCCGTTGTTCACACTCGCTGAGATAGTCAAGGAATATTTTAACTCTCTCCCGATCAGCAACCTCACTCAAAGCATTGTAATAGGTGCTCAATTCGGAACAAAAGTTCCGTGCATGTTCAATGATATCCAGTACTCGTTCCTGACTCATCTTTGCCTCCTTGTTCTTTATTCAATATCGGGTTCGTGTTCCCTCATCTTCCTTAACAACCACCAAACCCAATCCCTATCAAAACGTAAATAATACCAGCACTACCGGTGTCGCATTGGTTTCGCTGCTCCAGTAGCCCGCCCATTTTTCCAGAAACATACGGGGATTGAACCATTCATGCCACTCGGGTTTCGGGTGGACGGTATCCAGCCGGTATTCATGAACCTTAATCGGTCCGGGTGTGTCGCCCCTGAGTGAGTTCAATGGTTCAATGATGAGAATCTGGGTTGGCGTCCGTTTTGTGCCCTTCTGGTTGGATGGGTTCCTTTCTGTTTTAGTGCCGCCGTATTGCCATTGAAGCAATTCGTCTGCAGTAAGTTGGCTGAGCAGTGATGCGTTCAGATTAGTGGTGAAGGCTGTGTCTTGTTCGTTCTCCGCGGGGCCGGACATGTCTTCATCCTGTAACAGAACAATCACCTGATAATCATTGCTCCATGCTGCGGAGACATCGTTTGTCGGGATAGTGAAATCTATCTCGTTGAACGGAATTTCGGCCAATGTTTCTTTGTCGGGATAGTGCTGTTCGAATATATTGGTCCAGAGTACCTCGCGATAGGCAATAGTGTCTGCCTTAGCAGTTGGGCCTTTGTTATTCGTACGGTTGACTCGGGTCACCTGCGCATAACTTAGCGCAGCGTATGCAGTAATAACTCCGAGGAGGATTGCCTTTTCAAAGTTCATATCATACCTCCTATTACGTAACTTCCTCACTCAATGCTCATGCTTCTCCAGTTTCTCGCTGGGTATCGGGTCGAGTTTTGGCAACTGTTCGGTAATCATCTTCAGGGTAGATTCGTCGGGATTGAATGGCTGAATCATCAGTAGGGTGACATCAACGAATTCCGCATCCGGCCACTGACTACCGGTATCCCATTTGGAAATGATCAAGTCGACGTTGGCTTGTTTGGTGATCCCCGGGATTTGATGTTTAATTGGTTCCAAAATGTCGTCCACTGGTGCCGTCCCGAAAGTTTGTTTGTGAGCCACTGCCTGTTGAGTCGGAAACCAGGCCTCCAGTTCTTGAACTCGCTTTTTATCTCCAGCCGCCTTCGCTTTTTCCAGTTCTGCATTCATTTGCTCTAATTTCTCATCGAATGCATCGGAGCGGATATAGGCCAAGCCAATCGCCCTGGAATCATAGGTGCCAATCCGTGCTCCCGGCCGGGAAGCTTTCTTTTCCGGTTGTTCGGTGCCGACCGTCGGTTGCATGACCATTCCGGCAAGGACAATAGTGCTTACTGCAAATGTCTTTTTTAACGTTTTCATCGCGCGCCTCCTAATAGTGCATTCATTTCTACCCCCACGGGATTACTCTTTATTGGTGGGAGGTTGGTCCATCTCAATCACGTAGGCGTGCACAGGGTGGCCGGCCATATAGTTGGGGCAATCATTCCACGTTGGCTTCCTTTTGCTGGAGTTTTCGCTGAAATATTTCATCCGGTTTTCGTTTTTTCCGTAGAATCGGTTATTCGGCTGACCGGGCCCCCAGCTTGTGTAGTGGAACTCTTCACCTGTAACCCATCTCCACCCACCATCCGGCTCGGGGGCATCGTCCTCCTGATAGCCACCAATCCAGGGTCCCACAAGATTACGGGATCCGGCTGCGTATGGACGCCAATACTTCTCGTCATCAATAAGGCTGAATACAAATTTATTTTCCGCCGCCGATGTAATGGTTGCCAGATAGCCGCCTGCTTGTTCGGCTTTGGTTTTAGCTCGCTCCCAATGGATATTTTTTTTGGAAGCAACGGCTTTATAATAATGACCATTTCCCTCCCACTGAACGAATTGCTCCGGGCTTGCCGAGGCAACAGGTGCGAGCATGAGTAATGCCAGTAGTATTTCTTGAGCATTCATTTTTGCCTCCGGTCGGTTTATTGATGTGCGTTTACTCCAGCTGAACTTCCACGTTGTAGAAACAGCTGTTTTCCGTTCCGTGTACGGTGTCGGTGTAACAGTTTACGGTATAGGGCAGATTGCTTGCCATCGGCAGGAAGTCGCCGTAGATAAGGCTCGTTGCCCAGCACGGGCTGTAGGTTCGGCCCGGCAGTGGATTCCATTCGATCACATATTCATCATCCATCCGCTCAAAGTAGGTTACCGAGAAGACAGAGACCGCGTTGGTGGGATCTGTTCCGGCGATGTATTCTCCGAGGTTGCTCAGTCCATCACGGTCGGCATCAAGTGTTGCAACGCAATTAGATGGATGGCTGAAATAGGCCCGCTCCCATGCGTCGGGCATGCCGTCGCCATCCGTATCAGGCAGGATGCCGGTGATTGTGATGTTATCAATTGCTATGCCGTCGGTCGTCATGCTGAAATTATCATAATGATTGAAGCGGATACGGAAGGTTGAATTGAAAGTCAGGCTGTGCGTTGCCGCTGCGGCATCGAGATCTACCGTGAATAGCGTATTGGTGGAGCTGATTTCATCGCGCAGCGCCTGAACTTCATACCACAATATTCCGTCTTCGCTGATGGCCACGCCATCAAAGTCTGCTCCTCCCGTGAAGGGTATGGCAGGCGGGCCATTGGGTTCATCGTTAAAATCTCTGGCCCAGAAGCTCAGCATCACATTGCCGCTGTAAGCCAGGTTAATGCCGAGCGTAAGTTCATTCCGGGAATACGCGCCGCCATGGTTCAGGTCATCCATCACAAGGTGGTAGGTGCCGCTATAGGGATTATAGTCCGAGGTAATCTGGGTTCTGTATTCTTCCGTTCCTGTTGATTCCCAGTAGGTAGCGAGCGTGCCGCTTTCAAAACCTTCGGAGAATGGCAGCAGGGCATATGTTTCCACCCGAAGTTCAACATTCCGGATCTGGGTATAACTGCTGGCCGTGTTCTCGAAGACCAGCGATGAGGAATAGATTCCTGGAGGCAATGAATTGGCTGCAGCATTCAGTGAGACGGTTAAGCTATCGGTTGTCCCTGCAGGCAGCACGCCGCCCGATTTCGAAAGATTCAGCCATGCCGCCGAAGTTGTCACGGTCCATGGAAGCGCACTGGTTCCGGCATTCCGTACCTGGTAAGGGGCGGAGTCCGGCGCAAACGGTCCCAGTTCGTTTCCGGAGGAAGAGAAACCCGTTTTCGGGGTGATCCGGAGATCGTCCGGCATATCGAATGATTCGATCACACCGATTGTCGTTCCGCTGTCGGGTGCTGAGGCAATGAATCCCATGCCTCTTTTAGCAAAGGCGGTCCACAGTTCCGATTGGTTCGCGCCCGCATTATTCACCAGGTCGGCCTGCAGAATGGCATCCCGTGCTTCGATGAAAGTAGGGTTGGCCGGGGTCAATTCCATCCCGTCGGTCACGAGTTGAAGGATCAACTCATTGCCGATTGCAAACCCATATTTGGTAATAAGATTTGCGCGCGCATCCCATAGTGTGACGCACCAGACCTCACCGGCGTTGTGGACCTCGGCAGCATAACTTGATGGGAGGGAGCTTTTCGGGATTCCGGTGTGGGAACTGGCCTGGGTTGGATCAATGTCTTTGAAGGTCAGTGGATTTTTCGTCATATCCGTAGAATACGGATAGCGTCGTATGCCGTAATAATAATTTTCAGTCAGGCCGTAAAACTCGTAGGTGAGATAGCCGCCCGTGGCATAGTTCCCGTTCATGTTGTCTGCCGCTTCGCTCAAGAGGGCGAGGGGGTAAAAATCGGACCATCCTTCACCCATGCTTCGGGATTGGAGTGCAGACATGCCTACGCCTCCGCCGACACGTCGGTTGCTGAGGCCGTGACAATATTCATGGATAATAATTTCGGCATCCAGATCACCATCCCGCGCCGGAGTAGGGCCATCGAAAATATACATCTGCATGCGGCCGGGAGACCCATCCGGAGGAGTTGAAAAATTAGCGTTGTTGGTGCCGCCGCCATCTTGTCCATCGGCTTGTACAGCATCATTTCCTATTCCGCCCCGCCCAAAATTATCCGTTTGGAAATTGCGGCCCGACTCGGTAAATCCTAGATCATAGAGCCGGTCGTGCGTCCAGTTGTTCCAATAGAAAAGCTGTACCACGGATGCATCCTGATAGGTGCTGGGTTGCAAATTTAAATTCATTGAAAAATCGAACACACGGGAAGGGGAACCGGTTGGCCGTGAACCCGGATCCGCAATGTTATTGTCGTCCAGGTCAAGATGCGCATCAACGTTATTGCCTAGGGTTTGGTTATCTGAATCATCAATCCACCCATCCGGTGATCCGGTGGCCGACAGCGCGTCAATCACCACGAGACTACGCGAAACAAGAGAAGGCTGGCTGGAGTTTGGCGAGGTGTGGCCCGGAGAGAATGGAGATGGGCTATCGCTCGTAAATACGCGGTAGGTCGCATCGCTCAGATATTCGGTCAATCCATGCCGGATGAGTACATCACCTGTCTGCGCATCAACCAGCACGCGGAACATTTCGCCTCGCTGTGTACTGGTCAGGATTACCTGCCAGCACAAACGCAGAATGGCACGGTTCATCGGAAGCCAAACCAAATCAGCAATGGATTCTCCTGATAAGTCCGGAGCCGTAAACCGCTGTTGCTTTGTCGCGCCCGTTGGGTTGTCAACCTGCACAACATGTTCCGGATGCAATGAGTTTGGAGTTTGGATCTGTGCGCCGTTTTCTGAAATCGGAAAATGAATATTATTGGCTGCCAGGGCGACGGCTTCATCTGCTGAAATCGGAGGGGTAGATACGAGTGATGCCCGGTCTGCAACAACGGCATCAGCCGCAGTTGCAGGGTTCGGTATAAAATGACTCTTAATGCTTACCAGCTCTTCGTGCTTTGTGAGGTGGGCAATGAACAATCCCTGGAAGACCGGTATCTCATCGACATGCTGTTGCCATATTACCGTTCGCAGTCCATTGCGCGAATTTACGGAATCGCTCTTAAGCTCCGCTTCTTCCAGATGCTCTGAAGTATGGCCGAAAAGGCTTTCATGTTCGTTGATGAATGCATAGATGATCCGGTTCGGATCATCTAAAGAGAATGCCTCAAGAGCGTCTGCGCTGATGGCCGAACCCTGACCTGCTGATTCGGTCAGGAATCCTCCCTGAGCAGAAATCAGCCGGGGCGCACCTGTGATGGGATCACAGCTCACCCTCACGTCCTTAATGCAAGTTTCAAGGGATGCGATGGCGGCTGTCTGGGCTGAAGCATATGCAACTTCCATTTCATTCGTTGCCACTAATGAATCCTGTGCGGTGGTTTGAGTCCGCGAATCTATATTGGGCAGCCGGTTGCCGGGATCTACGAAAGCATCGGCGTTCAGGGCCGACAGAGAACATAGCGTCAGCAATGATAAACAGATTGTATTTGTGGTTTTCATTTTTTCTCCAAACATTTGGGAATTTTAAATTCTTATTATGGCATATTGAGTCGGTAATACCGATAGGGATAATTGATCCAGTCCGAATCGCTGAAATAGATGCAGCCTGCGGTCAGGTTAGTGGTGATTGCTGATTCCCAGATGCCTGCAACGAGATTTGTACAGGTTTCAATTTTCAGTCGCTCGTCGTCAATTCCCGTAATGTTGAATCCAAATTCGCCCGCCTGTACACCAAAGCTTCCATCACCAGTTTGAACCAACGGATTCCACAACACCGTTGGGCGCCCTCCAAACATTGCACCCCAGCCGATAGAGTCGGCTCGGTAATAGATTGAGGCCTGGTTGGAATTTAGAAATATATTAAAACCCGCTGAAGGAGCGTTACCTTGGAAATAAACACCGGTCAGACCGGTACAAGCTTCGAAAGCAGCAGCGCCGATGATGGTGACGCTATCGGGAATGGTGATACTTGTCAGGCCCTCGCAACCATAGAACGCATGATTTCCAATGGATGTAGCGTTGTCAGGGAGCTTGACACTCATCAGGCCGATGCATCCACTGAATACAGAGCCTTCTATGGTTGTGATAGTTTGTGGGATCGTAATGCTGGAGAGGCTGGAGCAACCACTGAATGCTGCGCTGCCGAGGGTTGTCAGACTGTCGGGTAATATGATGCATGAGAGGTTGGTGCAACCAACAAAAGTAGAACTTCCGATGGATTGAAGGCTATCGGGGAGTGTGATGTTGGTGAGGCTGGTGCAATTTCCAAACCCATAACCGCCGATGCTCGTCACGCCTTCAGGGAGTATAATGTCGGGCAGGTTGATACAATGGCTGAATGTCCAGCTGCCGATGGAGGTAATGCTGTTGCCAACGGTGATGCTATTCAAACCGCTGCATAAGTAAAACGCATAGTCTCCGAGAAATGTGACACTGTTGGGGATCGTGATGGTTGTCAGGCTGGAGCAGTTGCGAAATGCCCATTTGTCGATGGTTGTCATGCCACCGGGTATGGTGACCTCCGGCAGGTTGACGCAATTGCTGAAGGAACCTCTTCCTATGGAGGTAACGTTGCTGGGGATCATTATTCCGGTCAGGCTGGAGCAATCTCTGAATAGCCAATCATTAAGTGTGGTGATGTTGGCTGGAAGGGTGATGTTGGTTAAGCTGGAACATCCCGATAACGCACCCTCGCCAAGGGAAAGGACACTGTCTGGGAAGGTTACATCGGAGAGGGTTGAGCAGGCGCCAAGTGCATAGTTTCCAACGGACAATACATGGTCAGGGATTATGATATTGGTTAGGCTGGTACATCCGCTAAAAGCGAAGTCCTCAATGGAAGCAACTTGTTCGGGAAGGGTGATATCAACCAGTGAGGAACAGTTGCAGAATGCATAGCTTCCTACGTTGGTGATGCTGTCGGGAATGGCGACATCGGCAAGGCTTCCGCAGTAGTAGAAAACATAGTCGCCGACCTCAACAACCCTATCGGGGATATTGATGCTGACCAGGCTGCTGCAGAGGTAGAATGTCCAATTGCCCAGGGACGTAACATTTTTTCCGACGGTCACGTTGGTCAGGCTTCCGCAAAAGGAAAATGCATCGTCTCCAATAGATTCGACGTTATCGGGAATGGTGATATGGCTGAGGCTGGCACACGATTCGAATGCAGATGGACCAATGTTTGTGACGCCAGTTCCAATTTCAATGCCTATCAGGTTGGTGCAATTGCGAAAAACGGATTGTCCTAATTCCGAAACACTGCTTCCAACAACAGCGTTGGTTAGTCCGCTGCAATAGGCAAAGGCATAATCACCGACGGTTTCGACGCTGTCGGGAAGGTGGATGTTGGCAAGGCTTGTACAGTATTGGAATGCGGCATGCTCAATAGTTGTAACCCCGTTGCTGATTGCAATGCTGACCAGTCCTGAGCTGTCACGAAATGCAGACTCGCCAATGGTCAGCACGTTAGTCGTGATTGTAATATTGGTTATACTATCTTCATTGTAGAACGCTCCGTTACCGATAGTCGTTACGATTTTATTTTCAATGGAGTTGGGAATAACCACATTGCCGCCTAAGCCCGTTAAATTTTCGCATTCCATGAATGAATACCTGCCGATGGAAGTGACTCCGTCGGGGACTGTATATGCACCCTCCTTGCCTTTTGGGTATTTAATGAGAGTTGTTCGGTTTTTATTAAACAAGACTCCGTCTCGGCTGCTGAAGGTCGAATTAGATTCACTCGCTTGTATCGCGATCAAACCATTGCAGTGGTAGAAAGCAAAATCACTTATGGATGTGGCGCTGTCAGGGAGTAAATAAACATCCTTGCCCGGTGGACACATGCGAAGCGTTGTTTGATCTTTGTTGAACAAGGCGCCACCATTGCTGCTGTAGACTGCATTGTTCATGTCAACCACGATTTCAGACAGGTTGGTGCAGCCGGAGAACACATGATCATTAATGGATGATACACTGCTGCCGATAATCACATTGGTCAGGCTGGTGCATCCCGAGAACATAAATTCCCTGAGAGTAGACGTGACGCCGTTGCCAATGATGGCGTAGGCAAGTCTCGAACAACCGGAGAAACTGGCGAATCCTATGGTTGTAACGCTGTCGGGAATTATGATTCCGGTCAGGTTGGTACAGGACATAAATGATCGGTCTCCAATAGAGTCAACTCCCGTTCCGAGTATGACATTTTGCAGACTGTAACAGTATTGGAATGCAGAGTCCCCGATGGAGATAACACTGTCAGGTATAGTGATGAGGGTGAGGCTGGAGCATTTTTGAAATGCTTCCGCACCAATGGATGAGACGCTGTTGCCTATCACAGCGGTGTTCAGGTTGGTACACTCATAAAAGGCTTTGCGCCCAATGTTTGTGACACTGTCGGGGATTGTGATGTCGGTCAGGTTGCCGCAAGTGCTGAATGCGTATTCCTCGATGGAGGGAACGTTGTTGCCGATTGAAACATTGGTCAGGCTACTGCATCCGGCGAATGTAGAGCTTCCAATAGACGATGTAGTGTTGTCCGGGATAGCGATGGAGGTCAGGTTAACACAACTGTAGAAGGCGCTTTGACCAATATTCGTGACGCTGTCGGGAATCGCAAAATCGGTAAGGTTGTGGCAGTAGGAAAATGCACCTGCTCCAATTGATAAGACGCTCTCAGGGAGAATTATGCTGTTGAGTCCGGAACAGCTGGTAAAGGCGCTGGCCCCAATGTTCGTAATGCTGTTTCCCATCGAGATATGGTTTAGGCCGGCACTATGGAATGCAGCGGATTCAATAGAGGTGACGCTCTCGGGGAGTGCGATGCTGTCCAGATTGAAGCAAGATCTGAATGCTTCTGATCCGATTACGGTGACACCGCTGCCTAGCACAATATTACTCAAGCCGTCACAATCGTAAAAAGCGGTGTTGCCAATGGTTGTGATGCTGTCGGGAATGACTACCCTGTTCAGGGCATCACAATCGTAAAAACCTCCGATGGCTTTGGCTCCATTGCGGACTGTTAGGTTGGTCAGGCTTATACATTTGTAGAATGCAATACTATCTATGTTCGTAATGCCGGCTCCCAATGTAATATCAGACAACCCATAACAGTAGGCGAATGCCTGACTTTCAATATGCGCAGTGCTGTCGGGAATGACCAAGGCTTGAAGGTTCTGACAGTCGCGGAAGGCTTCGTTCCCAATGTATGTCAGGTTGGTTCCCAGTATGACATTGGTTAAGCTGTTGCAGTACTTGAATGCGGAATCCCCGATGGAATCAACACCATTACCGCTCTCTACGTTATATAAACTGCTGCAGTACATGAATGCAGCATCGCCAATGTGCGTTACTCCATCGGGAACCACAAGGCTGGTTAGCCCGTCGCAATCCCAGAAGGCGCTGTTTCCAATGGAGGCGACACTGCTTCCAAACAATATATTGGTTAGGCCTGTGCACCGGTAGAAGGCCTCGTCCGCTATGTTTGTGACACTATTGCCAATCACGACGTCAGACAGGTTGAAGCATTGGGCGAAGGCCTGAAAGTCGATGGACGTAACGCCATTGCCGATCGTAACACTTCTTAAATTGTAGCAATCGTAGAATACATTTTCTCCCAGTGATGATGTGACGCTGTCGGGAATGGTCATGCTGGTCAGGTCGTCGCAATTTCCAAACGCGAAATCTCCAATGAACGTGACGCCGTCGCGTATGGTGAAACCGGTTAGTGAATCGCACTCGGCAAATGCGGTATTCCCTATGGATGTTACGCCACTTCCTCCAAAGACACTGATCAGAGAATCACAGTAATAAAACGCACCCTGATCGATGGTCGTAACGTTGCGTCCGATGTCGACATATTCCAAGTCGTATGCGTAAGCGAATGCCAATGGTCCAATACTTGTAACTGGCCTGGTTCCAATGACAGGCGGGATGTCCGCCCAGTCAGTGCCTGTAAATCCAGTAATTGTGACCGTGTCACTGTCGTAATCGATGGCGTATATTAAATTGCCCCACAGATTTGCCGTTGAGGTTGTTGCGGCAACCAGGCAGCAGATGGTCAGTAGACTAATCAAGGTTTTAGTTTTCATCGTCTTCTCCATTCGCTGGAGCTTGCATTCCATGTTGCTGTTTCAAGAAGTCCCGTGCGGTAGATCTCAAGGCAAAGGTTGTCGATCATATTGTTCATGCACTTATTCGCTTCGTAAGGTTGGGTTTTGAAAGGCAGTAGCGGTAGGAGGAACAATTGCTGCCACATGGTCACTTTGTCCGTCAGCATGATGTCTTTCTGCCGGCCTGTGCGCATGTCGGTTATCCGGGCGCTCAAATGAAAGTTATCGGTGTGGCTGCTGGGATAGAGGTACAGGGTCAGTCCCGTAAGAAATGCTTCACCCAGATTATTTTCGGCCAAATCGGCAAATGCGACCGAAACTTTAATATCCGGATCGGGATGTGTCGTGGAAACGTCGCCGAACATCTTGCTTTTGTTCAGCCGCTTTGCGCACTTTTCAGCAAAGTCCTTTTCGGCGGCATCATGCATAAATGTGAAAGGTTCGCCGTTTAGATACATCGTAAAGCTGGCATCCACATCCACACTTTTTTTAACATGCGTCTGGGGGAACGTTTTTACTTTTTGCAGCTCGCCTCCCTGGAAAGATGCGCAACCGGATAAGAGACCAATCAGGCTTATCATGCCTGTTGTGAGGTGTTTCTTTATTAGTATCTTGCGCCCTTTGGTGTTCATTTTAGTTCTCCGTTCCTCTTAATCCCCTGTATGGGGATATACTCTTGTTTAAAAAGTTGGCAAGGGTAAATCCGGGTATATATACAGGTATTTATATGCTTGTTTAGCGCAGCTGTTTCGACACGTATTCTTTTTCTTATACGAGTATCCCGGGCGGTCAATTTAGCCAGTGCATACAAGGCCGTTTGACCCGTAACACGTATTGATCTGCTTCGATGTATTTTCATGGTACACCTCAACTGGCTCTTCAATTAATACATGCGCATTTTTGACAGAAAGTACGCAATGGAGATGGCCTTTACTTCTTCTCGGAAGAAGTGCTGAAACAATAGAGTGCGGTAGCCTGGTATTGCCTGCTGGAGCATTCAGAAATAGCGCATTTCACCCGGCTTGTGCTGAGACCTTTTCAGGATGAGCGTGTCGCCCTCGGGTTCCGCAGTAAACCCTTCGGGCCGCCGGACGTATCCTTTCCCGTGAGCCATGCGCAACTTGATCCGATCATCATCAAGAAACCTGACAATGCAGCGCATAACGGTTTCAGGCCCCGATCCGCCTACCGCAATAATATCCAAAGAATCGGGATCGGTAGACGGATCATACGTATAGGTCATACTGCCGCCATGTTGAAGGGCCATGGCACGGGTTGAAACGTTATCGGCAATCATGTCCGCTTCCCCATCCCCGGCAAAAACAAAGGTTATAAAGCCATACTTTTTTTCATCCCAATAACGCCACACACCCACGATCCCTTTCGGGATCTCCTGCTCTTCTATGGTTTTTACGCGAGCGTCATCCTGCCCAATGCTTCCATCTCCGTTGATATCCAGTGCAGCGAAATTCTGCTGTGCAGTAGACGAGTTGAATGCTTTTCCTTTCTCCTGCATATAGGCCTTCCCGAACGAATAATATTCCTCTTTTGAAACCAGTTGGTCCGAGTTGGCATCCATTGCAGAAAAAAGTTTTGTACTCAGGGTAGGAGTTGGTTTTTCAGCTTCTGCTGCGCAGGAATTCGTTAGAATACCTGGCAGGTACGGAACTAAAAGTACGGTAATGATTCCTGTTTGAAACGTTTTCATTTGCTTGCCCTCCATTCAGTATATGCGCGGTTTTTTCGTGGAGTGCGCAAAGGAATCGGGGCAGGGGAATTGAGGGCTGCTGGGATGACTGGGTTTTGATGCCGTTCCCGTTGCGTTCCAGACCAGCTGTGGAGATGGCTGATGCCTCAACAACAAATCCCCATAATCTTCATGGTTACTTCCCGACCGGTTTTTTTGCTCCATAAGGGATCAATGCCCGGTTGAGGTTTTTAATGAGCTTATCCCTGTCTTCAGCAGGGAAATCATGTTGAGCGATCACTACTTTGGCCTGTTCGAGAAACTCCTGCGAAAACGGAGTCATATCCTTACTCAACGCATGCCGGCGTAGACGGTCCAGTTCCGCTTCCTTCTTCATCGTCTGCCAGCGTTCGCTCGTCCGGGGGGCAGATGACAGTGCCTGATCGATACGGGCCAGGTCTTTCGGACCCACTTTCTTTTTCTCCGCCAGACGGTCCCTTAATCGGGCCTTCATAAATTTTTCACCGGGATCGTAATCCATAGCCAGATATGCAAACTGCAGATCTAGATCCTTCGTTTCGGAGAAGATACGCTTTCTGTCTTCGGGGCTAAATTTTTCATAGCGATCACAAAGCCATGACCGCACGCCTGGTACATCTGCATGGTCAGCCAGCACCATGCTGATCAGCTCGCGCATCTTCGGGCTTTCAGTGGAGAGCATATCCGCCTCCAGCATCCGGGCTTCCTCGGGTTTTAACTGATGGCTTATAGCCTCGAGTAGAATCGAAGATTCCCCTGCGTCTGTTGTATTCTGATAACGATGGATAAGTTCTTTTCTTAGCGGTTCATCGTGGAGCCGGCCGATCAACTCGTACGTCGTCTGTATCACAATCCACGAAGAGCTTTTCAATAGGTTGCGCAGTAAGGGTTCCGGCAACCGGGAATTCTCTGTTACCAACCTCTTCAGCAAAGTGGCTTGTTCAAATTGCACTAGCACATAATCACTTTCGATCTGGATGACGGATTTCAGCAGTTCGTCCTTTGCTTCATATTTCTTCACGAAAAGCTGAAGGAATCGCAGGCTGGCGGCCACCGCATAGGGATTTTTCGAATCCAGTTGTTCGCAGATCGAGCGGTACGCCTCTTCCGCTTGTTTGTATTCAGCAGAGTCGGGTTCTGCATCATCCGCGCTAAGCATTTCTCCAAAATGCTCCGCAAATATTCCGAGATTACAGATCGCGTTATATGCCAGTTCAGGATTCTCATTCGATAAATTACGAATGTAGCCGTCTATGCAATAGATAGGAACCTGCACCGAGGGATAACGGGAAAACTCTTCTTTCTCTTCTCCGCAACCGCTCATAAAAGCCAGTCCGGTTGCCATTAGAATAGCAGGGATAGTTTTCATTTTATTTCTCCTTAATTTCAACCTGTAGCA